>JANNJM010000007.1:0-15461 GCA_031395645.1 Gammaproteobacteria bacterium | reverse complement strand
GGCTCTCCTTCGCCGAGATCGAGCAGGCCATCGGCGAGCTGGCCAGGAAGGCGCGGGGCCACGGCCTTGCGTGCGGCATCCGTCAGGTCGTCGGCGGGGGTGATGGCCAGGCCGCTGTCTTTCAGCATCTTCCGGCCCTGGTCCACGTTGGTGCCTTCGAGCCGCACCACCACGGGTACCGCCACCTTCACGTCGTGCACCGCCCGGATGATGCCTTCGGCAATCAGGTCGCAGCGGACGATGCCACCGAAGATATTCACGAGGATGGCCTTGACCTGCGAGTTCGAGAGAATCAGCTTGAAGGCCTCTGCTACCCGCTCCGGGGTGGCGCCGCCGCCCACGTCGAGAAAGTTGGCCGGGGCACCGCCGTGGAGCTTGATGAGATCCATGGTGGCCATGGCGAGGCCCGCGCCGTTCACCATGCAGGCGATGTTGCCATCCAGGGAGACGTAGTTGAGATCGTGCTCGGCCGCCCGCCGCTCCATCTCGTCTTCCTGACTGGGATCCCGCATCGTCTGCAGGTCCTGCTGCCGGAAGAGGGCGTTGTCGTCGATGTTGATCTTGCCGTCCAGCGCCACCAGGTCACCCGCCTTGGTGACGATGAGCGGATTGACCTCCAGCAGTGTGGCATCGCAGTCGTTGAACAGTTTGTACAGCCTGGTCGCCATCGTGACGAACTGGTTGACCTGCGAATGGGTGAGGCCCAGGCCATAGCCGAGCTGCCGCGCCTGATGCGGCTGCAGGCCGGCCGCCGGATTGACCACGGTGGTGAGAATCTTCTCCGGCGTCTTCGCCGCGACTTCCTCGATGTCCATGCCGCCGGCAGCCGAGCCGATGAAGGCGATTCGTTCCCGGCTGCGGTCAACGAGCAGGCTCAGGTACAGCTCGCGGGCGATGTCGCTGCCGCACTCCACGTACACCTGGTTCACTGGCATGCCCTGGGGGCCGGTCTGCTTGGTCACGAGCCGGGTGCCGAGCATGGCCCGCGCCAGCTGCCCGACTTCCTCCGGGCTGCGGGCCAGCTTCACGCCCCCGGCCTTGCCCCGGCCGCCCGCGTGCACCTGGGCCTTCACGACCCAAATATTGCCACCGGCATCGCCCTTGTCACCCGGCTTGTCGCCCGCCTTGCCACCCATGTTGCCGGCAAGGCGACCTGCAGCCGCCACGGCCTGGGCCGGACTGGCAACGACTTCGCCGCCGGGAACCGGGATACCGAAGCGCCGGAACAGCTCTTTGGACTGGTATTCGTGAAGGTTCATGCCGCTGTGCCCGCGTCGGAAGCCGCCTATTGTGGGGGAATTGCGCGCCCTGTGAAAGTGCGAGGGCGGTCACGCAACCGCCCGCGCATCCGGGCGCGCCGGCAGACATAATGACCGTTGGTATTCCCGGTCTGCACGCATGGCCACTGCCGAACAGGCGCTGCACGAACCACTGCGCACTTCCGCAGAGGATTTCACCCGAACCGTCGGCAACGACGTCTCCCGGCGAATTCTCCGCTTCGTCGGCGTGTTCCGCGCCGCCATCGGCGCGAGCATGCTCGTGCTGGCCCTGGGGTTCCCGCAGGCGCCGATCCTTGGCGTGGTCAATCCGCAGCTCTTCCTCAGCACCGCCGCCGTCTACTGTGCGTTTGCACTCCTGCTGCTCGGCTGGCACTGGCAACGCCCCGCCATCCGCCCACGCCTGGCGCTGCTCGAACTGGCCGCGGATATTCTGGCGGTGACGCTGCTCATGCACGCGAGCGGTGGCATCAAGAGTGGCATCGGTGGGCTGCTCGTCGTCTTCGTCGGCGCGGCCAGCCTCACGCTGCGCGGACGGCAGGCCTTTTTCGCTGCGGCCGTGGCGGCACTCGGCCTGCTCGTGGAGCAGTCCGTCAACGTGCTGGACGCGACGGCGCCGAGCGGGGAATTTGTCGCCGCCGGGGTGCTGGGCGCGATCATCTTCATGATTGCCTCGGCAGCGTACCCGATGGCGCGACGTCTCGAAGAAAGCGAGGCGCTCGCCAGACAGCGCGGCATCGACCTGGCCAATCTTGCGCAGTTGAATGAGTACGTCATCCAGAATCTGCGCGAGAGCATCGTGGTGGTGGACGAAACCAACAAGATCCGGCTGATCAACCAGTCGGCGGCGGAACACGCCGGTATCCTGACGCGGGAGCCGGGGCAGGACCTCGCGCGGCTCGCCCCGCATTTGAGTCGCATGCTGGCGGACTGGCGGCGCCAGGGCAATCCGCTGCTGCAGCCGCCCTCCTTCCTCTCGGCGGACGGCAGCACACGCATCAACGCCTACCTGGCACCGCTGGGCGGCCGGGAAGACGGGCCGGTCCTCATGTTTCTTGAAGATGCAGGACTCCTCGCGCAGAAGGTGCAGCAGAGCAAGCTGGCGGCACTCGGCCGCCTGTCAGCGAGCATCGCCCACGAAATCCGCAATCCGGTGGGCGCGCTCAGTCACGCCAGCCAGCTGCTGGAGGAATCCGCGAGCCTCAACCCGGATGACCGCCGGCTGATCGATATCATCCAGACGAATTCACGCAGGGTGAACGAGATTGTCGAGAACGTGCTACAGCTGTCGCGGCGGGAAAACAGCCGCCCGGAGCTCATTTACCTCGCTGGCTGGACCCGGGAGTTCGCCGCCGAGTTCAGCTCCACGCTCGAACTCCACGAAGGCCAGGTCACTGTAATACCGGCAGAGGACGTGGAAGTGCGCATGGACCCGAGTCACCTGCGCCAGATTGTCTGGAACCTCTGCGAGAACGCGGTGAAGTACGCCAGCGGCAACGGCGGCATCGCGGTGGAAATAGCCTTCGGCCGGCTGTCTGGCAATCGCCGCCCTTTTCTTGAAGTCGCGGACTCCGGTCCGGGCATTCCGGAAGCACTGCGCGAGCAGATGTTCGAGCCATTCGCCACCGGGCGGAATGGCGGCAGTGGTCTCGGCCTGTTCATCTCCCGCGAGCTCTGCGAGTGCAATCGCGCAACCCTGATCCACGAGTCGCGCGGCGGTCGTGGTACCGGCAGCCTGTTCCGCGTCGTCTTCGCCGACCCCGCCCGCTGGGAGCAGTGACGATGGCCCGACCTGTCGCACTGGTGGTGGACGACGAGCCCGATATCCGGGAGCTCCTGGCGATGACGCTCGAGCGCATGGACATCGAGGCCAGTACGTGCGGCGACGTGACTACTGCGAAGGACCGGCTGGCCCGCCGGGAATTCCAGCTGTGCCTGACCGACATGCGCCTGCCCGATGGCGACGGGCTCGATCTGATCGAGTGGATGCAGGCCCGGGGCCTCAAGACACCGGTGGCGGTGATCACGGCCCACGGCAACGTCGAAACGGCCGTGCGGGCACTTAAGGCCGGCGCCTTCGACTTCATCTCGAAACCGCTCGACGTCAAGGTTCTCCGCAAGCTCGTTGGCAGTGCGCTCAAGGTACCGCGAACGGACGTGACCGGCGGCAAGGCGCAGCTGCTCGGCGAGTCCGCCACGATCGAACGCCTGCGCCACACCGTCGGCAAGGTAGCCCGGAGCCAGGCGCCGGTGCACATCACCGGCGAGTCGGGCACGGGCAAGGAGCTGGTGGCGCGCATGATCCACGAGCAGGGCTCGCGGGCCGAGGCCCCGTTCGTGCCCGTGAACTGCGGAGCCATCCCCAGTGAGTTGATGGAGAGCGAGTTCTTCGGCCACCGCAAGGGTTCGTTCACCGGCGCGGTCAACGACAAGACCGGCCTCTTCCAGTCCGCCGAGGGGGGCACGCTGTTCATGGACGAGATCGCCGACCTGCCGCTGCCCATGCAGGTGAAACTGCTGCGCGTCATCCAGGAAAAGACCCTGCGCCCCATCGGCCAGACGGCCGAGGTGCCGGTGGACGTGCGGATCCTGTCGGCCACGCACAAGGACCTGCGGGCCCTGGTGGCCAGCGGGCAGTTCCGGGAAGACCTCTATTACCGCATCAATGTGATCGAGCTGCGCGTGCCGCCGTTGCGGGACCGGGGCACCGACACCGGACTGCTGACCGAACACATCTTGCGGCGCCTTGGGGCCGGGACGGCGACGCTCACCCCGGACGCCCGGGCGAAGCTTACGGCGTACCGCTTCCCCGGCAACGTGCGCGAGCTCGAAAATGTGCTGGAGCGAGCGGTGGCGCTGTCTGGCGACGTGATCACCGCAGACGACATCCAGATTCACCAGCAGGGCGGCGAACCGCCATCGGAAGTCCCGAAGGCACCGCTGCCCGGCGCAGCTCCGGACGGCCCCCTTCTGGGTGCAAAGCTGGACTCCCTCGAGCGGGAGACCATCGTCGCGGCCCTGAAGGAGCACCGCTACAACAAGACCGCCACGGCCCGGACCCTCGGGCTGACCCTGCGGGCGCTGCGCTACCGGATGCAGAAGCTCGGGATCGACTGACACTGGGGGTCACAAAGTGACGCGTAGCGTCCGATCGGCGCCAGCACTGGGAAAAGCTTATGTTGCACCGCTTGATGACCGGCCCCGTCCCGCAGTCATTTTCTCTTTAAGATCAGGGAGATGCGACTGGGCGAGTACTGCTGGCACGGAACCTGCAAAGTTCCTGTCGCAGGCTTCGGCCTAACCTTTCAATCCATCAGGAGAGTGCGTACATGACCAAGAAAATCCAACAGGGCTTCACGCTCATCGAGTTGATGATCGTGGTGGCCATCATCGGCATCCTGGCCGCCATCGCTATACCGGCTTACCAGGACTACACCATTCGCGCCCAGGTTTCTGAAGGCCTGACGCTGGCTGCAGCGGCCAAGGCTTCGATCGCGGAAACTTTCTCAAACAGCGGCGAAGCGCCGGCGGATCGCACGGCAGCTGGCATGACGGCCACCGCCACCGATACCAGTGGCAAGTACGTCGAATCCGTGGAGGTCGAAGACGGTACGATCACGATCACCTATGGCAACGAGGTGAATACGGTTATTGATGGCCTGGTCCTGACCCTGACGCCCTACGAGTCCCCGGACCTCAGCGTCGTCTGGCGCTGCGGCAATGCTCCGGTACCGAACGGCACGGCCCTTTTGGGCACCGCCGGTGGTGGCAACACGGCGGCCTACGCTGCTCCGGATCTGGAAGACAAGTACATGCCCTCTTCCTGCCGGCCGTAAGTCCCTGCCGAGTCGGTCAAGCCTGTAAAGGCTGACGAACAAACGCCCCGCCACCTGGCGGGGCGTTTCTTTTTTGGCCCTCCCGGGGGTACCCGCCCCCGGGCCTGTCTCGCTGGAATCTGTGCGAATCCTCGGATCTGCCGGTTGCGTCCCCCGGCCATTATTAGTAAGACTACACTTGCTTTGATCCCGTACCTGGCGTGCAGGATCGGGGTTAGTCGTCTAGGGACGTAGAAGTCCAGGGAGCTTATGGCTGTTTCCGCCACCAATACTGCCTTAGGCGGCCTGTCCCGGCGGCTCGTCCAGGACGGCCTCATCCCTGAAGACGCCGTCCTCCAGGCGCTGAAGGGCGCGCAGGCCCAGCACATCACGCTGGTGGCCTACCTGGTGGGCCGGCAGATGATCGAAGCCCGCAAGATCGCGATCGCGGCAGCTTCCGAGTTCGGCGTACCGCTCCTCGACCTGGACGCGATCGACCTCGACATGGAGGCGGTCAAGTCGGTCGACCAGCGACTGCTCGCCAAGCATCAGGTGCTGCCACTCGTCCTGCGCGGCAAGCGGCTGTTTCTCGCGGTCGCCGACCCGACCGACCTGCCCGCCATCGATGAAATCAAGTTCCAGTCCGGACTGCGCGTGGACACCATCATCGTCGAGCAGGACAAGCTCGCGGCGATGGTCAGCAAGGCCCTCGAGGCCGTCGACACCTCCATGGGATCCTTCGGCGAGGACGATTTCGATCTCGAAAGCCTGGAGATCTCAGGCGGCGACGACGACATCGTGGGCGACGACGTCGCGCGTGACGACATCGAAGACGCGCCGGTGGTGCGCTTCGTCAACAAGATCATGCTGGACGCCATCAAGCGCGGCGCCTCCGACATCCACTTCGAGCCCTACGAAAAGACCTATCGCGTGCGGACCCGTCTGGACGGCGTGCTCAAGCAGGTGGCGTCGCCCCCGCTGGCGCTCTCAAACAAGGTCACCGCCCGCCTCAAGGTCATGTCCCGGCTGGACATCGCCGAACGGCGCATACCCCAGGACGGCCGCATCAAGCTGCGCCTCTCGAAGAACCGGGCCATCGACTTCCGCGTGAACTCCTGCCCGACCCTGTTCGGCGAGAAGGTCGTGCTGCGTATCCTGGACCCGACCGCGGCCAAACTCGGCATCGAGGTGCTGGGCTACGAGGACTTCCAGCGCAAGTTGTACCTGGACGCGCTCGCCAAGCCCTACGGAATGATCCTGGTCACCGGCCCCACGGGCAGCGGCAAGACGGTGTCCCTCTACACCGGCATCAATATCCTGAACACCGAGGACCGGAACATCTCCACCTGCGAAGACCCGGTCGAGATCAACGTGCCGGGCATCAACCAGGTGAACGTGAACCCCAAGGTGGGGCTGCACTTTGCAACTGCCCTGAAGGCCTTCCTGCGCCAGGATCCGGACGTGATCATGGTCGGCGAAATCCGCGACCTCGAGACCGCCGAGACCGCGATCAAGGCGGCGCAGACGGGCCACCTGGTGCTCTCCACGTTGCACACCAACGACGCGCCCCGCACCCTGAGCCGGCTTGTGGACATGGGCGTGAAGCCCTACGCCATCGCCACCTCCATTCACCTGATCATCGCCCAGCGACTGGCGCGGCGGCTCTGCGAGCAGTGCAAGGAGCTCCGCGATATCCCGGAGGAGGCCCTGGTGCTGGAAGGCTTCACCCGGGACGACGTACACGGTGGCCTGCGCATTTTCGGGCCGGTGGGCTGCAAGCAATGCAATGACGGCTACAAGGGCCGGGTGGGTATCTACCAGGTGATGCCGGTCACAGAGGCGATCGGCCGCATCATCCTGGCCGGCGGTAATGCCGTGCAGATCGAGGAGCAGTCGGTCAAGGATGGGGTCTGGACGCTGCGGCGTTCCGCACTGCATAAAGTTAAGATGGGCGTCACAAGTCTTGAGGAAATCAACCGGGTTACCCTCGAGTCTTGATATTGTGCACGTTGGGCGCGTGTAGGAGCGCCTACAGGCGCTCCTACAGCAGATAAGCGATTGGGGATTGCGGGCATGGCTAACGACGTTGCCATCAGTGGGAGTCCTTTCAAATGGGAAGGGACAGACACCAAGGGCCAGAAGGTCCGCGGCCAGACCGTGGCCGTCAGTGAGGCCGCCGTCCGCGCCCAGCTGCGCAAGCAGGGCGTCGTGCCCGTCCGGATCAGCAAGGAATTCTCCCTCTTCAAGAGCGGCGGCAAGATCACCCCCTACGACATCGCCATCTTCAGTCGCCAGCTCGCCACCATGCTCAGCGCCGGCATCCCGCTGGTCCAGGGCTTCGAGATCGTCGGCAACGGCCATGACAACCCCGCCATGCGCAAGCTGATCCAGGGGATCAAGGTCGACCTCGAGTCCGGTACGGCCCTCGCCGAGGCTCTCGGCCGCCACCCGCTGTATTTCGACGACCTGTACGTGAATCTGGTGACCGCCGGCGAACAGGCCGGTGCTCTCGACACCCTGCTCGACAAGGTGGCGACGTACAAGGAAAAGACCGAGAACATCAAGAAGAAGATCAAGAAGGCGCTGTTTTATCCAGCCGCCGTGCTGGTCGTCGCCGTGATCGTGACGATCATCCTGCTGATCTTCGTGATTCCACAGTTCGAGTCGCTGTTCAAGGGCTTCGGTGCCGACCTGCCCGCCTTCACCCGGATGGTGATCGATTTATCCGCATTCGTGCAGTCCAAGGGCATATTCCTGGCCGTGGTGGTGGGCGGCGGCGTTGGCTTTTACATCTACACGCGGAAAAGGTCCAAGAAACTTCGCGAGTTCGAAGACCGCCTGATGCTGAAGTTGCCGATTGTCGGCAACATCATTGAGAAGGCAGCGGTGGCCCGCTTTGCCCGCACGCTCTCCACCATGTTCAGTGCCGGCGTGCCGCTCGTCGAGGCGCTCCAGTCTGTCGCCGGAGCCACCGGCAACATCGTGTATGAAAAGGCCGTGCTCGCGATGCGCGACGAGGTGTCCACCGGCCAGCGACTGCAGCGGGCGATGGAAAATACCGGCATCTTTCCGAACATGGTGATCCAGATGATCGCCGTCGGCGAGGAATCCGGCTCGCTCGACGAAATGTCCTCGAAGGTGGCCGATTTCTACGAGGCCGACGTGGACAATGCGGTGGACAGCATGAGCAGCCTGCTCGAACCCCTCATCATGGCCATCCTGGGCGTGCTGGTGGGTGGACTCGTGATCGCGATGTACCTGCCGATCTTCAAGCTGGGCGCCGTCGTCTGATCGACGCGGCGGTGCTGCAGTCCGCACCGCTGTTGCTGCTCACGTTTGCGGTGCTGCTGGGACTGCTCGTCGGCAGTTTTCTCAACGTCGTCATCTACCGCCTGCCCGTGATGATGGACCGTGAGTGGCGCCAGCAGTGTGCAGCGCTCTCCGGGCCGGCCGACGACGCATCTGCCAACGCCGAACCCTTCAACCTCGTCCGGCCGCGTTCGGCCTGCCCGAGCTGCCGGACGCCGATCAAGGCCCGCCACAACGTCCCCGTGCTCGGCTGGCTCTGGCTCCACGGTCGCTGCGCCGCCTGCAGCGCGGCCATCCCGGTCCGGTATCCGGTGATCGAGGCCTGCACGGGCCTGGTATCGGGATTTCTCGTCTGGCACTTCGGCTACACCACCGACGCGGTTGCGGCGCTGCTGCTGCTGACCTGGGCCCTGATCGCGCTGACGGTGATCGACCTCGATCATCAGCTGCTGCCCGACTCGATCACCCTGCCGCTGCTCTGGACGGGCCTGCTTTTTCACGTCCTCTTTGGCCCGCACCCGGACTCGAGCCCCTTCGCCGGGAGCCTTTCGGACGCGGTGATTGGGGCCCTGGCCGGCTACCTGAGTCTCTGGATCGTGTATCACGGCTTCCGGCTGGTTACGGGCAAGGAAGGCATGGGCTACGGTGACTTCAAGCTGTTCGCAGCACTGCTCGCGTGGTTCGGCTACCAGATGTTTCTCCCGATCCTGTTGCTCTCGGCCATGACCGGCGCCGTCGTCGGCATTGCCCTCGTTGCTCTCGGGCGTCATGGCCGCAAGGAACCCATCCCGTTCGGCCCCTACCTCGCAGGGGCTGGCTTCGTGGCACTGGCGTGGGGTGAGCCCCTGCTGGTTGCGGTGCCGTTTCTGCGCGTCTTCCCTTGAACGACTGGTCGGTCTATCGGGTGGGGCTCACCGGGGGCATTGCGAGCGGCAAGAGCACCGTAGCCGACCTGTTCGCCATGCTGGGCGTCCCGGTCATTGACACGGATCTGATTGCCCGGGAAGTCGTCGCACCCGGAACCCCGGGCCTCGATGCGGTGCTTGCTGCCTTCGGCCCGGATGTGCTCCAGCCGGACGGCACTCTCGACCGCCGGCGCCTCCGGGCGCTGGCCTTCGCGACCACCGCGCGGCGCCTGCAACTCGAGGCCATCCTGCACCCCCGGATCGGGAGCCGCATGGAGGAACTGTGCCGTAGTTCCGGCGGACCGTACCAGCTGCTCGTCATTCCCCTGCTGCTCGAATCCGGTCTGGCCACCCGCGTGGACCGGGTGCTCGTCGTCGACTGTTCAGAGACTATTCAGCGGACCCGCCTCATGGTCCGTGACGGAGAATCGGAGGCCGGCGCTGACCGTATTCTGTCAACCCAGCTGGACCGGGTAACACGTCTCAGCCGGGCCGATGACGTCGTGGTCAATGCAGGGAGCCGTGACGAACTTAAGCGTCGGGTCCGGGAACTCCATGCTATCTATCTGCAATGCGCCGGGGATCTCAGTCGGTAAGACCTGAAGGGGCCGGAACCCGAACCGTCAAATGCATTTGCCCTCTCGGTAGTGGAGGTGCAGAATGCCGTGAAAACAAAGGCTCCGGCCCGAAACCGGCGAATCATGGTTAGCATTCCAACGGCAGACATGTTTACCCAGGCTGCGACTTCCACAGCCACTGGGCTCTATGAGCAGCCCTTAAGCGAACGGATGCGGACCTTCCTGCGTCTCGAATTCCTGTACCAGCAGTTCTGTTTTAATCTCGAGCAGACCTCCGAATGGGGCAGCCGCGCGGCAATCTTAAGCCTGCAGGACATCGTCGCCATCCTCGGCCGCGGCGATGTCCGGGGCGACGTTCTCAAGGAGCTCGAGCGACAGATTGCCGTGTATGACCGGTACCAGAACGTGGCGGGCATCGACGAGACGCGCCTGAAGCGGGTACTGCGCAATCTCCAGGATCTGAGGCAGCGACTTTTTGCGCTCGGCCCGCAGTTCATGCAGCCAATCCGCGACAGCGAATTTCTGGCAGCCATCAAGCACCGCAGTGCGATCCCCGGCGGCACCTGCGAGTTTGATTTGCCCGACTACCGCCACTGGCTGCTTCGTGACTATGAGGAGCGGGTGGGCGACATCGAACGCTGGATGAAAAATCTGCGGCCGCTCTGCGACAGCATTGCCGAGCTGCTGTGGCTGGTGCGCGAAAGCGGCCGAAGCTCCGACCAGGTGGCGACCAATGGCACGTTCCAGCACGGCATGATCGGCGAGGGTGTGGCCGGCCTGCTCCGCGTGTCACTGCAGCCGGGGGTAAACCTGTACCCGGAAATCAGCGGCAGTCATCACCGCTTCACGATCCGCTTCATGCAGTGGCCGGATGCCCTGCAGCGGCCGACGCAGGCCACCAAGGACGTCAGGTTCCGCCTCACAATTTGCTAAGCCGGGCTATTTGTTAAGCCCTGGCCAGCGCCGCGGCAATCGGCCGATCGGCCGATCGGCCTCCAGCAGTCCCGCTGACGAAAGTTCCGACACCGACACCCACCGTAACGGCTGCCCCTCGATGCCGCGGGGCAGGCCGGCGTACCGCTCAACCAGAAACACGTGCAGCTCGACTAAGCGCTCGGGATACGCGTGCTGGTAGGTCATAAAGGGCACTGCGGCCTCAACTGTCACCCCCAGCTCCTCCATCAGTTCACGCTTAAGCGCCTGCGCAGGCGGCTCATGGTCTTTGAGTTTTCCGCCGGGGAATTCCCAGAACCCACCGACGTGCCCCCCGGGCGGGCGCTGCGCAATCAGAATACGACCACGGAGATCCCGGAGGATGCCGGCAGCGACTTTTATAAAAGGCGGTTCAGTCAAGACGACCGTGGCACTGCTTGTACTTCTTTCCCGACCCGCACGGACACGGTTCGTTGCGGCCCACCTTCTTCTCACCACGGACGACCGGTGCCGCGGGACTGGCGGCGGCCTGTCTCGGTGGCCGGGCAACCAGCGGCCGGCGCGCAGGCCCGGCCTGCGGACCAGCGACCGTGTCGGCGCCAGACGCGGGATCCGGCGACGGCTCGGCGCCCGCCGGTAGCATGGCCGACGGCGCTTCATCATGTCGGTACTGCAGTTGTTCGGCCATCCGGCGGCGCTCTTCCTCAGCCGCGACTTCATCAGGACTCCGGATGCGGGCCTTGGCGAGGATCGTGACCACATCGCGCTTGACGAGATCCAGCATCGCGCCAAACATTTCGAAGGCTTCGCGCTTGTACTCCTGCTTGGGATTCTTCTGCGCGTAGCCACGCAGGTGGATGCCCTGCCGAAGATAGTCCATCGCCGCCAGGTGCTCTTTCCAGTGCAGATCCACCTGTTGCAGCATCAGCTGCTTCTCGAGCTGGCGCAGTTCGCCGGGTTCGATGGCCTCGAACTTCTTGAGATACTGGGTTTCGACTGCTGTCAGAATCCGGGCACGGAGCCCTGCCTCATCAAGCCCGGACTCGTCGTCCAGGAGGCGCTTGACATCCAGCGAGGCGCCGAACTCTTTCTCCAGCGCCACAGACAGGCCACTCACGTCCCACTGCTCCTCGACGCTCTCGGGGGGAACGAACTCGTTGATGACGGCGTTCACCACCTCGGCGCGGATCTCGATCAGTGACTCGGAGATATCATCGGTCTGCATCAGCTGGTTGCGCTGCTGGTAAATGACGCGCCGCTGGTCGTTGGCCACGTCGTCGTATTCGAGGAGCGACTTGCGCGCATCGAAGTTATGGGCCTCAACCTTGCGCTGGGCGCGTTCGATCTGCCCCGTGAGCATGTTGCTTTCGATAGCCTCGCCCTCCCGCATGCCCACGCGGCGCAGCATCCCTTTGGTGCGCTCCGGATCGCCGAAGATCCGCATCAGGTTGTCTTCGATGGACATGTAGAAGCGGCTCGAGCCAGCGTCTCCCTGCCGGCCGGAACGGCCTCGCAACTGGTTGTCGATGCGGCGGGACTCGTGGCGCTCCGTGCCGATGATCCGCAGCCCGCCGGCAGCGATGACCCGATCGTGCCGATCCTGCCAGACCACCCGGTGCGCCTGGCGATCAGCATCCGTCACTTCCGGACCAAGCTGGGAGAGCTCGGCTTCCAGGTTGCCCCCCAGGACGATGTCCGTACCGCGGCCCGCCATGTTCGTGGCGATGGTGACGGTGCCGGGTCGGCCAGCTTCGGCAACCACGTGTGCCTCCCGCTCGTGTTGCTTGGCGTTCAGCACCTGGTGCGTCACTTCCCCTTTCTGCAGGAGGTCGGCGAGAAACTCGGAGGTTTCTATGGACGTGGTGCCCACCAGCACCGGCTGGTCCCGCTTCTGGCAGTCCCGGATGTCCTCGATGATCGCCTCGAACTTCTCCTTCTGCGTGAGGTAAACCAGATCCGCCTGGTCCTTGCGGATCATGGGCCGGTGCGTCGGGATGACCACCACTTCCAGGCCGTAGATCTGCTGAAATTCGAACGCCTCGGTGTCGGCCGTGCCCGTCATCCCGGCCAGTTTGTCGTAGAGCCGGAAGTAGTTCTGAAAGGTAATTGAGGCCACCGTCTGGTTTTCCTCCCGGACGTGGACGCCTTCCTTGGCCTCGACGGCCTGGTGCAGTCCATCGGACCAGCGGCGGCCCGGCATCGTGCGGCCGGTGAACTCGTCGACAATGACCACCTCGCCGTTGCGGACGATGTATTCGACGTCTTTCCGGAACAGCGAGTGGGCACGCAGTGCCGCCGTCAGGTGATGCATCAGGCGAATGTTGGCAGCGTCATAGAGGCTGTCGTTTTCGGTCAGTAGCTGCTCCCGAACCATCAGCTCCTCGACCTTCTGGTGGCCGTCCTCGGTGAGGAACACCTGGCGCGCCTTTTCATCCACGGAAAAGTCGCCGGGACCCCCATCGTCCTCGTCCGTGGCAGGGCGCTCCTGCCGGACGAGACTCGGTACCAGTTTGTTGATGCGCAGGTAAAGCTCGGAGCTGTCATCCGCCGGGCCGGAAATAATCAGAGGTGTGCGGGCCTCGTCGATCAGGATCGAATCAACCTCGTCCACCACCGCGTAGGCGAGACCGCGTTGCACCTGGTCCTCGCGGCGGAATGCCAGGTTGTCCCGGAGGTAGTCGAAGCCGAACTCGTTGTTGGTCCCGTAGGTGATGTCGGCCGCGTAGGCGGCGCGCTTCTCGGCGCCCGTCTGGCCATTGCGGATAACCGCCACTTCCAGGCCAAGAAAGCGATACACGGGGCCCATCCAGTCCGCGTCGCGCTGGGCCAGGTACTCGTTGACCGTGACGATATGGACGCCCCGTCCGGGTAGCGCATTCAGGTAGGCAGGCAGTGTTGCGACCAGGGTCTTGCCCTCACCCGTCCGCATCTCAGCGATCTTGCCCTCGTGCAATGCCAGGCCGCCGACGAGCTGCATGTCGAAATGGCGCAGGCCGAGCGTACGCCGGGCGGCCTCCCGCACGACCGCGAAAGCCTCGGGAATCAGCGCGTCGAGCGTCGTGCCGGCCGCCAGCCGCTTGCGGAAGTCTGCTGTCCTGGCCTGCAGGGCCGCGTCGTCCAGCGCCTGGAGACCGGCTTCAAATTGGTTGGCTGCCGCGACGACTCGACTGTAGCCGCGCACTAAACGCTGATTTCGGCTCCCAAAGAGCCGGGTTAGCCAGTTAAACAAGGCGCATATCCTCCGCAGCCGGACGGCCGCGACGGACTATTCTAGCAGGGCAATTCCGCGCGCTTTCGCGCACTTTATGCGGTTTGGCGCGCGTCAGGTGTCCCGCGGCAGCAGGCGGGCAGGATTCTGGTGGCGGCCCCGGTAGAGCACCTCAAAATGCAGGTGGGTGCCGGTCGCCCGGCCTGTCGAACCCATGAGGGCAATGGTTTGGCCAGGTTTTACATAGTCGCCAGCCGTGACCAGATTGCTGGCGTTGTGCCCGTAGCGAGTCACCCACCCGTGGCCATGGTCAATCTCGATGAAATTGCCGTAGCCCGGCGCTCGACCACCCTTCGTTACGACGCCAGAAGCCACGGCGAGGATCGGACTGTTATCGACGCCGGCAAAATCGAGGCCGCGATGGACCGCCGGACGGCCCGTGAACGGATCCATGCGCTGGCCAAACCGGCTGGACACCCAGCCACCGACGACCGGCCGGTCTATATCCAGCGCCTGCCCTGCCCTACGGAGCGGCTCCGGAGTGGGCACGCTGGCCAGTGCCGGCTGGGGATTGGCCAGCAATTCTTCGGGTCCACCCATCGGGAGCGTCTCGGGAGGTGTGGCCAGCGAAGCGATGGGAGGCAACGCCGGTATGGAAACGGGGGCTGGGAATACCTGCCCGTAGAGACAACCCAGCCCGAATCCGGCCCCACCCAGCAACAAGGCGGCGCAGACCCCCAGGGCGGCGGGCCTCAGTTGGCTTGAGTAGCGATTCGTGTCCATCTCAGATGGCCCAAAAAAACGACACTGCCCTGTGCGTACCGGTCCCTGTTCTTGAACGTCGTCTGCCAGGATTCCCGGCGACGGCTGGTGGTTGGACCGGACAGCCCAGCGGCCTGCGTCTAGACTATGCCCGACAGGTTTTCCCGAAAGCAAGGCACGGTTCACACGCCAGCCAACCCGATGAGCAATCCACCAGGAAATGGCCCACGCGGGCTGGCCGAACTGATAGCGGCCGGAGGCCCTCTGGGGGGCCTGGCCCAGGCGGCAAGCAGCCGCCTCGACCTGGCAGATTGCGTACGGGGGCACCTGCCGGCCGCACTGGGGACGGCCATCACGGCCTGCAATCTGCGTCCGGATGGCACCCTCGTGGTGACGGCTGCGAGCGCGGAGTGGGCGGCGCGGTTGCGGTTCGAGGCGGACGCGATCCTGACGGCCTGCCGGTCAGCCTGGCCGGCGGCAACTCGCGTGCGGTTCAGGGTAGGAGCGCCGTGAGGCGGGAAATGGGGACATGCCTAATTTCCAAAGGGGAAATTAGGCATGTCCCCATTTCCCGCCTCACGGCGCTCCTACAGCACCGACCCTGAACCGCACGCGAGTTGCCGCCGGCCAGGCTGACCGGCAGGCCGTCAGGATCGCGTCCGCCTCGAACCGCA
>JANNJM010000098.1:0-69187 GCA_031395645.1 Gammaproteobacteria bacterium | reverse complement strand
GGTCGCGGCTGAAGCCGCTCCTACGGTTTGTGACGACGAGTCAGTGCCCTTGGTCGACCGTCGCCAGTCTCCTGGTACCAGACGGTGTGGTCGCCGGCGATCGCGCGCCAGGCTTGCTCGGGGTCCGGCCCGGCGACCTCGAAGGCATCGAAGCCGCAGCGCTGCATGAAGTGGAGCTGCTC
The DNA here is from genome assembly GCA_031395645.1 of Gammaproteobacteria bacterium. Lineage (GTDB taxonomy): Bacteria > Pseudomonadota > Gammaproteobacteria > Steroidobacterales > SHZI01. The sequence goes on along the minus strand of JANNJM010000098.1, from coordinate 69,005 downwards.
CTGCAGCACGTCGCCCACGGCGCGCACCTCACCCTTGAAACCGAGGCGTTCGCGCAGCATGCGGGCGTGGGTGTAGGCGCGGCCGTCGCGATATTTTGGAAATTCCAGTGCGATGACCGTGAAGTGCTGGAGATCGGCGGCAACGAGCGCCGGCGGCTGATCGCTCTTGAGCCGCAGGCCAAGTGGCTGACCCGCGGCGAGCAGGGTAGCCCGCTGCGTCCGCCACTGATCGAGACTCACGATGACGGGAACACCAGCCGGCAGGTCACCGAGGCCTGACGCATCGCTAAACCGGTCCGGCACGAGCCGGCCATCACGAATCAGGCTCATTGCACTGACGACGGCCGGCGCTCGTCCCGGTCGCCATACACGGCTTCCTTGAACGGCTCCATCCCAACTCGCCGGTACGTATCCAGGAAGCGTTCGTTGGCCTGGCGCAGCGACTTGTAGCGATCGACAATGGCCTCGATCGCGACCGGCACTTCCGTGGCGGGGATACTGCGTCCCAGCCGATCGCCAAGCGAGGCGTCCTCGGCGGAGGACCCACCGAGGGTCAGCTGGTAGAACTCCTGACCGTTTTTCTCGACGCCGAGAATGCCGATGTGTCCGACGTGGTGGTGACCGCAGGCGTTCATGCAGCCCGAGATATTGATGGTGAGCTCGCCGATGTCCCGAAGCGCGGCGGTGTCGCTGAAGTGCCGGCCGATGTCCTGCGCAACGGGAATGGCGCGCGCGTTCGCAAGGGCGCAGAAATCGAGACCGGGGCACGCAATGATGTCCGTCAGCGTGCCGATGTTTGGCGTAGCCAGGGCAAGAGCCTGCAATTCCTGCCAGAGTGCACGCAGGTGGCTCTGCCGGACATCCGGAAAAACCAGGTTCTGCCGATGCGACACGCGCAATTCACCAAGACTGAAGCGGTCAGCCAGTTCGGCCACGGTGTCCATCTGACTGGCAGTGAGGTCACCCGGCGCGATGCCCGGTGCCTTCAACGACAGATTGACGATGGCGTAGCCCGGGACGCGGTGCGCCACCACATTGGCCGTATGCCAGGCGTCGAAGGCAGCGTCGGCCTTGCGCTGGCCCGCCACTGTCGCCGTGTCATCGGCGAGTTGCTCCCACGCCGGGTCGGCAAAGTAGGTCGTGATCCGCTCGATTTCGGCGCGGGGCACCGCAAGTTGCGGGCTGAACCGGATCTGCTCCCACTCTTCATCAACGAGGCGGCGGAACTCATCCGGGCCCAGTGCATTCACCTGCACCTTGATGCGGGCCTTTTGGGGGTTGTCCCGGCGGCCACCCAGGTTGTAGATGCGCAGGATCGCCTCCAGGTAGGACAGCAGGTCGTCTTTCGCCAGCCATCCACGGATGGTGTGGCCGACATAGGGCAGGCGTCCCTGCCCGCCGCCCACGATCACTTCAAAGCCGATCACGCCGGCTGCATTGCGCCGCAGGTACAGCCCCACGTCATGCAGCTTTACTGCTGCCCGGTCGCTCGGGTCACCCGACACAGCGATCTTGAACTTCCGGGGCAGGTAGGAAAATTCCGGATGCAGGATGGACCACTGGCGGATCAGCTCGCACCAGGGTCGCGGGTCCTCAATTTCATCCCGGGCCCGGCCCGCGAACTGGTCGGCCGTGATGTTGCGCACGCAGTTGCCGGAGGACTGCATGGCATTCATTTCCACCTCGGCGAGCGCTGCAAGTACGTCTGGCGTCTCGTCCAGCTTGATCCAGTTGTACTGGATGTTTTGTCGCGTGGTGAAGTGGCCGAAGTTCCGGTCGTAGCGCCGGGCGATGCAGGCCAGCTGGCGCAGCTGCCGGGAGGAGAGGCAACCGTAGGGAATGTTTACGCGCAGCATGTAGGCGTGCAGCTGCAGGTAGAGGCCGTTCATGAGACGCAGGGGCTTGAACTGGTCCTCGGTGAGGTCGCCGCTGAGACGTCGCTGTACCTGCCGCCTGAAGGTGGCGATACGCTCGGCAACCAGCGTGTGGTCGAATTCGTCGTAGCGATACATCAGTTTTCAGTCCGCGAGGTCCGTGCGGACCGTCGGTCCGGCGGCCCTGATCGCTTCCCGATAAGACACGGGCACGCGCAGCCCGGACTCCATCCGGATCGCAATGAGGTAGGGTTCGACCACTGTGTTACGGGCCTCAGCCAACTGGGCGGCGGCGAGTAGTTGCTGCGCGGCATCCTGGTTGCCGGTCAGGGCACCACTGGCGATGTCCTCGACCCAGCCGCCATCAGCGGTGAGGAACACCGTGTGGCCATCCGTCAGCCGGTTGGCCAGAACCATTTGTCCTGTCGCGTCCATGGGTACAGATTGGCATCAGTTGTAGTGCCGCAACCTATAGCTTAGCCACGCTGAGGGTACCCGGATAGTCAGTTTGGTTGCATGCATATGCCGGCGGTGAACCCCTAACGCCTTCGGCGCCGTAGCCATTCAGCCACGACGGGTACGAACGGCAGCAGGGCGCCGAGCAGCACCACGCTCCAGTGCAGGTAGAGTCCAATAAGGACCAGGAAGAGCCCGAGGGTCAGAAGCCAGAACCAACCACCCATCAGTACAGCACACGAAGAAACGGTTAATTGGCTAGTTACTGACTTCATCGACCGTGGCCTGTCCCGATAGCCGGCGCCGCAGATGCGCCCAGGACATGCCGACCGTCAGGATCACAGCGACCCCGATCAGGACGATCCAGGTGAGGGCGGCACTGGAGCTGGCGTTGACCACGTCATAAAAGAACAGCATCCAGACGAGCACCGCAAACAGGCTGCCGACCAGCAGGATGCCGAACAGTCCCAGCGATTGCCGGGTGGCCTGTACGAACAGCACCCACCCGATCAACAGCGCAATGCCGGCGAGTACGTGCAGCGGTCCCAGACTGCTGGCGAGGAAAGCATCCCGCGCCCAGTGAAAGAAGGAAAAGCCGCTGGGATTGAAGGTCAGTAGCACCACCGTGAGGGCCAGGAGCAGCCGCAGGAAGAAGCTCGTTACGGTAAACCCTGGTTCGCCGGTAGTGGGTGCACTGATCTGGTCTCCGGCCATCACGTCGTCTCCTGCGCTAGACTGGTCGCCATTCTAACCCTGCAATCGTCGGGCCCATGCCACCACCGATCGCCGACATTCCCGACCGGCCGAAGGGCCGGTCTCTCCGGCCGCTGCGCGACCTCGTCCCGTTCATCCGCCCGCACTGGCGCATGCTGGTCCTGGCGCTGGTGGCACTCCTGGTCGGGGCGGGCGCGCTGCTTGGGCTGCCTGTCGCGCTTCGCTATGTGGTTGATTTCGGCATCGCCGGCAAGGACCCTGCCCAGATCGACCGCTACTTCCTGTACCTGTTTGGCGTCGCCTTTCTGTTCGGCACTTTTGCGGCCGCCCGGATCTACCTGCTGAACTGGCTCGGTGAGCGTGTCGTGGCCGACATGCGCCAGGCGGTCTACCGGCGCATCCTGCGTCTTGACCCGACGTTTTTCGAGGTTACGCAGACGGGCGAAGTGCTGTCGCGCATAACGACCGACACCACGCTGATCCAGTCGATTGCCGGTACGGGCATCGCCATCGCCCTGCGCAATATCATCCAGCTCACGGGGTCCGTGGCGATGCTGGCCATCACGAGTCCGCGGCTGATGGGCATGATCCTGCTGATGGTGCCGGCGGTGGTCGTGCCACTCATCGTCATGGGGCGCCGGGTGCGCGGCCTGTCCCGAACTGCTCAGGACCGCGTCGCTGATTCAAGCGGCATGGCCGGGGAAACCCTGAATGCGATCCAGACGGTGCAGGCCTTCACGATGGAGGAGTTCCAGGGCAGCCGCTTTGGTGCCGCGGTCCAGGCCAGCTTCGCAGCAGCCATCCTGCGGGCCAGGGCCGGGGCACTGCTGACGGCAGTGTCCGTACTGGCGTTGTTCGGTGCCATCACGTTCGTCTTGTGGATTGGTGCCCACGCGGTCCTGAACGGCGAGATCTCAGGCGGCCAGCTCGGCCAGTTCCTGCTCTACGCCATGTTCGTCGCGGCCTCGGCGGCGTCGCTGACCGAAGTCTGGGGCGAGGTGCAGCGCGCCGCGGGGGCCATGGAGCGACTGATGGAACTGCTGAAGGCCGAGCCGAAGATCAGCGTACCGAAACACCCTGTGCCGATGCCTTCCCGGCGCGAGGGCAGCATCCGCTTCGAGAACGCCTGCTTCAGCTATCCGTCCCGGCCGGGTGTCCAGGCGCTCCACGATTTTTCCCTCACTGTAGCGCCTGGCGAGCGGGTGGCCTTCGTCGGCCCTTCGGGCGCCGGCAAGACTACGACCTTCCAGCTGCTGCTGCGGTTCTACGACCTCTCGGCCGGCCGCATCCTGGTGGACGGCGTGGATATCGCGCTGGCGAACCCCGAGGACGTCAGGGCACGGATCGGTATCGTGCCGCAGGAGTCGGTGATATTCGGCGCGACGGCCCGGGAGAACATCCGCTTCGGACGGCCTGAGGCGACGGACGCCGAGATCGAAGCCGCTGCCCGGGCCGCTGCGGCAGACGATTTCATCCGTGCGCTGCCCCAGGGCTACGACACCTTCCTCGGTGAACGTGGCGCGAGGCTGTCCGGCGGTCAGCGCCAGCGCATTGCCATTGCCCGGGCGATTCTCAAGGATCCGCCGATTCTGCTGCTAGACGAGGCGACGAGCTCGCTCGATGCCGAGAACGAACGCCTGGTGCAGGAAGCACTTGAGTTTCTCGAGAAAGACCGTACGACCATCGTGATTGCCCATCGGCTGGCTACCGTACTGCAGGCCGATCGCATCGTGGTGATCAGCGAGGGCCGTATCGTTGACATCGGCCGGCACGATGAGCTGGTGCGTCGTGACCCGCTCTACGCGCGCCTCGCAGAGCTGCAGTTCGGTGAGGCGCAGCCGGCGGTTGCCGCCTGATGAGCGACGACCTCCAGTGCTGGCGTTGCGGGGCGTCTCTGGCCGCGCTCCGCTTGCCCATCGGTCGTTCGGAGGAGTGCAGCGCGTGCCGCAGCCAGCTGCACGTGTGCCGCCTGTGCCGGTCGTGGGACCGGGCCCGGCCGAAGCAGTGTCGGGAAGAAGATGCGGAGGAGGTTCGCGACAAGGAGCGCGCGAATTTCTGCGACTGGTTCAAGCCCCGGTCCGGAGCGTTCGATGCTGCAGGCGCGGCCACTGATGCAGCGGCAAAAGCTGCCATTGACGGCCTCTTCGGCCCCGGGAAACCCTAGTCACGCTCCGTAGGAGCGCCTTCAGGCGCGACCAGGAGTTCGTAGTGCCCCCGTTGAGACCTTACATAAAACCTTTAGCCAGAGCAGATTTGCTGTTTGGGGCAGGGCGAGCCTACTGTGCAGCGGTTGCTGGCCGGTTTACCGGTGAGTTGCAGATAACAAAGAACGCGCCCGAGCGCGCCGGAGTAACGACGATGCAGCGAACTCTCAGCGGGATTGTCCTGCTACTACTCGCCTGTGGCTCGGCCCACGCATTGCCGAGCACCAACGGTTTTTCTTCCCAGACCTCCTACTTCGTCCCGACCGCTCCTGGCGTGAGCGTGACCCCCATCCTGACGTCGGGTGACTCGGTCGGCGGCTACACCATGGGCGGCATACCGGACGGACTCGGCGCGTTCGACAACGGTGACAATACCTTTACCTTGCTGATGAACCACGAGTGGAGCGCCGGTTTCGGGGCGGGTAACCTGCACAGCCACGGTGCCACGGGCGCTTATCAGTCGACGTGGGTGATCGACAAGAGTTCGCTGCAGGTGCTGAGCGGCGGCGACCTGATTACGGGCGTGTATGACTGGAACACGAGTACCCAGACCGTGGGTTCTTCGGTCACCAAGAACCTTGACCGCTTTTGTTCCGCGGATCTGCCGAACCAGGCCGCCCTGTATAACCCGCTGACGGGCCTGGGGACGCAGGAGAAGCTCTTCATGGCTGGCGAAGAAGGTGGGGCCACCGGTTGGGCAACAGCAACCGTGGTGACCGGTACAGATGCCGGCCGGCTCTATCAGCTTGGCAAGTTCAACGTGAGCACCAATGGCAGTGGCGGATCTGGCTGGGGTGCCTGGGAGAATATTTTGCTCAACCCCGGTACCGGCGACAAGACGGTAGCCATCGGCAACAACGATGGCGGTGTTGGTGTAATGAACAATTCGGTGGCGGTCTACGTCGGCACCAAGACGAACACCGGCACGGAAGTGGATAAGGCGGGTCTGACCAACGGCACGCTGAAGTTCATCAATGTCGCCGGTAGCACGGCTGAAATCGTCAACGGTGGGACCCGCGCTACCAACATCACCACGGGGACGTCTTTTACTCTGAGCGATACCGCTGCCACGCTGTTCTCGCGCCCGGAAGACGGCGCGTGGAATCCACGGGATGCCACCCAGTACTACTTTGTCACGACCGATCGCGTCGATCAGGTGGTCGACGGGATCGGTGCACAGGTCGGTATGAGTCGGCTGTGGCGCCTGCAGTTCAACGACATCACGAACCCTGACTTCGGCGGCACTATTGATCTCCTGATCGATGGTGCAGTGGGGTCGACCAAGTTAAACATGCTGGACAACCTTACGGTCGATCAGCTGACCGGTCACATCCTGCTGCAGGAAGACGTGAGCGGTGGCGCCCACAACGGGAAGATCTTCGACTTTGATCCCGCGACCGGAACCCTGCTCATGTTGGGCATGCACGACCAGGCGCGCTTTGGCAATGTGGGTGTGCCGGCGACGTCGCCCTACAGTCAGGACGAGGAGTTTTCCGGCATCATTGATGTGACGAGCATTCTTGGTCGCAACGACGGGCTACGTTACTACCTGACGTCGGATCAGGATCACTCCTCGATCAACACGGCCAACCATCCGATCAGCAACCTGACCATCCAGGGAGGCCAGCTGCTGCTGATTGCCGCGCCGGTGCCAGCGCCGGGAGCCCTGTGGCTGCTGGGTACGGCGCTCGTCGGCATGGTCGCCTTGCGCGGCAGGCGTGGATGAAAATCAGACCCAGGGCGGTATTCCCCGGTCCGAGTATCTACGCACAGCACCCCGTCATTCGTTTCAGTCTGGAGGAGCTCTCGCCCCTCCTGGTCAATCCCGCTGACCCGAGTTTTCTTGACGGGCTGTACAGCCGGCTTCCGGATCTCCGTACGCACGGAGCGTCCTGCGGCGCGCCGGCGTGTTTCGCGAACGACCATACTGATCAAACCTCCACAGTCGGCCATCTCTTCGAGCACGTCTGCATCGTACTGCAGAATCGCGTGGGGGCCGAGCTGACCTGCGTGCGGGTGACCGGCTCCAATGACATCGATCCCGGCCATGCGACGGTGCCCTATGAAGAGGCCGAGGTCTGCAGCAAGGCGGCCCGTCTGGCCGGCGACCTGCTGGTGAGCCTGGCAGCTGCTGAATCTGGTTCGACCGACGCTGGTGCCCTGGAAATGGATTTCCTGGCCCGCTTCGAGAAGTTTGCCAGGTTTGCAGCCGGAGCCATGCTTCCCATCCAGGACAGGACGCTGGTCAGGACGGCCCGGAGGCTCGGCATTCCTGCAGTGCGGGTTGTCGGTCGCACGGTTGTGCTGGGCCAGGGACGGTTTCAGCGGCGCGTGAACGGCACCAAGACCAGTCTCACGAACGTGGTGGCCAACGATCTCGCGTCCAACAAGGACCAGTCGCGGCGCTTTCTCCACGAGTACGGCCTTCCGGCGCCGCGCTATGAGCGCGTTCGTCGTGTCCGGGAAGCGGTCGAAGCGGCCAAACGCATCGGGTACCCGGTGGTGGTAAAGCCAAATGACGGGAACATGGGACTTGGCGTCAGCGTCGGGATGCGGAATCGCCGGGAAGTCCGGGACGCCTACCAGCGCGCAAGGGCGGTTTCGCGGTCCGTGCTGGTCGAGGAGTTGGTGGAGGGTGATGACCACCGCATCATCGTGATCAACGGGAAGTTCTGCGCAGCTACCCGGCGAATTCCGGCCCATGTCGTGGGTGACGGAGTGCAGACGATCGACGAGCTCGTCAGCGAGGTCAATCGCGATCCGCGACGCGCTCCGGGGCACAAGTCGCCCTGGACCCGTATCGACATGGACGATCAGTCTGACGCACTCATCGGCGAGCTCGGATACACCCGTTTGTCCATTCCCCATGAGGACCAGGTGGTGTACCTGCGCCGCATATCGAACGCTTCGGCTGGGGGCAGCGACGTCGATGTGACCGATGACGTGCACCCCGACAACCAGGAGATCGCAGTCCGCGCGGCACGGGCTATCGGGCTTGATATCGCTGGAGTCGACATGCTTACGAAGGACATATCGTCCTCGTTGTGGCAGAACGGCGGGAAGATTGGCGAAATCAACTCGCAACCCGGTATTCGCAAGCACCTGTGGCCCGCGGCTGGCAAGCCACGGGACGTGATCACGCCGATTCTCGACATGCTGTTTCCCCCAGGTGCGAAGGCGCGCGTGCCGATCGTTGCTGTGGTGGGCGCGGGCAACAGCAGCGTCGTCGCGACAATGCTGGCGCACATCCTGGCGGCAGCTGGCCATCATGTTGGTATGGTGACCGACCGACGCGTGTACAGCGGGGGTCGCCTGATTGCTAGAGGCAGGGAGCTGGCGCCACCGGCGGCCGCACGCAGGGTCCTGCTTGATACGGATATCGACGTGGCGGTCCTTGAGATCGCGCCGGATGACGTACTGCGCCACGGACTGGGCTGCGACGCGCTGGATGTTGCCGTCATCGTCAACGGGGGTTTGGGTGACCTGGGCGGGGAGGGAATGGAGGCGATCCGCCTGGTCGCTCGCAGCACCCGGGACGTGGTCTTCGTGGGAGAGTCCGGTGGACTTGCTGCGGGTGTGGAGAGCGCGTGTGATGCCGCTGAGCTCTGCCGCGTTGTGTTTGAGGGCGCCGCCGTGGCGCGGTGCGCGGTGCTGAAGGGAGATTCGCTCTTCATGCACGAACCAGGCCGGCGACGGCGGGAGATTGCCCTGGCCGGACTGCGCGGGCGCCTCCCCGGGCTGCATCGTCGTGCAACTGTCGAATGTGCGGCGTATGCGAGTGTCGCGGCCCTCGGCCTTGGGGAAAAGCCCAGGGACATTCTTGCGGGCCTCGCCACCTTTGGCAGGTCTTTGCGGCCCCGCTCCGGAAAACGCTAGCCGGGACTGGCCCCGTTTTGCTGAATCTCGAGTTCCAGATAGTAACCAGTATCGTCGCTACCGAAGCGCATTGGGCCAGGATTGGCCGATCTTTCATCAAGAAGCTCGCGAACCTGCAGGTATTCGCTGTCAGTCACGAAGCGTGTCTGGTAGTCGGTTCGCTTGTTGTCAGTGACGATCGGGTAGAGCCTCACGAACAACGCCAGGCACCCTTGATCGGGCTCCGCCACGAGCTTTGCAAGGAAGCTGAAGGGCGGAGCATTCAGCGTCTTGTACCTTCCCGGCGAGTTGAACACGAAGTTGCCGAGGCTGAACACCACCCAGCGACCGTCGCGCCACTCGACTTCCTGAAGCATGTGGGCGCCATGGCCAAGAATCAGGTCAATACCCGCATCCAGGAGCTCGTCCGCGAGGCGACTCTGGCGTTCCGACCGCCAGGCGTAGTTTGATCCCCAATGGGGAAAAGCGATGGCAATCAGCGCAGGGTCTGCGGCCTTCAACGTGCGGATCCGGTCGCGAATCCGGCGAGGACTGAGGGCCGCCAGCCCGCCTCGGTCTGCGCGGGCTGCACAGTCATAGCTCGCCATGGCCTTCGTGCGGGCCCCATAAGCCGCAAATACGGCCAGGTGAAGTTGCGAATTGCCTATCGCAGCCGTTACCAGGAGTGGTTCGGTTGCGGCTGTTCTGTCGCTTCCGGCACCAAAGCAGACAATGCCCTTCTTGTCCAGGACGCGAAGCGTCTGCTTGAAGCCCTCGGCGCCGAAGTCAAACGAATGGTTGTTGGCCAGCGAGACCGCACGAATGTTGTGCTTCAACAGGCGGTCGGGCGTCTGCTTCACGTCCGCGTAGTGAATGTATGACTTTCGTCCCTCGAACGGCGATTTCCTGAGGTCAGTAACCGGAGTCTCCAGATTTACGATCGTCAAGTCAGCCCCGGCCAGTGTCGACTCGAACTTGGCAAGGGTGTAGTCATATCCCTTTGACTTGAGAACGTTGTCCTTGCCTCGGTGCTCGCGGTCTTCCTGATAATTTTCTCCAAAGCTGGTGTCCCCGGCGAACACAATGCTCAGACGGGGATCGGAGCTGGTCACCCGTGCGGTCAATGAGATCGATTTTGCGCGGACATCAATTTGGCTATGCTCCTGCTTCAAGTTGCCACTACCTTACCGCACATTGAGTGTCCGGTGCCGCCTCCCGCAGCGGAGAATCGTGCCGGCATTATGTCGTCGAGCGCAGCCGTACGGTCGCACTGAGTGCCCTGCGTACTATAAAGTGACGCGTTCGATCCACCGGCCTCCAGAGCCGAGACATGCAATACATCGGACTGCTCTGCAACTGCTCGACCACGATTGATCCCAAAGAGGAACTGAGTCCCTCGCTGATCAACCGAGCGTTCCTGATTGACCGCATGCTCAGGCCGTCGGGCATCGCGCTGTTCCTCTATTCTCCCCTTGGGGTCACGTCACTGACCGAGACGACGGGCTACACCATTGACGGTGACGACTTGCTCGCTGCGGCCAAACCACTTCCGAGGGTGAATGCCAACTGGACCTACGGTACCCGCAGGTTGCTCAAGCAGGGCATTGGCTACAATCATTTCAAACGCTTGACGAGCGAGAATCAGATTGCAATCTATGTGCCCTATGCGTTTTCGGAACTGGTTTCCAACAAGCGCAAAGCCTATGAAGTCGTCGAGAACTATGCGCCCGGCCTGCATCCCCATACCGAAGACTTTGTCGGCTCATCGGTGCAAGTCCAGTCGTTCCTGGAGCGCGCTGAACTCGTATTCATCAAGCCGAGATCGGGAAATCGTGGTAACAGAATCTTCGTGCTCAGAAAGGCAGCGGGCGGCCTGTCGCTGAAATATTACGAACAGGGCAAGCAGGCCGTGATGTCGGACCTGAACCTGGAGACCGCACTGGGTATCGTGCAGGCCTCAGCCGGTGGACGTTCCTATGTTATCCAGGACGGTATCGAAACGTCGCGACTCGACGGCTCCGTGTTTGACATCCGGGTCGTCATGGTCAACGACGGAAGCCAGTGGTACTCAATATTCGAGACGCGGCTTGGTCCCCGGGGCAGCGATCTTACGAATATTTTTCAGGGTGGCTCGATTCAGGTAACCGAGTCTGTCCTGTCGAACCTTTTCGGGGACCAGGGAAAACGGGCCCTGGAGGAAGAGGTCAGGCGGGTGTCTCACGGCGTCGCCCGGCATCTCGAAGCGCTCTATCCCGCCGCTCTGATTGAGATTGGTCTCGATTTTATTCTCGATCGGGAGCGGAGGCTGCATCTGGTCGAGATCAACGCCAAGCCAGGCGTGGCAGGGTTCGGATCCGAGACCAAGCTGTTTGCGTGGACGGCCGGTGACGAGGCCAACTATCAACGGTGGGTCCTTCCGCACGTGACACACCTTGCCAGCTTTCTGAAGGCCAAGATCGAAAGCCGCCCGGTCAGCGAAACATGATCCGGCGTACGCTGTCGCTCGCCAGCATCTTGCCGCCCTCGTGCCCGACTCCGGGAACCGAAACAAATACGGCGCCGGTCCAGTCCCCGAAGAGGCGCGTGTATTCCCGATAGTTCTCGAAGCGAGCAAGGCGATTCGGGCCCTGCAGGTTCGCCTCGCAACGGGTGTCCAGGCTGCCACCGGTGCCGACATCCTTCGTGCCGGCGAGATAGTAGGTGCGGCGCGTGAACAACTGGGTTCGAAGCCGCGCCACGCCCACGTGTCGCATGTGCGAGTTGAGGTCATTCAGCCCGTATTTGTACTCATCGTAGTGCTGGCAGCCTGGAGAGCCGCTCTCGAATCGCCACGTGACGGCCGACTTGCGCCGGCCGTCCACGTACAGATAGCTGGATGGATTCATGACGACGTAGCGCACCTCGACCGCACTATTGGGGCACCCCGCGCCGCCAGCGACGTAGCGGCTGACGAACTGGCCTCCTGCCGAGTGGCCGACAATGACCACGGTGTCGAGGTTCGGGAACATTTCGGGGTCCTTCGAGCACACCATCGCCAGCAACTCGTTCATTACCCTGAATGAGCTGATCCGTCCCGGATCCCGCGACTTGTCTCCAATCTTCCAGCCCTGGGAACTCCAATAGTGTTCACCTGGCGCCGGGTGGTCTTCGAGAGTGCGGAAGTTGGGCGCCAGCACGAGCACATCACGAAATCGCTGAGCGGCTATGGTGGCGGCGACAGCGCGGTCATAGTAGCGGCCCGCATCCCGCTGGTTGCCGTGTACGACGAGCACGGCCCGATGGATCAGATCGTTCCGGACCAGGGGCAGCGACGCGTAGTAAGGGATGCTTCCGCCAGTGCTGAGGATTAGTGCGTCACGGCAGCGGGTTGCCGTGGTACACGACTTGCTTCGGGCCCAGGCAGGACCGGCCAGCGACAGCGCGATGACGGCCAGCAACAGGCGGATGCCGGTCGTGTGCGTTCCTGTGCGCAACCGGCCGACACTTCGAGGCTGGCAACTAGCTCGAATGACTCTCATCGCTGGCCTGAATACTTGCGTGGTAATTATGTTTAATGGGTACAGCAACTGCACGCGGAGCTGTCATCTTGTCGGTGCTCGCTATTGGGAATAGTTGCCCAAAATAATACAATGGTGAGACTGGCCGCTTAGGCTTGGTTTGCCGCCGTGCCGGACGCAGCCTTTCCGTCGAGCTGACCGCGGTAAGGCTGTCCGAGCGCGCGATAACAAGTACAACAACGGATGGATTTCCTTTCCCATGAGCACCGGCCAGCCTCCGGATAACATTACAGCACTCCCCCGCGAACAGCCCCGAGTGGTTGCCGACCGGCTGCAGCGGGCGTCCTGGGCCTTTACCACCCGGCGCGTGCCGCGCGAACACCCATTCAGGATCAGCCACCAGGCCACGCCGCCGCGGCCGGGAGACCTCGTGCTGGCCAGGATTGACGCCCTTGGCTTCCATCGCGGGCTTCAGTTATGCAACGGTCGCAAGAAGACTCTCTTTCCCGGCGACGAGATCGTCGTTGCCTATGGCAACCGGTACGCACCCAATCAGTTCGAGGCCGTGATACCGAAAACCCTCGGGCCCTGCCATCTGGTAGCTGGCGGCGGCGTGGCCTCGAAGGCAGTCTCCTGGCACGCCCAGATCGATGGCAGGGGGCCAACGCTGATTACCCCGATTGGACTGCTGCTCCGGGCAGACGGCGAGCCCGCGAACCTGCGGGATTATGCTATTGAACCCATCGAGACGCTGGTTGCGCCGCATCCGACGACGATTGCGGTCGTCGGCACGGCCATGGACTCTGGCAAGACCTCTTCGGCAGCATTTCTGATCCGCGGAATGGTTCGTGCCGGCCTGCGTGCCGGCTACGCGAAGATCACGGGCACGGGTGCGGGCGGAGATACTTTTCTGTTGATGGATGCTGGCGCGGATCCAGTTCTGGACTTCACGGACGCGGGCGCCGTGTCGACGTATCTCCTGGCATTGCCTGATCTGGAACGAATTCTGATCACCCTCGTGGCGCATCTGGACAGAGCAGGCGTTGATGCCATCGTGCTCGAGATCGCCGACGGAATCCTGCAGGTTGAAACAGCCGCGTTGATCGAGTCTCCGGTCTTTCGGTCAATCGTTTCGGGTGTTTTCTTCGCCGCTGGCGATGCGATGGGTGCGGTTGCCGGCTGCAACTGGCTCACCCAGCGAAAGCTTGCGATCGCCGGGCTCGGCGGGCTCATGACCGCTGCACCGCTGCAGCGCCTTGAGGCTACGAAGGCAACTGGTATGCGGACTTACACGCGCGAGGACCTGGAGCAGCCGCACGTCGCCCGAAGCATTTTGTCCGGGGCCAGAAAACTTAGAATAATTCATGGAGGAACCGATGCTCGCACCGACAGTACCCCGGATCAACGAGACCGCGCCGCAGAAGCCTAAGCGTCTCCAGCGTCGTGTCCTGCTGGCGGATCCCAGCCAGGAGTATTTCGTCCACGTTCCGCGCTCCTGTGGCGACCATGCGCCGCTGGTGGTGGCCATTCATGGCCAGTCGCGGAACGCCGATGAGCAAGCGCGCCTGCTCGCAGCGAATTCGGAAGCCCATGGCGCAATCCTCGTCGCGCCGATCTTTTCCGTGGAGCAATATCCAGATTATCAACGGCTTGGGCGCGTGGGGCGCGGCAAACGCGCCGACTTGGCGCTCAACCTGATCGTTGCGGAGGTGGCGGCGATCACCGGGGCCGCCGCCGAGCGGTTCTACCTTTTCGGCTTCTCGGGTGGCGCGCAGTTTGCCCACCGTTACGCGATGGCCAATCCCCACCGCGTTGCAGGTGCCGTCATTGCATCCGCCGGCTGGTACACCTTTCCCGACGCCACGAGGCGCTTTCCGTATGGTCTCCGAATGAACAGGAGGCATCCCGGTGTCAGGTTCGATGCCGAGGAGTTCCTGCACGTTCCCGTGACCGTCATGGTTGGGAAAAGTGACGACTCGCAGGTGGGGCTTCGACACAGCGACCGTCTCGACCGGGAGCAGGGCACAACCCGCGTGGAGCGCGGGCGCCGCTGGGTCGCCGCTATGCAGGCTGCAGCAGCTGCACATAATCTCGAGTCGAAGATCGCCTACGAGGAGGTTGAAAACTGCGGGCACTCGCTGCGCCGTTCAATCTTGCGAGGGGGCCTGGGTGACAAGGTGTTTCGAGCGCTCCTCGGCGCCCCGCCCTTGAGCACGCATTGACAGCAGGTGAAGACTTGAATTCCCAGGGCCCCCTTCTCAACGCTGAGGATATCGATGAGAGCTCTCCGCCAGTCGAGAAGCAGATCCTCCATCGGCAGCTTCAGGACGGTTCGGAACTGGACTACTTCATCTATCGATCCAGCCTGGATGGAACGGCCGGCCCCCTGTTCGTGGCGGTGCACGACATCTCCCGGAACGCCCGTGCGCAAGCCAGCGCATTCACTGATGTCTGTGATCGCTTCGGCGCAACGCTGGTTGCTCCGCACTTTGCCGTAAATCGGTATCCGAACTACCAGAGGCTGGGTAGGAGCCGATACGCCCTCGACCGGGGCAAGCGCGCAGACGAGGCGCTGGACGACATTCTCGAGGAAGTCGCGACCCTGGCAAACGCGCCGGCCAATCAGATCTATCTGTTCGGCTACGCGGCCGGCGGCCGCTTTGCGATGCGGTACGCCATGGCTCACCCGGAGCGTGTGGCAGGCGTCGTCATTGCATCCCCGGGGACCTATACCTTTCCCAATCCGGACAAACGCTTTCCGCAGGGAATTGGGCCCGACCCCAAGCGATCGAATCTGCATTTCAAACCCGATCAGTTCCTGCGCGTGCCAATGACGGTTCTCGAAGGAGTCGGGGATGGCGATGAGAGAAGGCCGCGGCGCCGCGTCCAGGCGGTCAGCTCTTCCGGGGCACCTCAGTCAGAAAGGGGCCGTAGCTGGGTCGCGGCGATGCGGGCCGCTGCTGCCGCGTGCCAGCTCAAGTCACTGGTTTCCTACCGGGAGATCCCGGGACCCTTCGAGTCGTTCGACGCCTTTGTGGAACGGGGGTCGCTCCCCGATCGGGTGTTTGCGGCGCTGCCGGGTCCGATATTCGGACTCCCGGTGGTGCACCCCCCGGCCGGCTTGCCTGATCGTCTGCCGGATCCGGGCGGTTCAATGGTTCTCCGGGGCGCCACCGACGCGGATTTCGAATCTGCGTTAGCGCCTCCTCCGCCGCGCTGGCGGCATATCGCATCGCGCAGCCTGCTGCTGGCAGGGCTCGTTGCAGTCCTTCTGCCCCTGGGCCTGTGGATCAACTATCGATCAACCCACGTGATATCGCGGGACGCTGTGGTCAGGAGCCACATCGCAGATGTCGGCGCCCGCGTAGACGGTGTGGTGGCGAGCGTCGAGGTGGACGCGGGCGATCTGGTCAGCGCGGGTCAGGTCGTGGCGCGTATCGAAGACAGCAACTTCAGGGCTAAGGCCCGGCAAGCGGAGTCGCAGCTCGAACGGGCTATTCAGAAGCTGGAAGTGGAGCGCCTCGCCATTGAAAACGAGCGGCAACGCCTGTCCGGTTCCCTCAGGGAAGTGTCTGCAGGCCTTTCTGCTGCGCGCGCCGGAGTGCAGGCCGAGGAGAGTCGGGCCGAGGAGGCCCAGCGCCAGGTGGAGCTGCAAAAATCCCTGGTTGCCCGGGGCCTGGTGCCTGCAGAA
Organism: Gammaproteobacteria bacterium; assembly: GCA_031395645.1. Lineage (GTDB taxonomy): Bacteria > Pseudomonadota > Gammaproteobacteria > Steroidobacterales > SHZI01. The sequence continues at coordinate 52,714 of JANNJM010000098.1, read as the reverse complement.
CGGCTCCGGACCGCAGAAAACGAGCTGCGCACGGCCCGCGCTCTCGTCTCAGCCTCGCGGGCCGAGGCCTCGGCCGCGGGTGCTGGGGAAGATCTCGCCCGTGTGGCAGCGCAGGGGCTGACGGTCCGGGAGAAACGGATTGCGGTGCTCGAGTCCGAGATTGCCGCCTTGCGGGCTGATGTCTCCGCGGCCGAGGCCAATCTCGAAGGCACGATCATTCGTGCACCGGACACCGGCGCCGTTGTGCGGCGCATCGTCCAGCCGGGCGGGTCTACCACTGTCGGTCAGCCGATTATTTCCCTGAGGATCGGCGAGGAGATCTGGGTTGAAGCCTGGCTCGATGAAGATGAGCTGGCCGATGTCCGGATTGGCAGTCAGGCGGTCGTAACGTTCACCTCCTATCCCGATCGTGAGTTCTCGGGGGTCGTGGAATCACTCGGGGCGTCCACTGACCTGGAGCTGCCCAACTCTGCGGTTCCCCAGGCCAGAGGGGACCGAATGCGGGGCACCCCGCTGATCAGTGCCCGCATTCGACTCGACGAGCCGGCGGAAGGCCTGTTTCCGGGCCTGTCTGCCGTGGTTGGAATTCGCAAGAAGGCCCAATAGGATGCAGCCCCACGGCTGGGTCCAGTTCCGCCGGACAGCGGCCGACAGGGCTGGGGAATTTCGTGCCTACATGGCAGCAATGCCCGTGCCCGCCCCGACCACTTCCTGGTTGCGGCCCAAGGGCAACCTGTCCCGGGGCGAACTGTTCCTGTTGCTGGCGCTCGCTCTGCTCCCGCTGATCAGCGTGGCCCTGCGCACCCTGGCACTGCCCGGCATCCTCAGCCCGGGCATGAGCGGCACGCTACTGCCGTCGATCGGCCACGAACTCAGCCGCATACTGTCATTGCAGAGTATTCCTCCAGCCGATCGCGATCGTATCCTCTACCTGCTGTTTCTGCCGACCGGTGCCGTCCTGATTGCCCTCGCACGCATGACACTGGGGCTACGCCTGATCGGCTTTCGATCGATCCTTATCTCGGTCGGATTCCAGCAGAGCGGGCTGCTGCCCTCCCTGCTGCTCATCGCCGCGATGGTGACGCTGGTGATCGTCATCCGGCCGGGGCTTGTTGCCATGCGGCTGACGTATTTCGCCCGCGTGGCTGTATTGATGAGCATAGCGGTCCTGTTGCTGCTCTGCGTGCTTCTCGTTGCCCCAGTGCTGAATTCTGACCTGCTCTGGGGAGTCGCATTCTTTCCGGTCATTGTGCTGGGCCTCGTGGCTGAGGACATCGCGAAGACCATGGATCAGGAAAGCGGCCTGAGCGCACTCTCGCGCATGGTGGCGACAATTGGCATCGCTCTCGTGCTGACCGTCATCAGCCAGATCCCGCTCCTGCGGGATATCGCCATCGCATTCCCGGAACTGGTCCTGACGCAGCTAATTGGCATCATCCTGATTTCGGAATTCCTGGACCTGCGCTTGCTCCAGGACTGGGATGCGAGACTTGCTGACATTGCCTTGCCGCGGCTGCATTCGACAACGGCGGCCCTGCGTATCGCGGTCGTCAGGAACTACCGGAACAACGGGGTCATTGGTCGGCTGGGTTTGCCAAGCAGTGGCGGCTACCGACGACGAACCGTGCGGAGAATCGCGGACAGCCTGCGCAAGAGCGGGCATACGGTGGAGGTCTTTGAAGGCGACATGGCACTTCTGTCCAAGCTCAGTAACTTCATGCCGCCAGACCCAATGAACCAGCAACCCGGTGGCATCGTGCTCAACCTTTCGCACGGAATCCAGGGCGACGCGTCGGCCGCTCACGTCCCTGCGATGCTGGAAATGTCCGGCATCCCATACACCGGCCCGGCACAGCGCGGCCTGATTGTTTCCATGGACCGGGTGGTGACAAAAGTCCTGCTGCGTGTGGCTGGCATAGCAACGCCGGATGGTCGCGTTTTCGGCGGCTCCAGGGACGAGTACAGAGGGCTGACGTACCCCGTAGTCGTGAAGCCGCGCATAGCGACGCACTACAAGCTGCGAATCGCCCGCGACCGGGAGCAACTGGATACGACACTGCGTGTGGTGGCCGCCAGCAATGATCAGGACGCCGTAGTCGAACCGTATGTGGAGGGCCGCGAATTCGACGTCGCGATCCTTGGCAACGCTGCTGCCGATTGCCTTCCGCTGGTGGAAGTCCTGCCCAACAGGCAGGGAAAGGCATGCCCTGCCGTGCTCAGGCCAGAGTTCGAGAAGTCCGTACGCTCCGCCGCGCTCGAGGCGTTTCGGGCCTGCGCGTGCCGCGACTATGCCGTCGTCAATATCCGCCTTTCGCCCTTTGGTGAGCCCCTCGTCCTCGAAGTCGAGGTTGATGGGGTCCTCGCAGAAGGCGAATCCTTCTCCATGGCGGCCGAGGCTGCCGGCCTGGCCTTTCCCGAACTGCTCAACCGGATCATCAACCTGGCGCGACAGCGCTATCGCCCGAATGTCCCGATGCCGACTGCGGGGCCGCTGCTGGCGGCGGGGAATAACGGCGCACACAATGGCGGGGCGCTGATTGCCAGGTCATAGCTGGCGCCCTGCAGCCGGCAATCGCCTAGAGGTTCACGGGACGAATGTCGCGCACCAGGAAGAGCGCCCTGTCAATGTCATCCGGCCTGACGAGACGCCGAATCCGGTCGAACGGCTCCTCCGCCTCGGGATAGTGCCGGCCCAGATGCAGCAGCCACTGCTTCAGGCGACCGTGGCGAAAGCGCGTGGGGACGTGCAGCTCGATCGCGACCCAGAAGTGCCGCAGCATCTGCCACATCTCAGGCCACGGGAAGCCCGCCTCCCGGTCACCGCGGATCATCAGCGCCAACGCCGGATTGGCCACCACACCGCGGCCCAGCATCAGGTCGTCGCAGCCGGAGATCGCGCGGCAGCGACGCGCATCGTCGACGTTCCAGATTTCGCCATTGGCTATGACGGGAATGGCCACGTGCTCGCGAATCCTGGCAATCCACTCCCAGTACGCCGGCGGCCGGTAGCCGTCCGTCCGGGTACGGGCGTGCACGACGATTTCGGCAGCGCCGCCATCGACCAGTGCCGCGGCACACTCCAGCGCCCGGTCAGGTGTGTCGTAGCCCAGGCGCATTTTTGCGGTAACGGGTATCCCGGCGGGCACGGCCTGGCGCACGGCCCGGACGATGTTCCGCATCAGGTCGGGGTCCCGGAGCAGCGCCGCGCCCCCGCCGTGGCGATTGACGAGCTTGGTCGGGCAGCCAAAGTTGAGGTCGACGCCTAACGCGCCGAGTGTCGCTAAGTGGGCGGCGTTTTCCGCCAGGCACCCCGGATCTGAACCCAGCAGTTGCACGCGCACCGGTACGCCTGACGGCGTGCGCCCCCCGTGCCGGAGCTCCGGAACGACGCGATAGAGCCTGTGGGCAGGTAGCAATGTGTTGGTAATGCGAATGAATTCGGTAACGCAGGCATCGATGCCGCTGCCGACGTCCGCGGCACTGTCCAGGCGCGTCAGCGTGTCGCGCAGGAGGTGGTCGAGGAGGCCCTCCATCGGAGCGAGCAGAATGCGCATGAACAGCGGGGGCCGGGGGCAAAGGGTGAAGTAGTGTAGCGGCCCGCGGAGACAAACAAACGCGGCGTAAACTCGGGCATCCTTTGCCGTGCCGGCGTTGGTAACGCGATTTGAAAGTTCCGATACAGATGGATATTTGCGGATGGGCCGTCAGTGCTCTGCTTGCCGCCGGTCTGGTCTTGGGAGGTTGCAACGGCGGGGGCGGTGCCGCCGGTGTTTCAGCGGCTCCGAGGCCCATGCTCGTCCCCGTAGCCGGCGCCGGGTTTTCGTCGTACGTGCTCTTCGCTACGGGCGAAACGGTAGGCGACTACCGTCCCCCCGGTGTGCTGGACGGCATGGTGGCCTTCCCGGCCAAAGACCCGGGGTCCATGGACCTGTTCGTGACTCACGAGCTCGAGGCCAGCGAGGGTCGGAGCTATCGCCTGGCCAACGGCACGGCACTCACCGGATCCCGCATCACCCGCTTCCGGATGGACCGCCGGACCCGACAGATCACGTCGGCCAGCCTCGCCTATCGGGAAGTCCGCGACCGCGCCGGCCGGATCGTGGTGGACCCGGCCCAGCTCAGCGAGACTAAGGGCCGCGGCACTGCTGGCCTGGAGTCCTTCTGCTCGGCGTCGGGCTGGTCTGCCGGCGAGTACGGCTTTGCAGATCGCCTCGTCATGGCCCACGAGGAAGTGACCCGGACGGAAGGACATCCGCACGGCGGCACGATCTACGCACTGGATGTCGATGCGCAGACGCTGTGGGCGCTGCCGGAGCTGGGCCGCGGCTCCTGGGAGAACAGCACAGCCCTGAGTACACCGGACGGCTCCCGGCCTGATGGCCACGTGGCGCTTTTGTTGGGCGACGACCTCGAGTTCGGTCGCGCACCGCTCTACCTGTGGATCGGCCGGAAGATCCCGGGTGGCACCTTTGTTGAGCGCAATGGTCTGGCTCGCGGGCAGCTGCACGTCTGGGTGGCGGCCAACGGAGACCGGACTCCCCACCAGTGGTTCGGCTCCGGCACGGAGCGGATGGGTCGGTTTGTGCCCCTGGCGACGCGGACCACGGACGGCAAGCCCGGCCATGAGACCGATGACGCCGGCTATTTCAACGATCCGGAACTGAGGCGGCATGCCGAGGCGCTGGGTGCTTTCATGTTCTCGCGGCCGGAGGACCTGCATACGAATCCCCGCAACGGCACGCAGGTAGTGTTCACTTCCACCGGACACGGTGGCCAGTATCCGGCTGACGACTGGGGTAACGTCTACCTGATTGATATCCGGTTCGGCCCGGACCCTGCTGGCAGCCTCGCGGCGCAGGCGCGGGTCCGGCTGTTCTACGACAGCGACGATACAGGTGACCGCGGCCTGCGCAGTCCGGACAACCTGGTGTGGGCAAGCAATGGTCTGATCTACGTGCAGGAAGACCGGGCCACGAAGCGCGCCAGGTTTGGCGCTGTTTCAGGGCGCGAAGCGTCTGTCTGGTCTCTGGATCCTGCGGGTGGTTTGTCACCCGGCCGGATTGCCATCATCGACCGTCGCGCCGTGCCCAACGGTAGCTCCGACAGCAAGGCCGGCGAGGTCGGCGCCTGGGAATCGTCCGGGATCGTTGACGTGACGCAACTACTGGGGCGCGCGCCTGGAGAGATTCTGCTGCTCGTCAACGTCCAGGCGCATGGGGTCACCGACGGACCGGTTGGCGGCGCTCGTAACCTGGTCGAGGCGAGCCAGTTGCTGCTCCTTTCGGGCGAACAGGCCGAGACAATTCGCCCGGCACTCTTGATACCAACAGGCCTGTAGCGTGTGGCGTGACGCAGTTCGCAGCGTTTTGCCCGCCTCTGCTCAAGTCTGACGGTTCCGGGCCGACTTCCTGTAGGTGGGTTGCGGTCTTGTCCGCCGATTGTGAGCGCAAGTCGAGATGCCGTCAGGGTTTGCGGAGACCGAATCAAGCGTGCGCCAGCCCTTCGTCGCGACCTGGACGGGCTGGCTTGCTGTGGCGCTGGCTGTCTACGTGCTGCTCGCCATTCTCCTGACCGTCATTGACGCGGACGGTGGCCGGGCCCTGGAGGTCTTCAACCTCTACTCTGATTCACTGGCCTGCGTCGCGACGGTGGTCCTCTGCGCGGCCGCCGCGCGGAGCGCCGAAGACGCCTCAGTGCGACGAACCTGGTGGTTACTGGCCACCGCGCTTGGGGTCTATTGCGTCGGGAACCTGCTGAACTCCACGTACTGGCTCTTCGATCGCGATCCGTTCCCTTCGGTGGGCGACGTGTTCTTCCTGGCGTTCTACCCGCTGGTCTTTGCAGCCGTACTCACGGTGATTCGTGCCGCCTCGCTGCGCGTTCCCTGGGGCCGCCTCACCCTCGACGGGACCATTCTGGTGCTGGGCTTTGGCGCGTTCTTCTGGTTTTTCGTGATCAGGCCGGCCGCGGCCGGGGGCGAGACCGATGTCCTGAAGTACGCTCTCACGCAGACCTACATCGGGCTTAACTGCCTGATGGTGATGGCCTTCGGCATGCTTCTGATCGCGGGCGGTGGCGGGCCGCTCCGACGTCGTACGCTCGTGTTGCTCACGCTTGGTTTCGCGACCATGTTCGTTGCCGATATTGTCTGGGCGCTGTCGAAAGTGACGGGCAGCTACCTGCCAGGAGGCCTCTCCGACGCCGTCTATCTCTCCTGCTACATCGTCCTCGGTGCTGCAGCCAGGGAGCAGTTGCGTGGCCCTGCGCGGGACACCAGATCGGCCGACACACTGGACAATGTGCTGGTCCAGGGACTGCCCTACGTAGCCATGCTCGTGTCGTTCCTGGTGCTGGTCTACTTTACTCGCGGTGATGTGAGTGACCCCGCCACGATCATGACGATGATCATCTTTGTCCTGACCATGCTCCTGATGGTGCGCCAGGGCGTCATTTTCCGCGACGATGCGCTGCTGCGTGAACAGCGGGCGGCCGGTCTGGTTGAAGCCCGGTACGCATCCCTCATCCGCAACTCCTCCGACGTGATCGTTATCGTCGATATCGACGGACGCCTGCGCTTTGCCTCGCCAGCGGCGGAACGCACGTTTGCCTTCCGGCCCGATGATCTGGTCGGGCGCAACCTGCTTGACCTGTGGGTGGATGTAGACCGGGATCGGCTGGCTGGCTTTCTCGCAGAGGTAGCGGCGAGCCGGGGTAGGGCCGTCGGACCGGTGGAGGTTCAGGTTTCCAGCGGCGCGAAACGCTTCACGCTGGAAAGCGTCGGCAGCAACCTGCTGCACGATCCAGCCATCGCTGGACTGGCCCTCAACTTCCGGGACGTCAGCGAGCGCAAGGTCCTTGAGGAACAGCTGCGGCAGCTGGCATTCCATGATCCGCTGACGTTACTTGCCAACCGCAGCCTGTTTCGCAATCGCGTGGACCATGCCCTGACCCTTGCACAACGGACCCAGCAGCAGATCGCCGTAATGTTTCTCGATCTCGACGACTTCAAGAACGTGAACGATTCCCTCGGCCATGACGCCGGTGATCGCCTGCTGCAGGCTGCTGCCCAGCGCCTCGTACAGCGCACCCGGTCTGCCGACACTGTGGCGCGCCTCGGCGGCGACGAGTTTGCCATCCTGCTCGAGGGTGTCACCGATGCCACAGACGTCGAGCGAGTGGCAGTCAGCATTGCGGAATCGTTTGCCGAGCCGTTGCTGCTCGACGGGGCCGAGGTCCGCCTCGCTACCAGCATCGGCGTGACCTTTTCCCGGCCGGAAGACACTACCGAAGAGCTGCTTCGCAATGCTGATATCGCGATGTACAGCGCCAAGGCAGGAGGGAAGGGACACCATGTCGTCTTCCAGCCTCACATGCAGGAGGTGCTCCGTGAACGACTGCGGATCGAGGAAGACATCGGTCGCGGGCTGGCGCGGGAAGAGTTCTTCCTGGAATTCCAGCCCGTGATAGACCTCCGCACTCGCGGCTTGCTGGGCGTTGAGGCGCTGGTGCGCTGGCGTCACCCGGAGCACGGTGTCCTGCTGCCAGGCCGGTTCATTAGCATTGCGGAGGATTCGGGACTGGTCATCGAGCTGGGGCGCTGGGTGCTGGTCGAGGCCTGTACCCTGGCGCGTCAGTGGCGGGCGTCCATCGCCGGCGGCGCCGGGCTGCGTGTGGCCGTGAATATTTCCGGACGGCACCTTCAGCACGCAGACCTGGTTACCGATGTGGCCCGCGCTCTGAAATGCTCTGGTCTAGAACCCGGAAATCTCGTGATCGAACTGACTGAAAGCACGATCATGCACAATACTGAGGACAATCTGGCCCGGCTGCAGGAGCTCAAGTCACTGGGCGTGCGCCTGGCGATTGATGACTTCGGGACGGGCTACTCGTCGCTTTCGTACCTCCACCGGTTCCCGATCGATATCCTGAAAATCGATCGCTCGTTTGTCAGCCGGCTCACCGAGACTGGCGATGGTCCGGAACTGGCCCGCGCTGTCGTGATGCTTGGCGAGACGCTGGGCCTGGAGACCGTGGCCGAGGGGATCGAACAGGAAGATCAGGTAGCAGCCCTGCTGGCACTGGGTTGCGTAGCGGGGCAGGGCTTCCTTTTTGCCCCGTCGACGACCCTGGAAGCGCTGGCTTCGTCGCCCTTTGCGCACCGGCGTGCCCAGCTCTGGGAAGGCCATGCGCCGGATGATCCGCTAACGGCAACCGGTCGGCATCGCCTGCCGGCATTCTCCCGGCCGCAGTCCGCAGCCTGAGGTCGTGCCTGAAGGCGCTCCTACTTCATGTGCAGTTCGATGATGTCCTTGTCGGCGAGTGCGTGCTCGGGCCCGACCTGCTGGCCGGCGTAGGCCTCTGTACCCCAGATTTTGCCGTAGCGCAGGCTCGATGCAATGTCCTTGTGCACCTGGTGGGCCACGTCGAGAACCGTTTGCCCGCGCCGGAGCGTAAAGGGACGGCTCGTGTCTGCCGGCTTGCCCGGCTGCTTCGTGTACACGCGAACTATCTGCAACGCCTTGAACAGCAGCGGGGCCACGGCCTCGCAGCCGGCACCCGTGAGTGCTGACAGCTGCATGGTCGGGAAATCGAGTTTGAGCAGTTCAGTCAGCACCTGCAGTTCCGCTGTCGGATCGGCGACGAGGTCGCTTTTGTTGCCCACGAGGATCGCGGGCAGCGAGATCCGAAACGGGTCGCCGATGATCTCTTCGCCGTCCGCATCAAACGCGGGCGCTGGTTCAGGTTTCGGTCCCTTGAGGCCCGGCCAGTAGCCGTGCAGGTCGATCTTGCGCTCCGTGAGCTGCTGAAGGATTGCCTGAATGTGCTCCGCACAGGCCGGGTCGTTGAGGTCGACGACCAGCAGCACACCGTCCGCCGGTTGCAGCGAATTCACGATCCAGCCTTCGATGTAGTCGCTGGAAATGGGGGGCAGGTCGACGAGCTGAAAATAGACGTCTTCGAGCGGGATCATCCCCGGCTGCGGCAATTTGGTCGTAAACGGGTAGGGGCCGATGTCTGCTTTTGAACCCGTCAGCTGGGCGTGCAGCTGGGACTTGCCGGCGTTCGGGGCGCCGAGCAGGGCGATCTGGGCCGCCCCTTCGCGGCGGATGGTGTGGACCGGGCCCTTCTTCTTGCCTCCCTTGCTGCCTGCACCGAGTTCTTCGGTGATCTCCTTGATCCAGCGCTTGATGTCGCCCTGGAGGTGATCGGTACCCTTGTGCTTCGGGATAGTCCGCAGCATCTCTTTGAGATGCTCGAGCTTGTCCGCGGGCTCGCGGGCATTGCGGTAGGCCTCTTCGGCTTTCCGGTAGACAGGGGTGAGGTTGGCGGGCATCAGCCCGCAATTGTACCTGCCCGCGCGCGATCCGTAGGAGCGGCTTCAGCCGCGATCCATACCGATCGCGCCTGAAGGCGCTCCTACAACCGCACCTGCCGGCGCCCTGATGGTCATCGTGACCCAGCCGTCAGCCTGCCACGGGGAGATATCCAGCTCCATCCCCATCACTTCGGCCTGCTTCTGCATCAGCGGCGCGGTGTAGACCTCATAGACTTCCTGCTCGGTCAGGTTGTGCTGGCCAATCGGGCGGCTCACGGCGAGCACATTCCCGTAGGGCGACTTCCAGCGCATGGTGGTCCCGGTACGCTTGTATTCCTGGACCAGCTGGTAGAAGCACGCCGTGCGCTCCGTCAGGGCAATCGTCGCCAGTTCGGGACTGCCGCCGTTTCTGATCATGTTGCCCACCCGGACAATCATGAAGCTCTGGGTCTTTACCTCGTGGTCAACCAGCTCCTTCAGCATCCCGTTGTCCTTGGCGAACTGGATGGTGGTGAGTTGAGCCTTGATCAGCGCGTCGTTCATCTCGTGCTGATAGGGGGTGTCGTTGCTGATCGTTTTGATGGCCTTAGCGACTGCCAGGCCGAGCATCCGCTGCTGGGCGGGCGTGAAATTCACGGTCTCGCCGTTGCTAGGCTTGGCCTCGCGGACCGCCTTGACGACTGCGTCCGTAAGCACCTGCTCCCGGCCCTCGAAGCCGGTGTGCTCGTAGAAGGCTTCGGGGGTTGGCGGGGTCTTGGGCTTGCCGATGGCCGGGGGGCCGTCGGCGGCCATGGTCATGGCAGCGAAAAGCAGGCCGGTCGCAAGGGCTGACAGAGCAGGGCATACGGTATTCATTGGCGCGGTACTCCAGCAATGACAGCTAAATCCTAGCTCGTCTGCCAGGCCTTCGGGTGTGGTTTTGTACCGGGAGACCGCGTAGCGAACCCGCGGTGCGCATGCTCAGGTCAAGAATAACTTCAGCGCAGCAAACAGCACGCCCAATGCGACGATCAACATAGACCCCAGGCGCACGGTCATCGACGTAGAGAGAATCTCCATGTCCTTGCGCACCAGAGCGATGTCGGACCTGATGTCCTGAGCCTCTTCACGGGTGGCCAGATTGCCAATCATCGCCACCAGCTCATGGCGAAGCATCTGCAGGTCCACCTTGGTGGCGATTGTCGTGCCCATATCGCGCTCCATGGCATCAATCACGGCCCGAGCTTTGTCGTTCGGGACATTAATGCTGACGAGGGCATCATACAGGGAGTAGAGATAGTCCATGGGGCACAGGCTACCCCGTGGCGATAGGCGGGGAAACTGGCGTTTCTGCACATTTTATGCAGGTTCAGCCAACGCGACTGATCCGCTGGTAATCACCGGATTTGCGGGCTGAAAGAATCACGTGGCCGCGACACGCTTCACGGGTGCCGGCATATTCGTACACGCCCTATTTCGAGAAACGTGTCTGTCGCGACAGACCGTATATTCGTCTTGCGTGGTGCATTCAAGTTGTTGAGGGTTCGACGCGCGCCCTGCAGCAGGCCAACGGCCGCTGGCGATTCTGGGGGCCAATCAGCGAGCTGGGTGGTCGTTGCTTGAGGGTGGTAACGCTTGAGGATAGAGTCACCATTCACAATGCCTTCCTCGACCGGGGGTACAGAACATGAAAATCAATTACTTTCCGGATACTGACACCCTCTACATCGGACTTGCCGACCGCCCCAGCGCTGACAGCGAGGAGGTGGCGGATGGAGTGGTCCTCGACTTCGATGCGCAGAGCCGACTGGTCGGCATCGAGATCGAGGGGGCCAGCCTGAAGGTTGAACTGCAGCAGTTACTGCTGGCCGGTATGCCGGGCAAAGTGGAGACTGCAGCGGCCTGACGGACGCGTTCTTAAGGCCGGCTGACGTTTCAGCCCCTGAAGCTCAATCCAGTTGCGCAACTCGGCGAGGCGCTGGGAAGGCCCTACCGGGACGGCACCACCCACGTGGTCTTCGCACCGCTGGATTTCATCGCGCGTCTCGCGGACCTTAAGCCGACCCCGCGGGTGCACCTGACCCGCTACCACGGCGTGTTCGCGCCGCACAGTCGCGGGCGAGCGAAGGTCACGCCGCCGGGGCGGGGCGGGGCTGGATCCGGACGTCAGACTGAGCTGTCGGGTGCTGACCGGCGAGGCGGCGCTGGGCCCAAGGGGGTGTGCAGTGCGAGAAAGTGTTGGGAAGAGGGCCATTCAGGGTTCGGCTACCGACAGCTGGCGCGCGCTCACCGCTGGCCGCGACGGCCCGGTGCCCTGCTCAGCTCGGCAACAGCTACCGGCACGGGCTTTGTTTATCCTGTGCCCAATCGCGGCTTCGACGGGATGGGCCTGCGGCCGGCGAGCCGGCGGATTATCCGGTGGGTCAGTTGCTCGGCGAAAAAGACGGGTCACGTTGAGAGGAGAAGGAAAAGTCCACCTGGCTTTCCTGGGGAGCCACCGCGATCCGGCGTCATCAGGACCCGGGCGAAAGTACCTTCCTGCAGATTTCCTTGGCCAGGATCTTCGCCCCCTCCCGGTGGCCCGCTTCGTTCCAGTGGCCTTCTCCCATCACCGAATTCCTGAAGCCGTGCAGGTAGATGCGCTTCGCGGTCGCGAGCCGCTGCAGCGGCTCCGCGAGGCTGATGACCGGATAGCCGTACTTCCGCCCGAGCGCTCTGAGCGTGCGGTCGGCATAGAACAGGTCCAGGACGCCGAGGCGGCGCTCGACTGCCTCGCGCGCAGCCGGGTCCGGATACACCTGGGGCGGCATCGGGATCGTAGTCGCCACGAAGCGGGCGGCGCTCCGCGCTACTTCCTGATGCATCTGCTCGAGTAACTCCTCCGTTATGAGCCAGGCTTCCCGCCAGGCCGCATCCTTCGGTGGCGCATAGATTCCGCCCGCAGTGGCCGGCTCAGGTTTGTCGCCCCCGGCACCCGCGGCAGCCAGTTCCTTCCGCACAACCCAGGCCCGCCGTGCTTCGTTGACGACCTCCAACAGCCTGAAGTGGTGCACGCCCTCGTAGAGAAGCTGGCGCCAGCGGGACTGGCGGAACCTCTGGTCCAGAACCAGCTTGCCGTCGGAATGCACATAGAAGGGCTTGGGTATCTTCCAGCCCTCGGCCAGGGTCAGTTCCCTGGAATTGTCCTGGAGGTCATTCCCGGGAAAGAACGCCAGCAGGACCAGGTCGGGGGCAAACCTCAGGGCATCCTTGCGCAAGGTGAGAAGCTGCTGGGCGGTGCCGTAGCCGCCTACGCCGAAGTTCAGGACCTCAACCCTCCTGCCGCTGAGGCCCGCACACGTGCCGAGCTCCTGACCCAGCAGGCTCGGGAATGTATCCTCCAGAGCCACCTGCCGCGCCTCGGTGAACGAATCGCCCAGCACCGCGATACGGTATGTCCCTGCCGGCTTGGCAACCTCGTGTTCGTTGTCGCGGTAGCCAAGGCTGTTGATCCGCAGGAAGGCCTTGCCTTCCTTCTGGTACCAGCCCTCCTTGCCGGGTCTCAACGCCACCCCCCGCAGATCGTCGTAGGTGTCGAAGACGGGAAAGGAGACCTTGGCCAGGCGCAGCACGCCCTCGGCCAGGATCAATGTGACGACCACCGCGCCGACCGGCAGGAGGAGCCAGTTGACCAGCTTCCCGAGCCAGGGTTTGTTCGCGATCCGCGTTTTGTTCACTTGGGATGATCCCCTTCCGTGCTCACGACATCCCCAACGAGATGCGTGAGGCACACCCGGAGGCCAGGAGTCGCCTCCTCGCGCTGAACCTCTCCAGCATGCAGGTTAGCTGCCGCGGCGGCAATCGACAGGCCCAACCCGAAGCCCCGCGTCGCGTCTGCGGACTCGAGCCGCACGAATCGCCGCTGGACCTGCTCGCGCGCCTGCGCCGGGATCCCGGGGACGCACGTCGAGAGGACCGGGCCCGGGTCCGGGACCGCGGGTGCCCCGGGCAGCGGCCCGAGGTGCGGGGTCCGCCGCCGGGCGCTCTGGAGCGGGGCTGGATCCGGACGTCAGACTGAGCTGTCGGGTGCTGACCGGCGAGGCGGCGCTGCGCCCAAGGGGGTGTGCAGTGCGAGAAAGTGTTGGGAAGAGGGCCATTCAGGGTCCGGCTACCGACAGCTGGCGCGCCCTCACCGCTGGCCTCGACGGCCCGGTGCCCTGCTCAGCTCGGCAACAGCTACCGGCACGGGCTTTTTTTGTCCTATGCTCTGGCCGGATTGATGGTTGCAGGACGCGAGGACGACTCCTACGCCAGTGACTCCAGCGCCGCCGCCAGCGCGTCGTCCACCGTCTCCAGCCAGATGAACTCGAGCTGGTTCCGGGCACTCTCTGGAATTTCGTCCAGATCCTTTCGGTTCCTTGCAGGTAGCAGCACCGTGTGGATGCCGGCGCGCAGCGCCGCCAGAGACTTCTCCTTGATGCCACCCACTGGCAGTACCAGCCCGCGCAGGCTGATCTCGCCAGTCATCGCCACGTCGCTCCGGACTTTGCGATTGGTCAACAGCGAGGAAATCGCCATAAACAGCGCCACGCCTGCGCTCGGCCCGTCCTTGGGGATCGCCCCCGCGGGCAGGTGGATGTGCAGGTCCCGCGAGGCGAAGTCGAAGCCGCCGAGACCGAGCGTGTCGGCGCGGGTTTTCACCAGGCTGAAGGCCGCCTGGGCGCTTTCCTTCATCACGTCGCCGAGCTGGCCGGTGAGGATGAGCTGGCCCTTCCCGGCCATGCTGGTGGCCTCGATGAAGAGTATGTCGCCGCCCACGGGCGTCCAGGCGAGGCCGGTGGCCACGCCGGCGGTACTCGTGCGCAGCGCAACCTCAGACTCGTAACGCCTGGATCCCAGGATGTCCTGCACGGCCTGCTCGTCGATGGCCACGCTGGTCGCGGTCCCCTCGGAGATCCGCACCGCCACATTGCGCAGCACGGCCCCGATCTTGCGCTCGAGACTCCGGACGCCCGCTTCCCGGGTGTAGTTCGCCACGATCTCGGCCAGGGCGCCATCGGTGACGCTGACCTGTTCTTCCTTGAGCCCGTTGGCTTTCAGCTGCCGGTCTACCAGGTAGCGCCGGCCGATCTGCAGCTTCTCCTCCTGGGTGTAGCCGGGCAGCTCGATGATCTCCATCCGGTCCCGCAGCGGACCGGGGATGGTATCGAGCTGGTTGGCGGTGGCCACGAAGAAGACCTTCGACAGGTCGAAGGGGACGCCCAGGTAGTTGTCCCGGAAGGTGCTGTTCTGCTCAGGGTCCAGCACTTCCAGCAGGGCCGATGACGGGTTCCCATGGAAGCCGGCACCGAGCTTGTCCATTTCGTCCAGCATGAAGACCGGGTTCCGGGTCCCGGCCTTGCGGATCTGCTGGATGACGTTACCCGGTAGCGAGCCGATGTAGGTGCGCCGATGCCCGCGAATCTCCGCCTCGTCATGGACGCCACCGAGCGAGCCGCGCACAAATTTCAGGCCCAGGGCTTTCGCGATACTCTGGCCGAGCGAGGTCTTGCCGACGCCGGGCGGGCCGACGAAGCACAGGATTGGTGACCGCCCCTCCGGGTTCAGCTTCCGGACGGCGAGGTACTCAAGGATGCGCTGCTTGACCTTGGTCAGGCCGAAGTGGTCGTCGTCGAGCACCTGCCGCGCTTTCGCGATGTCGATGTTCTCGACATCCAGCTTCGCCCAGGGCAGTGCCACGAGCCAGTCCAGGTAGGTGCGCACCATGGAGTGTTCGCCGGAAGCCTCCGGCATCTGCTCGAGACGTTTCAGTTCCTTGCGCGACTGGGTCAGTGCTTCCTCCGGCATGCCCGCCTTTTCGATGGCGGCGCGCAATTCGTCGAACTCCGCCGCTTCCCCGGTATCGCCGAGCTCTTTCTGAATGGTCCGCATCTGCTCGCGAAGGTAGAACTCGCGCTGCTTGTCCCCGAGCTTCTCCTTGGTTTGTTCGTCCACCTGGCGCGAGAGTTTCAGTACCTCGACCTGGTGCGAGAGCAGATCCAGAACGCGATCCAGGCGTCTCTGGACGTCGAAAATCTCCAGAACCTCCTGCTTCTGCTGGGGCTTGATGTCGAGGAAGCCCGCAACCAGATCGGCTAGCTGCCCGGGGTTGTCGATCTGCTGGAGCACGCCGGCCAGTTCCGGCATGGCCTGGGGCAGCAGGGCGATGGCCTCGATAGCCCGTTCCTTCAGGATGCGGGCACGGGCTTCCAGCGCAGCCGTATCCGTGGCGGGTTCGAAGATGAGATCGAAACGCGCGGCCAGGAACGGCAGGCCGGGCAGGTGATCAAGCACGCGGAAGCGCTGCTCGCCCTGGCAGACCACGTGCTGGGTGCCGTCGCGCGCCGTGAAGTAGCGGACCACGCGGGCAATCGTGCCGACCGGGTGCAGGTCTGCGGCTCCCGGCTCGTCGACCGAGGGATCCCGCTGCATGACAAGACCGAGGCGGCGGCCGCTACGCGCCGCTTCTTCAGCGGCGGCGAGGGAGATGCGCCGGCCAATGGTCAGAGGAATAACGGCTCCCGGGAACACGACCGTGTTTCGGACCGGCAGGATGATGAGTACGTCTTCAGGCACCTGATCCGCAGCGATCTGGGGTTCCGAAGTCGTGGTCGTCCGATTCTCGGTCATGCTTACTGTCATCCGCCCACAGGGGTAATGCCAGCTAGCTAAATGAGGCCGCCAATCCGGAATTCAATGTCGATGGTGCGGCGGGTTTGCGGTGTGGCAGCAAGCTTCAGGCGCTGAGGCGGCGGAGCGAGCCCGTAATGGCGTTGCGCTCCATCTCCAGTTCTTCCACCCGTCCACGCAGCGACTGGATCTGCGCACTTGCTGCAGCCAGCTCGGTGCTGAGCTGGCTTTTCTGGCGGATTTCCGCTTTGAGGGCGTTCTTGGCCTGGGCGTACTGACGGAGGTAGGCGGCCACCTGGTCCTCCAGCGTGCCGATGTGGGTCAGGGCGTTTTCGAGTTCGGCACGCTGGGTAGAGAGCTGCTGTTCCGCCGCGCGACTTTCCTGTCGGCACTGATCGGCGGTCTCGCGCAGCTCTATGGATTCAAGCTCGCCGCGATCTTCTGCGGCCAGATCTGCCACTGGCCACTGGCGTGCGCTAACCCACGCCACGAGGCCACCACCGATTAGCGCGGCGGCGCTCGCCGTGGCCAGGACGATCATCAGGTCGTTTGACATAATTGTGGTGCCCAGAGTCTCTGACATAACGTAGGCTCGCGGCCCCGGCCAGTCTGTGGGCCTGATCTCATAATGGTGATTACATGTCTCCTTCCGACCCCGTGATCGTGGCCCGCGGCCTGACCAAGCATTTTGGTGCTCGCGAGGCCGTACGAGGCATCGATCTCGATGTGCCGCGGGGCGGGTGCTTCGGCTTCCTCGGGCCGAATGGGGCTGGCAAGACCACCACGCTGCGCATGATCCTGGGTCAGTCGCCGTTGACTGCCGGAACGCTGTCCGTGCTCGGTCTGCCGGTGCCTGCCGGTATCCGCGAGATCCGGGCGCGCTCAGGCGTGGTGCCCCAGAGCGACAATCAGGATCCGGACTTCACGGTGGTGGAAAACCTCCGCATGTACGCGCGGTATTTCGGACTGAAGCCGGCGCAGGTGGCCGATCGCATCGATGAGCTGCTGGGGTTTCTCGAACTGGGTGACCGCAAGGACGCGAAGATGCGGGAACTCTCCGGCGGCATGAAGCGCCGCCTGTCGATTGCCCGCGCGCTGATCAACGATCCGGAACTGATCATGCTGGACGAGCCGACGACCGGTCTTGATCCGCAGGTGCGGCACCTGATCTGGACCCGGCTGCGCAAGCTTAAGAGTACTGGCAAGACGCTGTTGCTGACGACGCATTATCTGGACGAGGCCGAGCGGCTGTGCGATCAGCTGGTCGTGATCGACCGTGGCCGGATCATCACCCAGGGCTCACCGCGGGGACTGATTCGCGAGCACGTCGAACCCCATGTCATAGAGCTGCAGGGCGAGGCAGCTGATGTCTTGCCCATGTTCGACGGCGTGCCCGGCGTGCGGGTGCTGAGTGTCGGTGAAACGCACTATTGCTATGCGCAGGAGCTGGGCCCCGTGCTCGCCCGGCTCGAGACTGCGCCCCAGCTGCAGTACACGCACCGGGTGGCAAATCTTGAGGACGTGTTTCTCAAGCTCACTGGCCACGACCTGAGAGAGTAGGAGCGGCTTCAGCCGCGACAGGAAAATCCCATGACCACCCTGGACACCGCGCTGCCGCACCCCCGCGCCTCGGCCTTCGTCATCGTCCTTCGCAACGCGCTGGTCTGGCGCAAACTTCTCGGGCCCAGTCTGGCCTTCTCCTTTGGTGAGCCGGTGATCTACCTGCTCGGCCTCGGTTTCGGTCTTGGGCAGTTCATCGGCGAGGTGAATGGCATTCCCTATTTCACGTTTCTTGCATCCGGCCTGCTGGCGGCCACGGCGATGAACGTGGCGTCTTTCGAGGGCATGTTTTCGGTGTTCACCCGCATGACCCACCAGCAGACCTATGATGCGATTCTCGCGACGCCGCTGCAGGTGGATGACATCGTTGCGGGAGAGACGCTGTGGTGTGCTTCGAAATCAGTACTCAACACCATCCCGATTCTCATAGTCGCAACCCTGCTCGGGGCCATCCACAGCTGGTCCGCGCTTGCAGCGATTCCGGTCTTCTTTCTGGTTGGCCTGTGTTTCGCCGGTCCCGCCATCGTGGCGGCAGCTTTTGCGCCCAGCTACGACTTCTTCAACTACTACACCACCGTGCTGATCACCCCGATGTTCATCTTCAGCGGCGTGTTCTATCCGGTGGCGACTCTGCCGCCTGTCGCCCAGGTGATCGTGAACATCCTGCCGTTGTCCCACGCCATAGCGCTCATTCGGCCGCTGGTCGCCGGATTGCCGCTGACGGATCCGTGGCTGCATGCCGGCGTTTTGCTCGTCTACGCGATCGTGGGCTATGTGGCGGCCACGATCTTCATCCGGCGGCGATTGATCCGGTAGGCGGAGGGGAGCCCGGGAAAACTAGCTGGGCCCGGACCCGGCGGCCCGTGACAAAATAGATCATGGTCAGACCGCATACCATCATTGAACTACTCGCCCGCGGTGCCCCGACGGCGGTGGCGATTTCCGCCCCCGGCCGGCCGGACCTGTCCTATGCCGCCCTCCGGGAGCAGGTCACAGCGACGATCAGTGCACTCAACGGACTCGGTGTCGGTCGCGACGATGCTGTGGCTATCGTGCTGCCAAATGGGCCGGAGATGGCCGTGGCCTTTGTGGCCATCGCTGCCGGGGCGACTACAGCACCGCTGAATCCGGGCTACACCGCCGACGAGTTCGAGTTCTACCTGCAGGACCTCGCGGCCCGGTTGCTGGTGGTGGAGGCGGGCAGCGTGTCGGCTGCCGTGTCGGCGGCCCAGAGGCTCGGTATTCCAGTCGCGGAACTCGTAGTGCTTTCCGGCGCCTCTGCCGGCCAGTTCACATTGCGCGGCGCAGCCGGCCAGGCTAGTCGCCCGGGTCCTGCCGCTGCCGGCGACGTGGCGCTGGTGTTGCACACTTCGGGTACCACGTCGCGGCCCAAGATCGTTCCGCTCACGCACGTCAATGTCTGCGCATCTGCTGAGAACATCGCCTTGAGCCTGGCCCTTGGGCCTGTCGACCGCTGCCTGCAGGTGATGCCGCTGTTCCACATACACGGCCTGATTGCCGCTGTTCTGAGTTCCCTGCACGTCGGCGCCAGCGTGTGCTGTACACCCGGCTTCAATGCCCTGCAGTTCTTCCCACAGCTGCGCGACATCCGGCCCACCTGGTACACCGCCGTCCCGACCATGCACCAGGCCATCCTGGCGCGCGCGGAGCGCAATCGCGAGACGATCGAGGCCGTGCCACTGCGCCTCATACGGTCCTCATCGGCGTCGCTCCCGCCCCAGGTCATGACGGCCATGGAAGCCACGTTCGGATGTCCCCTGCTGGAGGCCTACGGCATGACCGAAGCCGCCCACCAGATGACCAGCAACCCTCTGCCGCCCCGCGGACGCTTTGCAGGCAGCGTCGGCATAGCTGCCGGTCCCGAGGTGGCGATCATGGATGATCAGGGTGCACTGCTGCCGATGGGTGACGTGGGCGAAATCGTGATCCGGGGGCCAAACGTGACGCCGGGCTATCGCAATAATCCAGACGCCAACGCCTCAGCGTTCAGCGCGGGCTGGTTCCGGACCGGTGACCAGGGTGTGCTGGACGAGAGCGGGTATCTTCGCCTAACTGGCCGGCTGAAGGAGATCATCAACCGCGGTGGCGAGAAAATCTCGCCGCGCGAAGTGGACGAGGTCTTGCTGGATCACCCGGCCGTTGCCCAGGTGGTCACGTTTGCGATGCCTCACCCAATGCTTGGCGAGGA
Organism: Gammaproteobacteria bacterium; assembly: GCA_031395645.1. Taxonomy (GTDB): domain Bacteria; phylum Pseudomonadota; class Gammaproteobacteria; order Steroidobacterales; genus SHZI01. The sequence continues at coordinate 33,002 of JANNJM010000098.1, read as the reverse complement.
GGTCGCGGCGGCCGTCGTGCTGAAGCCGGGTACGGAGGCGACCGAGCGGGAATTGCGTAAATTCGCGGGCGAACGCCTCGCCGACATGAAAGTGCCGCGGAAAATCCTGTTCCTCGAAGAAATTCCCAAGGGCGCGACGGGCAAGCTTCAGCGCATCGGGCTCGCCGCGAAACTCGGTCTCGTATGAAGATCTGTATCTACGGCGCTGGTGCCATCGGTGGCTACCTTGGCGCGCAGCTTGCAGGCACCGATGCCGACGTCTCGCTGGTGGCCCGGGGGGCGCACCTGCAGGCCATGCAGCAGCAGGGCCTGACGCTTATCAGTGGCGATAACCGGAAGACGATCGCCGTCCGCTGCACGGATGATCCGCGCACCCTGGGGCCACAGGACTACGTGATCATCACGTTGAAGGCCCACTCAATCCTCGGCGTCCTGGACCACCTAACGCCGCTGCTCGGCCCGGATACAGCGGTGGTGACGGCCCAGAACGGCATCCTCTGGTGGTACTTCCACGCCATTCCAGGTCCCCTGGGTAATCGCCATCTGGAGGCGGCAGATCCCGGTGGCCAGATCTGGCGCGCGCTTAAGCCAGAGCGCGCCATCGGCTGCGTCGTCTACCCGGCCTGCGAAATCGTCGAGCCCGGGGTCGTACGGCACATCGAAGGCACGCGCTTCATGGTGGGCGAGCCTGACGGCTCGAAATCCGCACGGGTGACGGCACTCGGCGCAGCCCTGACGGCGGCCGGGCTCAAGGCGCCGGTGCGGCAGAAGATCCGCGACGACATCTGGTTCAAGCTGCTCGGCAACGCCACGTTCAATCCGGTCAGCGTGCTCACCCGTGCAACCCTTGAGCAGATGGGTCGGGATCCAGACGTGCGCGACGTGATCCGGCGCATGATGACGGAGGCAGTCACTGTCGCTACCGAACTCGGCGTGAGCTTTGCCATGGACGTTGAGAAGCGGATGGATGGATGCCGCCGTCGAGGTGGGCGCCCACCGCACGTCGATGCTCCAGGACTTTGAACAGGGCAGGCCACTGGAGCTCGACGCACTCGTAGCCACCGTGGCAGAGATGGGGCGGCTGGTTGGTGTGCCGACGCCGGCGATCGATGAGATTCTCGCGCTCGTACGGCTTGCGGTCGTCGCGCGAGGGTCGGTGTGACGCTGATTCCGAGCTGACGTCGGGCGCGAAGGTGAATAGACGCTGAACGCCGCATCTTGTTTCACCGCAGTATCAACGGTCATTTCCGGTACCACGCGCTCGACAAACGCACGGTAGCTTGCTCAAGATGCCTGGGGTGGCCTGCTTCCTCGGGATGGTCTGCATGACTACAGATTCAAGACGGCGGGTCGGCGCATGGGTCATCGTCACGGCCGTTGCACTGGGTGGCACAGGATGCGGCGGCAGTGGTGGCTCCGCATCCCCTGATCCCTTGAGCGGTGGGCCATCTGGCCTCGACGCGCGTCCTGCGAATACCACATGCGTTGCCCCGGCTCGCCCGACCGGCAATGCGACGGTCGGATCAGTCGATGCCTTTCCGACGGCGCCAGCCTTTGGCGCGCCGACCAAGATTCTGCAGGCACCCGGCGATGCTACGCGCTGGTTCGTGCTGGAGAAGGATGGCCTCCTGAAGGTTTTTGGCACTGCCAGCCCGGCCAGCGTCACCACGTGGCTGGACCTTACCGACCGCGTGAACCCGGCGGGCGAGGGCGGCCTGCTCGGCATGGCATTGCACCCCAACTGGCCAGGCACCCGCGAGGTGTTCATTTCCTATACGACCGATGGGGCACCACTCATTTCGCGGCTTTCCCGCTTCCTGCTCGATAGCGCAACGCAGCCCGTGAATTTCACCGAGCAGATCCTGCTGACGATCAATCAACCGTTCGACAACCACAATGGCGGCGACATCGCCTTCGGGCCCGACGGCTTCCTCTACTTCGGCCTCGGTGATGGCGGCAGTGGCGGAGACCCGAACGACTACGCCCAGAACCAGACCCGGCTGCTCGGCAAGATGCTCCGGATCAATGTCGTCGGGGTTACCTATCCGAGTCCCGGCTACACCATTCCCGCGGGTAACCCATTCGCAGAAAATGCGAAGTGCGGACCGGGCAGCAACGCCCAGGACTGTCCGGAAACCTATGCGTCGGGACTGCGCAATCCCTGGCGCTGGAGCTTCGACGGCCCCACCGGCGACCTGTGGCTGGGCGACGTTGGCCAGGGTGCGTGGGAGGAAGTGGACCGCATCGAGCGCGGTGGAAATTACGGCTGGCGGTGCCGGGAGGGCTTCAACAACTTCAACACGACGGGCTGTCCCACCGGTGGCTTCATTGATCCATTGACAGAATACCCCCACGCGAATGGCGATGCGTCCATCACCGGGGGCTATGTCTACCGGGGTGCCGCCATACCGGTGCTACGGGGCCGCTACGTCTTTGGGGATTTTTCCTCGGGGCGAATCTGGGCGCTTGAAGATGACGGCCAGGGTAGCTACAGCAACGACGAGCTGCTCAATTCGCCCTACAACATCAGTGCCTTCGCCATTGGAGCAGATACGGAACTCTATTTTGCCGACTACGGCAACGGACGGATACGCCGTATCACGCCGATAGCTGGCGGCCCGACCGACACCATACCGGCAAATCTGGAAGACACGGGCTGCGTGGTGGCTGGCAATCCGGGCCAGGTGGCCAGCGGCCTGATCCCGTACGCCGTCAATGCGCCGTTCTGGTCGGACGGTGCCGCCAAGGACCGCTATCTGGCGATTCCCGATGGCACGCAGATCGCAATCGACGGCAGTAACGACTTCGTCTTCCCGAACGGTTCCGTGATCCTCAAGTCCTTCCGCCTGAACAACGCACTCATCGAGACGCGGCTGTTCATGCGGCACCCGGACGGCGTGTGGGCCGGCTACACCTATGAGTGGGATGCGGCGCAAACCACCGCCACGCGGGTCATTGGCGGCAAAACGCGCCAGGTTGCCGGGCAGACGTGGATTTATCCCAGCGAGGGCGAGTGCATGCAGTGCCACACGTCCGCGGCGGGCTTCTCCCTGGGCCCGGAGATCAGCCAGCTGAACGGCTCACTGCTGTACGCGGCGACCGGGCGGACGGCCAATCAGCTGGAAACACTCGATCACATTGGCCTCTTCTCAACCGGGCTGCCGGGAGCGCCGTCAGGCTTGCCGGCGCTGGCCGATCCGGCCAACGGTGCCGCGCCGTTGTTGGAGCGTGCCCGGGCCTACCTCCATACCAATTGTGCCCAGTGTCATCGTCCTCAAGGTCCGACACCCTCGAGCATGGATCTGCGGGCCACGACTGCGCTGTCGGCCATGAACGTGTGTAACGCGAACCCTCAGGCGGGAAGTCTTGGCATCGCCAACGCCCGGCTGATAGCGCCCGGCGATGCCGCCCGTTCCGTCCTGGTGGCGCGGATGAGTCGGCGGGACTCGAATGGTATGCCGCCCATCGGCTCCAGCGAGGTCGACTTGAGCGGCGTGACGCTGCTGTCTTCGTGGATCAATTCACTCGCCAGCTGCCCGTAGGAGCGCCTTCAGGCGCGACCCCGACCCCGCATCGCTCAGGTATCCAGCCTCTGCGGATGATCCGGCATGGGCTCCGCACCGATGACGATCTCGCCCTTGCCAAGCTTTGAGTGCCGGTATCCGTACAGGAAGTAGACCACCAGCCCGCCGAGCAGATAGATTCCAAAGAATCCACGGGTCTCCGGATTCGCCATAAGCGACATCAGCAGGAACAGGCACATCAGCGTACCCAGAATCGGTGTCAACGGAAAAAATGGAGTTCTGAACGGGCGTTTCATCTCGGGTGCCGCGAACCGCAGGTACAGCACGGTCAGGCAGACGATGGCAAATGCCGCCAGTGCGCCCACGTTGGTGAGGTTGGCCAGGGAGCCGAGTGGCACCAGGCCGGCGCTCGCCGCTGCCAGGCTGCCGACGATCAGTGTGTTGATCCACGGCGTGCGGAACTTCGGGTGCACCGCCGCGAGCGGTGCAGGCAGCAGGCCGTCCCGGGCCATCGTGTAGAAGATCCGGGTCTGCCCGTAGAGCAGCACGAGCATTACGGAAGACAGGCCCGCGATGGCGCCAACCTTCACCAGAATCGCGAACCAGGGCAGGCCAATCATGTTGACGGCCTTGGCGATCGGGGCCGGGTCGTCAAGTTCGGTGTAGGGCACGATGCCCACGAGGACGGCTGCGGTGAGGATGTAGAGGACGGTGCAGACCAGCAGTGATCCCAGGATGCCAATCGGCATGTCCCTGGACGGATTCTTGGATTCCGCGCCCGCCGTCGAGACCGCTTCGAAGCCAATGTAGGCGAAGAAGATCGTGGCGGCCCCTGAGATGAGCCCGCCGATACCGTAGCGGGAGGTGTTCTGGCCGGTGACGACGTCCACGAGCGCACGCCAGATATCGGCCCAGATCCCACGGGGAGTCCCCACGGGTGGCGCCGGGATCTCCGCGGGCACCATCGGTACCCACAGGCTGGTGTCCACGTAGAAGCTGCCGATCACGATGAAGGCAATAACGACCGTGAGCTTGATCGCGACGACAATATTGTTGACGGTGGTCGATTCCGAAATGCCGATCGTCAGCAGCGCGGTGACCGCGAGTATGGCGAGAAGGGCAGGCAGGTTGACAATCCCCTGCGCGATCACGACCCCCGCTTCCTTGATCTCGACGCCTGGCGCCGCCGTGAGCGCCGGCGCGATCTGGATGCCGATGTCGTGGAGCAGGCTCACGAGGTAACCGGACCAGCCCACCGCCACGGTCGCCGCGGCAAGCCCGTACTCAAGGACGAGGAGCAGTCCCATCACCCAGGCAGCCAGCTCACCCAGCGCGGCATAGGAGTAGGAGTAGGCGGACCCGGACACTGGCACGGCGGAGGCCAGCTCGGCATAGCAGAGCGCCACCAGCGTGCACAGGGCGCCGGTAATGACGAAGGAAATCATGATGCCGGGCCCGGCAAAATTCGCCGCTGCCCGGCCGGTGAGGACGAAGATGCCGGTACCGATGATGCAGCCGATCCCGAGCAGCACCAGGTTTAGCGCGCCGAGGCTGCGCTTGAGCTCGCCCTGGGCATGTTCCGCGTGCATCTGTGCTACCGACTTGCGGATGAACAGACGGCGCAGGCCGGTCACTCGCGCCGGTACGCCGACGGCACCTGAGGTCTCAGACATGTCTTGATCCTTGTGGGACAGGCGAACCGGCGGGATTCTAAGCGGCTGGCGGCCCTTAAGGTGAGTCTTTAGGAGCTGGAGTAACCTGAACCGGGCCTTTTGCGGTGCTTTGTGGGCCCCGGGTCGGCCCATCGCATCGGTGGAAAACCCGTGCTAGAGTCCTTGCGAGGCCACCGATCAATGCATGACGGTCGCCGGTACGGGTGTTCGTTACTGGAGAGGCTAGGCGCTCGCTTTTTGAATCGCGGTCAGACCCGTATTTCCATACAAGCCGCGCGCAACGATCTTTCATTCCTCCCGTGCACTTTTCCCTTCGCCTTTTCGGACCATGGACGTGTGCTCTGCTCGCGCCCACGCATTGTCGTGCCAGCTTCTTCTGTCCAGAGCTTCTTCTGTCCAGAGCTTCGTTGTTCTCGTGCTGTCCATCAACTGAGGAGTTATAAGGGTACCCGCCATGACCAGGATCTACGTAGGAAATCTGCCATATACCGCCGATGAAGAGTCGGTCCGTACGCTGTTCTCGCAGCACGGTACCGTCGACGCCGTGCGGTTGATCAACGATCGCGAGACCGGCCGTTTCCGCGGCTTCTGTTTCGTCGAGATGCCGGAGTCCGACGCGCAGACGGCTATCGCCCGCCTGAACGGTCAGGACATGGAAGGCCGTCCGTTGCGCGTCAACGAAGCCCGCGAGCGTGAAGGCGGCGGTGGTGGCGGCGGCGGCGGTGGCCGTGGTCGCGGCGGCGGCGGCTACGGCGGTGGTGGCGGCGGCGGTGGCGGCTACGGTGGCGGCGGTGGCCGCGACGGTGGTGGTGGCGGCGGCGGTCGCGACGGTGGTGGTGGTGGCTACGGTGGTGGCGGTCGCGGTCCCGGTGGCGGCGGCGGTCGGGACGGCGGTGGTGGTCGCGACGGTGGTGGCGGTCGGGGCGGCCCGCGCTACTGATACGAACGTGAGCACCCGCCGGCATCGTGCCGGCGGGTGTCAGTGGTTGGTGGGCCCGCCAGGACTTGAACCTGGAACCAAGAGATTATGAGTCTCCTGCTCTAACCAATTGAGCTACAGGCCCGTGCTGCGAATTCTATCAGCCCTGAAACGGTCCTCGGGTTCCCCTCACGAGCACTCCGCGGACTACACTTAATACCCATGGCCAATCGCACCGCTGATCTCCCACCACTGCCCGGCCTGCCCGGCCTCGTCCGCGAACTGCGCCATCAGGAAGCGATGCGCCAGGGTCTCGGTCTTGCGCTGATGCCGGTCCTGGCCTGGTTCTCCCGCCCGACACCGCTGCTGTTCATGGCCGGGGCATTGATCGTGGTGCTGGGTTGCCTGGTCCGGGTCTATGCCTCCGGTTACATCGTCAAGAATCAGCAGCTGGCGACGGACGGCCCCTACGCGCTCGTTCGTCATCCGTTGTACACGGGCAACCTGCTGGTTCTGATTGGGTTCACGCTCGCCTGTGGCCAGTGGTGGGCGCCGCTGGTGGCTATTGCCTTCTGGTGGTTCTACTACCCGACCGCCATCGAGTACGAGGATCGCAAGCTGCATCGGATCTTTGGCGCCCCCTGGGAGCAATGGAGCCGGACCGTTCCCGCCGTAATACCACGCGGCTTCCGGGCCCTGGGTCCGGCCAGCTGGTCATTCATGACCTCCGTCCGGCAGAATGCCGAACCCGTCGTTATCGCCTTCACGCTGATCTGCATCGGGTGGATCGGCACGCGGGTCTAGCCGTGGCGGACCCGGATCCCGGGGATTTCCTGAGCCGTGGCTACCAGGGCGCCGTCTTCGTGCGTGGCACGGGCGCCGATCGCCGCGTATTCAAGCAGGCCATGGGCGGCAGGATTGCCCGCCGACTGCGGGTGGCGATGCTGCGCCGGGAGCACACGGTCTACGAACGCGTCGCGGGTATCCCGGGAATTCCCCGTTGTTTCGGCCTGCAGGCGGATGACACGCTCGAGCTGGAATTTGTGCCCGGTGAGACCTACCGGGAGACGGTGCCCGCCCTTAGAGACCGTGCCCGCTACTTCTCAAGCCTGAAGGCACTGATCCTGGCCCTCCACACTGCCGGCGTTGCCCACGCGGATCTCAAGCGGCGCGGCAACCTCCTCATCAGTCCTGACGGCGAACCGGTCGTGCTGGATTTCGGATCTGCAGTCCTGCAGAAGCCAGGCGGCGGATGGTGGAATCGCTTCCTCTTCCGGCAGGCGTGCCAGATGGATCTCAACGCCTGGGTGAAGCTGAAGTACCGCCGCCGGTACGACCTGATTGAGCCCGAGGACCTTCGCTACTACCAGCCCACCGCGCTGGAGGACAGCGCCCGCATTGTTCGCCGCGTGTGGCGCAAGGTCAGCGCGCGTACATTTCGGAAGGTGTGGCGCCAGAAACACCAGAAGCGCGCTGGCGACCGAACTTAAGTCAGCGTCAGGCAATGGAGTAGGCCAGACGTGATACTTGCCCGCCTCGCCATTCTGGTCATCGTCGTGACGACGCTGACCACGGTCGGCTCGCTAGGCGCACGTGCAGGCTGGCTGCTCGAGCTGCTGACTCATTTTCCCGTCCAGTATCTGGTGGCGCAGTTGGTGGCGGCCGCAGTCTGTCTCGGATTGAGGCTGTGGCCATGGGCCAGTGTGGCGCTGCTCGCCGCCGTGCCGAACGTCATCGCGATTGCACCTTACCTGCCTGGGCTCATCGCAGCACCTGCCAGCACGGTGGCTGCCAATTTGCCGGTGAATCTGGTTGCCCTCAATCTCCTTTATACCCAGGAAGACCCCACCGGCGCGCGGGCCTTCCTTACTCGGCAAGCGGCCGACATCGTCGTGCTTTCGGAGTTCACGCCGCGCTGGCGGCAGAAGCTCGCTGTGCTCGAGCAGGCCTACCCCTATTTCGCTCTGCGCGACCGGTGGAATCAATGGGGCATCGCCGTGTACTCGAAGTACCCTTTTGAGGACGTTGAAGACCTGGATCTCGGCGACGACCAGAGTTCCCACCTGCGCATTCTGCTGCAGCTGCCCGGCGGGCGGGCTGAGGTGTACGCGGTGCACCTGGCGTCCCCACCCAGCCAGCGGCAGGCGGCGCAACGGAATACCCAGCTTCGCAGGCTGGCTGCGCGGGTTGCTGCGGCGGATCCTGCCATACCCAAGATCGTCGCGGGCGACTTCAACAGCACACCCTTCTCGCCATTTTTTCGCGATCTGCTTCGTGACACAGGTCTCAGGGACGGGCGTCGCCCCTTCGGCCTCCACTACACCTGGCCTGCCTTGCCCGTGCCCGTGTGGATCGCGATCGACCACTGCCTCGTCAGTGACAACGTGTTGGTGACCCGCGCTGCGACCGGACCGCCGGTTGGTTCAGACCACCTGCCGCTGGAGTGCGCCTTCTCGCTATCGCCCTGAGTGTGCGCAGCGTCGCAGCAGCACGGTAGTTGCTGATCGAGACTAGGCACTGGCTTTCGGGCGGTGAGCAACCTTGGGTCTCGTATCTGACATCCTCAGCATTTTTTCGGCATTGTTCGTCATTGCCCTGGGCCTCTGCGCAGTCTCAGTGGCGGTGATGTATGTGGTCGATATCACGCAGACCACCCATGCCATCCGCCGCAACTACCCCGTAGTCGGCAGGTTTCGCTATGGGTTCGAGTCCCTCGGAGAATTCTTCCGCCAGTACTTTTTCGCGATGGACCGGGAGGAGTTGCCGTTCAACCGGGCGGAACGGGCGTGGGCGTATCGTGCCGCGAAGGGAGTGGATAGCACGGTTGCGTTCGGATCGACACGTGACCTCCGTCCAGCCGGCACGGCCATCTTTGTTAACGCAGCGTTTCCCGGCCTGGATGACGAGCATCAGCCAACTGCAGCCGTGACCATCGGCCCAAACTGCCGAACGCCGTACACCACCGACCGCTTCTTTCATATTTCGGCCATGAGCTTCGGGGCCATCTCGAAGCCGGCGGTCGAGGCCCTGTCGCGAGGTGCCAAGGCGGCGGGCTGCTGGCTCAATACGGGGGAGGGCGGCCTCGCTCCGTACCACCTGGATGGCGGCGCGGACCTCGTTTTCCAGATGGGTACTGCCAAGTACGGCTGCCGGGACGACGAGGGTCAGCTCGACGAGGGCAAGCTACGGAATCTCGCCAGCCATTCCCAGGTCCGCATGATCGAGGTCAAGCTGAGCCAGGGCGCCAAGCCTGGCAAGGGTGGGATTCTCCCCGGTGGTAAAGTGACTCGGGAAATTGCCCTGATCCGTGGCATTCCCGCCGGGCAGGATTCCCTGAGCCCGAATCGGCATACCGACATCCGCGATAGCCACGAGCTGCTGGATTTCGTGGGCCACGTGCGCGAGATCACGGGCAAGCCTGTGGGCTTCAAAATGGTGGTCGGCTCTACCTTCTGGCTCGAGGAACTGTTTCAGGAGATCCGTAGCAGGGGACTGCAATCGGCTCCGGATTTCATCACTCTCGATTCGGGTGACGGCGGCACCGGGGCAGCGCCGATGGCGCTGATCGATAATGTGGGCCTGCCGATCCGCGAGAGCCTCCCGCTGGTCGTGGATCTGTTGCACCAATACAGGCTCAAGGACCGTATCCGACTCATCGCCAGCGGCAAGCTGACGACGCCCGCGAATGTTGCCTGGGCCCTGTGCATGGGCGCCGACTTCGTGACGACAGCCCGCGGGTTCATGTTCGCCCTGGGGTGTATCCAGGCTCTGCGCTGCAATCAGAACACCTGTCCGACAGGCATTACGACCCATGACCCGCGCCTGCAGCGCGGTCTCGTGCCGGCCGACAAGGCCGCCCGGGTGATGCGCTACCAGCGGAACATGGAGAAGGAGGTGAGCGTCATTGCTCATTCCTGTGGTGCTCTTGAGGCACGGCAGCTCCGGCGGGAGCATTGCCGGGTGGTGCAGAGCAACGGCCGCTCAGTGCCGCTGGACGAACTCTATCCTCTACCGTCGGTAGGAGCGCCTGAAGGCCCTCCTACGGCTCAGTCGTCGATCAGGAAGCTGCGGAGCTGATCGCTGCGCGACGGGTGACGCAGCTTGCGTAGCGCCTTGGCCTCGATCTGTCGGATCCGCTCGCGCGTCACATCGAACTGCTTACCCACTTCTTCGAGCGTGTGATCGGTGTTCATGTCGATGCCGAAGCGCATGCGCAGCACCTTGGCCTCACGCGGCGTGAGGCCGGCCAGCACGTTGTGTGTGGTTTCCTTGAGGCTCTCCATGGTGGCTGCCTCGATCGGTGAAGACACGGTGGTGTCTTCGATGAAGTCGCCGAGGTGTGAGTCCTCGTCGTCTCCGATCGGCGTCTCCATGGAGATCGGCTCCTTGGCGATCTTGAGTACCTTGCGCACCTTGTCCTCTGGCATGTCCATGCGGAGAGCCAGTTCGTCCGGTGTGGGCTCGCGGCCCATCTCCTGCAGCATCTGCCGGGAAATGCGGTTGAGCTTGTTGATCGTCTCGATCATGTGCACCGGAATGCGAATCGTCCGGGCCTGGTCCGCGATGGAGCGCGTAATGGCCTGCCGGATCCACCAGGTTGCGTAGGTGGAGAATTTGTAGCCACGACGGTATTCAAACTTGTCCACGGCCTTCATCAGGCCGATGTTGCCTTCCTGTATGAGGTCCAGGAACTGCAGGCCGCGGTTGGTGTATTTCTTGGCAATGGAGATCACGAGGCGCAGGTTGGCTTCGACCATCTCCTTCTTCGCCCGGCGGGCCTTCGCTTCGCCGATCGACATCTCGCGATTGATTTCCTTGATCTCGGGTATGGAGAGGTGCGCCTCATCCCCGATCGCCTGCAAGCGCTTCTGCGTCTTCTGGATTTCTTCCTGCATTTTGAGCAGGGCAGAAGAGTGCTTGCGCTTCGCCTTAATGTGCTTGTCGACCCACTTCAGATTGGTTTCATTGGCCGGGAAGGTGGCCAGGAAGTCCTTGCGGGGCATGCCGCAGTCACGAACGCAGATCTGCATGATCTTGCGCTCCTGGTTGCGGATGTTCGTCACCGTATCCCGCAGCGAATTCGCCAACTGGTCGAAGAGTCGCGGCGCGAGCTTAAGCTCCATGAGTTCGTCCACCAGCTTCTGGCGGGACTTCATGACCTTCTTGTCGTCAGCGCCGATCTTGTCCATGTCCAGGACGACGCGCTTGTGGCGACGGAAGATGGACTGCAGGCGCTTGTCTGCCTCCACCGGATCCGGACCGAGATCTTCCTCTTCAGTCTCGGCGACTTCTCCATCGCCCTCCCGGTCAGCTTCTTCGGCCGCCGCTACGACCACTTCCCGCGGCATTGGCGGGGCGATTTCGTCGGGGGCGTTCGGGTCGATGAAGCCAGTGAGCACGTCCTGCAGGCGCGCCTCGCCGGCTTGCACCGGGACATAGGCCTTGGCCAGCACATCAATAGCCGGCGGGAACATCGCCACGGACTGCTTGACCTGATTGAGGCCCTGCTCGATGCGCTTCGCGATGCGGATCTCGCCTTCGCGGGTGAGCAACTCGACGGTGCCCATTTCGCGCATGTACATGCGGACGGGGTCGGTGGTCCGTCCGAACTCGCTGTCGACTGTGGCGATGGCCTGGGCGGCTTCCTCAGCCGCTTCGTCGTCCGTGGCAACCGGCGCGTCGGACAACAGAATCGACTCTGCATCCGGTGCCTTCTCGTACACCGTAATGCCCATGTCGTTAATCATGTTGACGATATCCTCGATCTGCTCCGGATCGACGATGTCGTTTGGCAGGTGATCGTTGACTTCAGCGTAGGTCAGGTAGCCCTGCTCCTTGCCGCGGGCAATGAGCAGCTTCAGCTGGGACTGCTGTTCCGTGGTTGTATTCGGCTCACTCACTCGTCAGCCCTCAGCGTTGAAAAATTAAGCGTTGATCAAATAAAAGCCGTTTATTGTACAGGACCGCGACTGCGTATCGGCACCTCCAGCCCGGAACTTCAGGGCGAGGTGCCGCTGCGGGCCATCGCTCCGCCCGCCACCACTGTTCGTTGGAGCGTGGCCAGGCGTTCCCGCTCCACCACCGAAAGGGCTTCCTGACCCGCTTTCTCCAGCAGGCGAGCCAATTCTTGTTGCGTTGCGGCCGATTGCAGCCGGTCCAGGCAACCGAGGAATTCGGCGGCGGCCCCCTCCGCACTGACCAGCGCCTCCTCGGTCAGCAGCTGGGCCAGATGGGGCAGCTCTGGTCGTTCCCTGAAGCGTTCCAGCAGTATTGGTGGCGAGATATCGGGCCGGCTGCGGGCCAGGGCGTGCAGTTCGCGAAGGAGTTCCACGCCGCGTTGTCCGGAGGCTTCGAGGTCCGCGGGTAGCGGCACGTCATGCGCCACGCCGGGGTAGTGGATCAGCAGCGCGATGGCCTGCCGGCTCAGCGAACCGCGGGTGCCGGCGGCGGCCGGCCGGCGGGCAGGTCCCGGAGGCTTGGCGGGCGCTCGCGACCCGGTATTGGCAACCGCAGTAGCGGGGTTGCCCAGCAGGGCATCCAGGCGGTCCCTGGGAAGGCCAACCCGCCGGGCGAGTTCCGTCGTCAGCAACTCCCGGTAGACGCCTTCGGGCAGCTGGCTGAGCAGAGGTTTCGCCAGTGCAGCCAGACGGGCCTTGCCGTCCAGGCTCCGGAGGTCCACATCTGCGCTGAGGGAGTCGAGAAAGAAGTCGGACAGTGGAATGCTTTGCGCCAGACGTGCGCCGAACAACGCGGCACCTTCGCGGCGGACGAGCGAGTCCGGATCCTCGCCATCAGGCAACAGCAGAAAGCGGACTTGACGGCCGTCAAGCAGCGACGGCAGGCTTACCTGCAGGGCACGCCAGGCGGCATCGCGGCCGGCGCGGTCCCCATCAAAACAGAAGATCACTTCGGGAACGACACTGAACAGCCGCCGCAGGTGTTCGCTGGTCGTGGACGTACCGAGCGTGCCAACCGCATTGCGGATCCCGTGAGCGGCCAGCATCACAACGTCCATGTAGCCTTCGACGACCAGCAGCCTTTCAAGCTTGCGTTCCGCCCGGCGTGCTTCATAGAGGCCGTACAATTCCCGGCCTTTGTGAAATAGCGGGGTTTCTGGCGAATTCAGGTATTTGGGTTCGCCTGTGGCGAGAATGCGGCCGCCAAAAGCCATCGTCCGCCCCCGCGAGTCCCGAATCGGGAACATGATCCGGTCGCGGAAGCGATCGTAGAAGCCGCCCGTGTCCCGCGGTACGGTAAGGCCCGCGCCGAGCAGTTGCTGGCGGTCGTCTTCGCTGTTGCCGCAGGCAGCCAGCAGGGTGTCCCACGCGAGTGGTGCGTAGCCGATGCCGAATTCGCGCGCGGTTTCGCCATCCAGGCCGCGTTGTTTCAGGTATTCGATGGGTGTTGGGTGGTCGCGCAGCGCCTGTCTGAAAATCTGGGCCGCCTTGTCGAGCATGGCGTAGAGCGGCTCCAGGGATACCCGCTCGCCGGAGTCTGTACGTGGCACGTCAACGCCGACACTCCGCGCCAGTTCCTCGACAGCCACCGGGAACTCGAGACGCTCGTACTCCATGAGGAAACTGAGAGCCGTGCCGTGCGCGCCGCAGCCGAAGCAGTGGTAGAAACCCTTCTGCGGGCTGACCCAGAAAGAGGGCGTTTTTTCGGAGTGGAACGGGCAGCGTGCCTTGTATTCCCGGCCTGCCTTGATGAGGGGAACCCGCGAGCCCACAACCTCGACGATATCCGCACGCTGGACCAGGTCGTCAATGAAGTCCTGGGGAATGAGACCGCTCACAGCCGAGGGCCCGCCTCCTGAATCGGGTTTGCCTGGATGCCCCTTAAGTTCGTCGTCGGGGCTTATTCTAGTTCGAGTTTCAGTCGTCGCTTATTTTGGCGCGAGTCGGGCCTTGACCTGCTCGCCAATGGTAGCGAAGTCTGCGCGCCCCTGGGCCTTTTCGCGCAATCCGGCCATGACCTTGCCCATGTCTTTCATGGCATTGGCACCGGTCGCGGCCATGACCTCGCTGATGAGGGCGTCGAGTTCCGAGGGTGACAACGCCGCCGGCAGGTAGCCCTGGAGAAGCGTGATCTCACCAAGTTCCTTGGCTTCGAGATCCGGGCGGTTGCCGGCCGCAAACTGGGTAGCCGATTCCCGCCGCTGTTTGATCAGTTTTTCGAGAATCTGCAGCACGGCCGTGTCAGTGGTGTCGGTCCTCTCATCCACCTCGCGTTGCTTGATCGCCGCAAGCAGCATTCGGATGGTGACGAGTCGATCCTTTTCGCCCGCCCGCATAGCGGACTTCATGTCGTCCGTGACGCGGGCCTTCAGAGCTGACACAGGGGTCACTGACTCGGGAATCAGTAGAGCCGCTTGCGCCGGTTGGTCTCCCGGGCGCTGCGCTTCTGCTGCCGCTTGACGGCGGCCGCTTTCTTGCGCTTCCGTTCCTGAGTGGGCTTTTCATAGAACTCGCGACGACGGAGTTCCGTGAGGACCCCCGCCTTTTCGCAGGCACGCTTGAAACGCCGGAGGGCGGCGTCAAAATGCTCGTTTTCTCGTACTCGAACGCCGGGCAAGGTCCTGTTCCTTAACGGTAGTGGCCCTGTAGCGCGGTCCCAAAATGGGCCGGCGGGCGAAAAAAACCGGCTCTGGTGGCCGGATGAGCCGGAAAATATAGCTAGTCAGCAGGCCATTTGCAAAGTGATGTTTCCAAAGTGATCGTATTAGGCATCGAAACCAGTTGTGACGAAACCGCCGCCGCCGTCTATGACACGGCCCGTGGCCTCCGCAGCCATTGCCTTTTCAGCCAGGTGGCCACCCACGCTCCGTTTGGGGGGGTCGTCCCGGAACTGGCTTCCCGGGACCATATCCGGAAGCTGCTGCCGCTGATTGACACGGCCCTGTCGCGTGCAGGGGTGGCCCCTGGCGACCTGTCGGGGGTGGCCTATACCGCCGGTCCGGGCCTCGTGGGGGCCCTGCTGGTGGGCGCTACGGTGGGCGTTGGCCTTGCGGTGGGCTGGGGCCTGCCCGCCGTGCCGGTCCATCACATGGAGGCGCACCTGCTGGCGGCGCTGCTGGAGGACGAGAAGCCCGAATTCCCATTCGTCGCGCTCCTGGTTTCCGGCGGGCATTCGCTGCTGGTCGAGGTTGTGGGCCTCGGTCGCTACCGGATCCTGGGCGAAACCCTGGACGACGCGGCGGGCGAGGCCTTTGACAAGGGCGCCAAGCTTCTGGGGCTCGCTTACCCGGGTGGCCCTGCGCTCGCTCGGCTCGCGGAGAGTGGCCGCGTCGGCCAATTCCGCTTCCCGCGGCCAATGCTGAAGGCCCCCGGCCTCGACTTCAGCTTTAGCGGCCTCAAGACTGCGCTGGCCATCAAGGTGCGCGAGCTTGAGGCTCGCGGGCCCATCGGTCCGGACTTGCGGGCTGATCTGGCAGCAGACTATCAGCAGGCTATTGTCGATACGCTCGTCGGGAAGTCCGTGCGCGCCCTGGCAGCCACCGGGCTCCGGCGACTCGTCGTGGCCGGCGGCGTTGGCGCCAACCGCGCACTTCGCGAGCAGCTGCGCGCGGAGCTGTTGCATGGCGGGGGCACTGTCTATTATCCCCGCACGGAATTCTGCACTGACAACGGCGCCATGATCGCGTTCACAGGCTGCCAGCGGCTGGCGCTGGCGCCGACGGCTTACTCGAGCGTTCGCGTCGAAGCGCGACCGCGGTGGCCTCTCGAAGAACTTACGGGTAACTGAATGGACACGATTTTTCTGAGGGACCTCCGGATTCGCACCATCGTCGGGATCTGGGAGTGGGAACGGCGCCTGCCCCAGGTGGTTAGCATCGATCTCGACATGGCGACTGACATTCGCCGGGCCGCCGGTAGCGACCAGATCGCTGACACTCTTGATTACAAGGGGGTGTCCCGCCGCATCAAGGCGTTCGTAGCGGATTCCCGTTTCCAGCTGATCGAGACGATGGCTGAGCAGATAGCGGGGATCATCATCACCGAGTTTGGCGTCCCCTGGGTGCGGGTCGCCGTGCACAAGCCCTGGGCAATCCGGGGTTCCCGGGATGTCGGCGTGGCCATTGAGCGGGGCGCACGGACCTGAAGCCGAAAGCGCCGCTCCCGGTGCCTGCGGCAGTGGACGTATATGTCAGCGCCGGCAGCAACGTGGCGCCCGAGGAGCATCTCCGCATGGCTTGCCGGGAACTCACCCGGCGCTTCGGAGCCCTTGACCTCTCCGGCGTTTATCGCAATCCGCCCGTGGGCTTTTCCGGCGCTGACTTTCTCAATCTCGTGCTGCGCTTCCGCACAGCCGAGTCACCAGCCACGATCATCGCCGAGCTGGAACGCCTGCACGTGCTGGCGGGTCGGGTGCGGGGGTCGGAGCGCTTTGCGCCGCGGACGCTTGACCTTGATCTCCTGCTCTACGGCGATGCCGTGCTGCCTGAAGCCGGGATCCGCGTGCCCCGCGAGGACATTCGGAAGTATGGCTTCGTGTTGCGCCCGCTCGCGGAGCTTGCGCCGTCACTGCGTCATCCGGTGACGGGTCAGACGATGGCCGAGTTGTGGGCGAGCTTCGATCAGGCCCGGCACCCGCTGGAGCGGGTCGGAGATCTGCTCCTTTAAGCGCGCTGGCCCTCTCGCACGTCAGTGGAAGGGGCTTACCAGCCGACGCTGCGGCCGCCGTCGACGGCGATCACCTGACCGGTGACGTAGGGCGCGTCCCGCACCAGGTAGAGCACACAATTGGCAATATCGGCCGGCTCGCCAACGCGCTTCAGTGGGATCTGCTTCAGGACGACTTCGCGCATCTGGTCGGAGACCCCGCCTTCCGGCCAGAGGATCGCTCCGGGGGCCACGCCATTCACGCGGACTTCCGGTGCGAGGTCGCGGGCCAGCGCCCGGGTCAGAAACGCGAGACCGGCTTTTGCCGCGCCGTACATGGTGTGGTCCTTGAGGGGCCGGACCGCATGAATATCAACGATATTGATGATGACGCCCCGGGCAGACTGCAGGTGTGGCAGCGCGGCCTGCGCCAGGAACAATGGGGCTTTCAGGTTCGTCCCGAGCAGGTCCGTCCACTGCTGCTCCGTGATGCCGGCTAGCGGCGTGGGATAGAAGCTCGACGCATTGTTAATCAGGATGTCGAGGCGCCCCGCGTGGGCGACAACCTTATCCACGAGCGTGCCAAGCCTGCTCGTCTCGAGCAGATCGGCCTGGATCGTGAGCGCAGAGTTCGCCCGTACGCTGTTGAGTTCACCCGCCAGGGCCTCGGCTGCCACGGCCGAACCCCGGTAATGGATGCCCACACCGGCACCCTGGCCGTGCAGGGATCGGGCGATGGCAGCACCCACGCGGCGACCGGCTCCGGTGATGAGCGCCCACTTTCCGGTCAGCGGTAGTGCTTCTGTCATGCAACGAACCTCTTGCCCTCGCGGTTTGCGGGCATGGAAAAGTCAGCGGTTAAGATTACACCACCATGCAAACCGGATCTGATCTGCCGGCCCCGGCCGCGGAGGCCCTCGCCCACAGTGAGCGTGTTCGGGCGCTGGTCGCGGAGCGTATCGCCGCGAACCGGGGTTTCCTGAGTTTCGCCGACTACATGGACGCGGTGCTCTATGCCCCCGGTCTCGGCTACTACAGCGCCGGTGCGCAAAAATTCGGAGCTGGCGGCGACTTTGTCACTGCACCAGAGCTCGGGCCCGTGTTCGCCCGCTGCCTCGCGCGGCTCGCCGGCGCGGCCCTTCGCCAGCTCCGTGGTGGGGTAATCCTCGAAGTCGGTGGAGGCTCGGGCGTGCTGGCAGCGGATATGCTGCAGGCACTTCGCGACGAGCCACCCGAGCAGTACCTGTTGCTCGACATCAGTGGTGACCTGCGCGACCGGCAGCGGCAGACGATCGCGGCCCGGGTCCCGGAGCTCAGGCACCGCGTAGTCTGGCTGGACGCGCTTCCGTCCCAGCCACTGCAGGGTGTGCTGCTTGCCAACGAAGTCCTGGATGCGCTTCCGGTCGAGCGCTTCAGGATGCGCGCTGGTCAGCCGATCCAGTTGGGCGTCCAGACTGACCGTGGTGGATTCGCCTGGGCGGAACATCCGGCGCCGGCGCTGCTCGCCTCTGCCGTGGCGGAGCTGCAAGCGGCTCTCGGGTACCCGCTGCCTGACGGCTACACCACAGAGATCGGTCTGCGGCAGTCGGCATGGTTCAGATCGCTGCTGTCGGTCCTGGGGCGGGGCCTCGCGCTGTGTGTCGACTATGGCGGCACCCGTCGCGAGATCTATCACCCTGACCGGTGCCAGGGAACGCTGGCCGGTCACTACCGCCACCGCCGGATCAACGACCCCTTTTTTCTGCCGGGACTTCAGGACCTGACGGCCTGGGTCGATTTTTCCGCAGCGGCCCAGGCTGGCCGGGACGAGGGCCTGATGTTGGCGGCTTATGCCACCCAGGCCCACACATTACTGGCATCGGGTGTGCTCGATGAAGCGCAGGCCGGAGGCCCGGCAGCTGGTCCCAGCCGGTGGCGCGAAGTGCAGGAGATTGGGCGATTGCTCCTGCCGGGAGAAATGGGCGAGCGCTTCAAGGTGCTGGCGCACACGCGGGACTTCACGCCTGAGTTTTCGCTCACCGCGCGTGACCTGCGCGGTCGGCTGTAGAGGCAGGAAATCCGTCACTCTGGGCTGAAACGCTCCCGGGCCGCAGTGACGGCGGCCAGCCTGGCGCGCCGGATGGCCTCACCGAGCGCTTCCCCGCTCAGTCCGTCGCCTGCGCCGCCCGGCCCGGCAACGGCACGCGTATCGATCGCAAGGGCGGCTTGCCAGACAGAGAGCACGAGTGCGCGCTGCGGATAGGGCCGATGCTCAAGACCGGTGCGGCCGCGCGCATCGGCTTCACAGGCGTCAAGAAATCCTGTCACGCGGTGACCGCCACGGAAGGCATCAAGGCTCTCCAGCAAACCCAGCAGGGTTGCGGGCCGCAGTTCCAGGGCCTGATGGCACAGGCCGTGATTGCGCGCGACGGTCACGGCGAGATCGCGAAAGCGATTCGGTACCGCCAGTCGCTCGCACAACCGCAGCACGAGTTCGACGCTGCGCTGTTCGTGCCCGACGTGGCGTGGCAGTTCGGCTTTCGGTGTGGTCCCCTTGCCGAGATCGTGCACGAGGATGGCGAAGCGCACCTCCGTGCTGAACGACAGTCGCGCCGCCTCGCGCAGCGCGAGCGCCACATGCCTTCCGGTGTCGATTTCCGGGTGCCACTTGGCCGGCTGCGGGACCCCAAACAAGGCATCCACTTCCGGAAAGATCACTGCGAGCGCGCCACAGTCGCGCAGCACCTCGAGGTAGATATCCGGGCGCGGTTCAGCCAGTGCCGAAGCAGTTTCCTGCCAGACGCGCTCGGGTACGAGCGAGGCCACTTCGCCAGCCTGAACCATCTCACGCATGAGATCCTGCGTGGCGACCGCGACCCGGAAGCCCAGATCGTGGAACCGCGCCGCGAACCGCGCTACCCGGAGAATGCGGACCGGGTCTTCCCGAAAGGCGTCAGACACGTGGTGCAGAAGCCGGGCCTTGAGGTGGGCCTCGCCCCCGGCCGGGTCCAGCAGTTGGCCCTCAGCAGTCTGTGCGATGGCGTTGATCGTGAGGTCTCGCCGCAGCAGATCCTCTTCCAGTGTTACCGACGCTTCGGCATGGACCTCGAAGCCGCGATAGCCCGGACCGGTCTTGCGCTCGGTGCGGGCCAGCGCGTATTCCTCATGCGTTTCGGGGTGCAGGTAGACAGGGAAATCCCGGCCCACGCGCCTGAAACCCTGGGCCTCGAGCTCCGCCGGCGTGGCTCCCACGACCACCCAGTCCCGTTCCCGCACCGGCAGTCCGAGCAGCGCATCGCGCACGGCGCCGCCCACGAGGTAAATCTGCATGGATGAATTGTAGCCGCTATCCTCCGCAGGTCGTGTCCGGAACCCGATCAGTTTCTGTCCCTGGATTGGTGCTGCGCGTTGGCCTCGTGGCAGCGCTCGCGACCGCCATCCTTGCCGGCTGCACGGGCTACTACCTGCAGGCTGCCTCGGGTCAGGCAGCGCTGATGCGCGCCCGCCAGCCACTGGAACAGGTGCTTGCGGACCCAGCGACTCCGGCGACGCTCCGCCAGCAATTGCTGGAAGTCGATGCGGCCCTGTTATTCGCCCGACTCGAGCTCGACCTGCCCAGCACCGGGAGCTACCGCCACTATGCTGATCTGGGGCGGCCCTACGTGGTCTGGAACGTCTTTGCGGCACCGGAGTTTTCGCTGGAGCCGCGCGAGTGGTGTTACCCGATCGCCGGCTGCACCACCTATCGGGGCTGGTTCAGCGAAACGCGGGCCCGGGAATCAGCCGCGAGACTCGTCCGCCAGGGCGAAGACGTGTTTGTGGGAGGGGTCGCCGCGTACTCGACGCTCGGCTGGTTCGCCGATCCGGTCCTCAACACCATGCTGGGCAGCGATCCGACTGGCTTGGCCGGTCTGCTCTTCCATGAGCTGGCCCATCAGCGCGTCTACGTGGCCGGCGACACGCTGTTTAACGAGGGCTTCGCGACGCTGGTCGAGGAGGAGGGCACGAGACGCTGGCTCCTGTCCCGCAAGGACGTCCCGGGCCTCTGCAGGTTTTACTCGCAGCAGTCCCGGCGCCTTGCGGTGCTCGGCATCCTCAGTGAGCTGCGAACCGTGCTTACTGGGGTCTACGCCGGGGAAGGGCTAGTCGGAGCACGCCGGCTGCGGCGCGCGGCGGCGTTTGACGAGGCACGGGCGAGCTACGCCGTGCTCCGCGCCGGCTGGACGGAGCCACCCTGGTTCGACAGCTGGTTCGATTCGGGACTGAACAACGCCCGACTCGCTGCCCTGTCGTCCTACGAGGACTATGTGCCGGCCTTCCGGGCACTACTGGCGCAAGAGGACGGCAATCTGGTGCGCTTCTACCGCAGCGTAGCGGCGCTCGGCGAGCGGGCCGTCGAGCCCCGCGCGAAGGCGTTGCAGGCGCTTGGCCGGCGGGCGGCAGCCAGCGTCAGCGCCCTGCCAGCTGTCGGTACGTGTCCCTGATGCCGGTCAGTCCCGCTCCCCGGAGCGTGTCACCAAGATTCGGGCGCAGAGGGCGAGGTGCAATGCCGAGTTGGCGCAGCCCGTCGCTGGTACCGACACTGTCGGTCAGCAATGAGCGGAAATTATCGGTCGAAAACGGTTTGCCCGGCACGAAGTCCATGATGGCGGCCTGCAGTCTGGAAATGGAGCGGGGAAGGCCGATCACCTTGCGCCTGAGGCCAAGGGTGTCGGCCGTCATCCCCACGAGTTCGCGCAAGGTGTAAATGTCCGGGCCGCACAGCTGAAAGGTGTGGCCGGCAGTGGCTGGATCCTGTACGACCCGTGCGATGGCCTCCACCACGTCGGACACGTGCACGGGAGCGAAGCGCGCCTGCGGCATCGCGAGTGGGAATGCCAGGGGGATATTGCGCAGCAGGGCGGCGAAGCGATTCAGGAACGAGTCACCCGGACCAAAAATCACCGACGGTTGCAGGATTGTCCAGCGCAGTGTGGAAGACCGGAGCAATGCCTCCGCTCGGCCTTTGGACTGCAGGTAGTGACTGGTAGCGGCGTCCGGCTGATCCGGCACTGATGCATTCAGCGCGCTCACATGGATCAGCCGCCGAACCCCTGTGGTATCGCAGGCGGCAAGCAACTTCCGGGTGAGTTCTACATGGGCGCGGTGAAAGCCCGCGCCGTCCCGGCCAGACTCGTTGAGAATTCCGATCAGGTTGATCGCGACGTCGGAGCCGGTCAGTAGCCGGATCAGGGTGTCCTGGTCATGGACGTCGGCGTGGATCAACTGAACCGTGGGCAGAAGGCGCAGGTGCCGGCAGCGCTCCGGATCCCGGGTCGGCACCGTGACCTTAAAGCCCGCATTCGCAAGCCTGGCCACCAGTCGCGAGCCGACAAAGCCACTGCCCCCGAGCACGCAGCAGGAAGCCATCGCCCTTCCCTGATGCGGTGATCCAGTGTCGCCAGCCACAGTCACTCAGCGGATCTGCAGAAGAAGGTTCCGGTTACCCCGGCGGATACTGAGAATAAGCAGGCTCTGCTGACCTGCCGCCTGCTGCAGTTCCCGCACGTTTCGCACCCTGATCCGATTCACCGACACGATGATGTCGTTCGCCAGGAGGCCTGCCAGAGCGGCTGGGCTCCCAGGTTCGACGGACTCGATGCGGACGCCGGGGCCGGCGAACTGCTCCGCCTTGCCCTCGTGATTGGCGAGTTCGGCGCCAGCCAGTCCGGGGTGGATATCGTCGCCGCCGATCTTCGCCGTGCTGCTCACCTCGCTCAACATGGCGGTGATCTGGCGCCGCTTGCCGTCGCGAATGAGATCGATGCGCACGCTTTCGCCGCTGCGCTTGAGCCCCACGGTATTGCGCAGGTCCGACGCGCCCTTGATGCGTTGCCCGTCGACTGAGACGATGACATCGCCGACCTCGATGCCGGCTTTCTCGGCTGCCGAGCCATCTGCCACTTCCTGGACCAGAGCTCCCTCGGCGGTACCTTCGACGCCGAAGGCCTTGGCGCTGTCGGCATTGAAGTCCGAGATGCTGACGCCAAGGAGCCCGCGCTTCACTTCACCGAATTGCAGGATCTGGTTCATGATGGATTTCGCGATATTCACGGGGATCGCGAAACCGATGCCGATGTTGCCGCCGCTGTTGCTGAAGATGGCGGAGTTGATGCCAACCAGCTCGCCGCGGAGGTTAACCAGAGCACCGCCGGAATTGCCGGGGTTGATGGAGGCGTCGGTCTGGATGAAATCCTCGTAGCCATCAGGGTTGATGCCGCTCCGACCCAGTGCACTGATGATGCCCGACGTGACGGTGTGCTGGAGGCCGAACGGGTTGCCGATGGCCAGCACAAAATCGCCGACCTGAACCTGGTCGGAATTGCCGAGTTTCATCTGGACCAGGCCTTTGCCGCCTTCCACCTGCAGCAGCGCGATGTCGGTCCCGGAATCGGAACCGACCACCTTTGCCTTGAGGTTGCGGTTGTCGCTAAGGACCACCTCGATCTCTTCCGCGTTCTCCACCACGTGATGATTGGTGAGGATGTAACCCTTGGCCGCATCCACGATGACGCCGGATCCGGCGCTCTGTACCTGCCGGCGACGCTGTTGCTGTTGCTGATCGGGAAAGCCAAAAAAGCGCCGGAAAAAGGGGTCTTCCATCAGCGGATTAGCTGGCGCGCTGACCGTGCCTTTGGTGGCGATGCTGACCACTGCGGGCTCAACCTGCTTGACGAGCGGGGCAAGGGTGGGAACGTCCTGTCCGCCGACGCGGGCAGGGAGCTGGGCCTGTGCCGTAGTGCCGGGCGTCGAGCAGACGAGAAGGGCAACGAGCAACAGGGCAGTGTTTACCCGGGTTGGGACGCCTGGCATGCGTGAAAACCTTTCGGAGCGTGGTGCAGAGAACCGCGGAATCATAGCCGTTTTCCTCTGTTCGGAAGACGCCGGAAAGCGCTGCGAAAGCTGTGGATAAGCGGTGCGGTAGCTGGGGGCCCCGGAACCCAACATCTGGTGTTACCGGCGCCGTAGCCGCGGACCGGCCCAGGACCTAAAAGTTGCCTTCACTGATTTGGCTATGTTTTGAACAAACGATTGATTAATAATGCCTTTATGCCGTGAATCCGGGGCCAAGAAATTCTTGACACGCACCGACACGATGCCTAATGTACGAGCAACGCCGGCACAACATCTTGTGTCGGCGTTTTCGTCACTTTATGCGGCAGAGGTGACCGGGAAATCGAGCAGGGGCGGGGTCGATCATGAAATCAGCAGTGCTGTTGGAAAATACCCGGGGAGCCACCATCGGCTTTCAGGATGCCTCCATCGATATCTGGGACAAGAAGTACCGCCTGAAGTCGAAGACGGGCGACGTGGTTGACGAGACCATGGACGACACCTACCAGCGCGTTGCCCGGGCGCTGGCTGATGTGGAGGCTCCCGATGACCGGGAGCGCTGGTTCGAGCAGTTTCTCTGGGCGCTCCGGCGGGGCGCCATCCCCGCCGGCCGGATCATTTCCAACGCCGGGGCCCGCGAGCACAAGCCAGCCACCTCCACGATCAACTGCACGGTGTCCGGCACCATCGCCGATTCCATGCAGGACATTCTCACCAAAGTGCATGAGGCCGGACTGACGCTGAAGGCCGGTTGCGGTATTGGCTACGAATTTTCGACCTTGCGGCCCAAGGGAGCCTACGTGTCTGGCGCCGGCGCCCACACCTCCGGTCCGATGTCGTTCATGGATATCTACGACAAGATGTGCTTCACCGTGTCGTCTGCCGGGGGCCGGCGTGGCGCCCAGATGGGCACCTTTGATGTTGGCCATCCCGATGTGCTCGACTTTATCCGGGCCAAGCGGGAAGACGGACGTCTGCGCCAGTTCAATCTCTCCCTGCTGGTCACTGATGAATTCATGCAGGCCGTCAAGCACAACCGGGACTGGGTCCTGGCCTTCCCGCTGGACGCGCGGGAAGTTGAGCAGCTTGATCTCGATCTCGCCGATCGGGACCAGGTGCTGTGGCGGGAGTGGCCTGCTGCGGCTGGTTACGTCGTGAACGACAAGGGGCAGATTGCCTGCCGGATCTACAAGAAGCTGCCGGCCCGGCGCCTGTGGGACATGATCATGGCGTCGACCTACGACTTTGCCGAGCCCGGCTTCGTGCTCGTCGACCGCGTCAATGAGATGAACAACAACTGGTTTGACGAGAACATCCGGGCAACCAATCCCTGCGGAGAGCAGCCGCTGCCGGCCTATGGCTCGTGCCTGCTGGGTTCGATCAATCTGACCAAGTTTGTGCTGGAGCCTTTCGCCGAGACGGCGCGTTTCGACTGGGATGAGTTCCACCGCGTCGTCAAGGTCTTCACCCGGATGCTGGACAACGTAGTCGAGATCAACGGCCTGCCGCTGCAGCGGCAGCGCGAGGAAATCCTGCGCAAACGCCGGCATGGCATGGGCTTCCTCGGACTTGGATCCACGCTCACCATGCTCCGGATGCGCTATGGCTCGAAGGAGTCCGTGAATTTTACTGACCAGGTTTCCCGGGAGATGGCCCTGGCGGGCTGGGAGACCGCCCTGGATCTGGCCCGCGAGAAGGGGCCCGCACCGATCCTCCTCGAAGACTTCTCCGTTACCGGGGAAATGCTGCGCAAACGCCCGGAGATGACCCGGGATGGCTGGAAAGTCGGGGACCGGATTCCAGGCCGCGTCCTGCACGCGCGCTACAGCCGCTACATGCAGCGGTTGGCCGAAGTGGCGCCTGAGCTGGTCAAGGATCTGGAGCGGGTTGGTGCGCGCTTCACCCATCACAGTTCCATCGCCCCGACAGGCACCATTTCGTTGTCGCTGGCCAATAACGCCAGCAACGGCATCGAGCCGAGTTTTGCCCACCAGTACTTTCGTAACGTGATCCGGGAGGGCAAGAAGTCGAAGGAAAAGGTGGAGGTCCTGTCCTTCGAGCTGCTGGCGTACCGCCAGCTGGTGAATGCCGCCGCCATGCCCGGCAGCACGAAGCCGGATGAACAGCTGCCGGATTACTTCGTGACAGCCGACGACATCAAGCCCAGGGAGCATGTGGACATCCAGGCCGCATCCCAGCGCTGGGTGGACTCCTCTATCTCCAAGACCGCCAACGTGCCGACGGACTTCAACTACGAGGAGTTCAAGGACATCTACATGTACGCCTACGAAATGGGCCTCAAGGGCTGCACGACTTTTCGTTTCAACCCGGAAGCATTCCAGGGGGTCCTCGTGAAAGAGAAGGACCTGCAGAACACCAAGTACACCTTTGTGCTCGATGACGCCTCGGAAGTTACGGTGCGGGGCGATGAGGAGATCGAGTACGACGGTGAAATGCACACCGCCGCGAACCTTTTCGACGCTCTCAAGGAAGGCTACTACGGCAAGTTCTAGGGAATATCACCATGGCAAAGATCAAGATCGAGAAGAAAATCGTCGGCTACCGGGTTGAGGCAGCCGATGACAAGGCAGCCGCGAACAAGGCTGGTCAAAAGGCCAGTCAACAGGCCAGCCAGAAGGCTGAAGAAGTTGCCTCAAGCAGGCGGCTGTCGGTCGAAGGCAACGTGGTCCGGATGCACGAGAAGCTCGAGCGCCCGGAGATGCTCCAGGGCTCCACGTATAAGGTGAAGACGCCCGTCTCGGATCATGCCATGTACGTCACCATCAACGACGTCATCCTGAATCCCGGTACCGAGCATGAGCAGCGCCGGCCCTTCGAGATCTTTATTAATTCCAAGAACCTTGACCACTACCAGTGGATCGTCGCCCTCACCCGACTGATGTCTGCGGTATTTCGCAAGGGCGGCGACGTAGCCTTCATGGTTGACGAACTCAAGGCCGTGTTCGATCCGCGTGGCGGCTACTGGCAGCCGGGTGGGAAGTTCATGCCCTCGATCATTGCCGAACTTGGCCACATCGTGGAAAAGCACCTCCGGTTCATCGGCCTGCTGCCCCCGGATTCCATGGACGAGCACAAACGGAAACTCGTCGAGCAGAAGCGTCGCGAGTTCGAGGACCAGAAGCGCCAGCAGGACGCCTTTGCGCGCAGTGAGTACCCCGCTGGGGCGCAAATGTGCGGTGGCTGCAGCGCTGCCGCCGTGGTTTTTCTCGATGGGTGCATGACCTGTCTGGCCTGCGGGGACTCAAAGTGCGGATAGGCCCGGTGCGGGTGAGGCTGACACAGAGCTAAGCACCGTGGCCCGGCCCCAGAGCGACTCCGGCCAGCCGCCGGCGGCCGGAGCCACGTCCTGGCTGCGGGTTGCCTACGTCATCCTGACTTACCTGGTGGTGCCGTTGCTGCTGTTCCATCTGGTATGGCGCGGCTTGCGCGTGCCGGGCTACCGGCGGCGCATCGGCGAGCGCTTCGGGTTTGGCATGCCGCAGCTGACCCGCTCCTCCATCTGGGTGCACGCGGTTTCGGTTGGCGAAGTCCAGGCCGCGGCGCCCCTGGTGCGCGCGCTGCTGAAGCGCCATCCGGACGTTCCCCTCGTGCTGACCACCATGACCCCGACCGGTTCGGAGCGGGTGCGTGCACTGTTCGGCACTGCGGTGATTCACAGCTACGTGCCCTACGATCTCGCCGCTGCCGTGCGTCGCTTCTTCGACTGGGCGAGGCCGTCACTGGCCATCATCATGGAGACGGAGCTGTGGCCAAACCTCTACCACGAGTGCGGCCAGCGTCAGGTCCCGCTGGTGCTGGCCAGTGCCCGGGTTTCGCTCCGTTCTGTGCGCTATTACCGTCAGCTCGTTCCGCTTTTTCGCGGCACCCTTTCGAACGGCATCGTGATTGCTGCCCAGACGCCAATAGACGCTGACCGCTTCCGTTCGCTGGGTGCAAATCCGGCTCGTACTCACGTCACGGGCAATATCAAATTCGATTTCGAACTACCGGCGGAGATCGCCACCCGCGGCCGCGAGTTGCGTGACCAGCAGGCACGGGGCCGCCCTGTGTGGGTGGCGGCCAGCACGCACGATGGCGAGGAAGCAGCCGTGCTCGATGCCCACGTCCGGATTCTCGAACAACACCCCGCAGCACTGCTGGTGCTGGTTCCCCGGCACCCGGAGCGCTTCGGACAGGTGGCCGCACTGCTGGACGGCCGCAAGATCGATTACGTAACCCGTAGTAGCGCAGCGCTCGCCGGTCCCGGCACGCGCGTCCTGCTGGGCGACACGATGGGCGAGCTGACGACGTTCTACGCTGCCGCCGACGTGGCCTTCGTCGGCGGCAGCCTGGTCCGGATCGGTGGCCACAATCTGCTGGAGCCCGTGGCGCTTTCGGTGCCTGTAGTCACTGGACCCCACAACGAGAACGCGGCGGACATTGCCGAGCTGCTGATGGACTGCGGCGCGGCGCTGGAAGTGCCGGACTGGGCGGGCCTGGCCGCGGAAGTAAGCTGGCTGCTCGGCGACGAGGCCGAGCGCCGCAAGCGGGGCGCGGCGGGCAGCCAGGCCATCCTGGCTAACCGCGGCGCCCTGGACCGGCTACTCGCGCTGATTGATCCGCTGATCGACTGAGGCGACGTCGGTCAGCAGTCCGTCGATCTTGGCGATGTCTTCTGTGGCCAGAGTGCCGGCCGCCTGCTTCAGCCGCAGGGCATTGATCAGATAGTCGTAGCGGCTCCGCAGGTAAACCGTCTCCGCAACAAACACTTTCCGCCGGGCGTCGAGGACGTCGACTGTGGTCCGCGTGCCTACATCGTAGCCGGCTTCGGTGGCTTTCAGCGCTGTCTTGGACGACTCGAATGCCTGTTTTAGCGCCTGCACCCGCGAGATGCCGGTGATTACGCCGAGGTAGGCGTCGCGGGTCTGGCGCTCGGTTTCACGGGCAGTACGCTCCAGGCGTTCGCGGGCCGCGCGGTGACGATAAACGGCTTGCTGGACTTGAGCTGAAGTCGTGCCGCCGCTGAAGATCGGGACTTGGACCTGGATACCGAACTGGTCCGTATCCTGATTGAAGCCCACCGGATTGGTGGCTCCAGGCGGTGGCACGGAGGAGAACTGGTTGCCGCTAGTGTCAATATTTCCAGTGGACGCAACGAAATCCACCGTCGGGTAGTGGCCCGTTCTGGCCAGACTGATATCGTCCTTGGCGATCTCGGCGCCCACCTGGCTCGAAATGAGCGTCAGATTCTGCCGCATGGCTGTCGCAACCCACTGATCTTCGTCCTGTGGCGTCGGCGGAAGAAGGGGGATGTCTGCAGCAGGCTTTGCCAAGGGCGTTGGAAACTCGTCTGTAATGGCCCGCACGACCTCTTTGTTGTTGGCCAATGTGCGCTTCGCGAGGATCTCGGCTGCCAGAGCCTGGTCGTAGGCCGCCTGGGCCTCCTGCACGTCGGTGATGGCAATGAGGCCGACTTCAAAGCGCTTCTGCGCCTGTTCCAGCTGTCGTCCGATGGCGTCTTTGGCTGCCTGTTCGGAGGCGAGCGCGTCTTCGGCGGCGAGCACACTGAAATAGGCTTCCGACACTCTGACTATCAGGGATTGATACGCCGCCTGATAGTCTGCGTCTGCTTGGGTTGCCTGCTTATCGGCCTGGCCGAGTCGTACCCACTTATCCCATCTGAAGAGACTCTGACTGAGGTCCAGGCTCCAGCTTGGGCCGTCAGTCCTTCTCTTTGTGTTGAGCTCGAACAAGCCGGATTGGGCATCATTGCTCGTCGTTTCGCTCTCCGTCCGCTGCTTGGAGAAATCGCCCCGACCAGTAATTTGCGGCAGCAAGCTGCCGCGCGCAATGGGTTTGCCTTGGCGCGCAGCAAGCTGGTTTGCCTCCGCCTCCCGGATCTCCGGATCACTCTGCACCGCTTTCTCAAAGATTTGTAACAGCGTGTCGGCCGACGCCAGGCTCGAGGCCAGTAGCGCCGCAACGGGCAGCAGCATCAATACTTTTCTCATGACATCCATTCCAGAATTTTCAGAATCTGAACTTCGACGGCGACGACGCGTGCAGTAGTGCCGGCAGCGAAGTTTCGAACAGCGTTGTGGTGGACCACTGGTCCGGTCCGTGGCGTGTCACCAGTTTTGCCTGCATCAGCGGGGCTTCGCCGGTGACCACGAACAGACGGCCGCCTTCGGCCAGCCAGTGTTGAAAGCGCGGGTCGGGCTCCGGCAGGGAACCGGTCAGTGCGATCACGTCGTAGGGCTCGTCCGGACGGTAGCCGAAAACGTCGGCGGTGCGTACTTCGGCATTCCACGTTGACACCAGTCCGAGGTTCCGGCGGGCTTCGTCGGCCAGTTCCGGCAGGATCTCTAGGCTCGTCACCTGGCGGGCCAGGCGGGCCAGGCAGGCGGTCAGAAATCCGCTGCCCGTGCCGACCTCCAGCACCCGGTCCGTCCCGGCAATGGCGAGGGACTGCAGCAGTCGGCCTTCGACCTGCGGCGTGAGCATCACCTGGCCGCTGCCGATCGGGACGGCCGTGTCGGCAAACGCGAGGTTGCGCAAGCGCAGCGGGACGAACTGCTCCCGGGGGACCTGGGTCAGGACGGCGAGTACGGCCGGGTCAAGCACGTCCCAGGCCCGCACCTGCTGGTTCACCATCTGGGTGCGAGCGTTTTCGATATTCATGGTCATCGGGAGGGTCTTAGGGTAAGGAGATTGCCAGCCGGAGACAATATTATGGCTTAAAGCCATGTCCGGCGGATTATGGTGAACTGCGGCGTTCCGGGAACGGGCCATCGGCTATGCTTCAAAGTGTCCGCGAGGCCGGTCCGCGCCAGTGTCCAGCGCAAAAATCCGCGAGGAGCAGCGCCCGGCTGAATCCTCCATAGCAAGACCCGAATGACTGAGACGTGGTTGATCCTGGCGCTCGCCCTGACCTGCCTCGGGCTCGCTGGTACCTGCGTCTTTCTGTGGCGCACCCGCGGGGACTACGCCCGCGGCGTCGCGAGCCTGAACCGTGAAATCATCGAGGCGGCCGAGGCCGCCATCTTTGGCAAGCGCGTGAGCCTGCCCGCCAGTAGCGCCGCCGAGATCAGCCTGCTCGGCGACAACGTCAATCGCCTGTTCGACGCCCTGAACACCAAGGACCGCCAGATGCGGCAACGGGAGGCATTGTTCCAGGATCTCGCCAACACCATGCCTGAGGTCGTCCTGGTGCACAGGGACCGGGTGATCTTCGCCAATAGCGCCGCCGGCGCCCTGATGGGCCTGACAGCGGAGCAACTGGCCGGTCGTGAGGTTACCGACCTGGTCCGACCCGCCTACCGCGCCATGACCCGCAAGAACATTGCCGGCCGCCTGGCCGGGGAGCCGGTTCCCGACCGCTACGAGATCCAGCTGATTTCTGGCGAGGAGGGCGGACTCTGGGTCGAGGCAGCCGGGACGATGATCGACTACCGGGGGCAAAAGGCGATCCTGTCGATTGCCCGGGACGTGAGCTACCGAAAGAGCATCGAAGCAAACCTGGGGCGCGGCAAGCAGCAGGCCCAGATCACCCTGGAATCGATCGGCGAAGGCGTCATCACGGCCGATACGGACGGCGTCATCGATTACCTGAACGGTGCTGCTGAGAAGCTGACCGGCACAACCCGAGAAAATGCCATCGGCAAGCGCATGACCGACCTGATGACCCTGGTTGAGGAAAACGACCGCAAGGACCTCGGTGATCCCGTGGCGCGCTGCCTGTCCGAGCGGCGCCAGGTCGGCCTCGGCCGCCGGGCACTGATGATCTCGTCAGATGGCAGCCGGGAGCTGTCGGTCGAGCTGACGGCATCACCGATCATCGGCGCCGGTGAGACGGTCGCGGGTGCCGTGGTCATCATGCATGACGTCACCGAGATTCGCGGGCTCACGCGCCGGATTTCCTACCAGGCAGCCCACGATGCCCTGACGGGGCTGATCAACCGCATGGAGTTTGAGCGACAGCTTGCCGACGCCCTGGAAAGCGGCCGTGGCGATTCGGTAAATTCCGTCCTCTGTTACATGGACCTGGACCGCTTCAAGGCAGTTAACGACACCTGCGGTCACCTGGCTGGTGACAACATGCTCCGGGAAATTGCCAAGCTGATCCGCGACCAGGTCCGCGACTCGGACTTCGTGGCGCGCCTGGGCGGGGACGAGTTCGGAATGCTGTTGGTCCGCTGCCCGCTCGACAAGTCACGCCAGATCGCCGACGACGTGTGCAACGCCATCCGTGACTATCGCTTTGTCTGGCAGGACCGGATCTTCACGGTCGGCATCAGCATCGGGCTCGTCGAGGTGGCACGGGAAACGGGCACGCTGAAGGACCTGCTGAGTGCCGCAGATTCGGCCTGCTACGTGGCCAAGCAGCAGGGCCGTGGTCGCGTCCACGTCTACTCGGCACGCGACGAGGTATCTGCGCGCCAGCGCGGCGATATCCACTGGCTGCGCCAGCTGCAGGTCGCGTTGCGGGAGAATCGCTTTGAAATCCACGCCCAGCCGATCATCTCGACGGCCGGCCGCGTGACGCGTGGCCCCGCGCTTGAGGTCCTGCTGCGGATGCTGGATGAAGATGGCAAGCTTGTTCCGCCCCGCCAGTTCATCCCCGCCGCGGAGCGCTACCAGCTGATGGCCAGCGTTGACCGGTGGGTGGTTCAGGCCACTTTGTCCGCCATCGCGCACGGCGCGATTCGTTTGCCCGATGAGCGGAGCTGCAGTATCAACCTCTCAGCTCAGGCCCTTGCCGAGGAGGGCTTTCTCGATTTCGTGGTCGAATGCCTCGATCACAGCCAGGTTCCGCCCTACCGGATCTGCTTCGAGGTCAGCGAGTCGGCGGTGATGGAGCGCTTTGATCTGGCACGCCGCTTCGTGGCGGTGGTACACGGCATCGGCTGCCAGTTCGCCCTCGATGATTTCGGGAGCGGCCTCGGTTCCTTCACCACGTTGCGGGAACTCTCCATCGACTACCTGAAGATCGACGGCACCTACACGCGTGATCTGCGGCCGGAGACCCTGAACCATCAGGTCGTGACCGCCGTCACCGGGGTTGCGAGGATCCTCGGATTTCGCGTCATCGCAGAACAGGTGGAGACCCAGGCGGACTTCGAGGCCCTGCGATCCGTTGGTGTGGATTTCATTCAGGGCAACTTCATCGATCGGCCACACCGCCTCGGCGAGCCCGGTACTGCACTGGCCGTGCTGTAGGAGCGCCTTGTAGGAGCGCCTTCAGGCGCGATCCCTTCCTCCGTAGCCCGCGGCCCCCCAGCGGGAAATCCTGTCCGGCTACCGTGAGGACACGGTGAGCGCCGGACAGGACACCCGCCGTGTGTCCGCTGCGGTGTAGGAGCGCCTTCAGGCGCGACCGGCACGCCGTACGAGCGGCAGCGTGGGCGGGTGTCCCTTCCGCGCTCACCGTGTC
>JANNJM010000055.1:0-56257 GCA_031395645.1 Gammaproteobacteria bacterium | reverse complement strand
CCCCATTTCCCCGCTGTCCCCATTGCTGTTAGCGGAGCTCAGGCAGGGCTTCGCCGTCCGGGACAAACTTCAGCGCCAGGCCGTTGTTGCAGTACCTGAGTCCGGTCTGTACCGGACCGTCCTTGAACACGTGTCCCTGATGGCCCCCGCACCTCGCGCAGTGGTACTCCGTGCGAGGCAAGATGTGGTGGAAGTCGCGCTTCGTGGCAATGCTGGCTGCCTCGATAGGCTGAAAGAAACTGGGCCAGCCGGTGCCACTATCGAATTTTCCTCCGGTCACGAACAGCGGAGAGTGACAGGCCGCGCAAACAAAAGTGCCAGCCCGCTTTTCTCCATTCAGCGGACTGCTAAAGGGCCGCTCCGTATTCTCGTCGAACAACACGCCGAACCGATCCGGATCCAGGACGGCTCGATACTGCTCAGGCTTTGAGGCCTCAGGCTTCGGTTTGCTAGAGTCACCCATCATGGTTGCTCCGGTGTGCGACGGATGCCGCGAAGTATGGCGCAACTCGGCCAAATCTGTGCCCCAGTTCGCCATTCGATCTGAGGGGTTCCGGCAAGATGCCATGGTATCTTCGGGTCGGAAGGCCCTGATTGGAATGGAGCATGGCGTCGAACGTCACGGTACTGGCGGGCAAGGATGAGCTGCACCGTGCCCGTCAGCTCGCGGACCAGGTCGGGTCAGAAATCGGCCGGGTAATCCTCGGCAAGGAAGCCGAGATCCAGCTTGCCTTCACCTGCCTGCTGGCGGGCGGTCACCTGTTAATCGAAGATGTCCCAGGCGTAGGCAAGACTCTGCTCGCCCGATCGCTGGCC
The DNA here is from genome assembly GCA_031395645.1 of Gammaproteobacteria bacterium. Taxonomy (GTDB): domain Bacteria; phylum Pseudomonadota; class Gammaproteobacteria; order Steroidobacterales; genus SHZI01. Next base: position 55,441 of record JANNJM010000055.1, on the reverse strand, counting down.
GGCGTTCTGGGCCTGTCATTCCGTCGTATTCAGTTCACCAGCGACATGCTGCCGGCCGACATAGTCGGCATGTCGATTCTCGAGCAGGCCACATCCAGCTTTCGCTTTCACCCTGGCCCGATTTTTTCCCACGTGGTGCTCGCTGATGAAATCAATCGAGCCACCCCCAAGGCGCAGAGCGCTTTGCTCGAAGCGATGGAGGAATACCAGGTCACGCTCGACGGCCACACGCACGAACTGCCCGCACCCTTCTTCGTAATCGCAACGCAGAACCCCTTGCACCAGGCCGGCACTTTTCCGCTGCCAGAATCCCAGCTCGACCGTTTTCTCATGCGCATCGGTCTCGGTTATCCGGGTGAAGTTATCGAACGTACCCTTCTCAAGGGTGATGATCGACGCCTGCTGCTCGGTGATCTGCACCCCGTCGTAGATATCGCCGGCCTCTGCACCCTGCGTAGCGCGGCGCGGGAACTGTTCCTGTCAGATGCCCTGCTTGACTACGTGCAGGCCCTCGTCCGCTTCACCCGGCAGTCGGCACAGTTTGACCTTGGCCTGTCCCCGCGCGGCGCGCAGGATCTGGTTAGTGCGGCACGCTGCTGGGCGTTGATCCACGGCCATCCCGGCGTGCACCCTGAAGACGTGAAGGCCGTGTTCACGGCTGTCGCCGGCCACCGGCTGCAGCCCAGGCAGGGTGGCACGGCTGCCCTCAGGGATCCGGCACGTCTGGTGCTGGAATCCGTGCCGGTACCCTGATCGGGTTCAGATTGTGACCAGGCCACGCCGCGGGCGCCGGCTCCCTCGTTTCCTGCAACGCTACCTGCAGCAGTGGGCGCAGCGACGCCAGGGATCCGATGGCGACTTTATCGAACTGCACCAGGGCAGGGTCTATATCCTGCCAACGCGCAGCGGCCTCGTCTTTGGTCTGGTGTTCTTCACCATGCTCCTTGGCGCTCTCAACTACAGCAACAACATGGGTTTTGCGCTGGCGTTTCTGCTCACCGCAGTAGCGGTCGTCAGTATTCATCATTGCCAGCGCAATCTAGCCGGATTGCGTCTTGCTGTGCGCGGCTGCGATCCGGTTTTTGCAGGTGAGCCGATGGAGTGCGCCTTGCACGTCACAAATCCTGGCCGCGGACCACGCTGGCAGATCGCTGCCGGGCCCGCGGCGGAACGAACTGCGGCGGTCGACCTGCCGGGCGGCGGCTCAGCGGTACTGACCCTGCGCCTCGCAACAACCCGTCGCGGCCGACTTCGCTGCCCGGAGATCAGGGTCAGCACCCGACACCCTCTCGGCCTTTTCGAATGCTGGGCGTTGCTCTATCCAAACCGGGAGCTCCTGGTCTACCCGCGCCCTGCAGAAAGTGCCAGCGTCCGCCTGCCGCCAGCAGCGGCAGCCCTCGAGAATGCCGGCGAGTCAGTCCGGGGCACTGACGAATTTGTGGGGCTGCGTCCTCCCCTGCATGGCGAATCGCTGTCGCGAATTGCGTGGAAGGCGTGGGCACGCACTGGCAAGTTGCTGGCGAAGGACTATCGGAGTGGCGCCGGATCAGCGTGGCTCGAGTGGAACGCCATGCCTGCAGCTGATCCGGAGGAGCGGCTTTCCTGCCTGACCCGATTGGTCATCGAAGCCAGGGCCGGAGGTCAGCTGTTCGGCCTGCGCCTGCCTGGCATAGAGCTGCCCCCGATGGCTGGCCACGACCACTTCCACAGATGCCTTGCCGTACTGGCAACATTTGATGCTGCCAGTGGTACTGCGGCCCGCCACACTGGCCCCGGCCATGCCCACTGAGTCCGAGCAGGAGTGGGAAGCGCCAGGTTCAGGCAGCGCACCGCCGGGCAAGAGCCACACGAGCTTCGGCCAGCTGGTCTGGTTGACGCTGCTCTTCAGCGTCGCCGTCGGCACGCATGTCGGGTCGGTTCACCCCTGGGTGATCGCAGGCCTCATCTGTTCCGTCGTCTGGCGGCTTGGCGCGGCTTACTGGGGCTGGCAACTTCCGGGCAAGACAGTCCGCGCCGCACTGACGATCGCCGTCTCGTGCGGGGTACTGCTGACTTACCGCCGAATATCGGGGCTGGAAGCCGGCTCGGCTTTACTCATACTGATGCTGGCTATGAAACTGCTGGAAACCCACTCCACGCGGGACCGGAGCATCGTGATTCTCATCGCCTGGTTCGTGCTGTTTACGAGCTTCCTGCGCGCGCAATCGGTGGCGTCCATACCCCTGCTTGCTGCCGGCGTCGTGGTCGGAACACTGGCACTACTGCAAAGCGCCCGACCGGCCCACCTGCTGACACCCTCGCGCGCCCTGCTCATGGTGGGCCGCCTGCTTCTGCACGCGCTACCACTTGCGCTGGCGCTGTTTCTGCTTTTCCCCCGACTGCCGGGTCCGTTCTGGGCGTTACCCGCGCCTGGCGGCAATGGCCGCACTGGACTGACAGACCAGATGAGTCCTGGCGATATCACGTCCCTCGCCCAGTCAGACGAAGTAGCCTTTCGCGTGCGTTTCAATGGGCCCGTACCCACGCCTGCGGAACTCTACTGGCGGGGGCCCGTTCTCGAGCGCTTCGACGGACGCCGGTGGCGGACACTCCAGGACTCGATGCGCGACCGGCTCGGGGCGCCCCCGGGTTATGCACCAGCACGCAGCCCAGGTCAGCGCATTTACAGTTATGAAATCACGCTGGAAGCCAGCGAGCAGCGCTGGCTCCTGCCACTGGACATTCCGTTGAGCTGGGATGTTCCGGACAGCAGACTTGCCAGCACCCTCGAACTCCTCAGGTCGCGACCCGTGGACCGCCGTATGGCGTGGAGCGGCCGGTCCGCAGCCACGGGGAGCTTTAATGACGCCCGGCCACCACCGCAGATCACCAGGGAGCTTGCCGGCGCCAGCAATCCACGCAGCAGGGCGCTCGCCCTTGAAATGCGCCGTGGAGCCAGTTCCGACCAGGACTATCTGCGGCGCATCCTGCAGATGTTCCGCACGCAGCAGTTCTTTTACACGCTGCAGCCACCTGCGCTGGGCCAGCAGCCAGTCGACGATTTCCTGTTCGGCACGCGCGCAGGTTTCTGCGAACACTATGCCTCGGCATTCGCCGTGCTGGCCCGCGCGGTAGGCCTGCCCGCCCGGGTTGTCGCTGGCTACCAGGGAGGTGAGCAAAATCCCGTTGCTGACTACTGGATCGTCCGTCAGTCCGATGCCCATGCATGGACGGAAATCTGGCTGGCGGGACGCTGGGTGCGGTATGACCCCACCGCCGCCGTCGCGCCGGAACGTATCGAAAGCGGACTAGACGCTGCCCTTCCAGGTCTGGCGGGCGATGGACTGCCGCTGCTTGGTACCGGGGAATGGCTCCAGCACCTGGCGTTGAACTGGGATGCGGTCAACGCCACATGGGATCGTTGGGTGCTCGCCTTCGGACCTGATGAGCAGTCAGCGCTGCTGGAGGGACTCGGCATCCAGTCTCCGTCGCTGCGGGACATCGCACTCGCCTGTGCAGCGACAGTGAGTGTGCTGCTATTGCTGGTCACCTGGCTCAGCCTGCGTACGAATTCTGCGCCGCCCGATCCGGTCGAGCAGGCCTGGCAGCGATTTTGTGGCCGGCTCGCGAAGCGCGTGCGGGCCCGTGCTCCGTCCGAAGGTCCTGAAGAATATGCCGCGGCAGTAGCCGCCCTGCGCCCGGATCTGGGCGCCACAATCGGGACTGTGGTGGCCTGCTACCTGCACCTGCGCTACGACGGGGTACCGACGGCGGCGGAAACCCGGCGCTTCGCGCGTCTGGTCAGGGAGCTACGCGTGCCGCCGGCACCTGCACGCGGGTGAGTAGCCAGAGACCCGCAACGAACAACACCAGAATGGAGAGAATGCCAACGCGCTGGCTGCCCGTAACGAGGGCCGCCGTGCCGGCCAGGACCGGCCCAAGAATCGACGAGAACTTGCCGAGCATATTAAAGAAGCCGAAGTATTCGCCGCTCTTTTCCGGAGGGATCAGCCGGGCATACAGAGAACGGCTGAGCGACTGCACGCCGCCCTGGACCAGGCCTATGGCAGCGGCCAGCGCGTAGAACTGCACCACCGTCGTCAGGAACACGGCGAGCAGCGTCGCGACGATGTAAACCGTCAGCGCGAGGTAGATCGCCTGTCGGGGGCCGAGTCGCTGACCCAGTGCGCCAAAAGCGATCGCCGCCGGAAACCCCAGGAAGTTGGTCAGCAGGATGGCGCCGGTGACGTCCGCGGCCGTCAATCCCTGGGACAGGCCATAGTCCACGGCCATCTTGATGATGGTGTACACACCGTCGATGTACAGCCAGTACGCCGCAAGAAACCACAGCAGATTCCGGTCTGCGCTCAATGCGCGCACGGTGACGCGCAACTGGCGCAGTCCAGCGCGAAAGGCGCCGGCCACCGGGGCAATCCCCGTCTGGCGTTCCTTAACCCAGAGCAGGAGCGGCAGCGAGAACACCGCCCACCAGATCGCGACCAGCACGAAGGTAACCTGGATGGCGGCGGACTGGCTGCCGAGACCGAAGCTTGCTGGTCGCGCCAGCAAGATGATGCTGACAGTAAATAACAGCGCACCGCCGAGATAACCGAGGCCGTAGCCGAATGCTGACACCCGGTCGAACGCCTCAGGCGCGGCCACATCGATCAGCATCGCGTCATAGAGGCTGTTGGCAGCAAAGAAGCCGACAGATGCCAGCACGAACAAGAGCATCGCAGTTTGCCAGTGGCCGAAGCCGACTCCGGCGAGCAGCGCAGTGGCGACAATCCCAATGACCGTAAACAGGGCCAGCCAGGGCTTGCGGCGCCGGGCCTGGTCGGTCATGGCCCCAAGGAGCGGCGCCAGCAGCACCACGATGAGGCTCGCGAGGCCATTGGCCATCCCGAGCCGAAAGGTGGTCACACTGCTGGGCGCACCATCGTTCCAGGCACCCGCAAGCATGACGGGCACGAAGGCCGTCAGTACAGCCAGCGCAAATGCCGAGTTGGCCCAGTCGTAGAACGCCCAGGCGAGCACGGGCCGGCTGCGCCAGGAGGCAAATGCCGCGGGCAAATCAGCGCCGCCGACGGAAGCGATGGACCAGCACGACAGCGTCTTCGGTTCCGCCGCGGGACCGGTAGTAACCGCGCCGCCGCCCCAGTAATTCGAATCCTGCGCGCTCGTAGAGCTGCAGTGCCCGTTGATTCGACGGACGAACTTCCAGGTACATGCCTTCGGCACCTGCAAGCTGCGCCAGGTCCATCAGGTGGTCAAGAAGCCGCCGGCCATTGCCCATCCGGCGTGCCGAATCGGACAAGACCAGATTGAGCAGGTGGGCTTCACCGGCGGCGACCGACATGATGCCGTAGCCGATGACCTTGCCGCTGTGCTCGAGGACCAGGCTTGTGTAGCCGGCCAGCAGGCAGTCGCGAAAGATGCCCGGACCCCAGGGAAAATCGTAGGCACTCTGCTCGATGGTCGCAACCACGGTCACGTCGGTCTGCCGCATGTCGCGAATCGTCGCAGCGACAGACTTGAGCTCAGCGCTCATCAGTGGCCAATTCAGTGGCCAGCCCGGCTTGCGCCCGCTCGCGAAGTGGCGGGACCGTCGCCCGGGCAAGACACAGGTCGTCCCACGCTTTGCTCTTCTGCCCGGGACTGCGCAGCAGGTAGGCCGGATGGTAGGTCACCACCAGTGGTATCGCCGCCGGTCCGTAGTGATGGACGCGGCCGCGCAAGCGGCCGATCGGGGTGTCCTCGCGCAGCAGGCTCTGCGCGGCAATGCGACCGACAGCTAGCAGCAGGGCCGGCTGCACCAGGGCAATCTGACGCTGGAGGTATCCATCACAACTTGCTGATTCTTCTGGCTTTGGATCGCGATTTTCTGGAGGCCGGCATTTGAGAATGTTGGCAATGTAGACCTGCTCGCGCGGGGCGCCTGCTGCCCACAGCATCTCGTTCAGCAGCTGGCCGGCACGCCCAACGAAGGGCTCGCCCTGTCGATCTTCGTCGGCTCCGGGCGCCTCGCCGATCACGAGCCAGCGTGCGTGCCGGTCACCGACGCCAAAGACGACTCGGGTCCGGGTCTCGTGGAGAACACATTTCGTGCACACCAGTGCTTCCTGCTCGAGCTTGTCCCATGCCGACGCGGAACTGATCCGGGCGGGCACCACGGGATCAACGCCTGCCGTCTCGACCGGCGCAGTCACCAATGCGAACTCCGTCCGCTGTGTCCACACGCTGATACCCAATGCCTCGAGCGCGATCAGTTGCTGATCGGTCAGGTGTTGCGCTGACGGAGCCATGCGCTGCTTTCAGCCCTCCTGGCGTCGCGCGCGGCCTGCGTACCGGCGCCGCCGACGCCAGATGGCCGTAGCGATACCCGACAGTGCGTAGATCGACGCAATGATGAAGCAGACCCGCGGGGGATCGAGTGCGATGAGAACGAAGACGAGCGGAATCACAAACACGTAGGCAAACGAGATACGGCCCCGGGGACCCAGCTCCTTGAAGCTGTAGTAGGCGAACCGCGAGACCATTAGTACGCCCGCGATAACGGTGATGACCGTGCTCACCGTCAGTGCAGGGAGTCCGCCCAGTTCCAGGTCGGTTTCGAGCCAGACCATGCTGGACACGAGGCCGGCTGCTGACGGACTGGGCAGGCCTTCGAAGAAGCGGCGATCGCCGGTCTTGCCGCCAACGTTGAAGCGCGCGAGACGCAGGGCTGCAGCCACTGCATAGAGAAAAGCAGCAAGCCAGCCAAGCTTGCCCCAGGCCCAGCCGTACTCGGCAAGCGCCTTGAGGCCCCACAGGTAAACGATAATTGCTGGCGCCATGCCGAACGCCACCATGTCGGCGAGGCTGTCGTACTGCTTGCCAAATTCGGACTCGGTGTGCGTCAGCCGCGCGAGGCGACCGTCCAGTCCGTCCAACAAGGCGGCAATGAAGACCGCTATGCAGGCTGGCGCGTAGTGCCCGTCGATGGAAGCGACGATGCCGTAGAAGCCGGCGAACAGTGTGCCAGTCGTCAGCAGGTTCGGCAGCAGGTAAATGGCCCGTCGCCGCGGCCTTGGTTGTACGTCGTCCGGTTCTGCCATATTCCTGCCAGCGGCTGCGCGACGAAATGCGTTGCGTGATCCATAGTGCCACTCAGCTACTATCCCTGTCATGCCAACGACGACGGACGTTCGGGCCCGGACTGGCTTCCAGGACCACTTTTCGACCGACGCGACGGCCTACCGGCAGTATCGCCCACGCTACCCTCCAGCCCTTTTCGCGGCGCTGGCCAGGGCGGCGCCCGCGCGCGCTACCGCGTGGGACGTTGGTTGTGGCAATGGACAGGCTTCGATTGCGCTTGCAGAGCACTTCGCTGTCGTCCACGCCACCGATGCCAGCGCGGCGCAGATTGCGAGTGCCGAGCCGCACCCGCGCGTACGTTATGCCATTGCGCCCGCTGAGCAGTCAGGCCTGCCCGCCGACTCCATTGACCTCGTCCTTGCCGCCCAGGCGCTCCACTGGTTCCACTTCGAGCGCTTTCATACGGAGGCCCGCCGCGTCGCGCGCAAGGGCGCCGTGATTTGTGCCGTTGCCTACGAGCTCGCGGAGATCGACCCCGGCGTCGATGCCATCGTGCGCCGATTCTACAAGGCAGAAATCGGGCCCCATTGGCCAGCCGACCGGACCCACATCGAGACCGGCTATCGCGATATCCCTTGGCCCCACTCACCATTGAGCCTCGGCCGCTTCGTGATGCAGGCCGAGTGGACGCTCAACCAGTTGATCGGCTACCTGGGTACCTGGTCCGCCGTGGCCCGCTATCAAAGTGCCACCGGCGGAGACCCGCTGCCGGCTGTCCGGGCGGAGTTGTCTTTGGTATGGACGGAACCGGAAGTGCCCAGGAAAGTCGAGTGGCCGCTTGTAATGCTGAGTGGCAGATTAGATCCGGGCTAGAATGCCGCGCGAACATCGCGCGACCGGCCAGAGATCATTTCGTCATGCGCCTGACCCAGCTGCCGCTCACGACCCTGAAAGAAACGCCTGCCGATGCCGAGATCATCAGCCATCAGCTGATGCTTCGCGCCGGACTGGTGCGCCGCCTTTCGTCTGGCCTGTTCACGTGGATGCCACTGGGCCTGCGCGTACTGCGCAAGGTTGAGCGCATCGTGCGCGAGGAAATGCACCGCGCAGGGGCACTCGAGATCCTGATGCCGGCCGTCCAGCCCGCCGAACTTTGGCAGGAAACCGGCCGCTGGGACGTTTACGGCGATCTCCTGCTGCGCATCCGCGATCGCCATGAGCGCGACTACTGCTTCGCACCGACTGCCGAGGAAGTGGTCACCGAAATCGCGCGGCGCGAACTACGCAGCTACCGCCAGTTGCCCGTGAATTACTACCAGATCAACACCAAGTTTCGCGACGAAATCCGGCCCCGCTTCGGCGTGATGCGTGCCCGCGAGTTCATCATGAAGGACGCCTATTCGTTTCACCTGGACCAGGCCTCCCTGGAGGCCACCTACGACCTCATGGCCGAAGCCTACTCGCGGATCTTCACGCGCCTGGGCCTCCGCTTTCGCAAGGTGGATGCAGACGGCGGCGAGATCGGCGGCTCGCGCTCCCAGGAGTTCCACGTGCTGGCAGACTCGGGCGAAGATCGCATCGCCTGGTGCGAGGACGACAGCTACGCTGCTAACGTCGAAATGGCCGTAGCGGCCCCGCCTTCCACTCCAAGGCCGGCGGCGCGGCAGACCCTGACGCACGTGGCTACACCGGGCGTCCGCTCCATCGACGAGGTCACGGCGTTCCTGAAGGTCAACGCCGCGCAGTGCCTCAAGACACTGGTCGTGGAAGGCAGCGACGACGGACTCGTGGCGCTGCTCTTGCGTGGTGATCACGAACTGAACCCCAGGAAGGCCGAGCGTGCGCCAGGGGTTGCCAGGCCGCTCAGGCTTGCGACGCCAGAACGCGTGCTGGCCGTCACGGGTGCACCGGTCGGCGCCATTGGCCCTGTGAACCTTTCGATACCGTTGATTGCAGACCATAGCGTTCTCGTCCTGGCGGACTTCATCTGTGGGGCAAATGTCGCCGATGTACACCTTAGCGGGGTCAACTGGGAGCGGGATTTGCCCCTGCCTGGTGCCTGCGATCTGCGTAACGTGGAAGCCGGCGACCCGAGCCCGGGCGGCGGTGGCGCCCTGACGCTCGCCCGCGGCATCGAGGTCGGGCACATTTTCCAGCTGGGCGACAAGTACAGCCGGAGCATGCATGCGGTCGTCCTCGACCAGGAAGGCAAGGAGCGGGTGATGACGATGGGCTGCTATGGCATTGGCGTATCCCGCATCGTCGGTGCCGCCATCGAGCAGAACCACGACGCAAATGGCATTGTCTGGCCAGAACCGTTGAGCCCGTTCGATGTGGTGCTCATCGAGATCAATCCTAAGAAATCGGAGGCAGCGGCCACGGCCGCCAACGCCCTGTACAACGAGCTGCAGAAAGCCGGTTTTGAGGTACTGTTCGACGACCGGGACGCCCGGCCGGGCGTAAAGTTCGCCGACGCGGACCTGCTCGGCATTCCCCACCGGCTGGTCGTCGGCGAGCGGGGCGTCAAGGAGGGCAAGGCTGAATACCGTCACCGGCAGACTGGCAATGAGGAACAGGTGGGCCTCCCCGATGTCCTGGATTTCCTCCGTGCGCGTCGCAGCCTGCCACGGCAGGGTTAGCAGGATAAGCACTAGCCGTACCGCCGCCTGGATCCTCGTCGCGGCCCTGGTGCCCCTGTGCGCTGCGGTCGCCGGGGCTGATCGCGATCCGGTGCTTCGCGAAAAACTGCAGGCGGCACTCAAGGAGCCGCTGGCGTTTGGAGACCGCTATGAGGCGGAAGTCTGGCTCACCGACATGGCCGGTCGTCTGGCCCGCAAGGTGCCGGACCCCGCCGAACGGCTTGAGATCCTCACGACCGTGCATCGCGAAGCCAGTCGTGCCGGACTGCCCCCGGAAATGATCCTCGCCGTCATCGATGTCGAAAGCGGCTTCCAGCGCTACGCAGTGTCCCGGGCCAACGCCCAGGGGCTGATGCAGATCATGCGTTTCTGGCTGACGGAGCTCGACATGCCAGGTTTCGCGCTGCTGGATGTGCAGGAAAACGTACGCATGGGCTGTACGATCCTGCGGCACTACTACGACCTGGAGAACGGCAACTGGACGCGCGCGCTCGCACGCTACAACGGCAGTCTCGGCCGCCGCGAGTACCCGGATCTGGTCTTCGAACGACTGCGAACGCGGTGGTTCCAGCAGTAGGAGTGCCTTCAGGCGCGACCATCACGCCGCCCGAAAATCCCCGATATCGACGCAGCAGGCCGGATCCTCATCGTGCTCGGTCACGTTGGTCACCGTCGCCAGCGGTGGTCCCTGCCGCAGCCAGCCGGCCAGCGCCGCAAGCGACGCGGCGGCACCGAGTGCCAGCACTTCCACTGTCCCATCGGGCAAGTTGCGCACGAAGCCACGCACGCCGAGTTGCTCCGCCATTCTCACGGTGCTCGCCCGGAAGAAGACGCCCTGCACGGTGCCGCTAACTACGAAGCGGCGTGCCACGACTACTGTCACGTGGCTGCCAGCCTGATTGTCAGGGCCGCGCTGTCTGTGCCGCTGGCGCGTCCGCCTCGCGCAGCGAGCGGCTGCGGAGCAAGGCGTCGAACGCAGACTCCTTGGCTGCAAGGGCCAGTTTTCGTGCGTCCCAGTACAGTCGCTGGTGCAACTGGGCTTCCGCCTCTGCAAGGCTCGCCTCAGCCGCTCGCAGCCCGTCAACCGCATAGGTTGCAGCACCCGCCTCCCGTGCCGCGGAGATCGCCTGGCGGGCGTCGCTCATTTCCTGCACAGGGGGCCCTGTGGCGCAGGCTGAGACAGCGAGGAGCCAGGCGCAGGGCAACAGGCGCAAAGTAGTGTTGATACGAGTCATAGCACCGCACGCTAGCCACCCGCTCGCCGACGGTCAAGCAGTTGCCGCTGCAGACTGTAAAATGTACGACCCTGAAGCGGCGCCCATGACCCCATGCCCGATATCCTCGTTCTGTATTACTCCCGCCACGGCTCGGTAGCGAACCTCGCGGCGCAAGTCTGTCGCGGCATCAACGGGGTACCAGGCGCAACAGCCCGACTCCGCACCGTACCGCCGGTTACTGCGGAAAACGGCCCGCGCCTCCCCGATATTCCGTCGGTCGGCCCCCCCTACGCGACCACCGCAGATCTCGCCGCGTGCGCCGGCCTGCTCCTTGGCAGTCCGACGCGTTTTGGCAACATGGCCGCCCCGCTCAAGTATTTCCTCGATGGTACGGGTAGCGACTGGCTGTCCGGTACGTTGCGCGGCAAACCGGCCGGCGTGTTCACGTCAACAAGCTCCCTCCATGGTGGCCAGGAAAGCACGCTGCTCTCGATGGCCCTCCCGCTACTCCACCACGGTATGCTGCTCGTCGGTATTCCCTACGCAGAGCAGGCGCTGGCGACTACGCGCACCGGGGGCTCACCCTATGGCGCCACACATTTCGCGCCGAATTCTGCAGACACCGAGCCCAGTGCCGATGAAATCCGCATCGCCCAGCATCTCGGGCGCCGGGTTGCAGAGGCGGCTCTGCGTCTGGAGGGCTGGGAACGCTGAGCGCACTCCCTGGGGGATCCAGGCCAGCGGGCGGCTCAGGCGTCCAGAACGCCGCGCACGAACGGTATCGTGAGGCGCTTCTGGGCCGCGAGCGCTGCCCGGTCCAGCGTGTCGAGCAGGCGGAACAGGTGGGCGGGTCCGCGGGCCGTTCGGTTGAGAAGGTAGCGGCAGGTGTCGTCCGGCAGGTCGAAGCCCCTGAAGCGGGCGCGAATCTGCAGCGCGCTTTGTCTCCCGGCATCGTCAAGCGGCTGCACGCGAAAAACGCCGCCGGATTTCAGCCGTGACGCAAGGTCTGCCAGGTGGAACGGAGCCTCGCCCGGCGCAGTCGCCGCAGCAACCACCAGCCGTCCGCCACTCTGGCGCAGCTGCTCGAACAGGGTAAAAATCGCCGCCTCGAAGGCAGCATCGCCGGCAATGGCATCGATATCGTCAAGGGCCACCAGGTCGAGTACTCCAAGACCTTCAAGCGCGGCGGGCGGGAGTGCCAGCGTCCGGTCGAGGGGCACATAGGCGGCCCGCCGACGCCGCTCGTCAGCCTCGGCAACACAGGCCTGCAGCAGATGCGAGCGGCCCGACTCGGGCAGTCCCCAGACCCAGAGCATCGGGAGCTCGGCGATTGCAGCAGCGGCCTTCAGTTCGTGAATGACGAGTTCATTGCCCGCTGGCAGGAAGTTGCTGAAGACCGCGTGATCCGCCAGCCGGATCTCAAGGGGCAGCTGCTGCATGACTGCTAACGCTGCACCCGCGCCGCTTTGAGCGACCAACGGACGACGTAATCGAGGCCACTGACCGTCGCGGTAACGAGGACGGCGGCCCCGGACCAGATCAGCACCTCGGCCGGCGGCAAATCAAGGCCCCGGTTCGCGATGACGGCACAGAGAAAAAACAGCTGGACTCCGGTGTTGAGCTTGCTGACCGGGCTTGGCTCAGGGTAGAGCGGTCCGAAGACTGTCTGGTAGATCAGGCCGCCGCTCACAATGACAAGATCGCGAAGGATCACTACCGCGGTGAGCCACATCGGCACAAGCCCCGTGCTGGTCAGCGTGACAAATGTTGCAACGAGCAGCAGCTTGTCAGCCAGCGGATCCAGCAGCCCCCCGACACGGCTGCGCCAGTTGAAGCGCTTAGCGAGAAAGCCATCGACGCTATCCGAGATGCCGGCCACCGCCACCAGCACGAGCGCCAGCACGTAGCGGCCGGTGAGGAGCGCATTCACGATTGGCCAGACCAGGGCGATCCGCGCCAGACAAATAAGATTCGGAATCTGGGCCGCGCGGAACAGCGGCGGGCGGGCGGTCGGTGCTCCCATCGCCGTCATGGCGATGCCACGTTGTCGGGCACCAGCCGGTAGATCAGGTCGCCAGAGGCGGAGGCAGCGATCGGCGCCAGGACGTGCTGGAGGGCAAACGTATCGTCCAGCTGTTCAACGTCGCCGCGCACGGTCAGTGCAAAGAACAGCGTGCTGCCGGCCACCCGCTGCAGTTCTGCGCTCTGGACCAGCCCGACGCTGCGCAGGTAGCTCTGCACCCGGCCATAACCGTCGAAGCTGTCGACGCCATCGACGCGCAGACGCAGGACACGCGCGCCTGCCGCAGCGCTCGCATACCGGGCTGCCAGGCGATCGGCAAGGCCGTGCACCCCGTCCGCCACATCACCCTGCCATTCCGCCCGCTCGCTACCTTGCGCGAGGGTCCAGCGCAAGACCGCAGGACCGCCGACGGCTGCCCGTCGTCCCACGAGCAGCAGGTCGGCACCGGCCGCGCGGGCGGTGCTCTCCGCGTCCAGCAAAGGATCCTCCGTGGTCGGGTTGGAAGCCATGCGTTCAGTGGCCAGCACCACCGGCACGCCGCGGCTTGCCGCCGTTGCCAGCAGGAGTTGACGCGAGGAGTTTGCCGGATCGCCGGGTGGGGCAACTCCGGGCACTGGCACTGGCAATGGCAATGGCAATGCCACGCCACTGGCAACGTCGGCGGGCAGGATCACGAGGGTGCGAGGCCGGTCGTCGGCCCATACGGGCAGGTTGGCGGCGTCAAGGCGCCTGTGCAGGGCCTCCGGATCAAAGCTGACACGCACCTTGCCGCCGGGCAGGGGTTGGTAGCGGCGGACCAGGGGTCCTGCAGGTCCGAGCGCCTGGCGTCGGGCTGAATCCGCAGAGAGCAGGCGCTGGCCCGTTACTCTCACGAGCACCTCGTCGAGCGCCAGCGCGAAGGCTGCATCGAGGGGCGCCCCACTGAGCCCTGCCGTGGGCACCTGCGCGGCATAGAGTTCCGGGACCGGCACGCCCTGCGCCCCGGCCCAGAACAACGGGCCTGTGAGCAGGGTCAGCAGTAGCAACTTGGACTGCGCGCGCAACATGTCTTTATTATAGCCACCTTGTTCGCCGTAGCCGCCTGCACCACAACCGCTTCAACCTGCCGGAAATCATGACCACTAAACAGCCCCTGACCTACAAGGACGCCGGTGTCGACATTGATGCGGGCGATGATCTCGTGGAACACATCAAGCCACTGGCCCGCGCGACCCACCGGCCGGGTGTACTGGGTGGCATTGGTGGATTTGGCGGGCTCTTTGAGATCGACCTGGCACGCTGGCCCCGCCCCGTGCTGGTCTCAGGCACGGACGGCGTCGGTACCAAGCTAAAGCTCGCCATCGAGATCGACCGGTACGACACCATTGGCATCGATCTTGTCGCCATGTGTGCCAACGACGTCATCGTGCAGGGTGCCGAACCGCTCTTCTTCCTCGACTACTACGCCTCGGGCAAACTCTCGGTCGACACTGCCACTGCGGTGATCCGTGGCATCGCAACGGGCTGCCAGCAGGCGGGCGCAGCCCTCCTCGGCGGCGAGACGGCGGAACTGCCGGGAATGTACAGCGGCCAGGATTTTGACCTGGCTGGATTCTGTGTCGGCATCGTCAACCGGGATCAGCTCATCGATGGCTCAGGGATCCTGCCGGGCGACGTCGTCCTCGGCCTCGCGTCGTCCGGGCCTCACTCCAACGGCTACTCCCTGATCCGTCGGGTCCTGGAAATCAGCCGCAAGCCGCTCGATTCGGCCTGGGAAAGCGGCACGCTCGGTGCTGCCCTCCTCGCACCGACGCGCATTTACGTGCGCTCGCTGCTCGCCCTGATGACTACCTGCCGGATCCGCGGCCTGGCTCACATCACCGGGGGCGGACTGGCCGGCAACGTCGTGCGCGTACTTCCTCCAGCGGTCGACGCCGTGCTGCACAAAAATGCCTGGCGGCGCCCCGCCCTGTTCGACTGGCTGCAGACCGAGGGCAACATTCCGGAAGACGACCTGCTGCGCACCTTCAACTGTGGCATTGGCATGACGGTGATCATCCGGCGCGAAGACGAAGAACAGGCGCGCGACCTTCTGGAGCAGGCGGGCGAGACCGTCACCGTGCTGGGCGAAATCATCGCGGGCACAGGCCGGGTGGATCTGCGCGGGTGACCGGTGCCCGGCGTACCGTCGTCCTGGTCTCGGGCGACGGGAGCAACCTGCAGGCGATTCTCGATCACGCCTGCGGCGGAGCCCTCGATATCAGTGTGATTGGTGTGGTCAGCGACCGGCCCGGGGTCCGGGCACTGGAGCGCGCGGCAACGGCCGCTGTCCCGGCGCTCACGGTCGACTACGCGGCTGCCGGCGGCCGGCCCGCCTTCACCGCCGGCCTGGCCCGTGCGCTGGCAGACCTGAAACCGGACCTGCTGGTGCTTGCCGGCTTCATGCGCATTCTCGACTCAGGTCTCGTTGAAGAGTACCGGGGACGAATGCTGAACGTGCACCCTTCACTCCTGCCAAAGTATCCGGGACTGCATACCTACCGTCGCGCCCTGGAGGCCGGCGAACGCGAACACGGCGCGACTGTGCACTTCGTGATTCCCGAACTGGATGCCGGGCCCGGCATCCTGCAGTATCGGGTGCCGATCAGGACCGGCGATACCGAGTCGTCATTGCGGGATCGAGTGCGTGCCGGCGAGCATCTGATCTATCCCCGCGCGATTGCCTGGGTCGCGGCCGGTCGCGCCGCACTGAAGGACGGCGCCGTGTGGCTGGACGGCGTGCGGCTGGTGCAGCCTTCGGTGGTCGACGAGTGAGCGCCAGGGATACCCAAGCAATGCCGATCTAGGCCCGCGGCAACGTCACGCCACGCTGGCCCTGGTACTTCCCGCCCCGGTCCTTGTAGGAAGTCTCACAGACTTCGTCGGACTCGAAGAACAGCATTTGCGCCACCCCCTCGTTGGCGTAGATCCGGGCGGGCAACGGGGTGGTGTTGGAGAACTCCAGCGTGACGTGCCCCTCCCATTCAGGCTCCAGGGGCGTCACGTTGACGATAATTCCGCAGCGCGCGTAGGTTGACTTGCCGAGACAGACCGTCAGCACGTTGCGCGGAATGCGGAAATACTCGACGGTGGAGGCCAGTGCGAAGGAATTGGGCGGGATGATGCAGACGTCGGTGTCCATATCGACAAAGCTGTTCGGGTCGAAGGCCTTCGGGTCCACGATGGTCGAATTGATGTTCGTGAACACCTTGAATTGCCGGGCACAACGCACGTCATAGCCGTAGCTCGACGTGCCGAAGGAAATCACCCGACCGCCGTTCACTTCGCGAACCTGGCCGGGCTCGAAGGGCTCGATCATCCCGTGCTGCTCCGCCATGCGACGGATCCAGTGATCCGGACGGATGCTCATTTCTTGCCCTCCACCACGATGGAACCGAAGATGCCCCGCTGATCCTTCGGCCGTTGTGCCAGCACCTCAGTCATGCGCCGGGCGATTTCCCGGTAACGCAGGGCCAGTGGACTGTCTGGCGCGGCAATCACGGTCGGTCGGCCGGCGTCGGCCTCCTCGCGAATCTGCGCGTGCAGCGGCAGCCGCCCGAGCAGCGGCACACCGCTTTCCGTCGCCAGGCGCTCGCCACCGCCCGCACCGAAGATCGCGGTCTCCGTCTGACAGCAGGGACAGATAAACGTGCTCATGTTCTCGATCACGCCCAGCACCGGCACGCCGACCTTTTCGAACATCTTGAGACCTTTGCGTGCGTCGGCAAGCGCAATCTCCTGGGGGGTGGTCACGATGATGGCGCCCGCCAGCGGCACCTTTTGGGTCAACGTCAGCTGGATGTCGCCGGTGCCGGGGGGCAGATCCGCGATGAGATAGTCCAGGTCGTGCCAGTTGGTCTGGAAGGCCAGCTGCTGCAGGGCCTGAGACACCATCGGCCCGCGCCAGATGACCGGCCGCTCTTCTTCAATCAGGAAACCGATGGAATTCGTTTCGAGACCGTGGGCGACCAGCGGCTCGAAGGTCTTCCCGTCGCGGGACTCGGGGTTACGGCCCAGGAGGCCCAGCATCCGGGGCTGACTGGGCCCGTAGACATCCGCATCGAGGATCCCGACCCGGGCGCCGTCCAGCGACAAGGCCAGCGCCAGGTTCACGGCCGTGGTGGACTTGCCCACGCCACCCTTGCCGGAGGCGACGGCGATCACATTCCTGACGTTGGGCAGCGGCGTCAGATTGCCCTGCACGGCATGGGCGACTACCCGGGTCATGCGGTTGCCATAATTCGTGATGGGATTAACAGTAAGGTGAGTGTTCAGCCGCCACATTGTAACGGGTGGAAGCGCCGGGCGGTGCCACCTCGTGTGGCATAATTTGGTGGCTGAGGAATGCCCGGTTGGGGCTGGTCATTACCTCGGCGGGCAATCGGCCGACCGACGAAAGCGGGGCGCGGAGCAGATTCCGGGGCGTATGAAGTTCTTCAGCACACTGAAGGCAGAACGCTGCCTCACCCAGCTCATGTCCGCGCCGGATTCCGGCAGTGCCGATGCACGGCAGGCGCTCGAGAACCTGCGCAACATTGGCAGCTCCGCCGTCCCCAAGGTCATCGAGGCCTTTGCCACTGCCGACAAGGGCCACAACGGAGCACTGGTCACCCTGCTCGCGTCGTTGCTCGATGACAAGAGCTTCGCCTTCTATGCGGAGGGCCTCGCGCACCCAAACAAGCTGTGCGTCGCAGGCGTCACCAAGGCCCTCGCGATCTCTGGCGGCTACGACGCCAACAAGCTTCTGGAACTGCTGGGCAAGGAACAGATCTCCACCGGAGCCCTGATAGAAATTCTGGGAGTTGTTCGCAAGCGACTGAATGTTAGAGAGTTACTGAAGCGAGCCTACGACCTCGAACCGCGCGAAAAGGCAGCGGTGTTCAAGATTATCGGCGACGTCGCGAACGCCGAGCTGGTTCCCGACCTGATTGCACGCGTGGAGGGCAAAGACCCGTCCGTCCGCCTGAACATCATTGAGCTGCTAAGCCGCTTCAACACGCCAGAGGTGGCCAAGGCGCTGGAACGCCAGTTAAAGGACAAGAACAAGATGGTCCGGAAGGCGGCGCTGGAGGCGCTGGCAGCCATGCCTGGCGAGCGCGATATCCGGCTTATTTGTTCACTCCTCGCCGACCCGGAACTCGAAGTGCAGGCGCGCGCCGTGGACCTGGTCGTCAAGCTCCGGCACCCCGATACCATGCAGCAACTCGTCACCGTGCTGAAGGACGAGTCGGAATTCGCCCGCCGCTCGGCCGTGGAGGTACTGAACGAGATCGCCGAACCCGAAACCATCAAGTACCTTTTGGTTGCGCTCGAGGACGGCGACTGGTGGGTCCGGTCCCGGGCTTCGGATGCCCTCGCAAAGATTGGCGGTCCGAAGGTGATGGACGCGGTCCTGCAGCTGGTCGGGGACAAGAGCGAAAACATCCGGCGCTCTGCCATCGAGATTCTCAACCAGACCAAGGACGAGCGGGCCGTGGACTACCTGATCAAGGCAACGCGCGACAACGACTGGTGGGTTCGCGAGCGGGCGGCCGATGCCCTGGCCGAGATCCGCAGCGCAAAGGCCGGGCCCGCACTGGTCGAGATGCTCGCCGGCGATCCGCGTTCGGTGCCAGCAGCCCTTCGCGCCCTGGGCCGGCTCGGCAGTGCCGACGTACTGCCCCAGTTATTGCCCCTGCTGGACCGTCCGGAGAAAGACATCCGCATCGAGGCCGTCAATGCCATCGGTCACCTGGCCACCTCTAGCTCGGCGGACACGCTGAAGAACCGCCTGCGGAGCCTGGCTACCGGCAGCGACGAGGTAATCGCCAAGGTGGCCGCCCAGGCCATGTCACGGATCGAAAGCATTTCGGCCAGCAGCACCGACTCCCCGGCATTGCCCGGGAACGCGCCGGCCGACGCCGTCAAGACCCTGCTCGTCGACAATGCCCAGATCAACGACATGGTGAAGTCCCTGGACAAGGCCATCAAGCTGGACGTCAGCACGCTGAAAACTGGCGACCTCATCGAAGGCCGGTACCGGTACATCGAGAAAATCGGCAAGGGCGCGTTCGGCACCGTGGTGCTCGTGGAGGACGAAGTGGTCGGCGAGCGCCTGATCCTCAAGTTCCTGAACCCCAACGTCAGCTCCGACGAGGAGATGATGAAGCGTTTCGTGCACGAGCTGCGCTACTCGCGGAAGATTACGCACCGCAACGTCATCCGCATCTTCGATTTTGTGAGCCTCGGGGGCAACTACGCCATTTCAATGGAGTATTTTCCGTCACACACGCTCGGCGCGGAAATGGCCAAGAACAAGCCCCTGCCGTTTGACAAGACCAATAGCTGGGCCCGGGATATGGCCAACGGCATGGCAGTGGCACACCAGGTCGGCATCGTGCACCGGGACCTGAAACCCGCGAACATCCTGATCAACGAGGAGGGCCTGCTGAAAATCGTGGACTTCGGCGTGGCTGCTGCGGCCAGTTCCGGCGACACCCAGTTGACCAAGACGGGCTACGTCATTGGCTCGCCGAAGTACATGGCTCCAGAGCAGATCCTGGGCAAAAAGGTCGATCATCGGGCAGACATCTACAGCATCGGCGTCATCGTCTACGAAATGCTGACGGGCACGCCCCCTTACACCAAGGGCGACCACATGTCCGTCATGTACCAGCACGTGCAGGGCAAGGCAAAGTTCTGCGAAGAGCTGAACCCGGCGATCCCGCCGGCACTCGCCGCCGTGGTCCGCAAGGCGATGGAAGTGGACAAGCTCAAGCGCTTCGAATCAATGGATGAGCTGCGGGAGGCGCTCGAGCGGGCGGCCTGAGGGCCCGTCTCGAACAGACGCCATGGCCCGCATCGACGCATTCCTCAAGCTTGGCCTCGCGCAGGGCTGTTCGGACATTCATCTGGCCGTGGGTGTGCCGCCGATGCTTCGGATGCACGGCGACCTGATGCCGATCAAGTTCCGGGAGCTGGGCGATACCGAGCTCGAGGGGTATGTCGGCGAAATCCTGACCCCCACCCAGAAGAAGCGCTTCGAGGCCGGGCACGACCTCGACTTCTCCTATGTCTCGGAAGACGGCGGACGTTTCCGCGTCAACGTGTTCCGCAAGGAGACTGGCGTTGGCGCAACCTTCCGGTTTATTCCTGGCAGTATCCCGACACTGGACAGTCTTGACCTCCCACCGGTGGTCCAGAAACTCTGCGACGCCCACCAGGGCATGATCCTTGTGACAGGCTCGACCGGCACCGGCAAGTCGACCACGCTGGCGGCGATGATCGACCACCTGAACAGCACCCAGAACTACAACATCATCAGCCTTGAAGACCCGATCGAGTTCATCCACCGCAGCAAGCAGTCACAGATCATCCAGCGGGAGCTGGGCACGCACCTCCCATCCTTTGCCGAAGGCGTCCGGGCGGCGCTGCGCGAGGATCCGGACGTGATCCTGGTCGGCGAGCTCCGCGATGCCGAAACGATCCAGATGGCCATGACCGCAGCTGAGACTGGCCACCTTGTGCTCGGCACGCTGCATACCACCGGTGCGGTCAAGACCATTGACCGGGTGATCGATGCGCTGCCCGGCGACATGCGGGAGCAGTCCAAGAGCTTTCTCGCCCAGAGCCTGAACGCGGTCATCACCCAGACCCTGGTTCGCACGCCGGACGGGCGAGCCCGCAGGGCCGTCGTGGAAATCATGCTGATGACGCGCGCGATCGCGAAATTGATCATGACCGATCAAACGCACCAGATCGCTGCCCAGTTACAGACCGGCAAGGACCTGGGGATGCAGATGATGGACCAGGCGCTGATGGACGCGATCCAGAAGAAGCAAATCGATCCGGACGATGCCTTCCGCTTTGCCAGCGACAAGTCCCTGTTCCAGAGGTTCGTCACCGACACCTCGGTGCTGCCAAAATTCGAGGTCAGCGGACCGTGAGCCAGATCGACGAATACCTTAAGCAGGTTGTTAGCCGCAACGGCTCCGACCTGCACTTCATTGCCGGCGAGCCGCCCCGCGCCCGGATCTACGGTGAGCTGCAGATTCTGGGGCCAGAGATCCTGACCGCCAGCAAGGTGGAGGCTGCACTGGTTGAGATCATGTCTCCGAAGTCCCGGGAAGACTTCCAGCGACGCGACTCCACCGACATGGCCTACTCACTGGAGGAACTTGCGCGCTTCCGCGTGAACATCTTCCGGCACGTCGCGGGCATGGGCGGGGTTTTCAGAGCCATCCCATCGAAGGCCAAGACACTTGAAGATCTGAAGATGCCCGCCGTGGTTGCCCAGCTCTGCAAGCAGCCCCAGGGAATGATCCTCGTCACCGGCAAGACCGGCTCGGGCAAGTCCACGACGCTGGCGGCCATGATCGACGAGATCAATCGCAATATCAGCGGCCACATCCTGACCATTGAGGATCCCATCGAGTTCGTCCACACGCGGAAGAAGTGTCTGATCAGCCAGCGGGAGATCGGCGTGCACTGCCCGAGCTTCGCGGCAGCCCTGCACTCCGCCCTGCGCGAGGATCCCGATGTGATCCTCGTGGGCGAAATGCGCGACCTGGAGACAGTCAGCATCGCGGTAACTGCCGCCGAGATGGGCATTCTGGTGATGGGCACGCTGCACACCAACGGCGCCGGGCAAACCGTCGACCGGATCATCAATGCCTTTCCGACCGACAAGCAGTCCCACGTGCGAACCATGCTCTCGACGTCCCTGCGGGGCGTGATCTCCCAGCAGCTGGTACCGCGCAAGGGGGAGCCGGGACTCGTAGCCGCGCTGGAAATCATGGTGAATACGCCCGGGGTTTCGAACCTGATCCGGCAGGGCAAACTGGAGCAGCTGGAAACCGCCATCCAGGGCGGCGCCCGGATCGGCATGCGGACGATGGATTCGGCGCTGAGGGATCTCCTTGACCAGGGCCGCATCACCGGCAAGACCGCCTACGAGTCTGCCCTCGAGAAGCGCAAATTCGAGGACGTGAAGGAACTGGTCTAAGCCCCGTATAATGCGGCGTGCCTGCCCCGCCCCGAAAAATCCTGGTTACCAGCGCGCTGCCCTACGCAAACACGCCGATCCACATCGGTCACCTGGTGGAGCACGTGCAGACCGACATCTGGGTCCGGTACCTGCGTCTCGCGGGCCACGATGTCACCTACCTCTGTGCCAGCGACGCCCACGGCACGCCGATCATGCTCAAGGCGAGGGAGCTCGGCGTCTCGCCTGAGACGCTCGTCGAAAAGATCCGCGCCGGGCACCGCCAGGATTTTGCCGGGTTCGGTATCGGCCACGACAACTACCACACCACCCACTCGGAGGAAAACCGCGCGCTGGTGGAACACTTCTATGCCGAGCTCAACTCACGCGGACTGATTACCCAGCGGACGATCCAGCAGGCCTACGACGCGGAGGCTGGAATGTTCCTGCCCGACCGCTTCATCCGCGGCGACTGCCCCGTGTGCGGCACACCCGACCAGTACGGCGACAGCTGCGAGAGCTGCGGCGCCACCTACTCACCCACCGAGCTGAAGAACGCCCGTTCGGTGGTTTCAGGCTCGGCGCCGGTGGAAAAGGCGTCGGTGCACTACTTCTTCCGGCTGGCAGCCTTTGAAGAGAGCCTGAACCGCTGGCTTGCCGGCGGGCATGTGCAGGAGAGCGTCGCGCGGAAGCTCCAGGAATGGTTCACAGCCGGCCTGCGCGACTGGGACATTTCCCGCGACGCCCCGTACTTCGGCTTCCGCATCCCCGGCACGGACGACAAGTACTTTTACGTCTGGCTCGACGCGCCGGTTGGCTACATGGCCAGCCACCAGAACTGGCTGCAGAAGACGGGCCGTCCGGCTGGCGAGTTCGCTGCCGCCTGGGGCCCGGACAGCACCGCAGAACTGCACCACTTCATCGGTAAGGACATCCTCTACTTCCACACGCTGTTCTGGCCGGCCCTGCTCGAGGGAGCGGGTTTCCGCAAGCCGACGGCCGTACACGTGCACGGTTTTCTTACCGTGAACGGCCAGAAAATGTCCAAGTCCCGCGGTACTGGTATTGCCGCGCACACCTACCTGCAGCACCTCGACCCGGAGTACCTGCGCTACTACTTCGCCTTCAAGCTCGGTGCGGGCCTCGATGACCTCGACCTCAACCTGGACGACTTCGTTGCCCGCGTGAACGCCGACCTGGTGGGCAAGGTGGTGAACCTGGCCAGCCGTTGCGCTGGCTTCATCAGTCAGAGTTTCGGCGGTCAGCTGGCCGGCACACTGGATGCCCCGGAGCTCTACCAGAAATTCGTGGCTGCCGGCGACAGCATCGGCCAGGCCTTCGAGCAGCTCGAATATGGCCGCGCCATGCGCGAAACCATGCAGCTCGCCGATGCCGCCAACAAGTACATTGACGAGCAGAAGCCCTGGGTCCTTGCGCGGGATCCGGCCACTCTGCCGCGCGTCCAGCTGGTGTGCACGCAGGGGCTCAACCTGTTTCGGGTGCTGATGACTTACCTCGCGCCGGTGCTTCCGCGGGTCACGGCACAGGCAGCCGAATTCCTGCAGTCCGGGCCGGTCACGTGGGCCGGCCGCGCCACGCCGCTGCTCGGTTCGCAGATTGCGACTTACGAACCCCTTCTCGTCCGGGTTGACCCGGGCGCCGTCTCCCGTATGGTGGAAGCCTCCATGGAAAAGCCCAACGACAGCCCAGTATCCCAAGCGCCGCCACCCGTCACTGTGGCGGCAGGCAGCGTGGAAATCGAGCTGGCGGACTTCCAGAAAGTCGACCTGCGCATTGCCACCGTGCTCCATGCAGAGGCCGTCGAAGGCGCGGACAAGCTCGTGCGCCTCGTCCTCGATATCGGCACCGAGCAGCGCACAGTGCTCTCGGGGATCAAGTCGGCCTACGCGCCGGAAAGCCTCAAGGGCAGGCAGGTAATCCTGGTCGCCAATCTTAAGCCGCGGAAAATGCGTTTCGGCATTTCTGAGGGCATGGTGCTGGCCGCAGGCGGGGACGCCGGACTGTTCCTCGTCGGCCCCGATGCCCCGGCACCGGCAGGCACCCGCGTGACCTGATGACTGAACTCCTGCTCATGGCCGTCGCTGCGGCCACCATCAACAATTTCGTCCTGGAGCGGTTGCTGGGACTGTGCCCCGTGGTCGGCGCCGGCACCCGCCTCGATG
Organism: Gammaproteobacteria bacterium; assembly: GCA_031395645.1. Classification (GTDB taxonomy): domain Bacteria; phylum Pseudomonadota; class Gammaproteobacteria; order Steroidobacterales; genus SHZI01. The sequence continues at coordinate 31,343 of JANNJM010000055.1, read as the reverse complement.
ACGTCAGGGGCGTGGCGCTCGCCACCACGGCCGTCCTGACGATTACCGCGGCCCTGAGCTACCTGCTGGACCGGTGGGTACTTACGCCCTACGAGCTGCCGTACCTGCGGATCATGGGCTTTCTCGCGCTAACCCTGCTCGCCGTGCAGGGCGTAAACCGGGTCGTTCGGCTGTCCGGCCAACACCTGCCGCTGATCACGACCAACTGCGCCGTGCTCGGCGTGGCGCTGCTGACGGCTGGCACTTCGGATAGCTTCGCAGGCGCGATCGCTTTGGGCTTCGGCGCCGGCGTCGGCTTCAGCCTCGTGCTGCTGCTGTTTTCAGGCCTGCGTCCGCGTCTCGAACAGGCGCCAGTCCCGACGGCACTGCGCGGACCGGCCATCGCCCTGATCACGCTCGGGATGATGTCGCTCGCGGTGCTCGGCTTCTCGGGGTTCGGCAGCTAGGCACTCCGGACCGCAACCACAAGTTCTGCGCCCCGCCACGTGGCCTCGCAGACGTCACTCTCGACACCCAGCAGTCTGTGCAGCAGCGACGCGAAGCCTGCCGTGGTCCCCGTAGTCAGGAACTGGTGCGTACCGATCTCGGTCTGCGGCGACAACAGGCCATGCTCGTCCAGCGTCCGGCGCGCGTGACGGGCAATGGCTGGCGCCGGATCAATCACCTGGACGTCCGGGCCGACGATCTGCCGTATGAGTTCAATCACGAACGGGTAGTGAGTGCACGCGAGCACCACCGCGTCCGCTCCGGCGGTAAGCATCGGCTCGAGATAGCGACGCAGCATGGCTTCGGTCGCCGGCGTATTGAGCTCACCGCGTTCAACCTGCTCGGCCAGTCCGTCGCACACCTGATTGATGAGCCTGATGGAGCTCGCGTGCCGGCCCACGGTGGCCTGGAACAAACGGCCCTGGAAAGTCGCCGGTGTCGCCATGATGCCGACCACACCGGACTTCGTGGACCCGGCCGCCGGCTTTACCGCCGGCTCCATCCCGATCGACGGCAATGACGGAAAGGTCTCGCGCAGGTGCTTGAGTGCGGCGGCCGACGCCGTATTGCACGCCACGACAATGGCCTTGCAACCCTGCGCAACGAGATAGCGGGTGATGGCTGTGCAGAACCGTCGCAACTCCTCTTCCGTGCGCGGCCCGTACGGCATGTGCACCTGATCGGCGAAATAGACAGTGTCCTCGTGCGGCAGCTCACGGACGATCTCGCGCCAGACCGACAGGCCGCCTGCGCCGGAGTCGAAAATGCCGATGGGGCCGGTACGATTCACGATGGGCGCGGAAGCCGCGCGGCCGCTGACAGGAACGGCCGCTTGAGCAACCCGATGATTGGCTCCTCATTGTGATCCTCAACACCAATGATCATGTCGACAGTACGGCGGGTGCCGCTGCGGCTGCCAAACAGCCGATCCCATACCGACAGTACCGTCGCGTAATTCGAATCCGTGTCCGCCCGCGTCGCGTGGTGATGCACCCAATGAATAGACGGCGTCACGATCACGAGCGACAGCCCCCGCTCGAAGGCCCGGGGCAGGTGCAGATTGGAGTGGTGGAACATGACGACCACAGCCAGCAAAGTCTCGAAGACGACCACACTGGCCAGCGGCATACCGGTCACAAAAATCACCAGCGCCCGTACGATTGCGGACAGCAAAACCTCACCGGAATGGAAACGCAGGGCGGAACTCGCATCGAGGAACTCGTCGAGATGATGCACCTCGTGGAAACGCCACAGCAGCGGCCAGCGGTGGTTGGCCCGGTGCCACCAGTAGATCCAGCCATCGAGCAACAGGAGGTCGAACCCGAGGCCCAGAGAGCCCGTCAGCCACAACGGTCGCCAGTCAGGCGCCCAGTGTGCCGCAGCGGCGGAAACAGGCACCACCACGGCCCATCCCAGTACCCCGTTCAGGCCCGCCAGCGTCAGGTTGCGGCCGACACGGCGCCATCCGCCCACGGCGCGCGCCACCGGGAACAGCCGCTCGAGCAGGAGAAACGCCAGCAGCGTCAACAGGACGATGCCGCCCTTGGCTTGGGCAAAGAGAAGAATGCGGTCCATCAGAATGCCTAAAGTATAGGCTGTTCAAAGCCCACTCCTCACAACTGGTTACGGGCCGGTCGTGCTAGTCGACACCGGCGACCGTTAGCGGCATCAGGGTAGGCATGGGATGGTCCCGGCACAGAAGTACCCTGACGGGCCCGGCACCGTGTTAATCCGGGCCCTCAACAGGGCGAAATCACCGGTCGTCACAGTTCCACTCCCGTTCATGTCGGCATCAGCGGCCGTGGCGCTCGACGCCGCGCTCTCGTTGAGCACGGAGCGCATGATGGCGAAGTCCGCCGTCGTCACCAGCAAGCTGTTGTTCAGATCCGCATCGCAGATGTTGCCGTAGCCGTCCTGGTTGGTGTCGCGCTGGTCGGCATTTGCGACGTTCACACAGTTATCAACCTGATCGATGACACCGTCCCCGTCGGAATCGGCGCCGGACCTTAGGATCGGTCCCTCCCCCGAACGCAAACCATAGAACGCAGTGACGAAGGTAGCGTTCTCGCCGTTGTTATCGAACCAGACATGGCCACTGCGGGCAGCCGTGGCGTCGGCGGCGCCTGCATTCCAGAACAGCGCGACGGCATCAAGCGTTATGCCGGGGACCCGCACGGGTAATGCGGAGCCTGTGCCGAGTGCGGTCCCCTGGCCGAGCTGGCCGAAGGTATTGTCGCCCCAGCACCGGAGACTGCTGTCGTTGAGCAATGCACAGGCATGGGACTGGCCGGCCGTCACGGCGTTGGCCGTCGAGATGTTGATCACCGTCTGCGCGTCGGACCGGTCGACGAAGGCGTTGTTGCCGATCTGGCCATCGGTACCACGACCGAAGCACCGTACGACGGGCGTGGCCAGCATGCAGCCGAACTCGCGTCCGGACGACACATCGATCGCGAAGTCGTCGTTGATTGCGTTGACCGGCGTGGAGAAGAACGGCTGCACTGTCGAGCCGGTGCCGAGTTGCCCCCGCGTGTTGGCACCCCAGCAGCGGATCTCCCGGGCGGCGAGTCGGACGCAGGTGTGATCGGTGCCGGCGGAGACGGCAGTCGCCGTCGTGATGAAGCTGACCGCGACTGGCGTATTCGAGTTCGCTGTGCCCCCGTTGCCAAGCCGGCCGTTCAGCCCCCGACCCCAACAGGAGACGCTCCCCGTGGAGAGCAGCGCGCAACTGTGATCGGCGCCGACGCTGACATCGACCGCCGTGGTGATGCCCGGAACGGTGACCGGAAAGCCGACGGTGATACCGGTGCCCCCCGTGAATGCGACCTGTCCGAACTCGTTCCGGCCCCAGCACTGCACCGTGCCGTCGGCCAACACGGCGCACGTGTGCTTCACTCCCGCCGAGATGCGGACCGCCGTAGTCAGGTCGAACACGTTCAGCGGCTGCGACGTCTGCGCCGGCGTCAGGCTGCCGACACCGAGTTGCGCGTCATTGTTGCGACCCCAACAGCGCGCGCGGCCGCTGGCTAACACCGCGCAGCCGTGATCCAAACCTAGCCCGAGATCGACGACGTCCGTCAGGCCGAAGACGATGCCCGGCACGACGGTAATCACGGCAGGCGGCGGCTGCCCGGTCTGGCCAAACTGGTTCCCGCCCCAGCACGCGACGCGGCTGGATGGCAGGACAACGCAGTTGTGGTAGTAGCCGGCCTCGATGGCGGTCGCGGTGCCGTTCACATCGACCGGCGAACCGGTGCGGGGATAGGTGACGCCGGCGCCGAGCTGGCCCTCGGAGTTGATGCCCCAGCAGCGAACAGCGCCGCTTTTCAGTGACGCGCAGGTGTGGCTGAAGCCGGCGGATACGGTGATCGCGTCGTCGATGCCCGGAACGCCGGCCGGTGACGGAAACGTGCCGACGATCGTGCCATTGCCAAGCTGGCCGTTGCCATTCGACCCCCAGCACTGGAGGGTGTCGTCTTTCAGTACCGCACAGGTATGGGACAGGCCGGCAGCGACCGCGACGGCTTCGCCTGGCAGCGTCACCGGGACTGGCGTCGGCGAGCTGGCCAGTGCGCCATTGCCGAGCTGGCCTGAACGACCTTCGCCCCAGCAGCGCAAGGCGCCGCCGGACAGCAGCGCGCAGTTGAAGTCGAAGCCTGCACCGGCCGCGACGGCCGTGGAGATGCCGCTGACGGCAACCGGCGTCGACGAACCCAGGAGACTGCCGTTGCCGAGCTGGCCCACATTGTTCGCGCCCCAGCAACGGACACCCCCGCCCGCGATGACTGCACAGGCCGACTCGCCACCAACGGCGAGCCCGACCGCCGTCGTGATACCGCTCACGGGCACGGGTGTCGACGAGTCGGTCGTGGAGTCATTGCCAAGCTGGCCTTTGCCGTTCTCCCCCCAGCACCGTACGCCACCGGTCGACAGCAGCGCGCACGCGTGCTGGAAACCGGCGCCGACTGCGATGGCGTTCGAGATCCCGCTGACGGAGACCGGCGTCGACGTACTGACCAGGCCGCCATTGCCGAGCTGGCCCGAAGTACCCGCACCCCAGCAGCGGACGCTGGCGCCCGTCAGCACGGCGCCCGTGAACTGAAAGCCACCGGCGACGGCCGTGGCGCTGTTGAAGGTCGGCACGCTCAATGGCACCGCGCTCTGCGTGCCAGCCGCGGAACTACCGAGCTCGCCGAGGCCGTTCTGGCCCCAGCAGCGCACGCCGCCGCCGTGAACGACCGAGCAGGTGTGATTGCCGCCCGCACCGAGCGTCGCATAGCCCAGCCGGCCGGTCGTTGAGTCGGTGAAGAGCCCCGTGGCCAAAAACGGGGAGGCGGTTGAGCCCGCCAGCACTGCTGCCTTCTCGGGCGCGAGTGTGATGAGGCTGACCGGCGCGCCGAGGGTGGCTGTGGCCAGTAGCCCAAGTAGAGCGTGCCACGTCAATCGCGACATTCCCCGAGCCCCGTTTATTGATTCTTATAACCGGTTTAATACGCTTAGCCACGCGCCTTGTCTAGACAAGGGGCCGTTCAAAACCCACTCCTCACAACGGGTTACGGGCCGGTCTCGCCCCGGCCTGCGGGAAACAATCGCACCCCCCGGAAGCCGCCCGGGCCCTCACCAGGTTACATAATGGAACGCGGTACGGGGCCGGCCAGCCAGCACCCAGGCAGCGCCCCATTGCCTCCGCCCTGACGGGGCGTATAGTCGTTACGTCCTTCCCTTCGGCACAACAACTATTCTCCGGGGGTTCTGTCATGGCACGCATCTTTCGCGAATCCGCCTTCCTGCTTGGCGCCGGCTTTTTCCTCGGTCTCCCATTGGCAGCGCACGCGTCGCTGTTTGATCGCGGCAACGGGCTCATCTACGACACCGATCTCAATCTCACCTGGCTGGCCGATGCAAACGCCGCGCTGGGATCGGCATTCGATGACGGTACGGACACAACCGACGGCAGGATGAGCTGGCAAAGCGCCGTTGACTGGGCGGCGAGTCTCAACGCAGGCGGGGTAACTGGCTGGCGCTTGCCGAGCACCGCAGTGCCGGATGCTACTTGCTCAAATCCGACGAGCGCTTACAATTTTAGCTGCACGGGCAGTGAGATGGGCCACCTCTTCTATGTCGAGCTCGGCGGCACGCCCAACACGACGATCCTGACCAGCGGCGATCCAGCGCTGCTGGCGCTCTTCTCGAACATCCAGGGCACGTACTGGTCCGGTACTACTGAGCCTGGTTTTCCTGACTACGCGATGACGTTTACCTTCACTCAGGGCAACCAGAGCGACGCCTTCAAGACCACCAACTTCATCCCCGGCTGGGCAGTACACGACGGGGATATTGCCGTCGTGCCGGCGCCCGGCGCCGCCTGGCTGCTGGGTACCGGCTTGCTGGGGCTCATTGCAAGCACACGACGCAGGAAGCTCCGCGGCCGGAAATCCATCCGCTAACGGCCGGCGATCGGTATACGGCACCAACACCCGTGATACCGGGTCAGGTGCACCCAATGCCTTCGGTCCGAACCAGGGCTGGCAGCCCTCTCAGGGCGCGTCCGGGGCTGCAAGCGCCGCCAGCGCCGCCGCGTGGAATTCCTCCCGGCTCTTCTTGCCCTGGATCCGCGCGAGCACGCGCCCGTCGCGGCCGATGAAGTAGGTGGTCGGCACGACCTCGTTCCAGGCGCGGTCCACCACGCTCACCGCGGCATCCATGTCCGGCGCGTCGCGGACCAGTGTTCGGAAGCCGGGGAAATTTTTCCGGCGGAGTTCGTCCACGCGCGGCGTCTCGGCCGCGTCGTCCACGGAGAGCCCAAGGAGCGCGAAGCCCCGGGGAGCGAGTTCCGCTTCGACCGCGAGCAGGTCCGATATCTCCCGCAGGCAGGGCGAGCACCACGTCGCCCAGACATTCAGCATGACGACCTGTCCGCGCAGCGCGGCCAGTTCGTGGCCGAAGGCCTCCGGTGTCACCGCGCGGGCGGCGGCCGCCACTGGCGCGAGTTCGGTGAGCGCCACGTGCCGTGTCACGATGGCGTCGGCCTGCTGCCAGGCGACGTGCACGCCACCGCCATGCGCCGCCACGACCGGATAGATGCCAGTGCCCGCCGGTGCCGGGATTTCCAAAGGCGCGCTGAAGCTCGCGCCGCGGTCGCGCGACACACTCATCCAGATCCGCCGCTCGTCACCCGTCTTCGCGTGCCAGGCCGCGACCAGTGCGCCGTCGACGATGGCAAGTACCGGCGCGTCCGAGACCGCCGCGGCCGCATGCAGTGGTATCGCGGCGTCGAAGCTCCGGCCACCGTCGGTGGAGCGCGAGAACCATGCGCCCTGGGCGGCAGCACCGCCGTTGAAGGCAGCCGTGTAGACGTTCGCTCCGTCCACGGCGATGGCGTTGGCCTTCAGCGGGCAGCCCTCGATCGTCCAGCGCGCACCTCCCCAGCGTACCCGCGGCTGGAAGCTGCGGCCGCGGTCGGCTGAGACTGCGATCACGCTGTCACGCTGGCCCTCCGGACTCACCTGACGCGAGCCCATGTAGATCTTCCCGCCCTGCGTCGTCGCGGTGATCTGGCAGCAGGGGCAGGCGTCGGCCGGCAACACCTCGAAATCGCGGCTAAAGGTCGCGCCGTTGTCGAGCGACACCGCGGAGAAGATCTTGCCGTTCTTGCTCTGGGGGCCCATGTCCCGCGTGTCGATCCAGTAGGCGTACACACCGCCGGCGTCGTCGATGGCGAGAGTGCCGAAGCACTCCGCATTGGCGAGGCCACCGCTGACGACCTCGCTGTTGTCGCTGGCCGGAACGGCACCCAGCACGCGCGCCGGGGCGAACGTGCGGCCCTGGTCCGTCGAGCGCGTGTACATCGGCAGCACGATGGGCTTGCCCGTCTTCGCGACGACGCTGTTGCCCGGATAGAACACATGCACCGTACCATCCCGCGACACGAGCACCCGCGGCTTGCTCACCGGGAAGCCCCACACGGCGCCGATCCCGGTGTTGACGCGCACTGGCGCGCTGAAGGTCCTGCCGCCGTCCGTGGCGCGCGCGTACCAGAGGTCGGTCTCGGCGAGATGCGTGTGACCTTCCTTGCTGGCGGCCCCGGCCGCGGCAAGCGCCTCGCCCTGCGACGTGCGCTCGATCCAGATAAGGTTGACGGCGCCGTCCGCGCCGACGGCGATCTCCGGCGCCATGGCCTTGCGGCCGACAGGGCTTACGGTGACGAGGTCTGCCGCGGCGGCAAGTTTCGCTAGGAGGAAGAGGACGAGGTACGGCAGGACGTGGCGGGCGCTGGGCATGGCTTCTCACCTCCGTGTGGGTGGCAGCCGGATTGTATGCCCGCGACGGCCGCTCCAGGCCTCAACCTTCGCAGCTCTGCAGGTCGAGCTTGAACACCCGCCTGGGGCGCTGCGCCCAGCCCATCGCCTGGTGGCGCGCCGCTGCGCCGACTAAGGGCACGGAACAGTTCCAGCGCAAGCCCGCCCCGAAGGCCCCGGCGCCGAATTGAGCCTGGACCGCAGTATGGCGAAGTCAGCCACCGTGACCGTCCCGCTGCCATTCAGGTCGGCGGCCGCGGCGTTGGCGCTCGATCCCGCGGCCTGGTTGAGCACCGAGCGCAGGATGCCGAAGTCGGCGGTCGTGACCGTCCCGCTGTTGTTCACGTCCGCGTCGCAGGCGTTGCCGTAACCGTCAGCATCGGCGTCGAGCTGGGTCGGGTTCGGCACCAGCAGGCAGTTATCCGCTGCATCGATCGCGCCGTCACCATCACCGTCGTCGAGTACTTCGCAGGCATCGGGCAGGTAGTTGCCGTTACTGTCTGCCGTGAGCGCGCCGACCACGATGTTGTTGGTGACACTACCGGCGAAGTTGTCCAGATCGAAGGGTTCGGTGCCATCCGGCAAATCGATTGTGACGGTCCTCGGACCGGGCTGACTCCAGGCTGAAGCCGGCAGCGGGTTCAGCTGGCCTTCGTAGTCGAGACTGAACACGGCAGGACACAGCGGCAGGTCCTCGCGGAAATCCAGACTCAACTCGAGTGTGCCACCCACGGACGTTCCGGCCTGGAAACTGACGGCGCCGAGCGGAAACGCCGCGTCCGGGAACGTGGCCATTACCTCACTGCCCGCCACTTTCCTCAGCCACAAGCCGTTTGATCCCAGAATCGTCAGGGAAACGGACTTGCGATCAGGCAAGGGTACATTGGTGGCCTTTTTGTTGTTTGACGCATCACCACCCGGCTCCAGCGCATCGATAACTCCGTCGCTATCGGAGTCGCGCGGAAAATCTACATCGAACAGTTCATTGAAGTCGTTGCTGCCGTCGCCATCCGTATCGCCCGCCGGGGCCAGGGGCTTCAGGCCGAGCTGCAATGCGCGGTAATCCGCGAGACCGTCGCCATTGGAATCCAGATCGGTGGCCTGAATATTCATGAATGTTTCGCACTGATACGCGCCAACCGTGAGCGGCAGCGGGCTGGCGCCCACGCCAACCTGAAGGCAGGTATCCAAGCTCTGAAATTCTCCAGTCAGGCTGGTGTTTATTGCAGTGCCGACTCCAATCGTTGGCAACAAGGGAATCGGAAAGTCAACGCTGGAAACGACTTTGAGGGACTGTCCGGCGATATTGGCAAATTGTTCGCTAATCCCGGCGCACACGGACGCGCTGACCCCAATGTCGCTCTCGAATCCGGCACAGACCTCGATCAGGCAGCCGAACTCCCCCTGCGGCCCGTAGGCAATGCCCGAGGAGGTGGTCAAGGCCCCAATGCCAATGAGCGAGACGCCATAGCCGTAGGTCTGCGCCGCCCCGGATGACCTCGCAAGACTGGACAACGCGGGAGAATAGAAAGCCCTGCAGACCACATCGTCTACGACGACGCCGTCCTCGGGGAAACACCGCGGAACCAACGCGTTATTCTCGATGTGATTAATGCAAGCCGCGTTTTCGACGCAGTTACCCCGGAACAGGCCTTCGCAAATCTGCCCGACGGCACGCTGATCGGTGCACGTCCCCTGGTGGCACTTGAGCGGCGCTGCGCATCCGACGAGTCCGCCACAGGCCTCGCCCCGTAGCGGCGGGTCATTCCGGCATTTTCCCGAACCGAGATCACACACCAGTCCGCTCTTGCAGGTGGCATTGCCGATGCCGGTGCAGGCTTCGTTGACACCGCCGCGCGCCGCACAGACAGCAGCAACGCAAACGAGATCGAGACTGGCATCGCACGGCACCAACGCGCCGCAGGTCTGGCCGAGCCGGGGGGGATTGTTGCGACATTTGAAGTCGCCGCCATCGCAGATCAGCCCGTCGTTGCAGTTCGCCTGCATATTGATGGCGGGCAAGCCGGCGCAAGACTCCCCGAGCGACCGTCTGGCCTGGCAGGTTCCGCCGACCACCGCGTTGCAGGCGAGGGGACTGGCGCAGGTCACGGCTGCGCCGCAAGGCTGGCCCTGCGTCGGTGGGTCATTGCGGCACACGCCCGACACGTCGCACACCAGCCCGTTCGCGCACGACAAGCCGACACCGCAGACTGCTCCGGCAATTCCGGGCGAACGACAGATGGCCGTCGGTGTGCCCTCGCACAGGAGTCCGGCCTGGCAGCTGTTCGCCACAGTCGCATCACAGGTCTGGCCTGCTGCCCGCGGCAACTCGCACTTGGCATTGAAACAGGTCAGGCCGCTCTCGCAGGGCACCAGTACCCCGCAGGTCTGGCCAGCCTTCGGGGGATTGTTGCGGCAGATGAAGTCGCCGCCATCGCAGATCAGCCCGGCACTGCAGTTGGCCTGTGTATTGACCCCGACCACGCCGGCGCAAAACTGCCCGACCAACCGTCTGGCCTGGCAGGTACCGCCGACCAGCGCGTTGCAGGCGTAGGGACTCGCGCAGATCACGCTTCCGCCGCAAGGCTGGCCCTGTGTCGGTGGGTTATTGCGGCACACGCCCGACACGTCGCACACCAGTCCGCTCGCGCACGACAAGCCGACACCGCAGACTGCTCCTGCAACTCCAGGCGAACGACAGATGGCCGTCGGTGTGCCCTCGCACAGGAGTCCGGCCTGGCAGTTGTTCGCCACGGTCGCATCGCAGGTCTGGCCCGCGGCCCGCGGCGCCTCGCACTTGGAATTGAAGCAGGTCAGGTTACTCGCGCAGGGCGCCAGCACGCCGCAGGTCTGGCCGGCTTGCGGGGGATCGTTGCGGCAAATGAGCGGCGACAGCAGCCCATTGCTGTAATCGCAGAGCAGGCCAGGGCCGCAGTTGCCGCGCGTGGGCGGGATCGCCAGACCCACGCCGCAGGTATCCCCGACACCCGGAATAGTCGTGCAACGGCTGTTGATGCAGGCCAGCCCATCCTGACAAACCGCCGCGCCGCAGACTTCGCCGAGCGCCGGGCGCACTTGCCTGCATTCGCCTGAAGTGTCACAGACCAGGCCGGCGAGGCAGGTGCCCTGGCCGAGACCGGTGCAGGAATCCGTCGAGCCGCCGCGATTCTGGCACTGGGAATTGAAGGGAACCCCGTCGCAGTACTGGGTGGGGGGGCAGGCCGGGAGCAATATCCCGCACGCAACCGCCGAGGCTTCATTCGGCACCAGCACGGTGGCGCCGGCGAGAATCAGGATCAGGGACAGGAAACTGAACCGCACGGCGACATCCCCCCGGACTGCTACCCGCCAGCCCGACAGTGCGCCAGAACGTCTGCATGTGCAACCATGGGCAGATGGATGGCACTCGCCCATCCCGGTGAGGATTTCTCCTTGATGATGATTAAGTTAATCCGATCTTTTTCTTTCCTGCTGATGCGCGTGCTGTCCGTTGCAACCACGGGCCTGCTGCTGGTGGGTTGCAGTGTCGCGCCCCGGACTGAATCCGGCGGCCACGTTACCGAGTACACCGCCATCCTGGCGACGCTCGAAGCGGCCCGACGCGAGATTCGCGACTTGAGTGGCGACGTCGCGGAGTTGCGCAAGGAGATCGCAGGCGTGCGTGCCGGAACCGGCGCCGTCGCACAGGTGCCGCCAGCCGCGCCACCGGCGCCAGTCGTCACCGAAGTGCGACTGGCCAGGACCAGCGTGGTGCTTGGCTCGGCCAGCGCGAAACTGGCGATTGTCGAATTTACCGATTATGAGTGTCCGTTTTGCGATCGCTTCAACAAGAGCGTGTTACCCCAACTGAAGAGCAACTACATCGACAAGGGCACCGTAAAGATCATCAGTCGAAACTTTCCGCTGGCGTTTCACGCCAACGCCCGGGGCGCCGCACTGGCTGCCACCTGTGCGGCCGATCAGGGCGCGTACGAAGCCATGCGGGCCGGCCTGTTTGCCTCGCACCAGGCGCTGAGTCCGGCGCTGTACACGAAGCTGGCCGGGGACAGCAGACTGGACATGACCCGTTTCGAGCTGTGCATCAAGGACGCCGCCAACGCACAGCGCATCCAGGACGACGTCGACTATGCGGGCAGTCTCGGCGTGTCCGGCACGCCCAGTTTTTTCATCGGGCGTATCCAGGGCGACAAGCTCGTCGACGTAGTACCGCTGGTGGGCGCACTGCCGTACGAATCGTTTTCTGCTGCCATTGATCCGATGCTCACCGGAGGCTGAGCGGTAGCAGGGATAGTCGATCACGGGCGTGTGCCTGGCTCGACGTCTACCCGGCAATCTGTCCTGGCGGCAGTCGGTCCTTGTACACATATGTCCTGGCGATGTGCGCACCGGTCAGGATGATGACGCCGCTGATAATGGGCTCACCAAGATTCGAGAAAATGCCACCGGTCGATGAGAATGGCGCCGCAAAGAATCCCAGCGCACCCACTGACGCCACCACCAGCCATTTCCAGCCGCGCTTCAGCCACAGGAGAATGCCGAAGCCAATGTTGAATGCGGTTAACGTGAATGCCGCGAACGGCAGTACGGAATTGCCGACCAGCTCCGCATCCGGAGTACATGCCGTGAATTCCGTTACGCGGGTTGTATAGCGCAGTGTGTCAGCGAAACACGAAGGGTAAAAACCCTCGGCCTGAAACTTCAGGATATCCTCGACGATGAAGAACACCGCAATCAGGCAATAGACGGCCATCACCCATGGCTTTTTCGCCCAGGAAAAGTCGGCCTCGCGCGCCATGGCCCCAAGGCCAATGAATGTCATGGGCAGGCCGATGTAGTGCGCGTAGAAGCGCACATAGTTCAGGCCGATCAGCAGATCGCCCTGACCAAGGGTGCCGCCAATTCCAATGACGAAATTGTCGTACCACAACAGCAAGAGTGGAAGCGTGGCAAAAATCAGGCCGTTGGTCCGATACCGCAGGCAAAGCTTCACCGCCCAGACCAACAGGGCGAAATCGATGACTGCAATGATCAAAAACCCGATCGACAACATGGTGCGTGCTTCCCGCAGATCGCCCCGATAGTGACCCAGGACGACACGCGTATCACCCTCCGGCGTTCAGCATGACCGGCCTGTGATCAGCACGGGTTACCAGCCGTTCAAATCGCTATGATGTCCGCTATCCACGCGGTACCGGATCCGACCCGATGCAGCGCAGCGACGCCCCTTTCGACCTGAGCGAGCTGGAAGAGGCCGCAAGGCTCGTCTACGGCGTCATCCGGCCCACTCCCCAGTACGACTGGCCCAAGCTCCGTCACAGGGCCGGCTGTACGGTGTGGGTCAAGCACGAAAATCACACGCCAACCGGTGCCTTCAAGGTTCGCGGTGGCATCGTGTACCTCGATCACCTCGTCCGTTCAGGACGCAGACCCCCGGGCATTGTGACGGCAACCCGCGGCAACCACGGGCAATCCATCTCGTTTGCCGCCGCGCGGGCAGGCATCCCCGCCACCATCTACGTGCCGTTCGGCAATTCCCCCGATCAAAACGCCGCGATGGCGTCCTTTGGAGCCACCGTCGTGGAATACGGCAGGGACTTCGACGAGGCCCGGCACGAAGCGCAGCGGGTCGCTGGAGCGCAGGGCCTGCACTTTGTGCCGTCGTTCCACAGGGACCTCGTCGCCGGCGTTGCGAGCTACGCACTCGAGCTGTTTCGTGCGGTCGCGGATCTCGAAGCCGTGTACGTCGCAGTGGGCATGGGCTCGGGAATCTGTGGGCTGATTGCAGCACGAGACCTGCTCGGCCTGAAAACGGAAATCATTGGCGTGTGCGCGGTCAATGCGCCGGCGACAGCGCTCTCGTTTACCGCCGGACGACCGGTGCCAACTGCGGCGGCGAAAACCTTTGCTGACGGCATCGCCACGCGCGAGCCCAATGCGGCGGCGGTCGTTGCCATCTGCAGGGGTGCGGCGCGCATCGTTACGGTCAGTGAAGACGAGATTGCCGACGCCATGCGCGCCTATTACGACGCTACGCACCAGATCGCGGAAGGGGCCGGTGCGGCGCCGCTGGCTGCCCTCCTGCAGGAGCACGATCGGATGGCGATGCGGAATGTCGCGCTCATCCTGAGTGGCGGGAACATCGAGCGTGAGCGGCTGCTCCAGGTGCTCGGTGGACAGACTCCCGGAGCCGGCTAGTCAGCCGGCGCGGCAGGCAAGGCATCCTTGACAGGCGGCGTTTCGACCGGCCGCCCGTAGACGCGCACGAATTCCTGCTTCCAGTAGCGGAGTACCGTGATGGTCTCGATATCCGCGTAGTAGATCTCGGCGATGCCCTTCTCACGCGCGATGGCACCGATGCCGCCGTCGCCCCATTTGACGTCAACGTAGAAGGCGACCGTCTTCACATCGCTTCTGGAGCCACTGTCGGCGACCGGAGTCGCGTCGAAGTTGGTCATCAGCGGCCGCGTGGTGCGCGAGTAGATGGCCCCCTGTGCGACGCAGCCCGCGAGGAACACGGCCACGAGCAGCACGGCCACGAGCAGCACGGCAAGGGGCGGCAGGCCCATCGCTCCGCGGTTACTCGCCATAGACGATCGTCGTGCGCCTGGCGAACGCACCAAACAGGTAGACCTCATCATGCGTGTCGGCGTTGTGGATGATCGTCAGCCCGCCATTGCGCGCCGCAGCCTGGGTGCCGCCATCGCCCCAGGCGACGGCCCAGAGCACCGAATAGCGCGTCGCTTGCCCGACCTTCGTGCCGAGCGGCGTGCGGTCCATGTTGATGTCCAGGGGGTAGGTCGCGTTGACATACAGACAGCCGGCCAGGGTGGCGCTGGCGACAACCACGGCGAGGAGGCGGACGAAACTCTGCATGGAGCGGCTCCAAAGATGACGGGCGCGACATTAGCACGCCTGAATCCGGCTTCAGGAACCTCTGCACAGCTCCAGCCATTTGACTGATACTGTCGCCGTGACTGATCCAGTGACTGACCCCGTCGCCTATGACGCCCAGCCGCGTCGCCCCGCCTGGGGCGTCCGCACACCATTGCGCAAATCGCTCTCCACCGGGGTCCCCGTGCTGATCGCCCCGCCGCCGTCCTCGGTTTGTATCTCGCTCGCGCAGTGCCCGGGTGCGGCAGCGCGGCCGACGGTCGTCGCCGGTCAGCACGTCCTGTGTGGGGAACCCATCGGTGAGCCGGACGAGGCTTATGGGCCGCGCGTCCACGCCTCGATCAGCGGCCAGGTGACGCAGGTGGAGCTGCGCCGCGTCGCCGGCGTTACGGACCCGGTGCCCTGTGTCGTGATTGCCGGCGACGGCTCCGATCAGCGCTGGCCGGGCTACGCGCCGGACGCCGATGCCGTTAGCCGGCCACCCGGAGAACTCCGGGGGAAAATTGCGGCTGCGGGCCTGATTGGCCTCGGCGGCGCGCTGTTCCCCACTGCCAGGAAGCTCGAAGCATCAATCGGGGCCCCCGTCCTGCTGCTCAACGGGGCCGAATGCGAGCCCTATATCAGCTGCGACGATCTGCTGATTCGCGAGCGGGCCGGCCGGATCGTGTCCGGTGGCCAGCTGCTGCTCGCCGCGCTCGGCGCGCAACGTTGCATTATTGCCGTGAAGACCGATATGCCCGAAGCCCGCGTCGCCCTCTACAACGCGCTCCAGGCGGCGGGCGACCCGCGCATCGTGATGTCCGTGGTGACGGCCAAGTACCCCGCGGGTAGCGAGCGCCAGTTGATCGAGCTCGTCCTGAGCCGGGAAGTACCGGCCGGGGGACATCCTGCCGATTCGGGCGTCCTCTGCCAGAACGTCGCGACGGCAGCGGCAGTGGCCGACCTCTTCCTCGGTGGCCAGCCGCTGATCTCCCGCATCGTCACGGTTACGGGTGGCGGTGTCGCCCAGCCGCGCAATATCGAGGCGCGTATCGGCACGCCCGTGGCCGACCTGATCACCCTCGCTGGCGGCTACCGTGACGATCCGCGCCGGCTCACCCAGCGCCTGATCATGGGCGGACCGATGATGGGCGTGACGCTGGGAAGTGACGAGCTGCCGATCACGTGCGCGACCAACTGCCTGATCGCTGCAACCGTCGACGAGCTGGGCGGCCCGTCGATGGGCGGCATCGAACAGGAGATGCCCTGCATCCGCTGCGGCGCCTGTATCGAGGCCTGCCCGGCCAGCCTGCTGCCCCAGGAACTGCTCGTTGCCGCCCGCGCCGGCAACCTGGCCGAACTCCGGACGCTGGGCGTGACCGAGTGCATTGAATGCGGGGCCTGCGACTACGTGTGTCCGAGCCACATCCCGCTCACACAACACTTCATCCGCGCCAAGGCCACGCTGGTGACCAGCTGATGCGCTTCGCTACGGCAGCGCCGCCTCAATGGCGCTCGACCGCGACGGTCGGCGCGATGATGCGAACGGTACTGTACGCACTCGTCCCGGCCCTGCTCGCTCATGTCTGGTTCTACGGCGCGGGGATCGTCTTCAATACCGGCATTGCCGTGCTCGCGGCACTCATTACCGAGGCCGTGTGCCTGCGCCTCGCGGGAAAGCCCGCGGCGCCGTTCCTGGCGGACGGCAGTGCGCTCGTCACCGCTGTTCTGTTCGCCTTCTGCCTGCCGCCGCTCTGCCCAGTTTGGGTCACGGCGATCGGCATGGTATTCGCCATCGGCGTGGCGAAGCACGCCTACGGCGGCCTCGGTTTCAACGTCTTCAATCCGGCCATGGCGGGCTATGTGCTGGTCCTGGTGTCGTTCCCCGACGCCATGACGGTGTGGCCCGCGCCAGACATCGGCGACCTGGACTACGTGCGCCCGGACCTCGTGGCCACGCTGCAGTACTGCCTCACCGGCACTCTCCCCGACGGCCTCACGGTGGACGCCGTAGCCAGTGCCACCACACTGGACAGCGCCAAGGAAGGCCTCGGTCTCATGCGGACCATGGACGAGGTCCGCGTGAGTCCCGTGTTCGGCGACTTCGGGGGCGCCGGCTGGGAGTGGGTCAACAACTTCATCGCCATCGGTGGCTTCGCGCTCCTGCTCCGCGGGGTCATCCGCTGGCACACGCCGGCAGCGGTGCTGGGCGGACTGCTCAGCATGGCCACGCTCGCCTGGCTGCTGGATCCGAACACCCACCCCTCGCCCGGCTTCCACCTGTTCAGTGGCGGAGCGATGCTGGGTGCGTTTTTCATTGCGACGGATCCCGTGTCCTCCCCAACCACCGCCCGAGGCAGGCTGATCTACGGTACCGGGATCGGCATACTGACCTACCTGATCCGCACCTTTGGGAGCTACGCTGACGGCGTGGCGTTCGCCGTGCTCCTGATGAACCTGGCCGCACCACTTATTGACCGGTGGACCCGCCCCAGGATCTACGGGCGCGCCGCATGAGCGACGCGAGCAGTGAACGTCCGCTGATCCCGCACAGGGCTGGCGGCGCTCGGAACCTCGCCGGCCTGGGTGTCATTGCGCTGCTGGCCGCAGTCCTCGTCGGCGGCACGTGGCACTACACACGGCAGCGGATTGCGGACAACGCGGCGCGGCACTTGCTGGCCGAGATCTCGACTGTCCTGCCAGCGAGCCTCTACGACAACGAACCGCACAAGGACGTAATTCTGCTCGACTCAGGCAGCGGCCAGCCCCTGCCCGTCTACCGGGCGCGGCGGAACGGGAGTCCCATCGCGGCGGTCCTGACCGTCATCGCACCGGATGGCTACGTGGGACCGATCTGGCTGCTGGTGGGCATCACTGCCGACGGCCAGGTACTGGGAGTCCGGGTCACCCAGCACACAGAAACGCCCGGTATCGGTGCCGCCATTGCCACGGAGCCTTCGACCTGGCTGGACGGCTTCGCCGGTCGCTCGCTGGATAACCCTCCAGAGCCCGGCTGGGCCGTGCGCGCTGACGGTGGCGAATTTGACGTCATCGCCGGCGCCACCGTCAGCAGCCGGGCTACCGTCGGTGGCGTCCGCAGTGCCGTGCAATACTTCAGGACACACCGGAACGAGTTGTTCGCCCCCGCCGACGACCAATATGCGGAATGAGATTTCAGCAAGCCGCGTCCTGACAGACGGTCTCTTCAGGAACACACCCGGACTCACGGCGCTGATCGGCATGTGTCCGCTGCTCGCTGTGAGCACGACCTTCGCCGCGGGCGTCTCACTCGGCCTTGCGTCCCTGGCAGTGCTCTGTTCGATCAACGTACTGGTCTCTGCCCTTGCGCCCTGGATCGCGCCGCGCTTCCGGCTGCCGGCCTTCCTGCTGCTCATCGCGGCGCTGGTCACCGCCGTGGACCTGCTGTTCGCAGCCGGTTGGTTCGAGCTCTACGGCCGGGTGGGCCTGTTCGTGCCGCTGATCGTGACCAACTGCCTGATCCTCGCCCGGGCCGACTCGTTCGCGGCCCACCACGGCCTCTGGCGCGCACTCCTCGACGGCCTTGGGACTGGCCTCGGCTTTACGGTGTTACTCGGCGGCCTCGGCGCGCTGCGGGCACTGCTGGCACCCGGTCTGCAGGTCGCCAGCCTGCCCGCGGGCGCGTTCTTCCTGCTGGCGGCGCTGATTGCTCTCCGCCAGCTGTGGATTCGCCAGCGGGGGGCTGCATGACCCCGCGGCAACGCTCCGCACTATTTCGCAGGCTACAACAGGCGAATCCGAAGCCGACTACCGAACTCGTCTATCGCAGTTCCTTCGAACTGCTGATCTCGGTGATCCTCTCGGCCCAGGCCACGGACGTGAGCGTAAACAAGGCGACGGCGGGGCTGTTCAAGGTGGCGAACACGCCGGGAGAAATCCTTGCACTCGGTGAGGCCGCACTGAAGAAACACATCCGAACGATCGGTCTGTTCAACACCAAGGCCAGGAACATTTTGCGTACCTGCCAGGCGCTGATCAACGAACACGGCGGCACCGTGCCGCGGGGTCGGGACGCGCTCGAGGCATTGCCCGGCGTCGGGCGCAAGACCGCCAACGTGGTGCTCAACACGGCCTTCGGCGAACCAACTATTGCCGTCGATACCCACATTTTCCGCGTCGCGAACCGCACCGGACTGGCGCCGGGCAAGACTCCCCGCGCCGTCGAAGACGGCCTCGTGGCGACCACTCCTGCCCGCTTCCGGCGGGATGCTCACCACTGGCTGATCCTCCACGGCCGCTACGTCTGCAAGGCGCGCCAGCCGGATTGCCCGCACTGCCCGATCGCGAAACAGTGCGACTACCCCCACAAGTCGGCTCCGCCGTAGGAGCGCCTTCAGGCGCGACCCCTAACCGACAATGCACAACCTCTACCTAGCCCTCGACCAGGGCGGTCATTCCAGCCGCGCCCTCGTCTTCGGCGCCGACGGTGCCCTCGTGACGTCCGCGTCGGTGCCGATCGACACCCAACGGGATGATCGCGGCCACATTGAGCACGATCCCGAGGAGGTCGTACGCTCCCTGCAGCAGGCCATCGCTACCGTCTGCGCGGCATTACCTGCACGCCATCGCATCCACGCCGCCGGCCTCGCCACCCAGCGCTCCAGCATGCTGTGCTGGAACCGGCACACGGGCGCCGCACTCTCCCCCGTGATTTCCTGGCAGGACCGGCGCAACGCGACGTGGCTCGAGCATCTCGCACCCCGTTCCGCCGAGATCCGCGCACGAACGGGGCTGGTACTCACGCCCCACTACGGTGCCAGCAAAATGCGCTGGTGCCTGGACCATCTGCCCGCCGTGCAAGAGGCGCGGGCCGACGGTACTCTGGTGATGGGTCCGCTCGCCAGTTTCCTCGTCTGCCGCCTGATCGCCGGTCTGCCCCTGTTCGCGGACCCGGCCAATGCGTCGCGCACGCAGCTCTGGGCACTCGGCACGCAGGACTGGTCACCGGAACTCCTCGCGCTGTTCGGCATCGACGCGGAATTGCTGCCCCGGGCTGTGACGAGTCGTTACGACTTTGGGGATCTCGTTACGCCGGCAGGCCCGGTGTCGCTCACCGTGGTGACGGGCGATCAGTCGGCCGCGCCCTTTGCCTTCGGACCGCTGGATCCGGCGATTGCCTACCTAAACCTCGGTACCGGTGCCTTCGCCCAGCGTGCCGTGTCCGGGAAAGTGCCCGACGCGCCAAGACTGCTGGTCAGCGTGGTCTGGTCCACCGCGGACCGCGTGGACTACCTGCTGGAGGGCACGGTCAATGGTGCTGCCAGCGCGCTCGACTGGCTGGCCGAACGGGAAGGCGTGTCGCTCACGGAACTGCTCCGACTGGCGGAGGCGGCCATCGGCACCCGCGAGAAGCCACCCCTCTTTATCAACGGCGTGTCCGGGCTTGGCGCACCGTTCTGGGTGAGCACGCTGGAATCGCGCTTTGTCGGCGGCGGCAGCCGTGGCGCGCGCGTCCTGGCGGTGCTGGAAAGCATTGCGTTCCTCCTGCAGGCGAATCTGGAGGAGATGCGGCCGCACGGACCGGCGCTGCACGGCCTGCTCGTGACGGGCGGTCTGTCAGCCAACGACTACTTGTGCAGTTGCCTCAGCAGCCTGAGCAACCTCCCGGTCACCCGGGCAGAGGATCCGGAGGCCACGGCGCGCGGCCTGGCGCGACTGGTGGCGGGCGATGCGGCGTCAGCGTGGTCGGTGGCCCGCGGGACGAGCCAACCGCCGGTGCTGAACAGGGAACTCGAGCAGCGCTACCGCCAGTGGCGCACCGCACTGGAGCGGGCGCTACGCCCGCCTGCATCCACTCGCCCCGACCCTCCGTAGAAGGACAGGAACCGGCTCGTCCGGCCCACTTTGCCAACCAAGGAGCGACTCCATGTTCAGGAACACCATGCTGGCGGCACTGGCCGCCGCCGTCCCGCTGGCCGCGCTGGCGTCCAGCCATCGGGAGGCGCCGAACATCACGCGCTTCCCGACCGTCGACTCGACCGACTTCTATCTGTTCAACTCCTACGAAGCCGGGCGCGGGAACTACGTAACCATCCTCGCGAACTACATCCCGCTGCAGGCCGCCTATGGCGGCCCCAACTACTTCGCCATGGATCCCGCCGCGCTCTACGAGATCCACATCGAGAACGACGGGGATGCCGTCGAAGATCTGACCTTCCAGTTCCGCTTCCGAAATACCCTCGGCAATGGCAATCGCGGACTGAGTCTCGACATTGGCCCCGCTGGCCAGCAGCAGTCGATCGCCGTGCCGCTGAAGAATATCGGCGGCGTATCCGCGCAGAACACCGCCGCGCTGAACTTCAACGAGAGCTATACGGTCACGCTCGTTCGCGGCGACAGGCGCCGGGGCCAGGCGGTTGCAGTTGGCAACGCGACGTCCGGCGCCACGACGTTCGGCAAGCCCTTCGACTTCGTCGGTACCAAGACCTTCGGCAGCGTCCAGGACTACCGCAGCTATGCCGAGAGCTTCATGCACCCGATCTCGATTCCGGGCTGTGGCCAGCCCGGCCGGGTCTTCGTCGGCCAGCGGGCTGAAGGCTTCGCGGTGAATCTGGGCCGGGTGTTCGACCTCGTGAACCTGGTACCGATCGAGGGCGACAGCACGCCCGGCGCCGGGGACGGCGGCGGTTTCCCCGGCGGCGTCCGTCAGTCCAGCGACAACAACATCATTGGCGACGACAACGTCACGACGATTGCCCTCGAGGTACCGAAGCAGTGCCTGGCAGGCGCCGGCAACGGCGTGATTGGCGGATGGACGACGGCCAGCCTCCGGCAGGCGCGCATCCTCAATCCCGAGGCGACGTTCAGCAAGCCGGAAGTGAATGGTGGTCCGTGGACCCAGATCTCCCGGCTTGGCATGCCCCTCGTCAACGAGATCGTCATCGGCCTGCCCGACAAAGATCGCTTCAACGCCAGCCCCCCGAAGCGCGACGGCCAGTTCGCGAAGTACGTGACGAATCCGGCCTTCCCGGCGCTCCTTGATGTGCTCTTCCGCGATGCGGTAAACACGACGCTGGGCACGCAGATCGTGAACCTGGCTCCGCAGAACTTCCCCCGCAACGACCTGATCGCTGCCTTTCTCACAGGCTTCCCGGGCGTCAATCAGCTGCAGACCGTCACGGCCTCTGAAATGCAGCGGCTGAACACCGGTATTCCCGCCAGTCCAGCCGCGGAGCAGAGCAACTTCGGCGTGGCCGGCAACGACCTCGCCGGATTCCCGAATGGGCGGCGCCCGGGCGACGATGTAGTCGACATCGAGCTTCGCGTGGCGATGGGCGCCCTGTGCTATCCGATCCCGGTCAATGGCACACCGACGAACCTCGGGCTGTGCAGCCCTGGCAATGCGGCTGTCGGCAACGTGCCATTCACGGATGGCGCTCCCGTATCCGCAGCAGACTTCGATACGGCCTTCCCGTACCTGCGGACCCCGAACCCCGGCGCGACCAACTAGCTCGCCCCGCCAATCACAGGAGATCCAACCATGCGTAGTCACCATTTCTTACCGGCCCTTGCCGTCGCCCTCGCCGCAGGCCATTAGGCCTGCGGTGGGGCGGCGCCCCGGGCGGCAACACGGCCCCGGCAATCGGCGGGTTCGCTGATGCCAGCCTCGAACAGGATACGAGTTCGACCCCAATCATGTTCACGGTGCAGGACGCAGAAACGCCGGTCGACACGCTGACCATCAGCGTCGAGTCGTCCGATCCGGACCTGCTGGCACCCGCAGGACTGGTCGTCAGCGGCAGCGGCAGCAACCGCAGCCTGGTTGTCACACCGGAACCCGACGCCACCGGCACGGCGACAGTGACGGTCAGGGTCCGCGACGGGGCCGGTCAGGAAACCGCCCGCAGCGCCCGGGTCACAGTCAATCCCGTGCTGATCGCGTTCAGCGGGCTTGCAGACGACGCCTTCAGGCTGGCGGAAACCGACGAACCCAGGACCGTCAGGGGCTTAACGGTTACCGCAGACGTCGACGCCGATGACGCTCCATTTGCGAGCCTGCTGCAGTAGCGGGATACGGGAACCTGGCCACCATGCTGTTTTCCGCCTGCACCGCTGCCCTGGTGGCGGTGCAGGCGGACCCGGTCTCACCCAAGTTCGCGCTCGTGCGGCTGCCGTGAGCGGGAGGTCGCAGCCGTCCGCTTGGGGCACCGTGCTAGCATTCCAGATGGTGCCCGGCTCTCTTCGGGCTCGTCCGGCCTGCGGCACGAGCATTTACGGAACGACGACAGTGACAACGGTAGCCAAGCCAGCGCCCTCCGGGGCGACGCCGGCGGCGCTCGACCTTGACCAGCTGGTGGGAGAAATGCGAGCTGGTCGGCAGCACGCACTCGAGACGTTGTACGACGCTACCGTTGGCAAGGTGTTCGCGCTCGCTCTGCGCCTGATGCGCAATCCCGCCGACGCTGAGGAAGTGGTTTGCGACACCTACGCGCAGGCCTGGGCCAGGGCTGCCGCCTTCGATCCGTCACGGGCGAACGCGCTGGGCTGGCTGCTGATGATCTGCCGGAGTCGCGCGCTGGACCGTCTGCGGCAGCTGCGCGCAGACGCGGGCCGTGCGGACCTCGAGGCGATCGCCGATCTGGCCGACGAAGGGCCACAACCTGAGGAGCTTCTGTCGATGCTGCAGGAAGGGACCCGGGTGCACAAGGCGCTCGCCGCGCTGTCGCCGGAACGGCAGCAGCTGGTCGGCCTGGCATTTCTGAAGGGCTTGTCACACCAGGAGATTGCGGACAGGACGGGCATGCCTCTTGGCACCGTGAAGAGCCACGTTCGACGCGCACTCGCCGAGATGCGGGCGACGCTGGCCTGAAGCGGCTCAGAACTGAACAGTATGTCAATGCACAATCCGATGGATGACGACACAGAAACCGAGTCGGTGTTCGCCGCGCTTGCGGCGGCTGTCCCTCCCGTGGAGCTGGGTCAGGGCCAGCGCGACCGGCTGCGCCGGCGAATCATCGAACGGATCGCCGCCGCGCCTCCGCCCAGCGGCACGGAGACTTTCCGTTCACAGGGCGACGGTTGGCTGACCTCGTCGGAATTCATTGAGATGAAAATGCTGCGGGTCGACGAGACGGAGGGCACGCAGGAGTTGCTGATCCGCTTCCTCCCGGGCGTCTCGGTACCGGCACACTCGCACCTCAAGGAAGAGCAGATGATCATCATCGAGGGCGAGTGCTTCATCGGTGAGCATCCCCTGCGCGCGGGCGACGTGCACATTGCACCGGCCGGTTCCTGGCACCCGGTCATCACCTCAAAGACCGGCACCCTGCTCCTGCTCCGCTGCGAGTACCCGTTCCCCGCTAACGCGGCCGGAATCTCCTAAAAACGGATTCGTGAGAATTCCGGGTGGAACGTGTCGGGCCGCAACTCGAATACGTCAACCGCATCCCGTCCAGAGGCCACCCGCACGTAGAACAGCGGCGTGATGTCCGTTCCAAAGGCCAGCGGATCGGGCCGCCCGGCCGCGGCGGGATGCCGCGGGACGACGCGCGACACGACCGCAAAGGCTGACTCCGGATCCATTTCGATGCCGCGCATCCCGTCCTCGCGCATGCCGAGGTCGATCAGCAGGTGCTTTAGCTGGGAAGACCCGCTGCTGACCTGGATAAACAGCGCTATCCCCGGTTCCTGCGCGGTCAGCGCCTGAGCTGCCGGAGTTGCCAGTACGGCACGCGTTAGCGCCGCGAGTTCCTCGTCCGGCCGGGCCTTGAGCGAGAGCGTAGTCACGTCGGGATTGTCCAGTCGCGCGGTATAAAGCTGATCGATCGCAACGCTGCGCACGAGGAACGCGGTCGCCAGGGTGACGGCCGAGACCACCAGCCAGATCAGGAATGCCCGGCCCCGCGGGACCGGCTGCGCGCCCGGCAACTGACGTCGGCCGCGAAACGGGTTGAACATCGGGACATTGCTAAGGTAATCGTCCGTGGTCGTCCCGTACCGCTTCCGGATGAGTTCCTCCTCGTGGCGCGCCAGGAGGTAGTACAAGCCCAACATCACGAGAAAACTGACGAGGATGAAGAACCGCGGCCAGAGCAGCAGCAGGCCTACGCCCGCGATGGCGAGGAGCAGGTACTGCGGGTGGCGGACGCGACCGTAGAGCCCGCCGCTCACCAGCTGCTTCTGCACGAACTTGCCGTAGTACAACTGGATCGCGCACACGAGGAAGCCCACGAGCCCGATGAGGGTGAGCGCGGCACCGAGCAGGGACAGCCAGCGGAAGACCGGCACGTGCGTTGCCGCGAGGTGCGGCAGGAAGAACTGCGGCAGCCAGGCCGTCGCCTGGCTCTGCTCCAGCACATGAAACACCGGCGTGTAGACGCTGTAGAAGTAGGCCGCCGCCGGCGAGATCATGATGATCATCTCCAGCGCACTGACGGCGTAGATGACGATGGGGGCAATCCAGGGCCAGCGTGCTGCGGATGTGCTCATGCGGACCTCGCGTTTTCGGGACACCTGATTGTAGGCCGAAGCATGCAACGCGTCATTGAATCCTCTTCAGTGCAACTCACGAAACATAAGCGGTACCTTGGCCATTACGGAGTATTCCCTTGTCACACCGTGCTCGTACAACTCCTTCATTGATTCCTTCCGCTGCCACGCGGCCCCTGCGCGCTGCAGTATTGATGCTTATCACGCCCCTGTTCATTGGAGCATGCGGCAGCGACAACGACACGCCCCAGACTTCGCTGCGGGTCATTCATGCCTCCCCCGACGCGCCCAAGGTCAACGTGCTGCTAAACGGCGACGCCACGCTAACCGAGGTGGATTACAAGGGTGGCTCCGGCTTCGACCTGCTCAATGCCGGCACCTATGACGTCACGGTGGACGCCATTACCCCCAGCGGCGATGTCACCGTGATCACGGTGCCTGACGCCGTTCTTTCGGCGGACACGGAGTACTCCGTGCTGGCGATCGGCAAAGTCGCAAACAATACGCTCGAGCCCCTGGTCATCGCGAATCCCCTGACGGCGGTGCCGTCTGGCCAGGCTCGTGCACAGGTGGTGCATGGTGCGCCCGACGCGCCCGCCGTGTCGGTCTACGTGACGGCGCCCGGTGCCGACCTTGCCGCCGCCACGGCGCTCGGCACCTTCAGCTTTGGTGACGAGCTGGGTCCCGTCGAGGTCCCCGCCGGCAACTACCAGATCCGGGTGACGCTGGCAGGCGACCCTGCCTCCGTCGTCTTTGACGCGGGCACGGTAGCACTGGCTGGCGGCGCTGATCTTCTGCTCGTTGCCGTTGCCAACACCACGACCGGCCCGGCACCAATCTCGCTGCTCGTTAACGATGGCAGCACCCAGGCCGAACTGCTCGACGTGGGAACGCCGGCCGACGTGCGTGCCGGACACCTGTCGCCCGACGCACCCGCAGTGGATGTCATAGTGAATGACGACTTTGAAAGTCCGCTATTCAATGCCGCGACCTACCCTGCCCTGACGGCCTACGAGAGCGTCGCCCCGGCCACCTACAACATCAAGGTCGTGGACGATGACACCCAGGCGCTGACGGTGATCAACGTTAACCAGGCACTGGCGGCCGGCACAAGCTACTCAGTGCTCGCCGTGGGCCCGCTCGCAACCATCGAGCCCCTGGTTCTGACCGACGACCGGCGCAGCATTGCCACCGAGGCTCGCGTGCGCATCGTCCATGGCTCGCCCAGCGCCGGCAACGTTGACATCTACGTGGCCGCGCCGGGCACCAGCATCGACGGCATCAATCCGAGCTTTCCCAACGTGGCTTTCAAGGCGAATACCGGCTATGTGGGCCTGACTGCCGGCACCTACGAGGTCTCGGTGACGCCGGCAGGCGCCAAGACTCCGGTCGCAATCTTCGCCACGCTGCCCCTTGCGAACGGGGACGTCTTCACCGTCATCGCCCGGGACGCGACCGGGGGCGGCGCGCCGCTCGGCCTGCTCGTCGAGGATGAAACCGACTAGTTACTACCCCACCGTCACCGGGTGGCGAACGCGGCCCGGTGACGGTGGTGCCTTCCGCAAAGGGGGTTTGGTCGTTACAAACTGTTACAGGGTGTTACCCCCCTGACAGGCAAGCGCAATAGCCACTTCCTATAGTGACCGTACCCAAGCGACTTGGGCTGACCGACACAAGGAGAGTGATGATGATTCGGGATCTCACGTTTAACGACGTCGACAAACTCGGCGAAATGCTGGACTCCGTTACGATTGCCGCCGCAATGCAGACCAGTCGGCGGGACGCTACGGACGCGGTAACTCCGGGCGTACTCCCGACAGTTTCGAGACTTTCGCCGGCCGGACGCAGCATCTGGACTGGAAGGGACCTGCTGCGCAGCCCGTTCCCACTCGGGTGGTCTAGCCACTAGGGAGGTAGGCTAGATCAGGCTTGGCGACGCCACTATGCCCGGCCCCCGGCTAGCGGAGTAGACTGCCGCGCAGACCAATTGCAGGAGCAGTCACCATCAAGCCGACTCGTCGACTGACAAGCCAGTGCCTGGCGCTCGTCGTTCTGGCGAGTTGTGGCGGCAGTGGCAATGATGAGCAAGCGCTGAGCGGGCCGGCCCTGGCCCACAACTGCGTTGCTCCGGAACGCCCCACATCGGGGGAGAGCGTCCGCCCCGAGCGGGTTTTCGCCGCGGCAACGGGCTTGTTCGAGCCCATCAAGATCCTCCAGGCGCCCCAGGACCCCGCCCGTTGGTTCGTCGTCCAGAAGGGCGGACAGATCAAGGTCTTCGACATCGCTAATCCGTCAGGTGTCCGCCCCTATGTGGACCTCGGTAACCGCGTGGTTTCAAACGGGGAGAGTGGGCTGCTCGGCCTGGCATTTCATCCCGCGTTTCCTTCCACCCCGGAAGTCTTCGTCTTCTACTCGACGGCAGGCACACCGCTGGTCTCCCGACTGTCCCGCCTGATTCTCAACAATGCCAGCGCGCCCACGGCATTTACGGAGCAGATTCTGCTCACAGTCAATCAGCCCAGTATCCATCACCATGGTGGCGACATCGCCTTTGGACCTGATGGGTATCTCTACGCCGGCCTCGGCGACGGCGAGCCGCCGGGCGGCACGCTCCCCTCGCCGGCAACCACCCTCGCAGGCGCCGTGCTGAGAGTCGACGTGGTTGGGGTCAACTGGCCGAGCCCCGGTTACAACATTCCCGGGGACAATCCCTTCGCCGCCAACCCGCGCTGCGGCCCGGGCAGCAACGGACTCAAGTGTCCGGAGATCTACGCGTGGGGATTCCGCAACCCGTTCCGCTGGAGCTTCGATGCCGAGACGGGCGCCCTGTGGCTGGCCGACGTGGGTGAGTTTTCCTACGAGGAAATTAACCAGGTCAGCCTGGGCCGAAACTATGGCTGGCCCTGCCGCGAAGGCCTGCACAGCTACGATCCCACCCAGAACTGCGCAGCCGACCTCGTCGATCCGGTAGCAGAGTACGACCATAGCCAGGGAGATTCTGCAGTCGTCGGCGGGGTCGTCTATCGCGGCAACCTGCTCGCCGGCTTGCGGGGCCAATACGTGTTCACGGACTTTGTTTCTGGCCGGATCTTCACACTCGAGGACAATGGCTCGGGAGGATTCTCGACACGCGTGGTAGCAGATACTGCCATGAACTTTGCCAGCATGACCGTGGGCGCCGACGGCGAAGTCTATGTGGCAGACAACTCGGTCGCCGACGCGGGCATCTACAAGCTTGTGACCGCGGGTAGCGCATCGGCCGACACGATCCCGGAAGATCTTGTGGACACGGGCTGCGTGGATCCATCCAACCCCACCGAGCCTGTCGCGGGGATGATCCCGTACGAGGTCAACTCCGAGTTCTGGTCTGACGGCGCGAGCAAATCGCGGTTCCTGGCATTGCCTGTCGGCACCGCCATAGAGATCGACCCGATCACCGGTCACTGGGACCTGCCGGCGGGAACGGTGCTGCTCAAGCGCTTCACGCGCCAGAACAGACTGATTGAGACACGCCTCCTGATGCGGCATCCGGATGGCGCCTGGGCCGGATACACCTACCGGTGGAACGAGGCAGAAACAGCCGCCACACGCGTGACGGGCGGGACCACGGCCGAGTTCGACGGCGAGGCGTGGAGCTACCCAAGCGAAGGCCAGTGTATGCGCTGCCACACTTCGGCCGCAGGATTCAGCCTCGGACTGCAGACTTCGCAATTGAACAGGGAACTTGTGGCCGCATCCGGTACCGTCACCAACCAACTAAGCACGCTGGAGCAGCGCGGACTGCTGGTGGCGCCACTCGCCGACGCTCCGAACCTGCTACCGAGACTGCCGGACCCTGGCGACCAGTCCGCGCCACTACCCGATCGCGCACGCGCCTACCTCGACACGAACTGCTCGCAGTGTCACCGCCCGGGTGGCCCAACTCCCTCCGGCATGGATCTGCGCTTCGAAACCCCCCTGGCGCAGGCGGGAATCTGCAACGTAGTGCCCGCGAGTGGCAATCTGGATATCAGCAATGCCCGACTTGTCGCTCCGGCCAGCGCAGCCCGGTCGGTACTGTTCCAGCGGATGGTCCGGAGGGACAGCTTTCAGATGCCCCCGCTCGGCACCAACGTTGCGGATACCGAAGGGGCAACGCTGGTTGCTGCCTGGATCAATGCCCTGGGGAACTGTAACTAGCATGCCAACGCCTAACCCGAATCACTACGACGCAGCAATCCGGCGGGGCAGTCCCAGCGGCATGGCCGCAACCATGGCCGCCGCCTCATGCGGTAGCCCACCCGTCGCTCGCCGGGAGTTTGCAGAATGCCGCGCGGGTGATCGCCGGATTTTTACCGTCGACGATGTGACCCGCGCTGCAGCGTTATGCCGCCCCCTGTGCGGCCGCCACGTCCTGCATCATCTCCCGCACGCTCTTCGCAGGCCGGCCAGCAGCCTCCATGAAATGCGACGGCACGTCGAACGCTCCGGCACGAATGCTCTGAAAGCAGCCAGTCAGCATGTGGGCCACCGCCTCGCCACGCTCCGGCATGAGCTTACGGAACTTGGCGATGCAGTCGTCGTCACTCATGGTTTCGTAGCGAACGTGCAAAGCAAACACCTCGCAGGCGAGACGCAGCAGCTCTGCCTGGCTCAGTGTTTCACCGCTGATATTGTAGATCTGGGCCGACTGGCTGGGGTCAGCCGCCAGATTTGCGTACGCGCAGGCAATCTCGTCGATGGTGAGGTACGGGCAGCGTCCCGCGCCGGCTGGATTGGAGTACACGCCCGTCTCCTCCGCCTTGCGCATCTGGATCAGGTCCAGTTCCAGGTAGAGGCCGTTGCGGCCGATCAGCCACTCGAGGCCGGAGGCCTTCAGGTCGGCTTCGGTCTGGCGATTGACCTGCTGGGTGGCACCGAACAGCGTGTCCATCTCCCGACCGTTACCGATGATGCTCGTGAACAGCAGGCGACGCACACCAGCGCGACGTGCCGCATTGATCACGTTGCGGTGGAGCGGGATGCGCTCCGTGCCGCCAGAGACAGGCGCCGAGATCATGATGACCGTGTCGATGCCCTGGAGCGCGGCCTGCATGCTGTCTTCGGACTGGTAGTCGCCGGCGCGCTTCTCGATGCCCTGAACCAGCACCCGCCCGGGATCCCGCGCCACGGCGACGACACTTCCCGCGCCGACCTGCGTGGAGAGTTGACGCAGAAGCGCGTGACCAAGGCGGCCCGAGGCGGCAGTGACGCCGATCTTCACGGCTGGGCGCTCAGGCTTTCGCCCGCAGGTCCTGCAGCACGGTGCCTACCTCGAGCGCCTCGGCCTCGTGAGCCTGTTCGCGCCAGGTCTCCGTCAGCGCCGCGGCGTACCACTCCTGCATCGCTGGCAAGGCCAGCAGCCGGCTGGCATAGGCATTCGCCGCGCCGCCCAGCTTGAGATCGTAAGTCTGGACGCGAAAGGCCACGGGGGCGTAGAAGGCGTCGACGGCCGAGAACGAGCCACCGGCGAGGAACGGACCGCCAAAGCGCTGCAAGCCGTCGTTCCACAACTCGCCGATGCGGTCCAGGTTGCCCTTCAGCGCCGGTGACACTTCGTTCAGGCGAATGCGCAGGCCACAACTCATCGTGCAGATGTTGCGCAGGACTGGAAATCCGGAGTGCATCTCTGCCGCCGCACACCGGGCGAAGGTGCGGGCTCTACCGTCGGCCGGCCACACGCCGGGGTGGCGCTCGGCCAGGTACTCGGCAATGGCAAGTGAATCCCAGACGACCGTGGCGCCATCGTGCAGGCAGGGCACGAGTCCAACCGGCGAAAACTGGCGGAAGGGCTCCCAGTTGGAGCCCTCCCGAAAAACCTGGAGGCGTTCCTCGAAGGGCATACCGAGGGTCTTCAGCAGCACCCAGGGCCGGAGTGACCAGGAGGAATAGTTTTTGTTGGCGATGTAGAGGGTGTACATAAACAGTGCTTTCCTAGGCCGGCGCCAAGTCTACCCGCCGCGCGTTCGATTCCGGGTACGTGTATTCCATCTGCTTCGCTGTCGCCCGCGCCACGGCCTCGCCGTGCAGGCGCGCCACCACCCGCAAGGCCATGTCAATCCCGGCAGAAATACCGGCAGAGGTGAGGATATTGCCCTCCTCCACGACATGCTCGTCCCGCACCACGGTGACCGCCGGCCTGAGCTTCTGCAGGGTGTCCAGTGCCTGCCAGTGAGTCGTCGCGCGGCGGCCGGGCCGCAGGGC
>JANNJM010000052.1:0-30550 GCA_031395645.1 Gammaproteobacteria bacterium | reverse complement strand
CCCCATTTCCCGGAAGACGCTCTTACGGTTAGCAGAAATGTGACCGCCGCCCGACCGGCGCGGCAGGCCCTCAATATTATGGCAAGGGTGCCAGCCGACCGGGGGTCGGCCGCTAAGGGACTTTCTGTGCTCCTCAAACGTCTCAAAATGGAGACTGCCAACCTCGAGTGCGGAATGTATGTCTCGCAGCTCGATCGCCCGTGGCTGGAAACACCGTTTCTCTTCCAGGGCTTCGAGATTCGGGACGAAAAGGAACTTAAGCTTCTTCGGAATTTCTGCAAGCACGTTTACGTGGACGCGACCAAGGGCTCCGTCGCCAAGGACAAGGTGCTCGAGGCCCGCCGCAGGGCCGATAAGTACGCGCAGTCTCTGGCCACCCCGGCCACTCGTCTGGAACATGCGGAGCGCCCCAGCCTGCAGCGCCGCCTGTTCGAGGCCATCGCACGACTGGACCATACCGGCACCCTCGCGGGATATTTCCAGACCCGGCAGTACCGCAATGGCGTGCCCACGCGGGTCGAGGCCCCGAGAGCGGCGCTCGCCTATGACACGGCCGCCAGCGTGGTCGGTGACGCCCTCGAGCAGTTCAAGGAGGGTCGCGGACTGGATTCAGGCCGGCTCATAGCGGTTGTGGGTCCCCTGATCGACAGCATTCTCCGCAACCAGGACGCGATGGCCTGGCTGGTCTGTTTACGCAAGCGCGAAACCAGCGGTCCGCAGCGTTCCGTTGGCAGCGCCGTGTGGGCGGTAATTCTCGGACGGCATCTTGGCTTTGAACGGCCAGGTCTCGAGACACTGGCGCTTGGCGGTATGCTGCTCGACCTCGGCAACGCCAAGCTCCCGGTTGACGTGCTCGCCAAGGAGGGGCCGCTGGACAGTGTTGAGCGGACCATCGTGAAGAAACACGTGGCCGTCGGGCTCGATCTCGTGAAGAACGCGCTGGGACTGAACGCTGACGTACTGGCCATGATCCAGCATCACCATGAACGTCATGATGGCTCTGGCTATCCCAAGGGGCTCTCGGGGACAGACGTCCCGGTATTCGGCCGCATCGCCGGCCTGATTGACTGCTTCGATGCGATGACGACCAAGCGACCCTATGCACTGGCCAAGTCCGCGTACGACGCCGTGCGCGAACTCAACAGCCTCTCCGGAAAGGGTTTCCAGAAGGAGCTCGTCGAGCAGTTTGTGCAGGCGGTCGGCATGTTCCCCACGGGCTCGCTGGTGGAGCTGAACACGGGCGAAGTGGCGCTGGTGATCGAGCAGAACCGCGTACAGCGCCTGCGGCCCAGACTGATGCTGCTACTGAATGCCGACAAGACCCCGGTCAGCAGGCACGCACTGATGGATCTCAAGGCGAAACCGGCTGGCGGCGATAAAGACGCGGCGCGCTGGATCCTCCGCGGGCTCGAGCCAGGGGCCTTTGGCCTCGATCCGAAGGACTACTTCGGGTAATACTCGGCATCCCGCCGCTCATGAAGCTGGCTGATGCTGCGTCCACACCGCCGTAATTGTCTCCCCGCAGTCGGGCCGCTGCTGCTGGTCGTGCTGCTCGTCCTCCAGGCGGGTTGCCGTCCCGTGCGCGAGATCGCGCCCGGTGCCACTGCGGCGCCGCCCGTCACGATCGAAGTTCCCGCCGGCTACCGCCGCTACCGTGTGGTAGCTGCCGAATCCGAGGTCCGTGTGCTGGTCTATCGCGACGGACCCATGGCGCGGCTTGGGCACAACCATGTGCTCCACAGCCAGGCCATTCAGGGCGATATCGATCTTGGCGACAAGGGTCAGGAGCCGCGCATCAGCCTCGTCGTGCCGGTGGCGAGTTTCAGCGTGGACCGGGCCGATCTGCGCCAGGAGGAGGGCGAGGATTTTCCCGGAACCGTCGAGGACAACGCGATCGCGGGGACCCGCAAGAACCTGCTGAGTGAAGCGCTGCTCGATGGCGCGCAATTTCCGGAAATCCGGTTGACGAGTCGCAAGGTTGCGGGTGCAGCGCCGGACTACACCATGACCGTTGCGGTCGAGGTGAAGGGCAAGACCCACGAAATTACGGTGCCGGTCCGGGTCGAGCAACGGGAAAATGAACTGCGGGCAACTGGCGCATTCACCGTGACCCACGCGGCACTGGGCCTGACGCCGTTCACGGTCATGGGCGGTCTGCTGTCCGTGCGGGATGAAATCAAGCTGCGGTTTAAGATCGTGGCGCGGCATTGAGCACACTATCGACAGCGGATCGGGCGGTGCTGAAGAGGTCTTGAGACACCAGAAAGCCCCTGGTCCCGTCCTGCCCAGCCTCAAACCAGCACGTGCTCCCTGCCAATCCGGCGCACGTCCGGCTCCGCAAGCCCCCCCTTCCGCGCAAAGTCCGGCCAGACAGCCACGGCCTCCCGGACGGCCGTCATGATGCGGGGCGCCCGACCGATGCCGAACCGGTCCGCCACCACCAGGAGATCATCCCGCGTGATGCCCGTGAACCTGCCATTCACGGACATCAGGTGCTGGTAGGTCCATTCGCCCTTCGGGTTGTAGGCATAGGTCACGTCATAGGCGGGCGCGAGCTGCCAGGCGCCGTTTTCCGGGAGCAGCAATGCAAGGTTCTTGGTGTGATCGTCGCAGTTTCTCGCCAGCACGTTGAACACAATCCGGCGGAAAGCCTCGTCCAGTGCGTCCGGGCCCAGGTTCAGCTCCAGCAGGGTCTGGAGGTACTGGTTGTAGTCGTGGGTCGCTTTTTGTTTGTAGTCCAGGTGACGGAGCGCACACAGGCTCTGCAGATGATGCTTTTTATTGCCATCCCGGTCGAAGCGCCGTGTCATAAAGTGGGCCCGGCCGTTTTCCTCCAGTAACCGGCAGGGGGCCATCTGGATGCCGGCCGCCTGCGCCATCAGGGAGTAGGCGTACTCGATGCGGCCGTAGCTTTGTGTGGAGCCCAGTTCCCGGTCGCTGCCGATGCCGTCGAACTTCAGCAGCCAGCGCTCGAATCCCGGCTCCGTTTCGAAGAGGCCGGCGCGCATCTCGAGGGTGACGGGATTCCAGGCGATGGTGGCCTTGGCCCGCGCCCCGCCCGCCGAGGTGCCCACCTGGATGAGCTGCTTCAGGGCGGCGCTGGCGTTCCGGTCGTTGTTGAGTTCGCCATGAATAGCCTGCCGGGCGCTTTCGACCAGCCGTGACAGTTGTACTGCAGTGCTGCTTTTCGCTGTCGGACCCCGTGCCGGGCGGAACTCCAGCGCACCCATACCGCGCTTGCCCATGTAGGCCAGCCGGTCGAGCGGGGTGATGGCGTCCTTTGCGATACCCTTGGTTGCCATCCAGGCGTCGATCAGGCCGTTGCCAAAATCATCCGGCAGTGCGTCCGCCAGCATGGCGGGCAAGCGCTGGAACGTGGCGGTCGGCAGGTCGTTGAAAATGAAGGCGTTGCCGGCGGCAGACAACGGCATCGTCAGTGGTGCCAGCTCGACGCCGGAGGCAATGAATTCCGGAGCGTACTCGAAGGCGTAGTAGTCGAGTCGGGGGTCCCGGGCGACCGCACCGACGAGCTGCCCCCAGATCCTGACTTCGACTACGCTGACCGTCCGGTGCATGGAGCAGGGCTTCGTCAGCGCCCGACGGTCGATGGTGTGCGCCGCGAAGACGCGCGTTGACGCGGGGCTTTCTGTTTCAGTAGTTGCAGCGGGCTGATGGAGACCACTGGTGACAGGCTATTCAGCCAGTCCAGTCGATCCAGTGCGCGGAGCACCTTGAGCAGAGTTTTCAGCGTTGCGCCTTTCCCGGACTCCACGTTCTTGAGGGCACTGAGCGCCACACCTGCTTGTGCGGCAAGCGCCTGCTGGTCCACGTTCCTGCGGAGGCGGAGGGCACGGATTTGTTGCCCCAACTGGGCTTCCAGTTCTTCCGTGGTGGCAGAGGGTTTCATTTGTAGATCTAAGAACACCTATTGACGCTGAAAGACTACATTAAGGATTTAAAAACATCCATAGTCATTATCTTTATAATGGATGTAGTAAAGCCTTTAAATGAATAAAAATAGGCTTGTAGCTGTATAAGCAGCCGTTATATAATACTTAGTAGCCAAGCCAATCCAGCTGCGTCCCCGGCCCGGCCGGCACCCGAAACCGCGTTATATCCAACGTCGCCTCCGACTCCCGCGTGAGCCCATGCCGGCGACACGCGGCTGCGAACCGCTGGGCCAGCAGGGCGGCCAACGGCCCTGAGCCACGCATGCGGCTGCCGAACTGCGCATCGTTCAGGACGCCGCCCCGCACCTGGCGGATCAGACTCAGCACTTTTGCGGCCTTCAGGGGGTACTGGGTCTGCAGCCAGTCTGAAAAAATCGGCAGAACCTCGTGGGGCAGGCGCAACACCACGTAGCCGGCATAGCGGGCACCGGCTTCAGCGGCGCCTGCGAGGATGTTCTCCAGTTCGTGATCGTTGAGTCCGGGAATCATCGGTGCGGCCAGCACGCCGCAGGGAACACCCCCGGCACTCAGTCTTCGGATTGTCTCGAGCCGTCGCCGTGGGCCTGCCGTGCGCGGCTCCATCCTGCGCTTCAGCTCATCGTCGAGGGTCGTCACGCTGACGAGCACGTGCACCAGGTTATCCCTCGCCAGATCCTGCAGCAGGTCCAGGTCCCTCTCCACCAGTGCCGACTTGGTGATGATGCTCACCGGGTGCCGGAACTCGACGAGCACTTCCAGGATCTGGCGCGTGATGCGCAGTTCACGCTCGACCGGTTGCCAGGCATCGGTGTTGGCGCCGAGGGTGATTGGCGAGCAGCGGTAACCGCGCCTGGAGAGTTCCTGGCGCAGCACTGCAGCCGCCTCTGGCTTGGTGAAAATCTTCTGCTCGAAGTCGAGCCCCGGCGACAGGTCCATATAGGCGTGCGACGGCCGTGCGTAGCAGTAGACGCAGCCGTGCTCGCAGCCCCGGTAGGGATTGATCGACTGCTCGAAAGGAATATCGGGTGACTGGTTCCGCGAAATAATGCTGCGGATCGTCTCGGGGAACAGCTCCGTCGCGGGGGCGGGGTCTGGCGTGTCGCCGTCATCGGGTTCGGGGAGGGTCTCTTCCCTTGCGAACCGACCGGCGGGGCGTGCGGCGACGCCGCGACCGCGGATGACGGAACCCGGTGGCAGGGACACGGACCTGAGCCTCCAGCAGATCAGTAGCTGTACGGATGTACAGTAACACGTTGCCCTTTATACTTCGGCGGCTTTTCCCTTCTGAGTAGCAATGACGTGAGCAGTCGCCGTGTGCGTGTTCTGGGTTTGCTTGGGCTCATCGCCATTGGGGCGTTGCTCGCCTGGTACCTCACCCGACCGAAACCCGTCAAGGTTACGGTTGCTGAAGTGAAGATCGGCGCCGTACTCGCCACCGTCGCCAACACCCGGGCCGGCACGGTGGACGCCTGCGACCGGGCGCGGCTGTCACCGCCGATGGGTGGCCAGATTGCCCGTCTCCCGTTCAAGGAGGGCAACAAGGTGCAGAAGGGCGACATCCTTCTGGAGTTGTGGAACCAGGATCAGCGCGCACAGGTCTCCCAGGCGGAGCGGGAGGCCGCGGCGGCGCGTAGCCGCACGCGGGAAGCCTGCGTAACGTCCGGCGTCGCGTCGAAAAATGCCACGCGCATACGCCAACTGCGCACCGAGAGCCTGGTGTCCGAGGGCGAAACAGAACGGGCGGTGGGCGATGCAGATGCCCGGGCGGCGGGCTGTGATGCGGCCCGGGACCAGGAGAAAGTGAACCAGGCACGCATCGACGTGGCGAAGGCCGAGCTTGAACGCACGATCCTGCGCGCGCCGTTCACCGGCGTGATTGCCGAAATCAACGGCGAGGTTGGTGAGTTCGTCACACCGTCGCCGGTCGGGGTCGTGACACCGCCGACCGTGGATCTCGTGGATGGCAGCTGCCTGTACATCTCGGCTCCTATCGACGAAGTGGACGCGCCCGCTGTGAAGGCCGGACAACGTGCCTCCATTTCGCTGGATGCCTTTCCGGGCCGGCGCTTCCCCGGCTTCGTCCGCCGCGTAGCGCCTTATGTGCTCGACACGGAAAAACAGGCCCGCACGGTCGAAGTCGAGGCTGAGATCGAGAACCCCGAAAAGTACAATCTCTTGCCCGGCTACAGCGCCGATGTGGAGGTCATTCTGGAGAACCGCGAAAACGTGCTGCGGATCCCCAGCCAGGCGATTCTGGACGGCAAGCGGGTTCTCGTGCTGAATCCCGCCACGAAGGTGCTGGAGTCGAAGGGCATCGAGAAGGGTGTCGCCAACTGGGAGTACACCGAGATCCGGAAGGGTCTGGCAGCTGGTGACCTGGTGGTCACTTCCGTGGATCGCGAGGGAGTGGCCGATGGTGCCGCTGCAGTCCGCGAGTGAACGCGGGCCGGTGGCTGCAGCGAAGTCACTGATCCGGCTTGAGCGACTCAACCGGACGTTCGAAGTCGGCGATCAGCTGGTTCGCGCACTGGACGGCGTGGACCTGCAAATTGGTGCCGGCGAGTACCTCTCCCTCATGGGTCCATCGGGCTCCGGCAAGTCCACGCTCCTGAACATTCTGGGGCTGCTCGACCGACCGACGGCCGGTGAGTACTGGCTGGGCGACGTGCAGACCTCCACGATGGCAGACGACCTCCTTGCCGATACCCGGCAGCGCGAGATCGGCTTCGTCTTCCAGATCTTTCATCTGATCGCGCGGATGAGCGCACTCGAGAATGTCGAGCTGCCAATGATGCTCGCCGGCCTGCCGGTCGCGGACCGCCGTGCCCGGGCTCGGAAGGCCCTGGAGGGCATGGGTCTGGGACCCCGTATCAACCACCGGCCGAATCAGCTGTCCGGTGGCGAGCGCCAGCGCGTGGCGATTGCCCGGGCCGTCGTCATGCGGCCGCGCATCCTGCTGGCTGATGAGCCCACCGGCAACCTCGACAGCGCGGCGGGTGGCGAAGTCGTGAAGATCATGGAAGCGCTGCATGAACAGGGGCTGACGCTGATAGTGGTTACCCACGACCCTGTCATCGGCGGCCGGGCGCATCGCCGGCTCCTGATGCGGGACGGACGAGTTGTGCAGGACTCCAGGGGATGAAGTTTGCCGATCGAAATCGAATCGCGCTGGGCGCGCTATTCCGCTATCCGCTCCGCACGGCGATGATGTTGCTCGCTACGGCGATTGGCGTGGCAGCCGTGGTGGTGCTGACCGGTCTGGGCGAAGCGGCACGCCTCTACGTCACTGATGAATTCCGTTCTCTCGGCACGAATCTGCTGATTGTGCTCCCAGGGCGCACGGAAACCACTGGCGCCGGTGCGGCCATGCTCGGCGGCGCGACGCCGCGGGACCTGACGCTCGGCGACGCGCGCGCGCTGGAGCGGAGCGCCGCAATCGAGAAGCTCGCGCCCGTGATTATCGGCCAGGCCACGGCTTCCTCGGGTTCTCTGGAGCGTGATGTGACGATCATGGGTACGACGGCAGAATTCCGGGAAATTCGCGGCTGGGAGATGGCGAGCGGTGACTTCCTGCCGGCTGGTGACATGGATCGCGAAGCGGCAGTCTGTGTCGTTGGCAGCACCATTGGCCGGGAACTCTTCCGCGGCGATCCACCGGTCGGTCGCTGGCTGCGGGTCAGTGACCGGCGCTGCCGCGTCGCCGGCGTCCTCGCTCCCCAGGGCATCTCCGTGATGGTCGATGCCGACCAGCTGGTGCTGGTGCCGGTGGCGATGGCCCAGAGCATCTTCAACTCACCGGCGTTGTTTCGCATCATCGTGCAGGCGCGGGGGCGCGACGCGATGCCAGCAGCCCGGCGCTACATCGTCGACACGCTCAGGGAGCGGCACCGGGGCGATGAAGACGTGACCGTCGTGACCCAGGATGCCGTACTGAAAACCTTCGACGGCATCCTGGGTACGCTCACGCGCGCACTGGGGGGCATTGCGGCCGTCAGCCTGCTGGTCGCCGGGGTACTGATCATGAATGTCATGCTGGTCGCTGTCAGCCAGCGGACCCAGGAGATCGGCCTCCTCAAGGCACTCGGCGCCCGTCGTGGTCAGATCCTCGGCCTGTTTCTCGCGGAGGCGGTCTATCTTGCGCTGCTGGGCGCCCTGGTCGGCGTGGCGGCGGGTTACGGCATCCTCGTAGCGATTGGCGCCCTCTACCCCGCGTTCACGTTCAGTCCGCCGGCCTGGGCAGTCGCCGGCGCGGTCATCCTGGCGATTGGCTGCGGCATGCTCTTCGGCATCCTGCCAGCGCGTCGCGCCGCCGGCCTTGATCCGGTCGCGGCGCTGAGCCGGCGATGAGGGCCCGCCGATGAATGCCAGGGAACTCGTGCTGTTCACGGCGACGTCAGCCGTTTCCCACAAGCTTCGCAGCGGGCTGACGGGACTGGGTATCGCCATCGGGGTGGCCGCTGTCGTGCTGCTCACGTCGATGGGCGAGGGGCTGCGTACCTACATGGTGGCCGAGTTCACCCAGTTCGGCACCAATATCGTGGGCATCAATCCGGGCAAGGCGCAGACCCTCGGCATGCCCACTGGCGTCCTTAATTCAGCGAGGCCGCTCAGTCTGGCGGACGCTGAGGCTCTGAAGCGCGTTCCCTACGTGCGCGCGATCTTGCCGCTCGTTCAGGGCAGCGCGTCTGTAGAGGGCGGCGGCCGGGAGCGCCAGACGGTTATCAGCGGCACCGGTGATGAACTGACCACTGCACTCTCGTTTCGGGTGGCACTGGGAAAGTTCCTGCCCCCGGACGATCCAAACGCGCCCCGGTCGTTCGCCGTGCTGGGGAGCAAGGTCCGCAGCGAATTGTTTGGCGCACGCAATCCACTCGGCGAGCGCATCCGTGTCGGCGGACAGCGCTACACCGTGATTGGCGTGATGGAGTCCAAGGGCACTATGTTTGGCTTTGACCTGGACGATGCCGTATACATTCCGGTGGCCAAGGGTCTGGAGCTTTTTAATCGTGAGGGCCTGTTCGAAATCGACGTGATGTACGAGAAAGGTGCGCCGGTGGATGAGGTCGTCGAAGGCATCAAGCGGGTGCTGATAGCGCGGCACGGTGGTGAAGACTTCACGATCATGACCCAGCAGCAAATGCTGGATGTGCTGGGTTCTGTGCTCAATGTGGTCACCCTTGCGGTGGGCGCGCTTGGTGGTATTTCGCTTCTGGTCGGCGGCGTCGGTATCTTTACCATCATGACCATCGCGGTTCGGGAGCGGACGGCGGAGATCGGGCTGCTGCAGGCTATAGGCGCTCGTCGCCGCCAGATCCGGGATGTGTTCCTCGGCGAGTCACTGTTGCTCGCGGGCTTCGGCGGGCTGTCCGGAATACTGCTCGGACTGGCCTGTATTGCGGTACTCGGGTTCGTCCTCCCCACGTTGCCTGTGCGCCCAGCCTGGCCCTACATGGCGCTGGCAGTGGTCGTTGCACTACTCATAGGCCTGATCGCAGGCGTGTTGCCGGCTTTGCGGGCGGCACGACTCGATCCGGTTGAATCCCTCCGGGCAGACTGAGGTGCGGGACGGGGGGGAGTCACTGTCGCCCGTGCTTCGAGCGCAGCTCGCCCGGTATTTTCCGGGACTCGACCTTGAGTCAGTCCGGCTGCTCCGGGGCGTCCCCCGTTACGTGCCTGGCCGGCCCGCGGGTTACGTGAATCGACACCGCGTCTACCTGGCGGCCGACTGGCGAGAGTCTGATGACGTCGACGCACTGGCACTGCTGGCCCATGAGCTTGTGCACGTCCGGCAGTACCGGCAGCTCGGTCCCTGGGGATTCCGCTGGGCCTACCTGCGGGAGTATCTGTCCGGGCGGTTCCGGAATCTCGGGCATGAGGCCGCCTACCGCAACATTTCCTTCGAGCGCGCTGCCCGCGAGGTGGAAGACCGCGTGCGCAGCGACTTCGCCCGAGGAAGCAGCACGGTGTAACCGTTCACTTCAATTCGCTGATGCGCACGGACCGCCGGGGCCCGAAAAACCAGGAGCCGACGCTGCTCACGAGGCTGACGACGAGGGCGCCCCAGAATGCCGGCCAGAAACCGGCGATGTGCAGGCCCGGCAGTACCCATCCGGCCAGTGCGAGCATGCCGGCGTTGACCACGAGCAGGAACAGGCCCAGCGTGACGATCGTGATCGGGAACGTCAGGATCACTGCCAGAGGCCTGACGACCGCATTGATGATGCCAAGCACCACGGCCGCGCCGAGCAACCAGGCCGGGCTGTCGAAACTGATGCCGTCGATCAGGCTGTCAGCTGCCCAAAGGCCGATTGCCGCAATCAGCGCCCTCACTAGAAATCTGTTCATTCTTTATACCGTCGTTGCAGCTGGCTGGAAGACTACGGGGTAGCGGCGTTGAAGGCTACCACTGGAACGGACGCAAGCCCGGGCGTGGAGTTTTCTGGCAGCAGAAGCGTGGCCCGGAGTCCGGGGTTATTGTCCGTGAGCACCAGGTGTCCGCCGTGGTGGCGGGCGATAGCGTTCACCAGCGACAAACCCAGTCCACTCCCCGGCACGCCGGTCACGTTGGCGGAGCGGTAGAAGCGGTCCAGTACCTTGGACCGCTCTGCCTCCGGAATGCCAGGGCCCCGGTCAGCGACCGAGATACTCACATCATGCGCGACCTGGGTAGCCTCGAGAAGGATCTGAGAACCGGACGGACTGTACT
This sequence comes from Gammaproteobacteria bacterium, assembly GCA_031395645.1. Lineage (GTDB taxonomy): Bacteria > Pseudomonadota > Gammaproteobacteria > Steroidobacterales > SHZI01. The sequence goes on along the minus strand of JANNJM010000052.1, from coordinate 19,915 downwards.
TGATCGCGTTGTCGATCAGGTTGCAGAGCGCCTGAAAGAGCAGGTTCCGGTCTCCCCGCAGCTGGCCCTCCGCCGTGCCGAGCTGGACGGCAATGCCCCTCTCCTCACCCACCGCCTGGTAGAGCTCCCACGCGTCCTCAAGCAGCGGCCGCAGGTCCACCTCGGCCCACTCGCGGTCATGCGTGCCGGATTCGATGCGTGCGATACGCAGCAGAGCCCGAAACGTTGCCAGCAGATGATCGGCTTCGCCCATCGCCGAGCCAAGTTCGCCGCGCAGTTCTTCGTCGAGCCCGGGACGCGCGGTCAGGTTCTCGAGCCGCCCGCGCAATCGGGTCAGCGGTGTGCGCAGGTCATGGGCAATGTTGTCGGCTACGGACTTCACGCCTTCGATCAGTGAGTCGATACGGTCCAGCATCGCGTTCAGGTTTTCGGAAAGCTGGTCGAACTCGTCATTGACGCCCCGTACGGGCATCCGGCTCTGCAGCCGGCCGGTCATGATTTCCCTGCTTGCGCGGTTAATCACGTCAATCCGGCGCATCACGCTGTAGCTCATCAGGAAGCCGCCAGTGAGGGCCAGCACCAGACCGCCCCCGAGTGCCCAGACCGAAGTCTGATTGATCAGCGAGCGGGTCGCTTCAAGGCGACTCTGGTCCTGGGCGACCAGCAGATGCTGACCCTCGCGCAGCACGACGATCCGGCCGCGCATGGCGATCCGCCGGCCATCGGCTGCAGTGCCGGTAAAGTTGTACCAGCCGTCGGCATCGGCATTACCGGCTGGCCAGACCGCAATGTTGCCGGCCAGCGGCCGGCGGGCCTGATCTGCAAACAGGTACACGGTGAGCACGCCCGTGTTGATGGCGGCGCGTCCACGGATCACGGCTTGCAGGCCCCGTGGCCCCCGACGGTTGTACTGGTCAACGAGACCGGCAACTTCTGCCTCGATACTGTCGTTGGTCTGCTGTTCGAGATAGCCGACGGTCGTCCAGCGGACGATGCCGATCAGGACCAGTGCGGAGGCCCCGAAAATTCCCATGTACCACCAGGCGAGCTGGAACGTGGAGGTCCGGATCAGCCTAAGCGGATTCACTCAGCTTGTACCCCGCCCCTCGGACGGTATGAATCAGGGGTGACTCGAAGCCCTTGTCGACCTTGCGGCGCAGACGGCTGATGTGCACGTCGATGACGTTAGTCTGCGGATCAAAGTGATAGTCCCAGACGTTTTCCAGCAGCATGGTACGGGTAACCACCTGGTCGCGGTTCCGCATGAGGTATTCAAGAAGGCGGAATTCCCGTGGTTGCAGATCGATAGCCTGGCCCGCCCGCCGGACGTCGCGGCTCAACAAATTGACGTGGAGGTCCGCCACCTGGATTTCCGTGATCTCTTCGCTGCCCTCGCGAGCCGGACGGCGGGTGATCGCTTCCAGACGTGCCATCAGTTCCGCGAAGGCAAAGGGTTTGCCGATGTAGTCGTCGGCGCCAGCCCGCAGACCCTTCACCTTGTCATCCACTTCGCCCAGGGCGCTCAGGATCAGCACGGGCGTCGTGTTGTCGGAGGCGCGCAGCGTCCTGACGATCGTCAGGCCATCCACGCTGGGCAGCATCCTATCCACGATCAGGGCGTCGTAGTTGCCGGTCGTACCGAGGAAAAGGCCGTCCTTGCCGTCTGCCGAGAGATCGACTAAGTGCCCCGCTTCGCGGAGCCCGCCAACGATGAAGCTGGCGACGCCAGGGTCGTCTTCGATAACCAGGATACGCATGCCCGGATCATAGAGTAGGAGCGCCTTCAGGCGCGATCCCCCCTCGTGCCAGAAGCTGCGAAACTCGTCGCGCCTGAAGGCGCTCTTACAAAAAGAAAAGGGCCGGGAAGCTTGCGCCTACCGGCCCGGAGGACCTATTCAGTCCAAGCCTTCTCTAACAGTCACCGACTCGAAGAGCCCATTCCGGGGGGGGCGGGGGGACTCAGCAGCCAGTGACGAGAGGTTAGCCGTGAGGTCCTCACGGGCGGATGGACGGACCCTTAAGGATCGGTAATCCCGCGCCCGCGGTCACCGGATGAGGGCTTCCAGGAGGGCGGGCAGGGCTTTCGCGCAGTCCTCTCGCCAGTGAAGCGCCAGTACATCGTCCGCTCGCGTGCTGCCGAGATTGATCGCGGCCACCGGTTTTCCCGCGGCAACGGCCTCCCGGACCAGCCGGAAACCCGAGAAAACCATCAGCGACGAGCCAACGACGAGCATGGCATCGGCCTGGTCGACAGCGCTTCGCGCTGCGTCAGTCACCTCGCTTGGTACAGATTCGCCATAAAAGACCACGTCCGGTTTGAGCATCCCGTTGCAGACGTGGCAGGGCGGAACCCGGAAGCTGCCGTAGTCTTCCAAAGCCGGCGCAGCGTCACCGTCCGGCGCCAGTTGCGCCACAGCGCTGCTCCAGCCGGGATTTTCGCGCTGGAGCTCCTCTTGCCACGTGGCACGCGGCAGTCGTGCGTCGCACCCCAGACAGCGAACGATGTCGAGGCGGCCGTGCAGGTCGACCACATTCTGGCTGCCACTGCGCTGATGCAGGCGGTCCACGTTCTGGGTGATGACTCCAGACAGCAGCCGGCGACATTCCAGTTCCGCCAGGGTGTGGTGGGCCGCGTTCGGCAGGGCGGCGGCAAACAGCGGCCAGCCAACCGCGCTGCGTGCCCAGTATCTGCGCCGGACTTCGGGATTGCCGACAAAATCCGTGTAGAGGACGGGACGCGAATGCTTCCAGCTCCTGTCTGCATCCCGATAGTCCGGAATTCCCGAACCGGTGCTGCATCCGGCGCCAGTGAGTGCGACGACGTGGCGGTGTCGCCGCAAGAGAGTCGCGAAAGCTGCCGGGACTTCGATCAACGCACCGGTCGTGGGTGGAGTCAGGCGGCCAGGCGGGCGGCGGCGCTGAGAGCCTCGTCGAGCTGGCGCCGAGGAATGCGCAGGGAACCGGACGGCAGCCCGCGCACGATGTCACCGCGGCGTATTGGCTGCCATAGCGAAGGGCCGCCCGGCAGCCGGCGGCCCGCGCTGTCGCAGAGCAGAGCCACCTTCGGCCGGGTCGGTTCCTCGGCGGCCTGCACGCGCACTACCCCGAAGCGGCCGTCAGCGATCTGGACCCAGGAACCCGTGGGAAACAGTCCGAGAGCCCGCAGGAAACTGCGCACGATGGCCGTATCGAACTTCTTGTTGGACATGGCACTCACCAGGCGCATGGCGTCATGAGCCGCCATCGCTGGCGCATAGCGCCGGTCCTGCAGCATGGCGTCGTAGGTATCGACAAGGCCGGCAAGCCGCGCCGCCAGCGGTATCTGCGTCCCGCGGAGGCCGCGGGGATAGCCGCTGCCGTCCAGGCGTTCGTGGTGTCCGAGGACCGCGTCCTCTACAGTCTCTGAGACGGCCGCTCCGGAGCGGACCATGTACAGGCCACGGCGGACGTGGCGCTCCACAAAGCCGCGCTCATGGCCCGTCAATGGTTTGAGCTTGGCGAGGATGGTGACCGGCACAGAGATCTTGCCGATATCGAGCAGCAGGCCGGCCAGTGCGAGCTCGTCCTGAAGCGGGCGCCCGAAGCCGACCCGTCTGCCGACCAGCGTCATTAGTACCGCGGAACCCAGGGCCCGCCTGTGCAGGAACCCCATTTTGACCTCAGTGGCCAGCAGCCAGGGAATAGTGTCCGCATCTGCCAGCAGGCTACTGACGACCGGCTCCAGTGCGCGCCGTAGTGGCAGCAGGTCCAGGTTTTCGGAGCGTCGCATGCGCCGCACCGTCCCCGCGAAGGCATGACCGAGGACGCGGAGTTCCGCTCGCTGCCGGTTGAGCGGCGTCGGTGGTTCAGACGCCGGCAGTTTTTCGACGTTCGCAGTCAGACCAGTGGAAAAAAGGTCTCCTTCGTCCATCTCGGAAAGCAACGGATCCACGTAGACATGGTCGCACAGTCGCCGCAGCTCCTCGATTTGCTCGCTGTGGCTGAGGAGGATTCCGTGCGCATGAAACGATGTCTGCAGCCACGATCGGTCGAGCTCGGCGACATACATGCCGAGTCGCAATTGGCCAGATGCTACCGGCACGAGACTCGCAGGCAGGAGAATTGCCATCTCTTCGTTCTTATTGGATTGGCAAAGGCAATGTAGCAGCGGGTGCAGCGCAGAAGTGTGACGGACCGCACGTGGCCGGGCGAAGTGATTATGGCAAGCCAGAGTCGTGGAACGTCATCGGCTGGCGCCGGCCGGTTCGAGCGTCTTGAGATAGGTGGCAATAGCGCGCCGGTCTGCCGCGGTCAGCTTCGACGTATTGTCCTCAATTACGGCGCTCATCGAGGAGCCGGCGAAGTCGCCGTCAGGCAGTATCCCGGTCTCCAGAAAGAACTCAATCTCGTCGACGGACCAGTTTGCGATGCCCGTTGCCTTGTCCCCCGTGAGGTCCGGAATCTTCTTGCCTTCCGGTCCGGCCGGATTACCTGCCAGTTCGCGGCTGTGATCGATGCCTCCCAGAACGTTTCGTGGCGAATGGCACTCACCGCAGTGGCCAAGGTGCCGCACCAGGTACGCGCCGCGATTCCAGGACGCATCGTGGCCGGCGTCCGGCTCAAAGCGCCCGGACGCGAAATTGATGAGGTTCCAGCCTAGCATCACCAGACGGGACGACAGGTACCACGGTAGTTCGTGCGCGGGTGCAGCCCGGCGCACCGGCTTCAGGCTGCGGAGATATGCGCCGATGGCGGCAACATCCGCGTCGCGCAGGCCCGAGTAGGCCGGGTATGGAAAGACCGGGTAGTAGTTGCTGCCATCCGGGGCCACGCCCTCCCGAAGCGCACGGCCGAGGTCTGCATCCGTCCAGCCGCCGATTCCGGTCGCCCGGTCTGGCGTCAGATTTGGCGAGTAGAATGAGCCGAAGGCGGTTCGCAGGACGCGGCCACCGGCCAACGGTACGGCATTGGGGCTGTCGTCCGTGTGGCATGTAAGACAGCCACCGGCATGCACCAGGTAGCGGCCCTGCTCGATGCTGGCTGCCACGTCCGCCGCCGGGGCCGCCCGCGCACCCGGGCTGATACAGGCCAGGGCCAGCAGTAATCCGAGGCTTCGCCGGTGCCGGGAGCCACTGGCGTGGCCCGGGCGGTCCGTCATCGGTCAGTCGTCCTGTTTGCGGTAGCGGTCATGGCAACCTTTGCAGGAATCGCCCAGCGCCTTGAAGGCAGCCATGGCGGCCGGCTTGTCACTGGCGGCTACCGCGTCCCGCAGCTTTGCGGACGACACCTCGAGAGCAGAGACCAGTTTCTTGAACTGCTCTTGTTCCTTCGCCTCCCAGATCAGCGGCAGCGCGTCCGTTTCCCCGGCGTCGGAACCGGCCGGAAACAGCACTTTGGCCTGGGCACCGAGGTCAGCCAATGCATTCGCGTGGGCTTTCAGGTGCTCCTGATGCTCCACTTTGCCGAAGTTGATCAGCACAAACGCGCTCACGTGGGCGGACAGGCCATCCATGACGGCCTTGCGGTATTTGATCGCATCAGCGGGTGTGGTGGCCGCCGACGTTGCAGCTGAGAAACTGGCGAAGAGTGTAGCAATGAAGACGTTGCGGACGAGGCGATGCATCGGGAACCTCCAGATAGTGAAATGGTTGTTGTAGCTTGAATCGGGAGCCGAGCATAGCAAGCCGGAAGACCCGCCTGCGATACGAGACGGCCGTCAGTTTGCAGGTGGTGCACCGCTGGTTGTGCAGTTCCAGCGATTTGCATCACAGGCCGGCTCCTCCCCTGCCGGGCTCTTGCCCGGCTCGCCTGGACAGCGATTGTTCAGTGGGGTGAGTTGACCGCCGATGACGAGCGCTGAGATCACGGTACTACCGTCGGCGCACCGGGTCACCACCTCGCTGACGTCCACTGCGTAGGCCGGGTCGTCACTCCTCGGTGTAGCGGGCAGCGGGCGCTTCTCATTCACTTCGCCATAGACCCGGAGCGAGAGCCCGCTGTCGTCAGTGGGCGGTACCTGAGCCGAGGCCTGGAGGCTTCTCAAAGCGAGGGTCACCGCCATGGCAAAAACGAATCGTCCCCGGTGATTCATGCGCGATCAGTTCACAGCGCCAAGGTAAGTTCGTACGTCGCGGGCGATTAGTGGACCCGCTTCATCGGCGGCCATGTGGCCCACCCCGGGATAGGTGATGACCTTCACGTCCGGCGCATTGGCCAGCATCTTGCGCAATTCTTCTGCCTGCTTGACGGGCGCCTGGGGATTCTTCTCGCCCCAGAGGATCAGGGTGGGAACACGCACGCCTGCCGTAACCTTGCCGAGGTCAGCACTGGAATAGCTGCGCAGGCGGGCCAGAATCGCCTCGCGCTGCCCCTCGCGCAGCCACATCTCGTACCACTGGTCGATGAGTTTGTCGTCTACTCTACCGGGATCGCCAAAGCGGCTCGTGAGCATGTACCGGGCGAGCGCCCTGGGCGTGATGTATTCGAGAATGTTGGCAACGCGCGGAAGACCGCGCCCCGCCCGCTGCATGCTGCGCCCCTCGAGGGCGCCGGGACTGAGCAATATGAGGCGCTCCACGCGCTCTGGATGCGCCGCCGCATAGTGCATGGCGACCGTGCCACCGAGGGAGGTGCCGCCAATCGAGAAGCGGGTGAGCCCCAGTGCATCCACGAACCGTTCGGTAAGCCTTACGGTGCGTTCGAGGCTGTAGTCGCCGGATGGGTCTGGACCGGTCAGGCCGTGACCCGTCATGTCGAAACGCAGGACCCGTTGGGTGCTTTTCAGCGAATCTACCCAGCCGTCCCAACTGAGAAGGCTGCCGAAGTTGGCGTGAATCAGCACGAGCGGAGGACCGCTGCCTTCATCGCGATAGTGGATCCGCACGCCGTCCACGTTCAGAAATTTCGAGGCGGAATTCGTGTACTTGGCTTCAAGGACGTCGGCGGGGATATCCCGGTAGACCCACGCGGCAATCAGAAAGCCCAAGGCACCGACAGCGAGCAGGGAGCCCAGGCCGAACGCTAGATAGCGAAGCCACTTAATTTTCAAAAATATAGCAGGGTACAAAAAACAGGGGCCGCATAAGCGGCCCCTGTTCCCAACAATTGACTTTCTTAAGCCAATTACTCTTTCTTCATAGCCTCGCCAGTGTCCTGCACGGCACCACCGGCGCTCTCCATCGCGGAGCCGGCAGCGTCAGTAGCAGCGCTGGCAGCGTCAGCAGCGGCACCAGCAGCCGCATCGGCGGCACCGGCGGCCGCATCAGCGGCACCGGCGGCAGCGTCAGCAGCGGCATCCGCCGCGCCTTCAGCAGCCGTACCAGCTGCATCCATCGCGGAGCCAGCGGCGTCAGTTGCGGCAGTGGCAGCATCACCCGCGGCGTCGGCCGCCTCGGAAGCGCTGTCCATTGCTGAACTCGCGGATTCGGCCGCCTTATCGGCAGGCTTGCCGCCGCAGCCAGCAATCATTACCAGCGCCATTGGCAGGGCAAGCCATGCCTGACGAATCGTAGTGCTCATCGGTCGTTCTCCTGTGTACACAATATTTTTTAAATGGCGAGATTCAAAGGCCTGAAAAACAGCCAGCCAGCGCTCAGTGAGTACTTTTTCCGGGCACCCCGCCCGAAAGAAGTGGCACACCACACACCGGAACCCATCCCTCTGGAAAGCCTGCTTACAGCCAACAGGCGCGGAGAGGATACACCAATTTTCCACCTGTCAGTCCTTCCGCGAAGGCTGCCGGCGCGTCACGGAGTGGCCTCTCGCCGAACCAAGGTTAGAGACGAGAATTGACGATCCGTCGCCAAAAAGGCATCATACCGACACATTGTCGGTAAACGTCACTGCCCATGTCCATAGCCCCCCGGGATCTCGCCTCTGCGAAAGGCCGCTTTTTGCCAATGGGCCCGGTCGTGGCGCCCGTTACCCCCTTTTCCTTCCAGGATCCCGACTTGCTGTCCCTGGTCGACCGCGCGGTACGTATCGCGGATGGCCGGTTGCAAGAGATCGAGGTGCACCATGCCGCGCATTGAGGCGGCCAGTATTGCAGAGCACGTCCGGGCACAGACCGCACGCATTCTGGAAGCAGCGAGCGAACTGTTCCGCCTGCAGGGCTACCGCAAAACGGACATGGACGACATTGCAAGGGCCGTGGGCCTGGCCCGAAACTCGCTCTACCGTTACTACCGGAACAAGGATTTCATCCTGCTCGCCTGCGTCGAGCGGGACATGGGCGCGTATGTCGAGCAGATGCGGAACCTCGGAACGCAGTTTCCGGATCCGGTTGAGCGCCTTGGCGCATGGCTGGAGATGCAGGTCGATATCGCCACGAGCCCTGCACACGCCACGCTGGAGCTCATTGCCGAGATCCGCGCCGATGCACCCGAGCTGCGCAGGCAGCTTGCGAGTCTGCACGATGCGCCAGGTGCCGTGCTCGAGGGCTCGATCGGGGAGATCCTGCGTGGCAAGCGTAGAGACGCAGTACTCATCACAGCCCTCATTCGGGGTATGGTTGAAGCGGCGGCCGGGCAGGCGATGCGCCGGGATAACAAGGTGGCAGTCAAGCGGGAATTGCGCCGCGCCGTCGAGCGAATTCTGGATATATGAACACCATGGGCCTGGATTACGAGTGGTATGTCATTGATCCGAAAGTAAAGGGCCGTGAGGGTGTGCTGGTCGTCCCCATTGCCGAGAATGACTATTTGAGAATCCCGAGTTCATGCACTGGGTGGCTAGCATGATCAAGTCCGCGCACAGCGTGGCTCCCGCCAAACCGGGTTGATCGAGGTGAACCAGCCGAATCTCAGGCCACTCCTGCTGGTCCTCTTTGTCGGCGTACTCATGGGCGCGCTTGACCTGGCCATCATTGGCCCGGCGTTGCCGGCGATCCAGGCTGACCTGGGCATTGATACCCGCGCGCTGGCCTGGATTTTCAATATCTACGTGCTTTTTCAATTGATGGGCACGCCGCTGATGGCTAAGTTGTCGGACCGCTACGGTCGCCGGTCGATCTACGTGCTGAACCTTGCGCTGTTCGGGCTCGGCTCGCTGATTCTCGCGCTCTCGAATTCGTTCGAGATCCTGCTGATCGGTCGCGCAATCCAGGGGCTCGGTGCCGGCGGCATCTTTCCGGTTGCCAGCGCTGTCATCGGCGACACCTTCCCGCCCGAGAAGCGCGGCTCCACCCTGGGACTGCTGGGGGCGGTGTTTGGGATCGCCTTCCTGGTCGGCCCAATACTCGGTGGTGTCCTCCTGCGCTTCTCCTGGCACTGGTTGTTCCTGATCAATTTACCGGTGGTGGTGTTGCTCATCTGGCAGTCGCTGCGGCTGCTACCGGGGTCTGGCAACACTGAGCGGAAGCCTTTCGACGCGGCGGGCGCATTGCTGCTGTCGGCGTGGCTCGGCAGCGTGGCGATTGTCTTTACCGAGATTGACAGCACGCGCCTCCTGGCAAGCCTGAAGTCGCTGCCCGTCGCCCCGTTTGCCCTGCTGGCGATCCTTCTCGCGCCGGTTTTCTGGCGCGTCGAGCGGCAGGCGACCGACCCGATAGTACCGCCGCGTCTGCTAGGTTCCCTCCAGATGCGCCTCACCGGCGCCATCGCTGTTGCCACGGGCACGCTGGAGGCAGGTTCCGCGTTTTTTCCGGCGCTCGCGGTTGCAGCCCTTGGCGTTACTGACTACAACGCCAGCCTGCTGATGCTGCCATCAGTGCTGGCCACGACTGTCGGCGCGCCGCTGATGGGCAGGCTGCTGAATGTGCTCGGATCGCGGGTGATCGTGCAGCTCGGCCTCGGCTGTGTGGCGATCGGTACCCTCATTTATGCGCTCACCGATCTTACCGTCACGCTGTTCGTGGTAGGCGGGATCATCGGCGGCTTCGGTTTTTCGGCGCTACTCGGCGCACCGCTCCGCTACATCGTGCTGAATGAGGCCTCGGCAGCTGATCGCGGCACAGCGCAGGGCCTGCTGACAGTCTTCCTTGCGATCGGGCAACTGTCTGGCGCGGCGGTCATTGGAGGCGTGGCGGCCTCCCGGGGTGGCGGGACGCAGGGCTATCAGCTGGCGCTGCTGATCCTCGGCATACTCACGGCGGTGCTCACGGTAGCCGCCTTCGGTCTCAAGTCACGCGCCACCGAGCGGGCGACGGCGACCACCAGCTAGCGACGGAGGCGCCGCAAGAGCCAGGCACCAGTTGCGACCAGCACCACGCCAGCCATGACGACATTGCTGACCACCAGTGTTGCCAGTTTGCACTTCTTGGCCGCAACAAGAAGCAGCGGCAACCAGCGCACCTCGGTCGGATAGACCAGGATGGCGGACACCGCCGAGACATTTTCCAGCCAGTCAAAGGCTGTCGGCAGCATCAGGACGAGCAGCAGCTTCCGCGCGATGACTGCAGCATAGACACCCGGCAGGCCGTTGCGCAGGGCAAACGCGACTGTCGCGGTAATAAACAGTCCTGCGAAGAACGGGAATGCGTAGTCGATCAGGGTGAAGGCATAGTAGAGCTCGCGCGCCGGTTCCGTGTAGCCGGCGAGCTGCGCATAGACCTGATCTGCCCGGAGGTCGTTCTGCAGGTCGAAGGGGATTGATCCGCCGGCGAAGGCCGGGAACTTTTGCCCAATTCGGGTTAGTGCCTGCAGCGAACCGACGAACAGGAATAACACCCCCAGATAGAGCCACCAGGTTCTCGAAACCCGCAGCACGAACTCCTCCAGCCGACCGAGCATGTTCATTCCCCTCGCTATCCCCCACAACAGCATGCCTGTTAGCTGGGGGTCCCTCAATTTCTGTCTATATACTCGACTTACTCGGCCGAATCCGGACTGACCTGATGAAGTACTGGCTGATGAAATCCGAGCCGTCGGTGTACGGCATCGACGACCTGCGGAAGGACAAGCGCACGAGTTGGGGTGGTGTCCGCAATTTTCAGGTGCGCAACATGTTCCGGGACGACTTCGCCCGGGGCGATCTGGCGTTCTTCTATCATTCCAGCTGTGAGGAGCCGGGGATCGTTGGCACCATGGCGGTCGCCGCGCCCGGCTATGCGGATCCAACGCAGTTTGAGCCCCCGTCGGAATACTTTGCGCCCAGGAGTCGGCCGGACGCGCCGACCTGGTTCGCTGTGGACGTCCGGTTCAAGCAGAGGTTTGCGCAGACCCTGACGCTCAACTCGCTGCGGGCACATGCCGAACTGGCGGGGCTGCAGATTCTCCGGCGTGGCAACCGGTTGTCGGTTACGGCCGTAACGGAGTCTGAGGCCAACTACCTGCTTTCCCTGGCGTTGGCATGAAGTGTGGCGTGCGGCGCTCCTACATCTGATCAAGGATTTCCTGGCGTACGTCACTGATTTCGGCAGCGCGCGAACCGTGGGAATGCATGTCGCACCGGGGCATGCGCGGACAGGCGCTGCTCCGCGGGCAGATTACGCTGGCTGGCGATTCCAGCGCCTCGCTGATCCACTCGATGTTCAGCACCCGGCCGACAGCGCGAATCGAGTCCGCCGAGTCAGCAGGCACAGCGGCCTGCCCCGCGTGGCGTCTGCACGCCTGGCCGATCCTGTTAACGACGGCTTCCGCGTCGATGCCCTGTGACTCCAGGGCTGGCACCAGGTCGACGCCCACCGACAGTACGTGCGGGTTCCCGGCCATGTCTTTCGTGCGCACCGAGTGGCAGCAGTAGAGCAGCGAGCGTTCGCCATCGACCAGGACGGAGATCTGTGACGCTGGCTGCGAGGTCCGGGACTGCTCCAGCATGCGAAAGACAGCCCACCGGGGACACGGGTCCGAGACCATTGCCAGGTTGCCCCACGGCAGGGGAATGCCGTTACCGCGATACACAGCACGGAGGAATCCCGGCGGGTAGGCGTCGAAGAAGTGCCAGTGCGGGTAGGGCGACACGGCCGTCATCCGCCGCATGATCACAGCGGGCGTCAACTCAAGGCGACGGCCGGCCTCCACCTGGTAGTTCGCCCGCGCGAGAAACCGGCGGAAAGGCCGCTTCGGACAAAGCAGGGCACCGGCGAAGAAGCTGCATTCAAAATCCCGCCAGGCAAAGAGTACGTCCTGGGCGTTCATGCCACCGGTGTTCTGCTCGGCGCCGGTCGGACTACCCCCCATTTCGCCGCCGGTGGCATGTGCGGACTTCAGCCCGTCTCCACCGTGAAGCACTTTGTGGGCCAGATGCGATGCCAGATCGAATTTCAGGCGTGCCGGATCCTTCTGTAACTGTCGATTCAGGAATACCCGGGACGGGGATTCGAAGAACGACCGGACCATGCTGCGCACTTCCCGGTCGTTGTCCCGGGCGAGCAGCGGTTTGCGATCAAACCAGTGGATCTCCACGCCATGTCGTTTGCACAGGTGCAGCAAGTCGTCAACCGCGAGGGGAAAACGGCGCTCGCCCACTTCCTCAGCTGATCGCTCCAGGTCGGGGAAGTCATTGCGCGACATCTCCTGGTAGGAGCGAATCAGGAGGTGGGCAAACTGGCGGCCCGTGGTGCCCGTCTGGGCCAGGAGTTCGGGAATTGCCGCCTCGAGAAGCTCGCGGGAAAAAAGGAAGCCGGGCTCCAGTGGGATGCGCGCTACACCACCCCTGGCGTTGCCCCGGGGCGGTGACTCGACCTCCGGGTTCTGGTCCAGGAACCATCGGGCATCCTTCTGGAACACCGACGCCAGCAGGTCGAGGAGCGCCGCGGACGGAATTCGCTGCCCCGTCTCGATCATGCTGAGGTAGGAAACCGACGGCGCGACGTCCGCATCCAGCTGGATACAGCGGGCCGACAGATCCTGTAGTGTCAGGCCATTGCGCTTTCTGAGGTTGCGGATCTTCGCCCCCAGAAAGTGACTCTTGCGCAGCAGGCCGGACATGGCAGTGGTGTGAAATTTACAGTGTGAAATTTTTGATGTGAAATTTCGCTATGATTTATCGTAGAGTTAAAACCTGAACACCGCAACCGGAAGCACTCACATGACCGCAGCAAACGACGCCCAGAAGCTTCAGAAGGACTGGTCAGAGAACCCCCGCTGGCAGGGCATCACGCGTCCTTACGTCGCCGGGGATGTGGTCCGGCTGCGAGGCTCTGTGCGCATCGAATACAGCCTGGCGAGACTCGGTGCGGAGAAGTTCTGGAGCCTGCTGCACTCGGAAAAGGTCGTCTCGGCGCTCGGTGCCCTCACGGGCAATCAGGCTGTGGAAGAGGTGCAGGCCGGACTGAAGGCCATCTACTGCTCCGGCTGGCAGGTGGCCGGTGACGGCAACAGCAGCGGTGACATGTACCCCGACCAGAGTCTCTATGCCGTGGACTCGGTGCCGAAGATGGTTGAGCGCATCAACAACGCCCTCCTGCGCACCGACCAGATTCACCACATGGATGGCGATACGAAGATCGACTGGCTGGCGCCGATCATTGCAGATGCCGAGGCTGGTTTCGGCGGCAACCTCAACGCCTTCGAGTTGATGAAGGCCATGATCCGGGCCGGCGCTGCCGGGGTGCACTTTGAGGACCAGCTGTCGTCAGCCAAGAAGTGCGGTCACATGGGCGGCAAGGTGCTGGTGCCAACCCAGGACGCCATCAACAAGCTGGTAGCGGCGCGCCTTGCTGCCGACGTGATGGGTGTGCCGACCGTACTGATTGCCCGCACCGACGCTGACGCCGCCAATCTGCTGCAGGCCGACTACGATGAGCGTGATCGGAAGTTCCTGAGCGGCAGCCGCACCAACGACGGGTTCTACGAGGTGCGCGCCGGCCTGGACCAGGCCATCGATCGCGGTCTGTCGTACGCGCCCTATGCCGACCTGCTCTGGTGCGAGACGTCCAAGCCCGACCTTGCCCAGGCAGAACGCTTCGCCAAGGCCATTCATGCGAAGTTCCCGGGCAAGCTGCTCTCCTACAACTGCTCGCCTTCCTTCAACTGGAAGGCCAACCTGCCCGCCGAGAAACTGAAGGAGTTCCGGGAGCAGCTCGGCACGCTGGGCTACCGCTATCAGTTCATTACGCTGGCCGGCTGGCACGCGCTCAACCTGTCCATGTTCGAGTTGGCCCGGGCCTACAATCAGACCGGCATGCACGCTTACTCGGAACTTCAGGAGCGTGAGTTCGCCAATGAGAAGCACGGGTTCCGGGCGGCGAAGCACCAGGCGTTCGTCGGCACCGGGTACTTCGATGCCGTGCAAACCGTGATTTCCGGCGACACTTCGACCACAGCCATGAAGGGCAGCACCGAAGCAGAGCAGTTCCATGGCGCCGGCCACTAGCCTTGTAAACCGTCGCCTGCAGTATGGACGGCGGTAGTCCGACGGCCATGGTGCAGGAGCTCGCGCGCCGGACGGCGGCCGGGATCTTCGGTGCCTTCGAGGACTACAACCACGCATTTCGGGCCATCACCCGCCGCGCAGAACGGCGTTTCGTGGAGCGGGAGTGGCAGCTCGGCCAGCGCGATGCTGTCGAGCGAATCGAACTTTATGACCGGCGGGTAGAAAAGTGCCTTGCCGATCTCGTCGGCAACCTTGGGCGGCACATCGCCGAAGAATCCACGTGGCATGCAATCAAGGCGGAGTTTGCCAGCCTGATCGCCACCTGCCCTGATCGCAAGTTCGACGCTACGTTCTTCAATTCACTCACCCGCAAAGTCTTCAGGACGGTGGGTGTGAACCGGGATGTGGAATTCGCAACGGTCGCAGACGAGGAAGGGGTGAGCCAGGCTCCACCGCGGCTCGCAGAGCTCCCGATCCGCGGCGCTGATCCTGGACTGGAGTTGCTGACTGCCGTTTCGCACCTGCTGGCAGGGGTACCGTGGGCGCGGCACTATGCCGACCAGTCCGCCACGGCTCGCTTCGTCGCCGAGGAGATTATGGCAGTCCTCAAGGCCCGGTCACTTGATACCACTGGTCTTCACCTCGAGGTACTGCAGCCGGTTTTCTATCGGGCGACCCGGGCCTTTCTCGTGGGCAAGGTGGCTGGCGATGGCTGGATGCTGCCGCTCGTCATTGCGTTCGCGCATCCGGACGGTGGCATCACGGCGGACGCAGTTATGATGTCCGAGTACGAAGTCAGGCCCTTGTTTGGATTCTCCCGGTCCTACTTCCACGCGGACCTGCCAGCGGTCGAGCCCGCAGTCCGGTACCTGAGTGCGATCATGCCGGGCAAGCCGGTTGACGAGATCTACACAGTTCTCGGACGCGCCAAGCAGGGCAAGACTGAGCGCTATCGCAGCCTGTTCCGCCACCTCGCGAAGTCCACGGATTCCTTCGTCCATGCCGAGGGCATTCGGGGCATGGTGATGATCGTGTTCACTCTCTATTCTTCCGAGCTGGTGTTCAAGGTGATTCGCGATCGCTTTGCGGAACCGAAGACCGCATCCCGTGAAGAGGTGATGCAGAAGTACCAGTTCGTTTTCCAGCACGATCGGGTAGGTCGGCTCGTCGATGCGCAGGAGTATCGTCAGCTGCGCTTCCCGAAGTCCCGCTTCTCCCCGGAATTACTGGATGAATTACTGACCTCGGCTGCAGGTACCTGCCGCCTCGACGGCAATGACCTGATCATCGGCCACTGCTACATGGAGCGGCGCATGAAGCCGCTCGATGTCTACCTGCGTGAGGCAAGCCCCGATGCCGCACTCCGCGCCATCCGCGACTACGGCCAGGCGATCCGCGATCTGGCCCTGAGTAACGTCTTTCCCGGCGACCTGCTGCTGAAGAACTTCGGCGTTTCGCGGCACGGCCGTGTGGTCTTCTACGACTACGACGAACTGTGCCTCGTCACTGAGTGTACCTTCCGTGATCTGCCGATAGCCCGGGACGACGAAGACGAGATGCGGGCGGAGCCCTGGTTCTTCGTCGGTACGGCGGACGTTTTTCCTGAGCAGTTCCTCGAATTCCTCGGCCTGCGCGGTGAGCTGCGCGAGGAGTTTGTGCGCCATCACGCGGATCTGCTGACGGCAGACTACTGGCGGCAGCTCAAGCTTTCGCACCTGGCCGAGCGGCACCTGGAAGTGGTGCCGTACACGCGGCGACGTTCGGCGGCATCGGTGCCAACGTCCGGCTGAACCGGTCGCCAGCAACGTCGCGACCCTAGGGGCCGACGCACAGATTCGGCACGGTCAGCCGCGTGAACAGATGCGGTGAGGCAACGGCTGAAGACGGGTAATGCGCCAAAGCCGCCTTGAAGTCCGGATGGTTGAATGCCGCCCGAAAATGGGCCACCGATTCCCACACTGCATAGTTCAGAAAGACCGTACTGCCAGCGATACCCTGATGTAGCTGTGTCGAGATATAGCCTGGCTGTTGCTTCATCCAGTTAGCGTCTGCTTCCCACGCCGCGAGTAGCGCGGAAATATCTGCCGCCCCGACCTGGAAGATATTGACGAGCACCACAGGCGAGACGTCGGTGCCGAGTTGCTGAAAGACCGGGACACCCGGATCCAGGGGTTTGAGCTGAAGCATGCGGCCGCTCCGTTGGTGTGCAGTTGGACTGAAAGTATGCCCCAGCCGGGCGCATCGCATATCCTATGCCGGCGGTGCGGCCGCCCCTGACCCGCACCCCCCGCGTTCTTCAGGAGTCACCAGTGGCCAATGCGTTGCCGCGGGATCGTCTGATCCTGCTCGTCGGTCTCATCACCTATGGCATGGGGCAGTCGCTCCTGTTTGTCATCTTCGCGCCGCTCGCCCGCACGCTCGCCATCCAGGAGTGGCAACTGGGCTTTATCATCGCCGCCTCGAATGTGATGCTGGCGTTTTCGGCGCCGCGCTGGGGCCGCGCCAGCCAGCGCATTGGCCGGCGGACGGTCTACCTGATCGGGCTCGCCGGCTATGCCGTCGGGTATGCGCTGCTGGCCTTCGGGGTGCAACTGGGCCTGATGGGCGTCGTCAACGCGGGTGCCCTGTTTGGCTTGTTGCTCGTCCTGCGCATGGCCTACGGTCTCGTGGTCGGCGGAATAAACCCGGCGGCGACTGCCTACATTGCCGATACCACTGATGAGAAGTCGCGGTCTGCCGGCATGGCGCTGGTGGCAATGTCCGGTGGCCTCGGTACGATTATCGGGCCGGCCTTTGGTGGCGCGCTCGCGGTCATCAGCCCGCTGTTTCCGATGTACGCAGCCGCGGCGCTCGCTGCTGCTGCTGGTGTCTGGGCGTACTACGCCCTGCCAGAACCACCCCGACGCGCCAACGCTGGCCCGGACCTTAAGCTCAAGATCACCGACCCCCGCATCCTGCCGTACCTGGTGGGGTGGGTGGTGGTGTTCGGGACGTTCACCGGTGTGCAGACCGTGACGGCAGCATACATCGCTGATCGTTTTGGCGTAACGGACACGACAGCGGCCCAGCGCACAATGATGCTGGCCATGCTCTCCATGGCCTTTGTCACCGTATTCGTCCAGGCAGTGGTATTGCAGCGCTGGAAAGCCACGCCGTCGACCATGCTGAAAACCGGGTTTGGCGTGATGACGCTCGCGCTGCTGCTGCTGGCCTTTGGGCCTGGAGTCGGCTCGCTGTACGCCGGCTACGGTCTGTTCGGCCTGAGCTTTGGCTTCACGGCGCCAGGCCTCAACGCCGCCGGCAGCCTCAGCGTGGAGCGGGAAGAGCAGGGGGCGGTCGCCGGCCTGCTTGCCGCGGCGCCCACCGTCGGCATGATCTTCGGGCCGATCCTCTGCGGTCTCGTGTACTCCGTCGCACCGGTGTCGCCGATGCTGGGCGGCGCCGTGCTGACCACAATCGTCGGTATCTGGTTCCTGTTCGTTAACGTGCCGGACCCGCGGCAGCCTGCGGCGGCGTAGGTGTAGGAGCGCCTTCAGGCGCGACTGCTGTCGTTGCTGGCACGCCAAGGCTGCGCGTGACGAACTCGTCCACGGCGCTGAACAACTTCAGCCGCTCGGGGCCTCGCAGTACGGAGTGATCCGCGTCCTCGAGCTCCACATACTGAAAGGATTTGCCGGCGCGCTTCAGTGCCGCGGCCATGTCTCGCGACTGCCTGACGTCGACGACCCGATCCTTCGTTCCGTGGGCCAGGAGTACCGGTACTTTGATGCGCTCGGCGCCATTCACGGGTGAGTTCTCTTCCAGGGACTTCCTGTCTTTCCAGCCATCGCCGATGCTTCTGGTGAAGATCCGGCCGTTCATGTAGTTGCGTGACGAACTAATGATGTCCCGCAGATCGCTCACCCCGGCAATGCTCACGGCACAGGCGTACATTCCGGGCTCCTTCACGGCGCCCATCAGTGCCGCGTAGCCTCCGTAGGACCAGCCCACGATGCAGGTTCGTCCGGGGTCCGCGTAGCCTTCTGCGGCCAGCCACCGCGTGCCGTCGGTGACGTCATCCTGCATGGCCTTACCCCATTCCCGGTTACCGGCTCCCTGAAACTCGTTGCCATAGCCGGCAGAGCCGCGATAATTCATTTGCAGCACTGCGTAGCCCCGGCTCGTGAACAGCTGGACCAGTGGATCGAAGGAGGAGAAGTCGCGGGCGCCCGGACCGCCGTGGGGCATCACAATGGCGGGGAGGGGTTTGTCCGGTTTGGCTCGGACGCCGGGGGGCAGGCTCAGGTACGCCGGAATCTCGAGGTTGTCCCGTGCCTGGTAGCTGGTGGCGCGCATCGGCGCCATCGGTATTTTCTCGAGGCCCGGGTAGGCGTAGGCGAAGTAGCGCAGGGTGCCGGTGCCGCGTTCAAAGAGGTAATAGCGGCCCGGCAGATCCGGCGACTCGCCGTACAGGAGCACACGGCGGTAGTCCGAACTCCAGCTGGCGACGTAGACATGCTTTGCGGCGACGCGCAGCCGGACGTCCTCAAAGAGCGCCGCCACTTCCGGGTCAAACCACTTCACCTTGCTGTCGCTTTCGGTGTAACCCACCCCGATGATCCGGCGGCCCTCGGGATCCCGAATGATCTGATCGATGTCCACCAGCGGGTTCAAATACAGTTTCTCGATGAACTCCTTCGTGCTGAACCGGTAACGGTACAGGCCCGTGGTGCTGCCCTCGTGATTGGAGAGCACCCAGGCAACATCCGGATCATCGCGATCAAACAGTAAAGGGCTGAATGTGAAGCCTTCGGCCAGCGGGTGCGAGAAGAGTACCTCCCACTTTTTCTGGTCGGGGGCGCGGTAGAGATGCTGCTCCAGCATCTTCTGGTCATCGAGCGCGTAGCCCAGGCGCGGCCGGCCCTGTTGGTCCACTTTCCATTCGACCACGTTGGACTCGCCGCCCTTTACGACGCCACGCTGGGCCGTGTACACGTCCACACGGTAGATGCGCGGCAGCCGGGCGTCCTCGGGATTGAATTGCATCAGGATGTGCTTCGGATCGTCTGGCAGGAAGTCGACGATGTCATCGCCAATCTGCACGACATCCTCGCCCTGCTTGCTCTTTGGATCGAGGCGGGGAGGCACCAGGAACTTGAAATCAGAACCGTCCGGGTTCGCAGCGAAGAGCCGCCGCTCAACAGTTGCCGTGCCATAGCGCCGATCTGCAAATGAGACGCTGATGAGCAAGCGCTCGTTGCTCTTCCAGTGTACCCAGTTAACCTCGAATTCCTTGGGATTCGCGATGTAGGGCTTCACCGTGCCGAGGTTGTCCAGGTCGTAGATGACCAGCATGTACTGGCCATTGAGGAAGGTCTTCGCCGCCACGTATCTGCCGTTTGGCGAGATCTCGACACCTGCGGTCTGCGGAAGCGCCGCGAAGAGGCTGGCGTCGGGAGCGGCCGTGCTTGCCTGCCAGTGAAGCGCCAGCAGAAGGGCGTAAAGCGCGGCAAGCACGCGGTTCCTCGTCATGGCCACTTCCCCCGAAGCGCCGATTGCGGACAGCTTGAGTATATGCCGCTCCGCGCGACGTAGGAGCGCCTTCAGGCGCGACCGACACCCGTCGCGCCTGAAGGCGCTCCTACTTTGCGCGGAGCAGTCGCATGCCGTTCAGGGTGACTACCAGCGTGGCGCCCACGTCGGC
>JANNJM010000051.1:0-20491 GCA_031395645.1 Gammaproteobacteria bacterium | reverse complement strand
CCCCATTTCCCTAAAGGTGGTCCTACACGACGGGGCGAAGCGCCTGTTGGTAGATCCTGCCGCGCTCGGCATAGCGGTCAGCGCTGCCGGCCAGCCGGGCCAGCTCTTCGGGAGTCAGCGGTCGTTTGACGCGCGCCGGGGAGCCGACGATCAGCATGCCGTCGGCGAATTCCCTGCCCTCGGTGATGAGTGCGTTAGCGCCGACCAGGCAGTTGCGGCCGATGCGGGCATCGTTGAGTACGGTCGCCCCCATGCCGATAAGTGCGCCGTTACCGACCGTGCAGCCGTGGAGAATGACGCGGTGGCCGACGGTTACGCCCTCGCCGAGCGTCAGCGGCGACCCGGGGTCTGCGTGCAGCACCGAATTGTCCTGCACGTTGCTCCGTCGCCCGACTGTAAGGCGCTCGACGTCGCCACGCAGGACGGCGCCGAACCAGATGCTGACCAGGTCGCCCAGTTCCACGTCGCCGACCACGGTGGCATTCGGGGCGACGTAAACGTCGCGGCCGAGCCGGGGCGCCAGCCCGTCGAGGCTGTAGATCATCTGGATTTCCCCTGAGTCGTGCCTTGCGCCGAGCCTTGGCGCGCCACGGCCTCCGCGGCTTTACGAATGGCGAGAGGGTCGCCCACATAGTTCCGCGACAGGGGCTTGAGGCCCGGGCCAAAGGTGTAGACCATCGGGATGCCGGTCGGGATGTTGAATTCCAGAATGGCCTGCTCGGACATGCCGTCGAGCATTTTAACGATGGCCCGCAGGCTGTTGCCGTGGGCCGCCAGGAGAACATTTTCACCGCGCAGGAGGCGCGGCGCGACACTGTCCTGCCAGAACGGCAGCACCCGGGCGAGCGTGTCCTTAAGCGATTCCGTGCCCGGCATGCCCGGGATATCGGCATAGCGGGGATCATTGGCTGGATGTCGCTCGTCAGCTGCGTCGAGCGCTGGCGGGGGAATATCGTAGCTCCGGCGCCAGATTTTCACCTGCGCCTCCCCGTGTTTCGCGGCTGTCTCGGCCTTGTCGAGTCCCTGGAGTGCGCCGTAGTGACGCTCGTTGAGGCGCCACGTACGCTCGACGGGAATCCACATCAGGTCCATTTCGTCCAGGAGCAGCCACAGCGTGCGAATCGCCCGCTTCAGGACCGACGTATAGGCAATGTCGAAGCGGTAGCCAAGCGCTTTCAGCTGGCGTCCCGCCTGCCGGGCCTCGCCCTGCCCCTGGTCCGTCAGGTCCACATCGGTCCAGCCCGTGAACCGGTTGTCGAGATTCCATGTGCTCTGCCCGTGTCGGCAAAGGACCAGCTTGCCTGTCATTCCTGAAGCTCCGAGATTTGTGCAGGACGAATTCTAGACTGTCAGCGCGCCCCGTAGGAGCACCCTGCAGGAGCGCTCTGAAGGAGCGTCTTGAGGCGCGATCTATAGAGTTCGCGTCTGAAGGCGCTCCTACTGCAGATGGCCGGCTGCCAGATACTCGACCGACTGCATTTCCAGCAGCCGGCTGCGCGTTCGTTCGAACTCCCGTTGCAGACGGGTCCCCGTGTAGATGCGATTGATGGGCATGGCCGCAGACACGATCAGGTTGACCCGCCGGTCGTAGAATTCGTCCACGAGCGCGACAAAGCGGCGAGCCGGATTCTCCCGCGATTCATCGAGTTGCGGTACTCCGGAGATAATGACTGTCTGGAACGAGCGGGCAATCTGGATGTAGTCCTCCTGACTGCGCGGGCCGTCGCAAAGCGCAGCGAAGTCGAACCACGCGACCCCCTCCGCGAGGCGCCGGACCGGGATCCGGCGGCCGAGAATCTCGAGGCGGGCATTGCTGGTGCCACGGTCTGGTGCGATGTCGCTAAAGTAGCGCTCCAGATTAGCGTCGGCGATGTTATCGAGGGGAGCGTGCCAGATTTCAGCAGCTTCGAGCACGCGCAGCCGGTAGTCCACCAGCCCGTCCACGTGCACGACCTCTGTGTGCCGGACGAGCAGATCGATGGCCGGCTGAAAGCGCTGGCGCTGCAGACCGCCCCGGTAGAGATCTTCAGGGGCGCTGTTGGAGGTTGCCACCAGCGTCACACCCTGCTCGAGCAGACTCCCGATCAGCCGCCCCAGCAGCATGGCGTCGGCGATATCGGACACAAAGAATTCGTCAAAGCAGACCACGCGCGCTTCCTTCGCCAGATCCGCGGCGACGATGGCGATGGGGTCCGGGGCGTCACGCAGCTGCCCCAGGCGCCCATGCACCCGGCTCATGATGCGGTGAAAGTGGTAGCGCCGCTTATCATCGAACGGCAGCCACTCGAAAAACACATCCATCATCAGCGTCTTGCCCCTACCGACGCCACCCCACAGATAAGCACCCCGCACGGGCACGCTTGTGGGCCCACGCGGCAAGAAGCGACGGAGCAGGAGTGGCGCCCACCGGACCGGCCGGGCGGCCAGTTCCCGGCCCACGCGGTCCAGCACCTCCACGGCAAGGGACTGGGCGGGATCGTCGCTGAGGCCAAGCTCGGTCCTCGCGGCCTGAAAGCGGGCAACTAGATCCATGGGCCGATGGTTGACTGCGAAGTACCCAATCTAACGGTTTCCGGGGGCCACACGGTAGACTGCTGATCAAATGTCCGATCGCGAAAGCATGGAGTTTGATGTTGTGATCGTGGGCGCCGGGCCCTGTGGCCTGGCGGCTGCGTGTCGCGTGCTGCAGCTGGCCGCGGCGTCCGGCCGCGAGGTATCTGTGTGTGTAGTCGAGAAAGGCGCCGAGATTGGTGCGCACATTCTTTCGGGCGCGGTCTTCGAAACAGGTGCCCTGGCAGAATTGTTCCCGGACTGGCGGGAGCGGGGGGCCCCGGTCACCACGCCGGTATCCCATGATGAGTTCATCTGGCTCCGCAGTGCCGCCAAAAGTATGCGGGTGCCGGAGTTCCTGATTCCGCGCCCAATGCGCAACCAGGGCAATTACATCATCAGTCTGGGCCGCCTCTGCCAGTGGCTGGGCCAGCAGGCGGAAACCCTCGGCGCGAACCTGTTCCCGGGCTTTGCTGCGGCCAGCGTCCTGTACGAGGACGGTCGCGTGGCGGGCGTGATCACGAGCGACCAGGGTCGTGGTGCGGACGGTGCTGAAAAGGCGGCCTTCCAGCCCGGCTATGCGTTGCGGGGCAAGTACACGATCTTCGCCGAGGGCTGCCGCGGGCACCTGGGCAAGGAGTTGATGGAGGTCTACAGGCTGCGGGAAGCGTGCGATCCCCAGCACTACGGCATCGGTCTTAAGGAAGTGTGGACAATCGACCCGTCCAGGCACCGGGAGGGGCACGTCGTCCACACCCTGGGCTGGCCTCTCACTGATGGTACTGAGGGCGGCGGCTTTCTCTATCACGCGGCGAATAGCCAGGTTTATCTTGGCTTGATCGTTGCGTTGAACTACAGCAACACCTACCTGAACCCCTTCGAGGAGTTCCAGCGCTGGAAGCAGCACCCTGCCATCCGGCGGGTGCTGGAGGGCGGACAGCGGGTGAGCTACGGCGCGCGGGCGGTCAACAAGGGCGGTTTGCAGTCGCTGCCAAAGCTCGCTTTTCCGGGCGGCCTGCTCGCTGGCTGCGACGCCGGCTTCTTGAATGGCGCCAAGATCAAGGGCTCCCACACCGCCCTGAAGACCGGCATGCTCGCGGCGGAGTCCGTGTTTGCGGCGCTGGGGTTAGGCGAGGGAGCTCCGCCGGTGCTGGATGACTTTGAGCGGGCCGTCCGCAGTTCCTGGGTATGGCGGGAGCTTGAGGAGGGCCGCAACGTCGCTCCGGCCCAGAAGAAATTCGGGCTGCTGCTCGGCGGGGCATTCATCTGGCTCGATCAGAACGTGTGCCGCGGACGGCTGCCGTTCACTCTCCACAGCAAGGAGCCGGACCACACCGCGCTGCTGCCGGCACGCCAATCAACGCGCATCGAGTACGCCAGGCCAGATGGCCGGATCAGCTTCGACCGCCTGTCGTCCGTGTTCCTGTCGAGCACCAATCACGAAGAGGACCAGCCGTGCCACCTGCAGCTGCTGGACCCGACCGTGCCGATCGCGCGCAATCTCCCCACCTACGACGAACCGGCGCAACGCTACTGCCCGGCAGGAGTCTATGAAGTGGTGCCGCAGGCCGACGGCAGCTCAAGCTTCCAGATCAATGCCCAGAACTGCGTCCACTGCAAAACCTGTGACATCAAGGATCCGGCGGCCAACATCCAGTGGGTGACGCCGGAGGGCGGCGGCGGCCCCAACTACTCAGGCATGTAGGAAGAAATGGGGACATGCCTCATTTCCAGTTGTAATGAGGCATGTCCCCATTTCTTCCTACAGGAGTTCGATTGAGGTGGCGATCGCCTCGCCGCCACCGATGCAGGCGGTCGCGACGCCACGCTTTCCGCCCCGGTGTTTCAGCGCATTGATCAGCGTCACGAGCAGGCGGGTGCCGGTGGCACCGATCGGGTGCCCGAGCGCACAGGCGCCGCCGTGGACATTCACGCGGTCGTGCGGTGCGCCGAGATCTTTCATCGCTGCCAGTGTGACGCAGGCGAAGGCCTCGTTGATCTCGAAAAGGTCTACGTCAGAAACCTGCCAGCCGCTTGCCGCGAGCACTTTCTGCACGGCGGGAGTCGGCGCCGTGGTGAACCAGGCGGGTTCCTGGGCGTGGCTGACCTGGGCCACGATGCGAGCCAGGGGCTTAAGACCACGGCGGCTCGCTTCGTCTGCGCTCATCAGCAACACCGCCGCTGCGCCATCGGAAATGGACGACGACGTGGCAGCCGTCACAGTGCCGTCCTTCGCGAACGCCGGTCGTATGGTGGGAATCCGCAGGACGTCGCACCGGCCTGGCTCTTCGTCCTCGATAACGACAGTCTCGCCGGCGCGGTTCCTGACGGTCAGGGGCGCGATCTCATTGCGAAACACGCCGGCGCTTACGGCGGCCAGGGCCCGTTGCACCGACTCGATGGCGAACTCGTCCTGGGCCGCCCGGGAGAAGCCGTAGCGCCTGGCTGTGGCTTCGCCGAAGAAGCCCATCATTTGTCCGTCATAGGGGTTCTGGAGACCGTCGTAGAACATGTGGTCCAGGACTTCCTGGTGGCCCATCCGGTAGCCGCTCCGGGCCTTGGGGAGCAGGTAGGGCGCGTTGCTCATGGACTCCATGCCACCGGCCAGAACGACGGCAGCGCTACCAGCGCGGATCAGGTCGGCGCCCAGGTGCACGGTCTTCATTCCCGAGCCGCAGACCTTGTTGATCGTGGTGGTGGGTACGGAGACCGGCAGGCCCGCGGCCAGACTAGCCTGGCGAGCCGGCGCCTGGCCCAGCCCGGCCTGTAGGACCGAGCCGATCAGCGACTCGCTGATTTCACCGGCTGCCACGCCGGCGTCGACGAGGCAGAGACGGGCTGCAACGGCGAAGAGTTCGGGGGCTGGAACGGTGCTCAGTGAGCCCTGAAAGGCTCCGATAGCCGTACGGCGCGCGGCAACGATGACGACAGATTCACGGGACAAAGGCGGACTCCAGGCATCGGCCGATCCGAATGTGGGCCGGATTATGCGGTGCAAAAAGCTACCCGCCAAGGCAGCGGGCGTTGGTTTTATGTCAAATGGACGCCAACCGGTGCCTGGCAGTCATGGGCGAGTCGGCTGCAGGTCGGGTTCGTCGAGGTCCACCAGGATGCTGCGGCGGGCTTCGTCCAGCAGGCTCGCCACACTACTGGTTGGGGAGGGAAACAGTGCCGGCCGGACGATGACTTCCAGCTGGCCTGGCCGCGGTAGCCGCTGCGTGGCCGGCAACATTTGTCGGCTGCCGCGAATCACCACCGGGACCAACGGCACCTGGCCCCGGATCGCGGCCGCAAAGGCACCGTTGTGGAAACGCCCGAGTCCGGGTTCTGGCCTGAAAGTGCCCTCCGGGAAAAACGCCAGGGACTCCTGCGCACGGGCTTTCTGGAGGATGCGACGGGCGTCCGCTGCGCTTTTGTGCTTGTCGCTGCGCTCCACAAACTCCGACCCGATGCGGCGCAGAAGAAAATGCGCCAGCGGCACGCGGGTCATCTCACGCTTGATGACAAAGCCGAATCTTGGCGGCAGTGCAGCGGTCAGGATCGGGCCGTCCAGGTAGCTCGCGTGGTTGGCAACGATAATGCAAGGTTCATCGGGAATGTGACTTAATCCACTCACAACCAGCCGGGTTCCTGTGTAACGAAACAAGCTCGCGGCGGCGCGGCGCGCGATGCGGCGACGGTTGGACATTCGCGGCGTAACTGCCACGAGCGCCACGGTGCCGGCTGTCACAGTCACGAACAGGGCGGCGGCATAGACTCCAAAGAGGCCCTGGCCAAGGCGGCTCAACATGCGCTGCGTCCGGTGGTTTAGTCAAATCGTAAGTTTATGTAATTCATCATAATTTGTGAGTGTGGTCACGCCGGCAAAAAGCTGCCGTTGCCATACTCACCGTCGTCAAAAGCACGGGACTCAACTAGTAATGTCACCTGCGTCCGTCAACCACGTCGCGACCAGCAACGGCACCCCGACGTCTTCCGAGGGCATCATCGACAAATTTCTCGATGCCATCTGGATGGAGAGGGGCCTTTCAGTCAACACGCTCGGTGCGTACCGGGCGGACCTGATGGCCCTGCAGCGCTGGCTCGCCCAGCGCGACACCAGCCTCATTTTCGCTACGCGTGTCGACCTGCTCGCCTTCATTGCCAATCGCGCGAAGGAAGGGGCCAAGCCCCGTTCGACGGCGCGACAGTTGTCCAGCTTTCGGCGCTTCTACCGCTTTCTGCTTCGCGAGGGCGTCATTCAGGAAGATCCCACCGTCAGGATCGAGATGCCGAAGATCGGCCGCTCGCTGCCCAAGTCTCTCACGGAATCCGAGGTTGAGTCGCTGCTCGGCGCGCCGGAGATCTCGGATCCGCTCGGCCACCGGGATCGCGCGATGCTCGAAGTGCTGTACGCCACAGGCCTGCGCGTGTCGGAGCTGATCAACCTCAAACAGAACCAGGTCAACCTGAACCAGGGCGTGTTGCGGATTCGTGGCAAGGGCGACCGCGAGCGACTCATCCCGCTTGGCGAGGAATCGCAACGCTGGATCCGGGAATTCCTGACCGGTCCGCGGGTTGAAATCCTGCTGGAGCGGCAGAGTGAGTACCTCTTCCCGACGCGGCGGGGCGACCGCATGACCCGGCAGGCCTTTTGGCACATCATCAAGCGCTACGCCAAGAAAGCGGATATCGCCGGCAAGCTTTCCCCCCACACACTGCGCCACGCGTTTGCCACACACCTGCTGAATAATGGCGCCGACCTGCGCGTCGTGCAGATGCTGCTCGGCCACAGTGACCTGTCGACCACCCAGATCTATACCCACGTGGCACGCGAGCGCATGAAGGAACTGCACGCCCAGCACCACCCCCGGGGGTGATCACTGCGGGATCGGGCGGTGAGGGTCCGCGTGCTACCATGCGGACCGCTCGCGGCGGGTACTGCAACTTAGGTGCCGGCAGCCGGTCAAACGGGCGTCCGTCCTGGTCTGACCCACTTAAGGTGCTGCTCATGTCCCTGCGAAAGTTCTCCCTGAAAAATGGCCTGTTGGCGGTCGTGGTCGGCCTGTTTGCTGCGCTGACTGCGGTGAGCCAGCCCGCGCCTGCTCCGGTCGTGTCTGCCGCCGATCCCCGCGCCGCCATTGCTGCCAAGTTTCCCGAAGTCCGCCCCGAGCAGATCGCCCCTTCGCCGGTGCAGGGCCTCTATGAGGTCCGGATCGGTGCAAAAATTGCCTACGTTTCGGCGGATGGCCGGTACCTGCTGCAGGGCGATTTGATCGATATCGACACGGATCAGAACCTGACCGAGAGCCGCCGCGATGGTGTCCGCCGGGATGTCCTCGCAGGCGTCAGTGAGGCGGGCATGATCGTGTTCGCGCCAGCCAAAACGTCAAGCACCATCACGGTCTTCACGGATATCGACTGCGGGTACTGCCGAAAACTGCACAACCAGATCGCCGGCTACAACGCCCGGGGCATCAAGGTTCGCTACATGTTCTTCCCGCGCAGCGGGCCGGGCACCGAGAGCTGGACGAAGGCCGAGCAGGTTACGTGTGCGAAGGACCGGCAGGCCGCGTTAACGCGTGCAAAGATGGGTGCGACGTTGAATGAAAAGGCCTGCAAGCCGAACCCGATCGCCCAGCACTACAAGGTAGGCCAGGATTTCGGCGTGCAGGGCACACCGGCGATCATCCTGGAGTCGGGGGAACTGATCGGCGGCTATCTCGACCCAGCGGAACTCTCGAAATACATTGCCGGGACGAAGGTCGCGAGCCGGTAGGAGCGCCTTCAGGCGCGATCGGGCCCTTTGCCGATAGAGGGAGGTCGCGCCTGAAGGCGTTCCTACGGCTTAGCGTTCAAGGTACTGGCGTTTGCCCTTGATCTTGGTCCAGTCGTCCGCGTCGGCGGGTGGGGTGCCCACTTCCGTGATCACCGGCCAGCCCTTGGCCAGCTCGGCGTTGAGCTTGATGAAGTCTTTCTGATCGGCCGGCACTTCATCTTCGGAGAAGATTGCCTCCACCGGGCATTCGGGTTCGCACAGGGTGCAATCGATGCATTCGTCCGGATCGATCACGAGCATGTTGGGGCCCTGATGGAAGCAATCCACGGGGCAGACTTCCACGCAGTCCATGTACTTGCACTTGATGCAGCTTTCGGTGACGACGAACGTCATGGTCTTCGAGGCTCCTGTCGGGGCGGCTACTGTAGTGATTTCAGACGCTTCTGACTAGGCTGGCGGCGATCCCAGGCGGAGGCGAGGTGCGGCACAGAGTCGCACTTCAAGGTTCCCGGTACGCCTGTTATCAACGTGCTGCTCCAGCGCGATTCGGGTGCTCGGGAAGGCCAAATCTGTCCAGGGGAGCTCTTCCGGGCGGAATAGCCGCACCTCGAGGGATTCCGTCCCTGCACCGAATTTGGGCTGCAGCAACCGGGCGTTGAAGAAGACATGGACCTGGCCGGCGTGCACCACGTCCACGACCGAAAACAGGGTGCCCAGTTCGACCCGGGCCAGGGCTTCCTCCCAGGTTTCCCGGATGGCGGCCTCGGCGAGCGTTTCCCCGATCTCCATGAAACCGGCCGGCACTGTCCAGAAGCCGAGGCGGGGCTCGATAGCCCGCCGGCACAGGAGGATCTGCCCGGCAAATTCCGGGACGCACCCGACCACGAGCTTCGGATTTACGTAATGGACGGCGGTGCAGGCCGGACAGACGGCCCGCGGGCGATTGTCACCGTCGGGAATGGTGGTGTGGACCGGTTGCCCGCAGGCGCTGCAATACTGCATGGGCCGGCATTCTAGCGCCGATCGTTTATTATCTGCGTGCTCCGATCCTGAAGGCCAACCAAGGGCACTGTCATGCGTCACGTCTTTGTCTGCACCACGGAATACGGTGACCACTGGACCAAGACCATTGCCAAGAAGGCAGCGCAGGTTGCGGCCATGAGCGAGGAGGAGCGCGCCAGGTTCCTGAGCGCCAGGTTCCTGAGCGCCCCCGCCCAGGAGCATGCCGACGGCCATCGCGGCCTGCATTGCGGGCAGACCATGGGGGGCGGCATTTATGAGATGTACCAGCAGCGGCTGCAGGCTGCCGGTATCAGCGATGTCGTCGTCAGTCCAAACGCCTGTATTGCCCAGCACGCCTACGGTTGCGTGGTCATGATTTATCCCGACGGCATCTGGTACCGCATTCGCGAGCTGGCCGATGCCGAAAAGGTTCTCGAGCAACACATCATCGGCGGCAAGCCGGTGCTGGAGCTGATCCATCGCCGGGTGAACCCGCCTACGGCTAAGGGCGTGCAATTGCCTACTGCGAGCCCGGCCGTCGCCTCCTAGGGAATGAGTACCATGGCCAATGAACATGAACACTGTGCAGCGCAGCCCTACGAGGACTCGGTCCCGAGGGTGCTCGATAAACTCCGCTTTCATATCTTCCTGTGCACCGATGGCAAGGACTTCTGCGGTTGCGAGGCAAATGGCAACGCGGCCTTGAGCGGCGCGTTGCGCCAGGAGCTGGCGAAACGCCGCCTGATGGCGCAGGTGAAGATCAACATCATGCAATGCCGTCAGCCGGGAATTGCCGGGCCAGTCTTCGTCGTGCACCCGGATGGGGTCTGGTACAACGGGCTCAAGGCAGAAAACGTGCCAGAATTCGTCGACCTGCACGTGCTGCAGGGCCAGCCCGTCAGCCGTTTCGTACTCAATGGCCAGCCATTGCCGGTGACGGCCGTCCCTGTCCATATCGTCGAAGCGGCGGACTGCTGCGGGGACAAACTGACGCCGGAGCAGCAGTTGCAAGTCCAGACACAGGCCCGCGCGGGCTGAGGATACGGAGCATGACAACACTGCAAAGCTTCACGGCGGACCGCATCGGCGGTGGCGCCAACCTGATTCCCGAGCTGGCCGGCAAGGTGGTGCTGGCCGTCAACGTGGCCAGCAAATGCGGCTTGACGCCCCAGTACGCAGGCCTCGAGAAGCTCTACGAAGAACTGAAGAACGAGGGCCTGGTGGTCGTCGGCTTTCCCTGCAACCAGTTCGGCGCCCAGGAGCCGGGCACCGAGCAGGAAATCGCAAAGTTCTGCCAGGCAACCTACGACGTGAATTTTCCGCTGACCGGGAAGATCGAGGTTAACGGTCCGGGGCGACACCCGATCTACCAGTGGCTCACCAGCGAATTTGCGGGTGACATCGAGTGGAACTTTGAGAAGTTCCTGATCGGGCGTGACGGCAAAGTGGTGAAGCGCTATCCGCCGGCCACGAAGCCCGATGACAAGGGCCTGCTCCAGGATATCGCGGACCTACTCTAGGAGTGGCAGTGCGTTTCGACCGCATGCTCTGCGCGAGCGTAGCCCTGCTCATGGTGACGGCCGCATGGACGGCTCCCGCGCGGGTGCTGGAAGCCAGTCCCCCCAAAGTCATTGCGGACTTCGAACTGACCAACCAGGATGGTCAACCGCTCCGTCTCAGTTCGCTGCGTGGCTCGCCGGTGCTGCTGTTTTTCGGTTTCGCCAATTGCCCGGATGTATGCCCGCAGACGCTCGGGCAGTTGCAGATGATTGCCCAGTCCCAGGATTTGGTCGTGCGCCAGGCGCGCCTCGTGATGGTGAGCGTCGATGGCAATCGGGACAAGCCAGCTGATCTGAAGCGCTACCTGGCCCCGATGTCACCCGCCTTCATCGGGCTGACGGGCGATCCCCGCAAGGTGCGGGATATCGCCGCGCAGTTTTCTGCCGTGTTCTTCAAGGGCGCGCTCACGGACAAGTCCGGAAAGTACCTGGTGGAGCACACGTCCCAGGTTTATCTGCTGGATCGAAAGGGCCGGCTGCGCAGCACCTTCTTCAATGCCACTGCTGAGGCCATCACCAAAGCGACGCGACTCGTGGCGCTGGAAAAGAGCTAGGACCGCTACCAGCGCAGCCCGTCGATCCGCATGTCCCGGTGCGCCAGTGCCCACTGGGCGTGCTCGGCGAGACACGCATGGCCCAGCGATCGCAGGATCTGGAGTTTCTCGTCGGTTGAGCGCGACGAGCTTAGTGCTGTTGCCGAGAAGCTGAAGAGCGAATCCATATAGCGGTACTGGCGAATGAGGGCGCGGTCGGCTTTTTCGCGCAGATAGATCTCGAAGATCGCTCCGTAAACGCTGATCAGCGCGAGGGCGAGCACGAGGGCCTCCCGCTGGCCGTGCGTTAGCGGTGAACTGCCTGCGAGCGCAAGCCCGGTATCGATGGCGAGGAGGACGCCGAGCGCCAGGCCGCCGAGCAGCAGCGTCTTTGAAATCCGTTCCCTGACCTTCAGCCGGCGTTCCAGTACCTTGGCGCTACGCCGGTAGTAGAGGAGCTGGCCCGAGCCGTTGACCGGGTCGGGATCGCCAATCCAGGCGGCATACGCATGTTCGAACCCGTGTGGCCAGGCGGTGCGGGGGTACAGGGCGCAACGCAGGCTCACCGCCCGCAGTGCCGCCCGGATCCACTCGAGATCCACGTCCTGTTTCTGCAGAAAGCTCTCGTGCGCAAACTCGCCATCGAACTGGGTCCGGACGCCCGCGATTTCCCAGTAAAAGTCGACCCGTAGTCCTTCCGCAAGCGCCCTGTAGTGGAGGAAGCGCCGGTGCCACTTGCGCCGGTGAGCCCACAGCGCGAGACCCCAGCCCGAGCCGAACACCAGCAACACGAGTGAGATATTGGCCACGTCGAACAGGTTGTTTCGCGACTGCTCGAGTGCCAAGAGCAGCAGGGCGAGGGTTGCCCAGAGGGAGTACCGGGTGCGCAGGGCGCGAGTGAAGCAGCGGCGGAAATGCACGCCCAGCCAGTCGGAGGCCGTAAACAACCGATCGACGTACCGGAGAGCCTCCGGCAGCGCATATGGACTCGGCGGAGCGAGCCGTTGCCCACTGGCGGCGATGGCGTCGCCAAATTCCGACACATCGCGATTGAAGTCGCCCGTCCCTTCGAGCAGCGTGAGGAGTTCCGCAGGCAAACCGTGCTCGACCGCCCCGTGCCGACGGTCGCCACTGATGAATCCCACCACCTGCACACCGCCGGCTGCGGGGACAACCTGCGCGGTCCGCCGTGAACAGCGGATGTCATAGATCCAGTCGTTGTCCCCGGCCGCGAGCAGCAGCCCGGCAGCGGGGGTCAATTCCTTACCAAGGGGCAAGCCCAGTCGCCGGTGCTCGACCACGCGCGCAGTGCCAGCAGGAAGGCCAGTGTCGCGGCCGTCCCAGATGGTGATGAGTAACGAACTTGAACGGGAGACCAGCACTCCGGCCTGCATGAACTGCTGGTCGCGCAGGTCGCCTGGAATGGTGAGCTGTGCCTTTTCGACGGTGACTGGCAGCGGAATCTCGAGTATCTCCGCCCGTTGCATGATCCTGTCAAACACCGCGCATGACGCGTCGTTGTCCAGATCCGCACGGCACTGTGCGGCTGAATAGGGCAGGAGGGCAATGACGTCGAGTCCAAGGGCGCAGGCCACGTCGGCGACAAGTAGGTCTGCGCCATCGGCCATTGGCGATAGCAGCTGGATAGTGACGTCCGGTTGCGCATCGCGCAGTGTGCGCAGGAGTTCATCGACCGCCGCACGAATTACGGGCAACTCGTCGGCCACAAGGTCACGGTGGCCGGCAACTCCGACCAGGAACGGAATCTTGAAGAGATCCGCCGATTTATGCGGGGTCGTGTCCGCCACCGACTGTACGCTCCGAACGTCGCTACCTGGCGAGGGCTGCCAGCTCTGCAAGCTTGGCTGCATTAGCCGTCCTTGTGAAGAGCAGCTTTGCTCGTTCCAGCGATTCGTGGCCGTACAGTGTCGTGGCTGGCCAGCGGGCCAGCACGACCGGCAGACTGGTTTCAATCAGTTTCTGGGCTTCCGGGTAGCGCTTAAGACCAGTCAGGCACGCGGCACGGACGCTGTCCGCGTACGCGGTTCGCCAGGGGTCGTCCGGATAGCCCATGGCGAGCAGCGGGCGGGAGGCATCCACGCGCCCCAGTCCGAGGTCGTACCGACCCGCCCGGCACTGGAGATCCGCGAGGTAGGTCAGGATCATGCCCTCGATGCCACTCTGCTGGTTCGCGACCGCTGCCATGAGGCTCCGCTCGAAGAGCGGCTCTGCGCGGGCGTCGTCGCGCAGGCCGGCGTACGCGAGGGCCAGATTGCTGAGCGGCAAGGTGAGATCAGCATGGGTAGGGTCGTGCGCCTCATCGAGGATTGTGACCCCTTCGTCGAGCAACGTTCTGGCCCGGGTAAAGCCGCGCCGCTCGAGGTGCAGGCGCCCGAGATTGCCCAGGCCGATCCCGACATCGGGGTGCCGGGGGCCGAGCACGCGGCGATCCACCTCGATGGAGCGGATCATGTACGTCTCTGCGCGGTCGCTATCCCTCATCAGATACGCGGTGGCTCCCATATTGCCGAGAATCTGGGACACGTTGGGATGGGTCTCGCCGGACACCCGGAGTCGCTCTGCGAGGGCCTTCTCGTACCAGTCGATCGCGATAGCGGGCTCACCAGCGTAGGTCTTCAGCATCGCGATGCCCTCGAGCGTCCGGGCAGTCACATCGGCAGGCGCACCGGGCATCCTGCCCACGGCCAGCGCCTCGTCGAAAAAGCGTTGCGCCTCTGCGAAGCGCTCCTGGCTGGAGGCAGCATCACCGCGCCCGATCAGGATGCGTGCCCGGGTATCGAGATCGGGTTCAGTCGCTGATGCAACGTCACGAGCAGCCTCGACATAGAGGGCTTCGGCTTCCGGATAGTGCTCGAGGGCCGCCTGTACGTCTGCGAGTGCCACTGACTGCCGTGCGCGCGCACGATCGTCCTGGCCGGGCACGATTCGTACCTTGGACAGCAGATCCCCAGCCTGCGGATAGAGGCCCAGTCCGTAGTAGACCTGCCCGAGCGTCGTCGAGAGTTCTGCCCTGACGAGCGGCTCGTCGCGCAGCCCCTGGTCGATCTGCCGTACGCCGCGGTCGAGAATCTCCCGGGCCGTGATCGAGTTACCGCGGGCTTCACTGGGGTCCGAAACCTGGAACAGCGAAACCATGAAGTCTGCAGTGCGTTCCGCCGTGAGCGATTTCTGGACGGCCAGTCTGCGTTGCTCCACGGCCTCGTTGCGGGCGATCCAGGCGGTGATGGCAAGGCCTGCCAGCACGACGCAGCCAACGGTTGCGGCAGCAGCGATCCCTGCCAGCCGGCGCTGACGGCGCACCTGGTCGCGCTGCCGCAGTTGATCGAGGCTGACGCCGAGTAACCCGGCAACGATCTTGAGCAGCGCCTCGCGACGGGAGTCTGCACCCGGCCGCACGTCGGCCGCGAGGGGCTCCGCGGCATGCTGGTCAGTCAACTGGCCGTCGACAACTTCATAGCGAAGCGCGGCGGGAAAGCACTCGCTGTCGGGTGCCTGCTGGCGATCAACCGCGCCGGGCTCGCCGCCGACGATGAGACATAAGATCCGTTTGCTCCGGCCGAGCGCTTTGAAGCTCCTGATCTCCTCGTTGACCCAGCGCGAGCGGGCGGCGTTGGGCGAACAGACCACGATCAGGGCGGCAGACGCTTCCAGGGCGACGCGGACCGACTGAGCGAGATCCGCGGCGGAAGAGAGTTCCTCCCGGTCGAGGAAGACCGGCACCAACCTGCCCGCGCTCGCGCCCAGGCTGGCCGGTATGCGGTAGCGCTCGATGGACCGGTGCAGCCAGCGGGCCCAGTCGCGGTCCACGTGGCTGTAACTGATGAACGCGACGTAACGCATCGCTTCGGCGGTCTCCGGCCCCTTGTTCAGGGGCTATTGAGGCGTAGCATACCCCTCAACTTACAACAACGAGTCGAGGGGAGAACGCGCATGAACCCGAGCAAACGCCTGGACAGCATGGCGGCATTTTTGTTCCTGCTGATCCTGATCACGGTCGCCGGCCTGGTTTCCGGCCCTGCTGACGCCAGGCCGCGCATCCGTATTGAGTTTCCGGGTGGTAGCGGTGAGGTGGCCGATTCGGGTGACTCGTGGGTAGCGACATCGACGCAGTGCGGCCCCGGTGTATCGCTGCCATCGTCGTGCGGCGTGACGTTTTCCAATAATTCGAGCGTGGCAACGAAGCTCGGTTTCTCAGTCAAGATCGGTACCACCTCCTACGATTCGTTGTTCATCAACAAGAACGGTTTCATCACGTTCGGCTCAGCGCTACCGGGAAACTTCACGGCGGCGGCGACTATCAGTCAGCTTCAGCAGCTGATCACCGCGAACGGCACGGTTACCCGGCCTTTCATCACGTCCTTCTACGCGAATCTGACCATCTCTTCCGTGGACGCTACTGACTTCGCGCCGTTTGGCGGCGGTACCAGCTATTTCCGTGCCTCTGCCGATCCCTTGCCGCCGTTCCTCGCCGCCGAGCGCGTGGCGGCGTTCGCGGTCAACTGGCTTGACGGCGACTTCAACAACAACCCTGTGATCGACACCCAATTAGTGCTCTATTCGGCAGGTGCGAACGGTGATTTCTACCTGCTGCTCCGTTATGGCCAGAACGACAGTGACCAGTTTTCAGGCCTCGCTGGCGGTTCACTGGTCACGGGCTCGTCCGCCGATACGTTCCAGCTGGCCAGTACCCTCGGCGGGCCGGCGGCCAACCTCAACAACTACTTCTTCGTGTTCCGCAACGGGCATCTCGTCCCGTCGCTGGATCCGGACGCCGATGGCGTCCTCGATGGCGTCGACAACTGTCGCCTGGTCGCCAATCCCACCCAGCTGGACAGCAACGGCGA
The DNA here is from genome assembly GCA_031395645.1 of Gammaproteobacteria bacterium. GTDB lineage: Bacteria > Pseudomonadota > Gammaproteobacteria > Steroidobacterales > SHZI01. The sequence goes on along the minus strand of JANNJM010000051.1, from coordinate 4,224 downwards.
CGGCTACGGCAACCTCTGCGACGCGGACCTGAACAACAGCGGGCTGGTGACCACGGCCGACTACGGGCTCCTCCGCTCCGTCCTCGGCCAGGCCGCGTCAGCAAGTGCTATCGCGGCGGCCGCCGACTTAAACGGCAGCGGGACCGTGACGACGGCCGACTTTGGGATCCTGCGCGCCGCGCTCGGCACGGCACCGGGACCTTCCGGGTTCAAGCCCTGAGAGCCACCAGGTAATACCGGCCGCTCAGGTAAACTACTTCCACAGCTGAACCAGCTCTGGAGGAAGACCAGCCCATGCCAAGCCGTCGAGGCGTATTGATTGGTGCGGCCGCCGTCGTTGCCGTGGGCGCTGGCGCTATCCTGCTCAGGCGGGACAGGAAGCCGGTCGTCCGTCCCGCTGGCGTGCCGCTGAGTCCTTACACGGCCGCATCGACGGCCCTGGAAGTTACCGAAGGGCTGGATCTAACCGGCAGGACGGTGCTCGTAACGGGAGCCACGTCCGGTTTGGGTCTGGAGGTGATGCGGGTGCTCGCGCTCCGCGGTGCTCACGTGCTGGGCACGGGCCGCACCCTCGAGAAGGCAGCGGCGGCCTGCGCCGGTGTTACCGGGCGGACCACGCCACTGGCGCTGGAGCTGACCGATTTCCCCTCCGTGGTGGCTTGTGCTGACGCCGTGCGGGCTCTCGGCGCGCCACTCGATGTGCTGGTCTGCAATGCCGGCATCATGGCCCTCCCAACACTCGAGCAGGCCTACGGCCTCGAGAAGCAGTTCGTCACCAACCATCTCGGCCACTTCCTGCTGGTCAACCGCCTGCTCGGGCCGCTGCAGGCGGCGCCCCAGGGCAGGGTCGTGGTCGTGTCCAGCAGCGCCCTCAAGTGGGCGGACGAGACAGCGATCGAGTGGGACAACCTCTCGGGTGAACGGGACTACAAAGCCACCCGCGCGTACGGGCAGTCCAAGCTCGCCAACTCGCTGTTCTCTCTGGAGCTGGCCCAGCGCATGGCTGGTACCCGCGTGACGTCCAACGCCATGAATCCTGGCGCCGTGCTGACGGACCTTCAGAGGCATGCCCCCGGCTGGGCCGTAACGCTGGGCAACCTCCTGGGACCGGCTTTCATGAAGTCGCCGGCGGAAGGCGCGTCCACCATCTGTTATCTCGCGGCCGATCCCCGCCTGGCCGGGGTGAGTGGCCGCTACTTCATCGACTGCAACCCGGTGGCCATCGGTGGCAACAGCGAGAACCGCGAGCTGGCCGCGCGGCTGTGGACCGTGTCCTCGGAGCTGGTCCGGCAGTACCTGGTGTAGAGGGCCTGGAGGATGGACACCCGGCAGCTGTCGGGCGAGACTCTGCCGCATCCGTCTGGGGTAAGACTGAGGAGAACATCGCATGGAAAACGCGGGTACCAGCTGGGGAACCATTGCTGGCGTGGGCATCGTCCTTTACCTGGTTTATGTCGCCATTGGCGGCCTCATCATTGGCGCCCTGGCTCGCTGGTTGCTGCCCGGGCCGGACCCGATGAGTTATCCGCGCACGATACTGTTCGGACTGGGTGGATCCCTGACGGGCGGGATCGTGGGCTGGGCACTTGGGTTGCCGGGGTGGCTGGACATCGGTCTCAGCGTGGCCGGCGCCAGCGCGCTCATCTGGTACTTCCGCCGCCGGCCGGGACGGGCAGCCCCCTGAACCAACTTCGGCGTGACTAGCTGCGCCGGTCGTCGCGCCTGAAGGCGCTCCTACAGACGGCGCCCAGAGCGTAGATCATCACCACGTGTGCCAGGGCCAGGCTGACCCATTTCAGCGCCGTGATGCTCGTCGCAAACCACGCCAGCGCGTCGAAGCGGGCGGGGAAGGCCCTCACCATGCCGATACCGAGCGCGTTCTCCAGCAGGTCGCAGCTCATTGGGATCAGCGCCAGCAACAACAGGCACCGTCGCTGCGCGATTCCGGGCCAGGCCTTGCGCAGCGCCACGCCCGTGACGGTGATCAGGAACGCTGTGTAGGCCAGCGCGAAGCCAATATCGAGACCCAGCCGGAAGCTGATGTACTGCCGGCGGCCGGTTTCGCCCCAGGTCGCGATCTGCGCGTAGAGTTCATCGGGGGTGTAGAAGAAGTGCCTGTCCGGGCCACCCCAGTTCCCGGCGTAGGCCTGACTTTCCAGGCTCTGGGCCGGCATCACGTATGCCAGGTAGAGCGCGTAGAGCGCGACGGCGAGGGCGATCGTCCCGACGGACGACCACCGGTCCAGGCGGTCAGCCAGCCGTTGCAACAAGGTAGTGGCGCCGCGTGAACCCCAACAGGGCGAGCCCCGGCACTCCCACGATGACCGGCACCAGGGCGCAGGCCAGGTCCAGTCGCTGACCGGCGAACAGCAGGTCGTTCAGAAGGCCGACAGCAAGCGGGCCCACGACGAGACCCGTAAGCATGATTACCATATAAAAGATTGCCGAGACCTGGCCGCGCATTTCGCCGGGCGTGATGGCGAGCAGCGCGACCGGGGCGGCCGCCGAGACCATGGACAGGCCGCAGAGATTCAGCAGCCAGATGCCGACGGCCAGCTCGCCGGTTGGCATGAGCGGCGCGAGGACACCGGGTGGCAGCAGCAGCACCGTGCCGGCGATCACCACCGACAGGGGCGCGTCGCGGTGGCCGCGGCCGAGTTGCCGGTCGCACCACCACCCGGTGAGGTTAACGACCAGCGGCCCGACGATGATCAGCGCCAGGCCGCTCCAGAGGGCGTAGCGCCCGATGTCCCAGCCCCAGTTGCGCTGGAAGAGCGCTGCGTACCAGTTCTGGCTGTAGGCCACCACGGTCATCACACAGACGAGAGCCGTGAGGCTGCCAAAACTTTGCCAGCGTGCGCGCAGCCAGGTGAGGGTGGTCAGCATGCTGACGGCGCCAGTTACTGCGGGTTCGCGCTGGGGTTCGCGGGCCACGAGCAGCAGCAGCGCCACCAGTACGCCCGGCAATCCGACCGTCAGGAAGGTGAATTGCCAGGGTGCCACGACACCGATCAGCGGCAGATCGATCACAGACTGCGTCGCCGCCCAGGCGAGGACGACGCCACCACCGAGCATCGCGAGGCCCGCGCCAAAGGACTGGGCGGTGATGTAGAGCGCGACAGGGCGGCCACGCTTGTCCGGAGGAAAGCTGTCCGAGATCAGTGAGAGCGCGCACGGCGCGAGCGCGGCGTCACCCACGCCGACGCCAACGCGCGCAAGCAGGAGGTGGGTGAAGTTCCTCGCGACGCCCGAGCTGGCGGTGGCGAGGGACCAGAGTGCGACGCCGGCGGCCACGAGGGTATTGCGGCGGGTTCTGTCAGCCAGCCACCCGAGTGGCAGACCCAGCGTGGCGTAGAGCACCGCAAAGGCGGGGCCGAGCAGCAGGCCCATCTGGGTGTCGCTTGCACCGAGATCCTGCTTGATGGGCTCGATAAGAAGTGCCGGCAGGTACTTGTCTACGAAGGAGAAAACGTAGGCGATAGTGAGCAGGGTCACCAGGTACCAGGCGCGGACGGGGGAGGGGTATTGGTGGGGCACAACGGGGTCGCGCCTGAAGGCGCTCCTACGGGCGGGTTTTGAGCCAGGCGTCGAAGTCGGGCGGGACCGCGTCTTCGAGCAGGGTCTGGATCGTACGCAGCAGTTCGGTCTGCTGGTTTTTGTCGAGCGACTTGGACGTCTTCAGCGCCTTGCGGATCATCGTCAGCGGCGCCTGGGGCGCCTCGGCATAGGCAATCATCTTCCACTCGCCGCCTTTCTTGCGGAACACCGCCATGATGCGATCAAAGCTCGATAGCGGTTGCATGGTTTTGACCTTGATGTCGAAGCGCAGGCGGTAGGTCGCCACCGCCACGTCCGGCGCCACGAGATGGGCCCGCACGTTGCTGTACTCGTTGCGGATGCCGTCCAGCACGCCCGTACGGGCGAAATAGGCCCGGATGGTCTTCCAGCCGTGCATCGGCGGGTCGATTTCCTCCGCCATGTAGAAGGCGTAGGGATCCTCCTGATCCCACATACCCAGCAGGGTGACGTAGTCCTCCCGGTTGTAGGCATCGGCGTAGCGGGCAAGGAAGACTGTGAGTTCCTGGTCCAGAGTGGTTTGTGGACCGGCGGCCTCCATGGGTATGGATTGCTCCGGTGTCAGGACGTTGGTGGGGGGTGTGGTCGCGCAGCCCGTTAGAAGAGCGAGGAGCAGGAGGAGGGTCGCGCCTGAAGGCGCTCCTACGG
>JANNJM010000050.1:0-2590 GCA_031395645.1 Gammaproteobacteria bacterium | reverse complement strand
CCCCATTTCCCTAAAGGTGGTCCTACGCCGCCGGGCGGACGCGGATCAGACCTTCCTGAGCGAGCGTGGCGACGAGCTTCCCGTCCTCAGTAAAAACGTAGCCCCGGGCGAGCCCCCGGCCCCCGGCCGCCGCCGGGCTGTCGAGGGCGAACAGCAGCCATTCGTCCACCCGGGCGGGCCGGTGAAACCACATGGCGTGATCCAGGCTCGCCAGTTGCAGGTTGTCGCGGGTCGCGTGCAGCCCGTGGGGCAAGGTCGCGGTCCCAATCAGTTCGAAGTCCGAAATGCAGGCCAGCACGGCCTGATGCAGGAAGGAGTCGGCCGGAAGCCGTTCCGAAGTTTTGATCCAGAGCAGCTTCGCCGGCACCCGGTTCGCGCCGACCAGGAATTGCTCGGGATCCACGGGGCGCATCTCGAAGGGCTGGTCCCAGTGCAGAAACCGCTGCATGCGCGGCGGAATTTCGCCAGTAAACTCGCGGGCCAGTGTCTCCACACTCTTGAGTGAGTCAGGCTTCGGCACGTGGGGCATGGCGACCTGATGCTCAAGACCGGACTCCTGGAGCTGGAAAGATGCGGTCATGTTGAAGATCTGCTCTCCGTGCTGGATTGCCACAACCCGCCGGTTGGAGAAGCTGCCGCCGTCCCGGGCCCGATCCACCTCGTAGACGATCGGTGCCTCCATGTCGCCACGCTTCAGGAAGTACGCGTGCAGCGAATGCACGACCCGTCCCTCCACAGTCCGGCTGGCCGCCGCGAGGGCCTGTCCAAGCACCTGCCCGCCAAAGACCTGGCTCGTGCCGAAGTCACGGCTCTGGCCCCGGAAGATATTCTTCTCGATCGACTCGAGATCGAGCAGGAGGGTGAGGTAGTTGATGGAGGAACTCATGCACGAATTGTACCCGGCCTGTGCTAAGGTTTCGGCACGGAGGGTGGGCTGATGAAAGACGCACTACAGGCGATACCTCGCAAGGGCTCCCGGCTCTCTGGCATCGGTATCTGGACCGCGCTGATTGGTGTGGCCCTCGCCGCCCTCTCGGGCTTCGGTGCGCGGTCAGGGATACTGTCACCGCTTTGGAGCATGGCAGTCTACGCCGGTGGCAGCCTGCTATTGCTGGTCGCGATGGTCACGGCGGCATTGGGGTTGCTCCGCAGTGCCGGGACAGCCGGAACCGCTTCGCGGCCAGCTACCTGGCTCGCCCTGCTGGCTGGCCTCGCAGTCACCGCCAACAACGGCCTGGTCATTGGTCAGGCCCGCGGCGCCCCGGCGATTCACGACATCACGACCGACACGGACAACCCGCCCGCCTTCGTGGCCATAATCCCCCTGCGCCAGCTTGATGCCCAGAATCCGCCCGAGTACGCGGGACCGGCAGCGGCTGCCGCCCAGAAGCAGGCCTTTCCGGAATTGCAGCCCCTGCTGGCAACCCAACCTGCAAACGTGGTCTTCGCGGCCGCCAAAGACGTCGTGGCGGAGAAGGGCTGGACGCTCGTGGACGCCAGCGAGGTCGATGGCCGCATCGAGGCCACTGCCGAAACCCCGTGGGTGCATTTCAAGGACGACGTGGTGATCCGCATTCTGCCGGGGCGCGACCAGACCCGGGTAGACGTCCGGTCAAAATCCCGCGTCGGACGTGGTGACATGGGCGCCAATGCCCGGCGCGTTCAGGACTACCTGACCACCCTTCAGAGTCGGCTCGCACGCTGACGGGCCAGGCGCTGACCGGCCAGGCAAGTCCGGTGGAGCCCACCATCCTGGAGATGGTCGAGTTCTATCTGCCCGTGCTGGTGACCGCCGGGGACTTCGCTCGCGGCATTCAGCCCAGAATTTCCGGACCTCCGGCAAAAGCTGGACAAAACGCCTGGGTACAGGCGATCACAGACGCCGACCAGAGTGTCCAGACCTTTGTCGAAGTGGCCACCCTCGCCCGCTTTCCTGCTGCCGGCTTTTATGGCGAGGAGCAGGAGGAATCGCGGAATGCCCGCTACTTCCCTCCCGATGCCGTCACCAGGTTGTGGCTAGACCCGATCAACGGGACGTATCTCTACAAAAACCAACGCCCGGGCTGGGACATCATCCTGTCAATCACTCGCCATGGACAACTCCTGGCAGCCATCAGCTACATGCCGGTCAGGGAGCGTTTCTACCTCGCGATCCGGGGTTACGGTGCCTTTACTGGGAACCGCGAGGCCCGCTGCATCAGTCTCATGTCACCCCTGGCAACTAAGGCCGGCAGCCGCGTGTGCGTGACTTACCAGGCTCCCCGGGCTCTGACCCAGCTGCGGAGGCAGCACTGGGATGCGTTTGATATCGTCAATGACGATAACCCGGGGCGTCCGTTCGACAATCTCAATGACCTGTTCACCGGCCGGTTGGCCGCCTACGCATCGGATCGTGCAGACCTCCTCGACTGGGGCGCAATGGCGTTCATCGTGACGCAAGCAGGCGGCATGGCCTCAGGTCTGGATGGGCGGCCATTCGATGTGTTTGACAACTTCCAGCTGCGCTCGACCGACATGCTGGTGGCGACAACGCCGGAGATGCACGCGGAGCTTCTGGCGGCTGTAGGAGCGCCTGCAGAGGAGAAATGGG
>JANNJM010000025.1:0-62978 GCA_031395645.1 Gammaproteobacteria bacterium | reverse complement strand
TTGCCCTCGACGATCTTGTCCACGAGGTTGGCGGGCTTGCCGCTCTGCTTCACCTCGTCGATGTAGATGCGACGCTCACGCTCGATGACGTCGGCCGGGATCTGATCTTTGTCAACGGCGAGTGGGCCGGTTGCGGCGATGTGCTCCGCGACGCTCTTCACGAGGCCCTTGAAGTCGTCGGTACGCGCGACGAAGTCCGTCTCGCAATTGACCTCGAGTATTACCGTGACGCCACCCTTGGGGCTTGCGGAGGTCAGTATCTGTCCTTCGGCGGCAACGCGACCCGCCTTCTTCTCAGCCTTGGCCTGCCCGCGGGTGCGGAGCAGGTCCACGGCGGCGTCGATATCGCCAGTGGCATCCACGAGCGCCTTTTTGCACTCCATCATGCCGGCCCCAGTGCGGTCGCGCAGATCCTTGACGAGACTAGCTGATATCGACATCTTGCTTCTCCCGCTCAGGCCGCTGTTTCACCGGCCACTGAGTCACCAGCGACTGGCGCATCGGCGACGGTTGCCGAATCGGTCGCGTCATCGGTCGCGTCAGCGGTACCCGCGGCCTCCTTCGGTGTGCGGCCACGTGGAGCGCTGGCAGCCGCCTTGCGGGGCACACGCTTGGCGGGCGCCGGCCGCCGTCCATCCGGAGAAGATTTCGGCCGACCTTCCGCATCGAGTTCGACGAAATCGTCCTCCCCCATTGGCAGTGCCGGAATGGAAGCCTTGCCCTCGAGCACGGCATCAGCCACGGCAATCGCATACAGCTCGGCCGCGCGCATCGCGTCATCATTGCCAGGAATCATGTACTGCACGCCATCCGGCGACGAGTTGGTGTCCACGATTCCGACCACCGGAATACCGAGTTTGTTGGCTTCGTGCACGGCAATCTTTTCATGCCCAACGTCGATAACGAAAATGGCGTCCGGCAAGGCGGCCATCGTCTTGACGCCACCAAGGCTGCGTTCCAGCTTCTCGCGCTCGCGGCGCCGCTCGAGAACTTCCTTCTTGGTCAACTTGCCGAAGCGGCCATCCAGCTCCATCGCGTCGAGGTCCTCGAGACGCTTGATCGACTGCTTCACGGTCTTGAAATTAGTTAGCGTGCCGCCGAGCCAGCGGTGACTGACGTGGGGCATGCCACAGCGCGCAGCCTGGGCCTTCACCGAATCCTGTGCCGAACGCTTGGTGCCGACGAACAAGATGCGACCGCCGTCAGCGGCGAGGGACCGGATAAACGCCGTTGCCTTGCGAAACAGCGGAACCGTGTGTTCCAGATTGATGATGTGGATATTGTTGCGGGCACCAAAGATGAACGGACCCATCTTGGGGTTCCAGTAGCGGGTCTGATGGCCAAAATGCACACCAGCCTCTAGCATCTGGCGCATGCTTACGTCAGTCATGGGAACTCCTTGTGAGGGTCGAGCCTCGAATTTCGGGTTAGGGCCGCCGCGATCCCCATCCGGCAACCGACCCCCGAAACGGGAGCAGGCACCCAGCCAGATGTGACGGATCGCGTGTGGATTTCGTTGCCTCTAGGGCGCGCGCTTTATACCATACGCGGTCAACGCCCACAACGCCGCTTCACCCCCCGCCGCCGCGCCGACAGCACCCCCAGGGCTTAAACAAGACCACGCCTGAAATAAACCAAGGATGAGCATCACGATCAAGACTCCCGCGGAGCAGGACGCCATGCGGGAAGCCGGACGGCTGACGGCTGACGTACTGGACATGATCGGCCCGTACATCCAGCCGGGCATCAACACCCTAGAACTTGACCGGATCTGCGACGACTACATCAGGAACGTCCAGCACGCGATCCCCGCCCCTTACCTGTACCGGGGTTTTCCCAAGTCGATCTGCACCTCCGTCAACCACGTGGTTTGCCACGGGATCCCTGGGGAAAAGACCCTTCGGAGCGGCGACATCATCAACGTCGATATCACGGTTATTAAGGACGGATTTCACGGTGATAGCAGCAGGATGTTCACCGTGGGCAAGGGCACAGTCCTGGGCGAGCGGGTCAGCCGGGTCGCACACGAAGCCTTGTGGCTGGGCATTGGCCAGGCCAGACCGGGTAACTTCCTGGGCGACATCGGGCACGTCATCCAGAATCACGTTGAGGCCCAGGGCTTCAGCGTCGTGCGGGAGTATTGTGGCCACGGGATTGGCCGCGTCTTTCACGAAGACCCCCAGGTTCTGCACTACGGCAAGCCGGGTACTGGACTGAAACTGAGCGAGGGACTCACGTTTACTATCGAACCGATGGTGAACGTCGGGATGCGGGACGTGCAACTGCTGAAGGACGGCTGGACCGTCGTGACCCGCGACCATTCGCTATCTGCCCAGTGGGAACACACCGTACTGATTACCAGGGACGGCTGCGAGGTACTGACCCTCGGCGCGGACGAACACCGATGAACGCAGCAGTCAGTCCGCAGCTCAGCCTGTCCGACGATGCAAGACAACTGGCATCGGCCGTGCTTCAACCTGACGGCTCGGCCTTCGACTGGCCCGCCGTGCGGCGTCTGCTCCAAGGGCCTGGCGAGTCCCTGCAGATACTCAGGCACGTGCTGGCAGGAGGCAACGCGGCACTCAAGCAGCGCTTCCTGGCCGGGGAAACAGCCGCAAGGCTGGTTGCTGACCGGGCAGCCCTCGTGGACCTCGTCGTCTGTGCAGCCTGGCAGCGCGCCGGCGATCCGGGTCATGCGGACTGCTCGCTCGTGGCGGTCGGGGGTTATGGACGCGGCGAACTGCACCCGTGCTCCGACGTAGACCTGCTCGTACTGACGCCCCCGCGGCCAGTGCCGCCAGCACCGGACAGCCTCTCCGACTTTCTTACCCTTCTCTGGGACGCCGGCCTGGAGATCCGCCACAGTGTCCGCAGCACCGCCGAGTGTGGCCCGGATGCAGGGGAGGACCTCACCGTCATCACCACGCTGATGGAAGCCCGGCTGCTCGTGGGCCCGGAAGAGCTGCTCTGGGAGATGCAGGCCGCCATCGCTCCGGGACGAGTCTGGCCATCCCGGCAGTTCTTTGAAGGCAAGATCCGCGAGCAGCAGAGCCGCCACCACCGTTACGACGACTCGGCCTACAACCTCGAACCCGATGTGAAAGGCAGTCCCGGGGGCCTGCGGGATATCCAGACCATCAGCTGGGTTGCGCTTCGGGAGTACGGCCGTGGAGATCTGGAATATCTGGTCAGCCGCAGCTTCCTGAGCCCCCCTGAGCTTCGCCTGCTGCTCCAGGGTCGCGAGTTCCTGTGGCGAATCCGTTTTGCCCTCCACCTCCTGACCGGACGCCACGAGGATCGACTGCTGTTCGACCATCAGAGCCGGATTGCCCAGCTGTTCGGCTATCAGGATGCGTCGTATATGCTGGCCGTCGAGCAATTCATGCAGCGGTACTATCGGACTGTCATGGACCTCAGTCGTCTGAATGAAATGCTGCTGCAGCAGTTTCAGGAGGCGATACTAAATGATCCGAATGCCGAAGCCGAGCATCTGAACGAGCGCTTCAGCGTGCACAACGGCTTCCTGCAGGTCGCGGATGATGGTGCCTTCGACCGTTCGCCTTCAGCGCTACTGGAACTGTTCCTGATCCTGCAGCAGCGACCGGAACTGAAGGGGGTCAGCGCCGGCACGATCTCCCTGATCCGGCGCAGCCTCAACCTGATCGACGACGAGTTCCGGCAGGACCCGCGTAATCATCGGCTCTTCCTGCAAATCCTGCGGGCCAAGGAAGGCGTCACTCACGAACTCAGGCGGATGAACCGCTACGGCGTGCTGGGCCGTTACGTGCCGGCATTCGGCCGCATTGTCGGTCGCATGCAGTACGACCTCTTCCACGCGTATACCGTTGACGAACACACCTTATTCGTCGTGAGCAATCTGCGGCGCTTCGCGCTGGAGAGGTACAACCATGAGTTTCCGCGCTGCTCGGAAATCATGCAGGCCCTGCCAACGCCTGAACTCGCCTACCTGGCGGGACTATTCCATGACATTGCCAAGGGACGCGGCGGCGACCACTCCGAACTGGGTGCACTCGACGCCGAGTCCTTCGTCCTTGAGCACGGACTGAGCCGATATGACGCACGACTGGTCGCGTGGCTCGTTCGCAAGCACCTGCTGTTGTCTTTGACGGCGCAAAAGCGCGACATCAGCGACCCCGCGGTGATTCGCGAGTTTGCCAGCCAGATCGGCGACGAAGTGCACCTGGACTACCTCTACCTGCTCACAGTGGCAGATGTCCGCGGCACGAACCCCAAGCTCTGGAATTCCTGGAAAGCACAGCTTTTCGCTGAACTCTACGGTCAGGCCAAGCGCGCCCTCCGTCGCGGCCTCGAGAAGCCGATTGATCGTGACGAGCTGATCAGCGAACGCAAGGCAGCGGCACGCGCACTCCCCGGACTTGCGGCGATTGCGGATGAACGCATCGAGGAGCTATGGGCCGAACTCGGTGATGACTACTTCCTCCGTTGCCGTCCGGAGGAAATTGCCTGGCACACGCGGCTGCTGGCGGCCAGAGAGGATGAGGGGCGACGCGTACTCGTGGGGGTGCAAGACGAGGCGTCCGGCGCCGGAACCTCCGTGCTGGTCTATGCACCGCAAGACCGGTCCACTTTCGCGACGGTTACGGCCGTACTCGATGAGCTGGGGCTGAACATTGCGGATGCCCGCATCATCCGGCTGGGCAACGGGTTCAGCCTTTCCACGTACGTCGTACTTGAGAACGGTGGTGAGCAGACACGTGATGACGAGCGTCGTGAGCAGATCCTTGGGCGCCTGGAACAGGCGATCACCGCTGGCGAGGAGAAGGCACTGCGGGTGACGCGGCGCCCTCCCCGGCAGGTCCGCATGTTTTCGACGGCGACGATGGTCAACTTTGCGGCAGACGAAACCAATGACCGGACAGTGATGGAAATTGTCGCCGGCGACCGCCCAGGCCTGCTGTGCCAGGTGGGTCAGGTGCTGCGCAACCACCGCGTCGGCATTCAGGCAGCCAAGATTCTGACAGTAGGCGAGCGCGCCGAGGACGTTTTTTACGTGACTGACACAACCGGAGCACCACTGACGCCCGAACTCTGTGATCTGTTGAAACAGGCAGTTACCCAGGCACTCGACAGCCCGGCGTGAATTCCCAATGAATCCACTCCCACCCAACCCCGGAAATCACGTGTGAATAGCGCCACAACCCAAAGCACCATTGAAACGGCTTTCGACCAGCGAGCCTCAATCGACCTGCCCAATGCAGACGCAGAACTGCGCGCAGCGGTCTCCGCCGCGATTGCGCTGCTTGACTCCGGTGAGGCGCGAGTGGCCGAGAAAACAGCGCAGGGCTGGATCGTGAATCAGTGGCTGAAGAAGGCTGTCCTCCTGCACTTTGGGATCGAACGCAGCGTGCGCATGCCGGCCGGTGTAACGGACTATTACGACAAGGTACCCCTCAAATACCACGACTGGAACGCGGAGCAATTTGCCGAGGCCGGCACCCGCGTAGTACCTGGCGCCATCGTCAGGAAGGGAGCCCATGTGGCTGCCAACGTTGTCCTGATGCCCTCATTCGTGAACATCGGTGCGTTTGTCGATAGCGGCACCATGGTAGACACCTGGGCGACAGTCGGCAGCTGTGCCCAGATCGGCCGCAACGTGCATTTGTCAGGCGGCGTCGGCATCGGTGGCGTGCTCGAGCCGGTCCAGGCGGGCCCGACCATTATCGAGGACAACTGTTTTATCGGGGCCCGCTCGGAGATCGTCGAAGGCGTGATCGTCGAGGAAGGAGCCGTAATCTCGATGGGCGTGTTCATCGGTCAGAGCACACGCATCTATGACAGAGCCAGGGACGAGGTGCTTTACGGCAGGGTACCTGCCGGTGCCGTGGTCGTCTCCGGCAGCCTGCCGTCCGAGGGTGGACGCTGCAGCCTTTACTGCGCCGTTATCGTCAAACGAGTGGACGCGAAGACCCGGGCCAAGGTTTCTCTCAATGAACTCCTGCGCAACGACTGAGGCAGGCTGACACAGTATGGACCAGACCGTCGACTTTGCGCGTGCCCTGATTGGCCGGCCGTCAGTGACGCCCGATGATGCTGGCTGTCAGTCGTTGCTTGCCGCTCGCCTGGCCGCTGCCGGCTTCAGCGTGGAGACCCTGCAGTTTGGCGAAGTCACCAACCTGTGGGCCCGCCGGGGCTCGTCCGGGCCTGTCCTGTGCTTCGCCGGACATACTGACGTCGTGCCCGCGGGACCAAGTGATGAGTGGCGATCAGAGCCCTTCGTGCCGGAAGTGCGTGACGGCATCCTCTTTGGCCGTGGGGCTGCCGACATGAAAGCCGGCCTCGCGGCGATGGTCGATGCAGCGGCTGAATTTGTCATGGCCAGGCCGGAGCATCGCGGCTCCATTGCGTTTCTGATTACCAGCGACGAAGAAGGCAAGGCGCAGGACGGCACGAAACGTGTAATGGAGTTCCTCACCGAGCGCGGCGACCGGCTGGACTGGTGCGTGATTGGCGAGCCCTCCTGCGAACACGTGCTTGGCGACACCATCCGCATTGGCCGGCGCGGCTCCCTGAGCGGGATCCTTACGGTCCATGGACTTGCCGGTCACGTTGCCTATCCGCACCTGGCGCGCAACCCAATCGAGGCATTCGCGCCGGTGCTGACCGCTCTCTACAGTCAGCAGCTTGATACTGGCAACGACTCCTTTCCACCCTCCAGTTTCCAGGTGGTCAAGCTCGAAAGCATCGGCGCTGCGGTCAATGTCACGCCCGGCTCGCTATCCGCCCGCTTCAACATCCGCTACTCAACTGTCTGGACGCATGAGCAGCTCCGGGAACACTTCGACGCTCTCTTGCGGCAGCACGGACTTGACTACACGCTAACCTGGCACCTTTCCGGAGAGCCGTTTGTCACCCCGCCGGGTGAGTTGATCGACGTAGCCGTAGCGGCAGTCCATAAACTCACGGGCGTCATGCCGTCCCTGTCAACAGGCGGCGGCACGTCGGACGGACGCTTTATCGCGCCCAGTGGCACGCACGTCATCGAATTCGGCGCGTTGAACGCCACGATTCACAAGCCGAACGAGCAGATTCCTGTCGCCGACATCGGCGTGATAAAAGGCGTTTACCGGGAGATTCTGGAACGACTGCTGGGTTAAGCGTTACGCGCGGCCGATTGCCGACCTTGACTGCCGTTGACGCCAGTTCCAGACGACCCCAAAAGCACCGAGGCCAGTCAGGGCCATTAGAACCCAGACCGGCATGCTAAGGCCAAGCAGCTGCCACTCCACCTTGGCACATTCCCCAGAGCCGGCAAGAACCATACTGAGCGCGTCGCGCAACGGAAAGGACTCAAGCATGAAGTCGAGACCGGGTCCACAGGCTGGAACTCTTTCTGGTGGCAGCATGGTAAGCCAAACGTGCCGCCCGGCGACGCCGCTGCCGGCCAGGGCAACGATGCCCAGCAGGACCGCGTAGATCCGCCTGCCGACGACACCGGCGGGGTGCAGGGCTGCCATGAGGAACACGACACCGAGCACAATCACGGCTATGCGCTGCAGGACACAGAGAGGACATGGCTCGAGTCCGAGACCGTATTGGGCATACAGGGCGTAGCCCATCAGACCGGCGCAGGCCGCGGCGCCAAGAGCATTGCCAGAGCGGACCGTCATCGTTCGTTCCTTTCAAGCCATCGAGGTCAGGTCGCTGCGGTCACCCGGTCCCGCAGGTAGTTGGGCAGCGCATCGGCAGCCGAAACCACAAGGCCGGCCGAAAAACGCGACCTGGCCAGCCACGCGACATCGGCAGCCGATGGCAGGCGTTCGGAGTCTATGTCGAACAGGCGACTGCGCAGTCGTTCGGCCAGCTCGGGATGCGCCGTCCATCCAGGGCCTACAGCGAGGACCGATCCCAACTCAGGCAGGCGGACAGAGGCCGGCTTCAGCAAGGCGTCCACCGCAAGCGGGCGGACGCCCTCCCCGGCGTCCCGCTGATAAGTACCAAAGTACACCTCGCCCATGCGCGCATCGAGGCAGCAAGCCACGGTATCGGCAGGCGTGTCTCGCAGAGCCCCGGCAGCGAGGGCGGCAAGCGTTGAGACCGGACACAGGGGCAGCCCGCGCGCATAGCCAAGCCCCTGGGCAAGCGCCACAGCAACCCGAACGCCTGTAAAGCTTCCGGGACCTGCGCCAAAGGCAATGCAGTCGAGTTGCGAGAGCGACGTAGCCGTTTCCTGGAGCAATTCGCGGACCCATTCGAACACAGCGCTGGACGGCGCCCGCATACCGCGGGCTTCCCTAACCGCCAGCCGACCGTCCCGCAGCAGCGCCAGGCTCGGGAGATCCGTGGCGGTTTCAATGGCGAGACAGCTGAATGACGCGGAAGAAATCGTTAAATCCTCAATGATGGACACGTGGCCAGCGGCGTGGCTCGCCGTGGCGACCCGATCTGTATAATAGTGGTCCCCCGCGCAACCGGCGACCCAAACGGCGCGAAACGACGAAAAGACGTGCACTGGTCGCCGTGCTTCACGACGTGTATCGGGCGGCACGCCACTTGCAAGGACATCTGATGACGACTAGCAATACCGCGCTGCGCGGCTGGGTTGAGACTGTCGCCGCACTCACGAAGCCGGCAGCCATCCACTGGTGTGACGGTTCTGCTGTCGAATACCAGAAGCTGCTCGACCTGATGGTTGCGTCCGGGGACCTGCTGCCCTTGAATCCCAGGACCGCCCCCAACTCCTACCTCCACCGCTCAGACCCGACAGACGTCGCCCGCGTGGAGCACCTGACATTCGTCTGCACCCCGGCCCGCGATACAGCCGGACCCAACAACAACTGGATGGCTCCTGACGACGCCCACGCCAAGATGGACCTGCTATTCGCAGACGCCATGCGCGGTCGGATCATGTATGTCGTTCCCTATTGCATGGGGCCTCTTGAGTCTCCCTACGCCCGCTGCGGCGTGGAAATTACAGACAGCGCCTACGTCGCGGCCAACATGCGCCTGATGACGCGCATGGGCAAGGCAGCCCTGCAGCGCATTGAACGGGAGAACACCTTCGTCCGCGGACTGCATTCAACCGGTGACCTCGACCCGGATCGCCGGTTCATCATGCACTTCCCGGACGAACTGCTGATCCAGAGCATCGGCTCCGGCTACGGCGGCAACGCACTGCTGGGCAAGAAATGCCACGCTCTGCGTATCGCCAGCTGGCAGGCCAGGAAGGAAGGCTGGCTCGCGGAGCACATGCTGCTGGTTGAAATCGAGAGTCCGACCGGCGAAAAACACAATCTTGCCGCAGCGTTTCCTTCTGCCTGCGGGAAAACCAACCTCGCGATGCTGATTCCGCCGGCCGCTCTGTCCGGCTGGAAAGTGCGGACGCTGGGTGATGATATCGCCTGGCTGCACCTGGACGATCAGGGCCAGATGCGCGCGATCAACCCGGAGTCCGGATATTTCGGTGTGGTTCCCGGCACCGGTCCCATGACCAACCGCAATGCCTACGACATGATCCAGAGCGACACAATCTTCACCAACGTCGCCCTCACTGCAGAGAACGAGCCCTGGTGGGAAGGCAAAGGCACTGGCACGCCGGCCGTGGATTGGCAGGGGCGGCCCTACGACGCGAAGAATGGCCCGGCTGCTCACCCGAACGCCCGCTTCACCGTCTCGGCACCCCAGAATCCCAGTTACTCACCGCTCGCTGATGATCCGCGGGGCGTCCCCATCACCGCCATCATCTTTGGGGGTCGCCGTCGCGACCTGGCCCCGCTCGTCTATCAGGCCCGGAACTGGCAGCACGGAGTACTGGTCGGTGCCGGCGTGGCGTCGGAGACCACTGCTGCGGCAACCGGTGCCGTGGGCGTGACCCGCCGCGATCCGATGGCCATGAAACCATTCTGTGGCTATAACTTCGGCGACTACTGGCAACACTGGCTCAGCTTTGGCCAGCGATCTACGAAACTGCCCGCGATTTTCCACGTGAACTGGTTTCGGCAGGACGATCAGGGCCGGTTCCTGTGGCCCGGCTTTGGCGACAACCTGCGGGTGCTGAAGTGGATCATTGATCGGTGCGCGGGCCGGGTCGGGGCCGCGGCAACGCCTATCGGCTTCCTGCCAAATCCGGACGACATCGATGTGCAGGGCATCAGTCTGCTTCCCGGCGCGATGAACGCCCTGCTTGCCGTTGAGAGCAAGCACTGGCGTAACGAGATGGATTCCGTGGAAGCGTACCTGCAAGAGTTCGGCGCCCACCTGCCGAGGGAGCTGCTGGAAGAACATCGGCGGCTCGTCAGCGCCCTAGTCTGATCGCCTTGGCTTGACCGCCGCGGCCTGACTGCCGGGGGCGCGCCCTACTCCTCGACGCGATACTCGATAGCCAGCGAGGTGCCGCGGGCAGCGACTCGGCCCATGCTGATGACGCCACTGCCTGTAAGGACCGTACTGTCCCGGCGAACGTAGAGCTCTTCGCCAGCATCCTGCTGGATGAACGTACCGTTGGTGCTCTCGTCAACGAGGACAAAGCGATTTCGGGCCACGTCAATGCGCGCGTGGACGCGGGAAATCAGATTGCCCTTGATGACCACGTCATTCTCCTCGGCCCGGCCCATCGTGATGGTCACCTTGCCGTTCTCACCCACCACCAGTTCCTCACCCCGAAACCGCAGACGGAGACTGGCGGCAGGCGTCTGCGGCCGCGAGGTGGTATTGATCGAGGGCAACATGTTCGTCGCTTCCTCGGGCTGCCATAGCACTTCGAAGACAGCAACTTCGTCGGACTGGCCCTTGGGTGTCGCCACGTCGATCTGGCGGACGAGTGCGGTCCACTGCGGCGTCAACTCCGCAACCAGGGCACTGGTCGTCAGGATCTGGCCGGACTTGGCCTGCGAGGTCATGCGATTCGCGGTGTGGACCGCAGCGCCAAAAATATCCCGGTCTTCTGCAACCACCGGACCGAAATGACAACCAATACGGATGGCAACGTGGGAATCGTCCGTCTCAATACGAATCGTGTTGGTGATCCGCTGCTGCATCTGGTTGGCGGCATTGAGCGCGTCGTCGGCCGACGGGAACGTGGACATGACTTCGTCCCCCATCGTCTTGATGACAGTGCCGCCGTAGTGCTCGGTAGCCTGCTTCATCACGCGCAGACACTGCTGGACGGTCTCCCTGGCCCGGTCATCGCCGAGGAGCTCGTAAAGCTGGGTGCTTCCAACCACGTCGGCAAACAAAATCGCGAGTTTCTTTTCGGAGCCCGCAGTCACAAGTCACCGGTTGCAGAATATGTTAAACAGCCGGCGCTAGTATGCCACGGCTCTCTGCTGCCAGCCCGCGCCACGGTCAGCGCTCGGCAATGAGGTAGGCGACCCAGCCGGCGTCGGCCTCGCCCCGGTTTTCCGGCGTGAAGATGCCGTTACCACCCCCGTCCTTGCTGGTCCCCTCCCACCAGACGGTGACCCGGCTGAAGCCAGCCTCGGCGAGCAGTTCCTTCAGTTCCGGCAGGGACCACAAGCGCCAGTCGTAGGTGAAGGCCTTTTCGATTTTTGACCCGTCGGGAAACCGGAAGTCGATGTGGCAGAGAATATCCCCCGTCACCGGGTAGTATTTCTCCTGGTGCCACACGTACGTAAAGCCCTTGCACCTGGTCGTCTCACGCAGCTCCTTGTACGCATCGTACCCGCCGTATGCATCCATGAAGAACACACCATCCGCATCGAGCGCCTCGCGCACCCGACGGAAGTAGCGAAGCATGTTCTCGCGGGTCTTGAAGACCCAGTAGCTGAAGTTAAAAGCGCCAATCACATCCACACGGTCGGTCTTGACGCGCGCCACGTCGCCCTGGATGAGCTGGACGCGCTCCTGCTGGGCTGGCGTCAAGCGTGCCAGATGGCGGCGCCGGCCCCAGTCCAGCACGCTCGGATCGAGGTCGACGCCAATAGCACGGCGCCTTGGCCCTCCTCGGACCCACTCACAGGCGACGCTGGCCGTTCCGCAGAAGTCCTCCCGGAAACTCTGGGGGGCCCGCCCCCGGATCTTGCGGAAGGTATCGAGAATGTATTCGCACTCTGCGTCTGGCGTCTGGACTGCCGCCTCATAGGTCTCGTGCAAATCTGCCTGTTGCGCCAGCGTCTGTTTACGCGGCGTGCCGCCGTCAGCCATTGATCGATCCTTCCGTAAGAGACAGTCGTTCATGTATCGGTCGCCGACAGAGCGGCGTTGTTTCGCTGCGTTCGTTAACCTGATCCAGCGCCACCATGAGCAGGTCGGGACCGCTTCCGGCGCGCGCGGCACCCAGGGTGAGCGCGCGACGCCAGGCACGGGCACCAGGCTCGCCATGATACAGGCCAAGCATGTGGCGACTGATGTGATGCAGCCGGGTGCCCTCAGCACACTCCCGACGCGCGTAGGTCACCATAGCAGAGACTACATCGGCGCGGGCCGGCGACGCGTCGGCCACACCGTCCGCGAGAAAGGTCGCGTCCACCTCGGTCAGCCACCAGGGATCCGCATAGGCCTTGCGGCCGATCATGACGCCGTCGAGTCCAGCCGCGAAATGCTGCCGGACGCCAACCGCAGTCTCGATGCCGCCATTGATGATCAGCCGGAGGTCGGGAAAGTCCTGGCGCAACCGGTACACCACGTCGTAGCGCAGTGGCGGCACGGTCCGGTTCTCCTTCGGCGACAGGCCGGCAAGATACGCCTTGCGCGCGTGCAGTATGAAGGTATCGCAACCGGCCGCCGCTACAATCCCCACGAAGTCGCGCACGAAGCCGTAGTCGTCCCGGTCATCCAGACCAATGCGCGTCTTCACGGTCACGGGCAGGGGCGTCACCATCCGCATGGCGGCCAGGCATTCCGCAACGAGTCCGGGGGAATTCATCAGGCAGGCGCCAAAGGCGCCATCCGACACGCGCGCGCTGGGGCAACCTGCATTCAGGTTGATTTCGTCGTACCCGTAGTCCGTTGCCCTGCTGGCAGCGGTCGCCAGCAATCCGGGGTCGCTACCCCCCAGCTGGATTCCCACCGGGTGCTCGGCCGGATCAAAGCGCAGCCACCGGTCTGGAGCGCCGCGCACGATCGCCGCCGCGGTCAGCATTTCGGTGTACAGGCGCACACGGGGCGACAGCAGGCGGAGGAAGTAGCGGCAGTGCCGATCGGTGCAATCCATCATGGGCGCGACGGACACGCGCCACGCTTCCACCGGGGATGTCGAGGCTTGTTTATCGATGCTCTGCATGAGTCGCTGTCGAATGTGGGGAAATCGGACTGGCCCGCAAAACCGCTACGGGAGGCCAGTATGGGGTGCCAGGCCGGGGCGGGCAACGCGCAGGCGGAATACCTTCACCCCCGCACTGAGACCGGCTACGCGGCGTGCTGGATGCGTTGTAACCTAGAGTCCCCAAAGCAGTAGTGGCGGATACCTATCGGATGGCAACAGGGAACACTGACAAGGTCTCCGTGCTTGTAACCGGCGGCGCCGGGTACATTGGGAGTCATGTCGTTCAGCAGCTGGGCGCGGCTGGCGAAAACGTCGTCGTTCTGGACAACCTCAGCACGGGCTTCAGATCGGCGGTGACGAGCGGCACCCTGATCATCGGGGATACGGGCAACCGTGAAGTCGTCAGCCGGCTTCTGGCGGAACACCGGATCACGTCGATCCTGCATTTTGCCGCGGATACAATCGTCCCGGAGTCCGTCACAAATCCGCTGAAGTACTACGCCAACAACACCTGCGCCACCCGCAATCTCATTGAGTGCGCCGTGGGAGCCGGCATCCGGCACTTTATCTTTTCCTCAACGGCAGCCGTGTACGGGACACCCGCGGGCGGATTAGCCGCGGAAGACACGCCAACAGCTCCCATCAATCCGTATGGCAGCTCCAAGCTGATGAGCGAGTGGATGCTGCGCGACGCCAGCGACGCTCATGGTTTCGGCCATGTGGCCCTGCGGTACTTCAACGTCGCCGGCGCCCACCCGGGCGGCCGTCTTGGTCAATCCACGCGGCAAGCCACGCTGCTGACGAAGGTCGCCTGCGAAGCCGCGGTCGGAAAACGACCACACGTCTCAATTTTTGGTACGGACTACGCCACGCCAGACGGCACGGGCATCCGCGACTATATTCACGTTGAGGATCTGGCAACGGCCCATCTTGCCGCCCTTCGCTACCTGCGCGATGGCGGCCGGTCGACTGTCCTCAACTGCGGCTATGGGCATGGCTACAGTGTCCTCGAGGTGCTTGCGGCGGTCGACCGGGCGAACGGCTCGCCTGTCGTCCGCCGCGAAGAGCCACGTCGCGCCGGCGACCCGCCGGTACTGGTCGCCACCGCGAATCGCATCCGGGACGTGCTGGGATGGCAGCCACAGCACGACGATCTCGACTTCATTGTGCAGACTGCCCTGCAGTGGGAACACCGCCTGCAGAAGCAGCCGATGGACTAGGCGCCGCGCTCCTTGTCGTACTGGATGCCGTACTTTTCCAGCAGGTCGTAAAGCGTTGGACGGGTAACTCCGAGCAACTGCGCAGTCTTGGAAATGTTGCCGTCGGCGTAAGCCAGCGCGTTACGAATCGCCCGCGTCTCAGCGTCCTTGCGGACTTCCCGCAGATTGACATTGGGCTGCTGCTCGCCGTCCGCGGCGAGACCCAGATCCGAGGCGGTTACATAGCGGCCCTCTGCCATGATGACAGCGCCCTTCAGTTTGTTCTCCATCTCGCGGACGTTGCCGGGCCAGCCATAATTCTCGATCGCGTTCTGCGCATCCGGACTGAAGCCGCGAAACTGGCGCCGATGCTGCGCCGCATAGCGCTCCAGCAGCGTACGCGCCAGCAGAATCCGGCACCCGCCCTCACGCTCCCGCAACGGCGGAATACGAATCGTGATTTCACTGATCCGGTAGTAAAGATCCTCGCGGAAGCGTCCCTCGCGGATCGCCACATCGAGCTTCTGGTTGGTGGCGCATACCACGCGGACATCCACTGGAATCTCCTCACGACCGCCCACTCGCTCGACCACACGCTCCTGGAGAAAGCGCAGGAGCTTGGCCTGCAGCGACATCGGCATATCGCCGATTTCGTCTAGAAACAGAGTCCCACCGTCGGCATGTTCAATCTTTCCCGGGGTTTGTTTCACGGCACCGGTAAAAGCACCACGCTCATAGCCGAACAGTTCGCTTTCCAGGAGATTCTCGGGAATGGCGGCACAATTGATCGCAACGAAACCCTTGCTGATTCTCGGGCTTAGCGAGTGCAATGCGCGGGCAAGGACCTCCTTGCCGGTACCACTCTCGCCCAGCAGCAGCGTGGTGGCATTGGTCGGTGCCACCTTCTCGATCATCCGGCAGACCTGCAGCATCTGCTCGCTCGCCGCAACCACACCATCCAGCGGCGAAGCACTCTGCTGCTGGAGCAGGCGCTGGTTCTGACGCTCGAGCTCGTAAATGTGATATGCGCGGTCAACGAGCAGGTGCAACGTGTCCGTGTCGACTGGCTTCTGATAGAAGTCGTAGGCACCGAGACCAACCGCCCGCAAGGCGTTTTCCTGATCGCCATGCCCGGTTACGACTATCACCTTGGTATCCGGGAGCAACGCGAGGGCCTGTTCCAGCGCCAGAAAGCCTTCGGTCACGCCCTCTGCGTCCGGAGGCAGTCCAAGGTCCTGGAGCATAACCGGCGGTTCGTGGCGTCGCAGTTGCGCGAGCGCGCTGTCCCGGTCTTCAGCCACCAGCACGTCGTAGTCAGTGAAACACCACCGCAACTGGCTCTGGAGCCCGGGATCATCCTCGACGACGAGTAGTTTCCTGCGCTGATCAGTCAACGAATTCTCCCATCCCTACTGGCTTCATGATAGCTCACGGGTTCCCGGGCCTGCGGAAAGCGGTACTGCAGTCTGCGGATCGTGCACCGGTAACCGAATGACCACGCGGGTCCCCTGTCCCGGCTCGGACTCCACGCGCAGGGAGCCGCCGGCTTCGATCACGAAGGTGCGCGCCTGGTACGCCCCGATGCCCATGCCTTTGCTGCCCTTGGTAGTGTCGAAGGGACGAAATAACCGGGTCCGGACAAACTCGGGCTCCATGCCGGAACCATCATCGATGACCTCGATCAGCGCGCCGCCATCTGCAAGAGCAAGACGCACCGTAACGTGGCCATCGCGCGGAGTGGCCTCCTGGGCATTGCGAATGAGGTGGGCCAGTATGGCAGTGAGCCGCTCACGATCAATCCACACGTGCAGATCATCGGACTCATCGATCACCTCCGGCACGGGCTCTCGGGATCGGCATCTCTCCACTGCATCCGCTACGGCCGCCCCGACCCGCAAGCGCTGCCGCGGACCTGTGGTTTCTCCGCTCTGAAGTTGCTGCAAAAGTTTGCTCATCCGGACAACCGAGTTTTCAATCGTGGCGATCGCATCCTCGAAGAATGCCGGGTTTGCCTTGTGCCTGGCTGCGTTCTGAACCATCAGTGACTGCTGCGCGATAAGGTTCTTCAGGTCGTGCATGACAAACGCAGTCAGTCGGTTGAAGGCCTCGAACTGCCGGCCCTCAGCCAGCTTCTGATTCGCGTCGTACTGGGCGAGAAAGGCGGCAACCTGGCGACCGGAAGTCCGCAGGAGATCGATCTCCTCGAACGTCAGCCGAAACGCGGAACTGGATTGAAAAAGTACAATCAGGCCGATCAGCATTTCGTTGCTGATCAACGGCACGATCAGCAGTGCCTCCGGAAAAGACTCCAGCCACTCCGGCCGGCGCAGGCCGCCGTAGAGTTCGGGACGCCGCGCCAGTTCGGCCGTATCGATCGTCCACTGGCGCTCCAGCATGAAGACCAGCGCCGGATCGTTCGAAGGAATGCGATTGTCGGGCAAGGTCCGGGCGTTCCAGCCGGCTGTCGCCATGAACGGCCCACCATCGCCCGCCCGCATCCAGAGGACGCCAGCCGGACTGCCGACAATCTGGGCCACGCCGCGGATCACGCGCTCGGGTAGCGGTGACTTCGAATCCGGGGATACCAGTGTGTCGATCAGGCGCAACCACTCCTCCCGATAATCGTAGCGGAAGGGCAGAAAGTGCTTGCTGACATAAATTCGCAGCCGGGCGTTCAGGCGCCCGGAGAACAGCAGCGGGCCGATCAGCACGCCCGTTGCTACCACGAGGAGCAGTGCCGACCGCTGTGCCAACTCGGGAGGCATGGACCGGAACACGGGCAACAGCAACAGCGCCAGCAGCAGGATGGAAAGGGTCGCGAGAATCCGCGGCGCGTAGCTGCGAGCCTCTGGCGACACGAAGATGGCGAGAGACCACTGCGGGCGCAACCGGAGGCCGAAGAGCAGCAGGAGCCCCGAGACAGCGAGGACTGTGCCGGTGGCGCCAAGAAGCGCGTCTGGCACACCAGCCCCGGCGGCGGCGACAATGGCCAGCGCAGCCTGCGCACCTGTCGCGAGGCCCGCCGCGGCCACGAGCGAACGCAGCGCCGCCCGGCTTTCTATCGGTGCGTCGCGGCCGAGTTGTGCCGCGAGCGCCAGACAAACCAGGGCGACACTCGCTGCCGAGACGCTAAAGAGCGTGCCCTGCCAGGGCGTGTCCTCCTGCGACGCGAGCAAGGCTACCAGGCCCGACGCGCCAACCACCACCGCCCAGAACAGTCGGAGGAGCCGCTTGACAACTTCTGGCATGGACTGCTCGTACGGTCCGCGCAGCAGCCGGTGAATCAGCGCGTACCAGCTGAACAGCAGGACGACCTGCAGCCCATAAAACGCCACGGGGAAGCCGCCCGAGAGGTTGAACAGGCCGGGCTGGGCGACGAACACGCCCCAGACCACGGAGCTCAGGATGACGCCCAGCAATGGCGTGCGGGCCAGCACACTGCCCTGGGCCAGGAGCAGGTAGGCACCCACCAGGGTGTAGACCAGGGCCATGACCCCGGCCCAGAAGGCGGGATTGAAGAATGTGGCAGTCACCGCCACATCATAATGCCAATCCAGTCAGCCGTTTAGCGTTGGATTCACGAATCTGACACAGCAGTGGATGGCGTCCCCACGGGGATTCGAACCCCGGTTACCGCCGTGAAAGGGCGATGTCCTAGGCCTCTAGACGATGGGGACTTGAAGCTAGCTGGTGGAGCCAGACGGGATCGAACCGACGACCTCTTGCATGCCATGCAAGCGCTCTCCCAGCTGAGCTATGGCCCCACACGGTTCGCGCGGCAATCTACGCGACCGCGCCGGAACCTGTCAAGGAAACGGCCCGACCGAGGCGCTCCAGGACCTTCTCCCGACCCAACAACTCCAGCGTGACATCAATCGGCGGCGACACGGTACCGCCGGTCACCGCAACGCGCACAGGCTGACCGAGCTTGCCAAAGCCAATGCCGCTCTCGGCGGCGACGGCGGCCAGCGCGGCGTGAATCTCGCCGCGCGTCCAGCCATCGAGCGCGCCCAGCCGTGCCACGAGCAGCGCCAGCGGCGCAGCAATGGCTGACGTGAGGTGCTTGCGCACGGCCGCCTCGTCGACGGTGCGTGGTTCCCCGTAGAGATAGGCCGCACTCTCCGCCAGGTCGCGCAAGGTCGTGGCGCGCTCACGATAGGCTTCAATGACTGCCGCCGGTGCCGGTCCCAGGGCGGGATCCAGGCCGGCGCGCTCAAGCTGGCGCAGGAACGGAGCCGCAATGCTTTCCGGAGCACTGCTCTTGAGGTGCTGCTGGTTCAGCCACTGCAGCTTCTCACTGTCGAACCGCGACGCCGAGGCGTTGACGGCACCGATATCGAACAGCCTGATCATGTCCTCGCGGGAAAATACCTCCTGGTCTCCGTGCGACCAGCCCAGTCTCACGAGGTAGTTCAAGACTGCATCCGGCAGAAAGCCCTCGTCCCGGTAGTCCAGGATATTCACGGCACCGTGGCGCTTGGAGAGCTTGGCACCGTCGCTGCCGAGGATCATCGGCAGATGCCCGTAGGCCGGCACGGGGTACCCCAATGCCTGGATCATGTGCATCTGGCGCGGCGTGTTGTTCAGGTGATCATCGCCCCGAATCACGTGTGTGATGCCCATGTCGCCGTCATCGACCACGACACCGAAATGGAAGGTCGGGCTGCCGTCGGAGCGAACCATGATCAGGTCGTCGAGCTCCGCATTCTGAAACTCGACGGCTCCGCGCACGAGATCTTCGACGACGGTGACCCCCTCATCCGGCGTGCGAAAGCGCAGGACGGGCTGCACACCGGGCACAGGCGTGGTGCGGTCCCGGCAGCGGCCGTCATAGCGGGGATTTTCGCCACGGGCCAACTGCGCCGCCCGCCGGGCCTCAAGCTCCTCGCGCGTGCAATAGCAGTGATAGGCCTTGCCAGTCCGGAGCAGGCTATCGGCCAGCTCGGCGTACCGGTCAAACCGCCGCGTCTGGTAATACGGCCCTTCGTCGTGATCCAGCTTGAGCCAGTCCAGGCCCTCGAGAATCACGTCGACTGCCTCCTGGGTGGATCGCTCCCGGTCGGTGTCCTCGATCCGTAGAACGAACTGGCCACCATGATGTCGGGCGTAAAGCCAGGAGAATAATGCGGTGCGGACGCCCCCGATGTGCAGGAAGCCTGTCGGACTAGGGGCGAAACGTGTCTTGACCGTCATCGTTTACCTGCGCCAGTAAATGCAAGGAGGGACTTCAAGATCGGATTTTATCCGTATTACTGAGACACTGCGGAGATGGGTGAGAACGCACTGACGCACGTCCAGGCTGCCATGCGCCGTCTGCTGCCGCCGGGCGTGGCGAGTAGCGCCGGACCGGTCGCCGCACACTACCCGCCGCTCGCCACGGCCGAACGCGCCGTGACGGGGCAGATGCGGTCAATCCGGCTCCAGGAGTTTTCTGCCGGTCGCGCCCACGCCCGGAAGGCCTTGCAGGCGCTCGGTTTGCCCTCGCCCGTCATTCCCGTCGGTAGTGATCGGGCTCCAGTGTGGCCGCCGGGATTCGTGGGCAGTATCTCGCATGCCGGGGGTCTCGTCGTCGCCGCCGCCGCTCCCAGCACGGTACTGCCTGCCATTGGTATCGACCTGGAGCCCTGCGTGCCGCTGGACACCGACTTGCTGAACCGCGTTTGCCGCCCCGAGGAAGCTACCCGCCTCATGGCTTTGCCCTCGCCACTACACAGGGCCAAATTAGTCTTCAGCGCGAAGGAAAGCGTCTACAAATGCATCGCGCCACTGATGGGCCTCTTTCTGGAGTTTGCCGATGTGGAGATTCTGTTCGGCACCGACGACCAGGGGTTCTGCGCCCGCGGCCACGGCCCGGCCGAGGCGCTTATCAGCACC
Organism: Gammaproteobacteria bacterium; assembly: GCA_031395645.1. Classification (GTDB taxonomy): domain Bacteria; phylum Pseudomonadota; class Gammaproteobacteria; order Steroidobacterales; genus SHZI01. The sequence goes on along the minus strand of JANNJM010000025.1, from coordinate 42,704 downwards.
GCGACGGTGAGCGGCCGATTTGTTGAGGCGGGCGGTTACTGGCTCACGGTCGCCTGGCAACAGCCAGGGGCGCGATCAGGCCACCGCTAGTCAGATCGGGGCACGTTTGCCTGTGGCACGGCCTCGACAGACGGGGTGGACGCCTGCCCGCCACCCGCGACCGGCGCCGCCGACGCCCGTCGATCCCGACCTGAACGGCGCTCAGGCTCCGTGAAGCCTGAGGCTACGGCCTTGCGGCGATCGCCGGCACTGTGCCGGCGGGAGATCGACGTCCGCAAAAAGCGCATCACCCGCCACGCGTGGGTGATCATCCAGAAATAGCCAATGCCAGTCAGAAGGAAGGCACCCGCCACGACCAGTTCCGGAATGTTGAAATAGATGCTCGCAAGGCCAACAAACACCCCGCAACTGGCAAAGCCGGTCATGACAGCCACTGTGTCATTGACCGAAAATCCGGCCAGCAGGAACACGTGGTGCAGATGTTCTCGATCCGCCTGGAACGGTGACCGCCCCTTCAGTATTCGCCGGAGCATCATCGCCACGGCATCAAAAATGGGAATCATCAGGAACCACAACGCTGCGGAGGGCCGCAAGGCCCGGGATTCCCCTTGCGACAACGAGATGGCATACCAGGTCAGCGCGAAGCCCAGAAACATACTGCCCGCGTCACCCATGAAGACTGAGGCCCGTTCCCGGCCCAGCAGGCGGAGGTTGAACAGCAGAAACCCAACGATTGCCGTCCCCAGAATCGGCAACAACGCCGTATCAGCCGGGATGCCCCAGATGGCAGCAACCATGATCAGGCCCGAAAGCGATGTCAGGGTCAGGCTGCCACTCAGGCCATCCAGTCCATCGCACATGTTGAGCGCGTTAATGATGCCCAGGGTGGCGAAGACGGTGAAGGGCACTGCCATTAACCCGAGCTGCAGCAACTCGCCGGACGGGGTCATCGACCCCAGATCCTTGAGCACTACACCGGCTCCGAAGATCATCAGCAGGGCCGCGATGACCTGGGCAATGAAGCGCACGGCTGGCGACAGTTCCAGAAAGTCATCGATTGCCCCAACTGCCACCAGCAGCAGGGCCGCACCGAAAAAACTGTACACCTCGCGATGGCTGAGCGCGACCGGTCCGTCCTTGCAGAGAAAAAACCCGAGCACGAGACCACCGAACATGGCCAGCCCGCCGACCAGGGGCGTGGGCGCGCGGTGGCTTTTTCGATCATTGGGAACGTCCACCAGTCCCGCGCGGACGGCCAATGGTCGCAGCAGAACGATCAGGACAATGGTCGCTAAAAGAGTAATCAGGGGTGCTAGTTCGGGGGCCATGCTCTGCGCAAACACTATCTGATGTTTCAACACTAGGCTCAAGGATCACAGACTGTCTGCGACTCGCCTCACAGGGACGGCCACTCAAAGTGGCTCGACAATCAGTATCTGCGACGGCCGATCATCGCAGCGACGGGCAAAGGCCAGTACAATAAGCTTCAGTTTATACCGCCTCGAAGGAACCGACGATCAAGCTGACCATTCGGTAATGTCCCCCTTGCGGACCTGCAGAGTGATTCACTTATCCTAGATATCAGGCAGTCGCATTAATACGTCGCCCCGCCTGGGGGCCCTTTTCAGGAGTACGTCAATGAGCAACGGAATACGGCCTATGGTGAGGGCAGTCACGGTCCTCGGACTGGCTGCCGGGTTGGCACTTACAGCAGTCGTCGAAGCCGCTGACGACTCGCCACCTCCCGCTCCTGTCGCGGCCGCCTCAGCAGAGGCTGGCGGGTATAGCGTGAACCCCGGCGACATTCTCGAAATTTCCGTCTGGAAGGAAGAGGATCTGCAGAAGCAGGCCATGGTCCGGCCGGATGGCTACTTCTCGTTCCCCCTGGCCGGTGACATCCGTGCCGAAGGCCGCACCATTGAAGACGTCCGTCGCGAAGTGGCCAGCCGCGTGGCGCGGTTCGTGCCCGATCCGGTCGTCAGTGTAGCGATCATGGAGCCCCGCGGAAGCAAGGTTTACGTGATTGGCCAGGTCAACCGGCCCGGTGAGTTTCCCATAAACCGGTTTGTCGATGTCGTCCAGGCACTCAGCATGGCCGGCGGTACCACGCCATTCGCGCAGCTCGACAGCATCAAGATCCTGCGTCGCGAGGGCGCCACGCAGATTGCAATTCCATTCGCCTATAGCGACATCGCCGCCGGCAAGCGCCTCCAGCAGAATATCGTCCTGAAGCCCGGCGACACCGTGCTCGTCCCGTGAGTCGGACCGGACGCTCGCCCCTTCTCGGCCTCGCGACCGCGCGGCAGAACCTGCTGCGACCTGCCGTCTTGGGGTCGTGGACCTTGTTGCTGGGAGTCTTGCCGGGTTCGTCTGCGATGGCGTACTGGCAGCTGACACCCCAGGTCCAGGTCGGCATCACCTACGAGGACAATCCCCGCTACCTCAGTAAGGCGGAGGAAGAGAGCCAGCTGGAACTCAACCCGGAGGCAGCCGACGACGTACTTGGCGTCTACCTTGATGCTCAGGTGCAAGGAGCGTTCAACACCCCCAGCAATCAGGTGTCATTGACCCCCCGGATTCGCCGGACGGACTATCTGAAAAGCAACGAGGATCTCAATGATTCCGACGTGTACGTGAACTTCTCGTCCATGCACAGCGGCAGTCGCGGCAGTGTCAGTCTGGACGCGCGGTACCAGAACACAGGTGTTCGCACCAGCGAGTTCGAGAGTGCCACGCCGGACAATCCCGATGCACCGCCCCCGCAGATTGCCGGCTCCGGTCAGTTTAGCGACACGACTCAAGAGACCTGGGATCTCCAGCCGTCGCTCATGTTTCAGCTCTCGCCGCGCAACGGGATTAGCCTTTCCGGCGGAATATCGGAGACCAACTACGACAGACGTTCAGCCAGCAGCGCTGCCAATACCGGGGCAGTGGACTACAGCAACTCATCGGTCGACCTCACCCTGCGCCACTTTCTGAACCCGAAAAACTCGTTCATCGTGGCCCTGAATGGTGGCAACTTTCTCGCAGACCAGAAAGGGAATGACGTCGACCTCGGGTTCGAGAACTCGACGGATTCGTTCGGCATCACGGCGGCGTACGAGCATACGTTTTCGGCCCGGCTAACCGGCACCGTCACCGCTGGCGTCTCACGGAGCTCTGTCGAGTTTTCCAGAAGCGGCACGTCTCTGGCCAGGAACGAGGAGCGCAACTTCGTTGGCAGTGTGGCACTGCGCAGACGTTCTGAAGTAGGCAACCTGAATTTCTCACTGGGACGCCAGGTGGCGCCAAGTTCGAATGGCACTGAGGTCGTCCAGGACACATTGCGGCTTACGCTTGACCGGAACCTGACAAGAACACTGACGGGGTCACTGGGAACCATTGTTCAGCAGCAGTCTGCAGTTTCCAGGGACGTTTTTAGTATCCTGGCACGCCAGGATCGAACCTACTTCACCGTGGATTCGACGCTGTCCTGGCGAATGACCGACACCCTGTCGTTGATTGGCGCCTACACCTATGTCTTCAACAAGAACGACGCCGCGAACTCCAGCATTAGCAATGACGAAACCAACAACCGCCTGTACCTGGGCGTCCTCTTCCGGGGAGTGGGCGTGCGCCGCTGAGGCCTTAGCCCAACAAAAAGCCGCCCGTAGGCGGCTGTCACTTTCAGCATAAGTCCTTGTTTTTATGGTGGGCGATGAGTGGATTGAACACTCGACCTCTGCTGTGTGAAAGCAGCGCTCTCCCACTGAGCTAATCGCCCGCGGGCGGCATGATATACGGAGTCCGGTCGGACTGGCAAAGCCCCGGCCTGCAGCCGCGATATACTGTTAGCGTCCTGGAAGACAGCAGAGAGTGGGATTGCATAGGGATGTACGAAGAGTTCTTCAAGCTAACCTGCCGCCCGTTCGACCTGGCGCCGGACCCCAAATTTATCTACATGACCGACCAGCACGCGCGGGCGGTCGCCAACGTGCGCTTTGCACTGCTGAACCACGACAGCTTCGTGATCATCACGGGCGAAATCGGGATCGGCAAGACCACCATCCTCAATACCGTGATGGAAGAACTGGGGCCGGGCTACGTCACGGCCAAGCTGGTCCACACCACGCTGTCGCACATTGAGCTGCTTCAAGCCCTGCTGTCCGAGTTCGGCATGCCGAACTACCGGAAGAAGAAAGTCATGCTGCTCGATACGCTACGGAGTTTCTTTCTCGAGCAGAATGCGAACGGCAAGCACGTCGTCATCATCGTGGACGAGGCCCAGAATCTGAGTTCGTCGGCGCTGGAGGAACTGCGCCTGCTGTCCTGCATCGACACGAGCGACCGGCGCATCGTCTCGATCGTCCTTACGGGGCAGCCATCCCTGGACGACCTCCTTGATGCGCCAGGCCTGACACAACTCCGGCAGCGCGCGCGGCTACGGCAGAGTCTTGATGCGATGACTGAGGCTGAGACGATTGAGTACATCAAGCATCGACTCCTGATTGCCGGCGGCAGCTCAGACGAAATCTTCGAGGCCGAGACCCTGCCCGAGATCCACCGCCTCACCTCCGGAATTCCCCGACTGATCAATACGCTCTGCGACACTGCCCTCACCGCCTGCATGGTGGAGGATCGACATCGCGTGGATCTCGAGGTCATAGACAACGTGGTGCACGAGCTGCGCTGGCAGTGGTTCGAGGAGCAGACGCCGCGCGAGCAGGCTACACCCTCAGCTGACTCAGCCTCGCCCGACGGCACCGTGAGCCTCATGGCTTACCGCTCCGGCCAACTCCTTGAGCAGGCCGAGGCGCGCAGCTTCCCCTTCGTCATTGGCCGCGGCAACGCCAACGACCTTGTGATCATTGACAAGGAGGTCAGCCGCCGCCACGCGCTGATCGACTGTATCGGTGGCATTTATGTCGTCGAGGACCTGAACAGCAAGAACGGTATTCTGGTGAACCAGAAGCGCCGGGCCCGGGCGCTTCTGCGCTCCGGGGATATTATTTCCTTCGGTGAGGTCGATGTCGTCTTCTACCTCGAACGCAAGCGTCCGGCCAAGGCCATCACGCGCGCTGCCATGGAAGACAGGCACGAGGCGGAAGCGGGTGACGACACCGGCAACCGGTCCTCGCTCGGAACAGAAAGCACCGAGGACGACGGGGACACCCGGCGGCTGTCCGGCCTCTCTTAGGCCGCATCCTGATTGCGGGAATCGCTAACCGCTGGACGAGCGGCCTCGGTGGTGGGCCCCGGCGCCTCCAGCACCCACTTACGGGCGCCGCCCGACATGCTCGTCCCCCGCCCCCACACGACCACTTCCAGGGTCTGCAGGAGAATCAGCAGGTCCGTCACGATGTTCGTGTTCTTGATGTAGTACAGGTCGTAAGTGAGCTTCTCCCTGGCATCGTCCATCGATGCGCCGTAGGGAAAATTCAGCTGAGCCCAGCCAGTCAGCCCGGGCCGGACACCGTGCCGGTAGCCGTACAGCGGTACCTGCCGCGACAGGATATCGACAAATTCTGGCCGCTCCGGGCGGGGGCCCACCACACTCATGTCGCCGAGAATGACGTTCAGCAGCTGGGGAAGTTCATCAAGGCGGAAGCGACGAAGTAGCCGGCCCGTCCGGGTGACTCTGTCGTCGTTGGCGGATGCAAAGCGCGGACCGGTGTGTTGCTCCGCATTGACTCGCATACTGCGGAATTTCATCAGCTCGAACACCCTGCCGTGGCGACCGACCCTACGCTGCCGGTAAAGTACCGGCGCCGACATTCCGCTTTCGATCCGGATCGAACATACAGCGAGGATCAGCACCGGGGACGTCAGCAGCAACAGGCCAGAGCTGAATATCAGGTCGAACAGCCGCTTCAGCCAACGGTAGAGAATATCGGTCTGGCTGCTCTTCTCGTAGAGCAACCAGCTCGGGCGCAGGATGTCGAGATCCAGCCGCTCGGTTTCGCGCTCGAGAAAGTCGACAACGTCCGTAACCGGCACGCCACGCTGCTTCTGATGAAGCAGGAATTCAAGCGGCAGAAAGCCACGGCGGTCGTCAAGTGCGACCACCACCTCGTCGATTCTGCGGGTGCCCCTCGCCTCTTCCAGGGACAGGAGCGGCTCGATTTCCAGCTGTGCAGCTGCCTGCCGCTCCTCATCATTCAGCGCGATGAAGGCCACAACATCGAAGCTGCGCCGGTCGGCGCGGCGCCTCAGGCGGTGGATCTTGGCAGCTGCCTCGCCGGCCCCCACCACCAGTACACGGCGCTTGATGGTGTTGAAATCGAGGAGGTGGAGCATGCCGAGCCGCACACTGAAAACCAGCAGTGCCCCGATGAGCATCGCGATGGCGAGGGCACCGCGACCGAAACTGACAGACGGCACGAGGTAGAAGAGGATCATGCCAAAGAATCCCCCGACGGTCACGCCGAGGATCACCCGCACCGCTGTTTCAGCCAGGGTCGGCCGCTGGCGGGGCCGATAGAGACCCATGCTCAGCAGTCCCACGACGACGCAGCCAGTGAAGGCCAGCGCCCGCGGGAATAGCGGCCCAACCGACTGTGCCACCAGCGCAGCGTCAAACGAGAAGCGCAGCCCGACGGCCAGATAGAACGCCACAGCGGCAACAAAACCGTCTACCAGGAACAACGCCAGGACAGTCGTCGGGAACCGGCGCACCGCGGCGCTACCCCAGTTCATCGTCGATGGTCCTTGTTCGGCGGGAATATCAACTGCAGGTGCCGTTGGTGGCCGCGGGCGGGTACTTCAGGTCTTTGTGTTTAATCAGCATGATGGTAGTGACTAACTGCCAGTGCTGCCAGCGACTCGGGCGACAGTCCGGAAGATGACTTTTCACATAATACAGCCTTGGGATGAGGCCGTCCGCCGCCTGAGCAACTACCGGCAAGGCCGGGTCAGACCGTTTCCACCGTGGGAATCGGAATCACGAACTTGCCGCCCCACGCCCGGACCGCGCTCATGCTCTGGATAATCTCATTGCGCAGGTTCCAGGGAAGAATCAGGACATAGTCGGGCTGGCGTTCCAGGATCGCCCCGGGGGCGAGAATTGGTATGCGCGTGCCAGGCGTCCAAGTGCCCTGCTTGGCGGGACTGCGATCGACCGTGAAATCCAGGAAGTCAGTGCCGATACCGCAATAGTTCAGCAGGGTGTTGCCTTTGCCCGGCGCCCCATAGCCGGCCACCCGTTTACCCCCGTTCCGGGCTTCGATCAGAAACCGCAGGAGCTCACGCTTGGTCGCATGGACCCGCTCCTGGAACCGGCCGTACAGGGCCAAGTCCGTTATTCCGGCGGCGACTTCCATGCCCAACAACCCTGCCACGCGGGCCTCGAGAGACCGGCCACCTGTCGCGCTGTGCTGGACGTAAACCCGGATCGATCCACCGTGCGTCGCCAGCTCTCGAACGTCGAAGACCTGCAGTCCGTGCCGGGCGAAGACGGCGCGCACGGTCACCAGCGAAAAGTACGAGAAGTGTTCGTGGTAAATCGTGTCGAACTGGTTGTGCTCGATGAGTCGCAGGAGATGCGGAAACTCAAAGGTCCCGACGCCATCGGGCTTCAACAGGGCGGCGATGCCTGCGACGAAATCGTTCAGGTTGGGCACGTGCGCCAGCACGTTGTTCCCGGCCACGACGTCGGCATGACCTGATTCAGCCGCCACACGGCGAGCCAGCTCGAGCCCAAAGAACTCCTGCCGGGTCGGAATGCCCCGGGCCAGCGCGGCTGCGGCGGTACTTGCCGTGGGCTCGATCCCCAGGCAACGAATTCCGGCGCGCTGAACGTGCTGCAACAGATAGCCGTCGTTGCTGGCCAGTTCTACCACGAACGACTCGGGGGTAAGCCCGAAGTCATTAACCATGTGTTCCACATAGCGACCGGCATGCGCAACCCACGAGTCAGAGTAGCTCGAGAAATACGGATAGTCACGACTGAAAATCACATCTGCGGCCACGTACTCCTGGAGCTGCACGAGCCAGCACTGGTCACAGACATAGACATGCAACGGGTAGAAGCTCTCACCCTTGTCGAGATTCTCCCGGCTGATCTGGGTCTGGCACAGCGGCGACATGCCCAGGTCCACAAACGTGTGCCGGAGCACCGAGCTACAGAAGCGACAGGACGGCATACTGGCGCCAGACGGGCTGCTGGTCGAGCGTGGGTCTGTGATAGCGGTCGGGGGCATAACTTTCTCGTTGAGACGCGCATCTCGGGCCAGCGACCGCGAGGCTGGAATATACTATCGTGCACGCTGCGGCGTTTCCGTAGACGCCGTCACTAAGTTTAATGCAAGCCGACTGACGATCTGACCCCCTTAAGCCACGCAGTGAAGCCCATGAAAGTCCTGGTCACCGGCACACAAGGCTACATCGGCTCTCTCCTGGCACCACTGCTCGTCCGGGAAGGCTTCGAGGTCACGGGACTCGACGCCGGCTTCTATCAGGATGGCTGGTTGTACTCTGCACCCGCCGAACGCCCCGTTCAACCGGTCACCTGGTGTCGCGACCTGCGCTCGATCAAGGCTGCAGATCTGCGGGGATTCGACGCACTGGTCCATCTCGCTGAACTCTCCAACGATCCACTTGGTGAGTCCAATCCTGAAGTAACCTATGAAATCAACCATCGCGGCTCGGTCGCGCTGGCCACAGCAGCGAGGGAGGCTGGAGTCAGTCGCTTTGTCTATGCGTCCTCATGCAGCGTCTACGGCGTCGGTGACGGGGGCTTCATGACGGAGGAGTCGCCGGTCAATCCCCAGACCGCCTACGCACACTGCAAGGTTCGCGTCGAACGAGACGTTGGCGCTCTGTCCCGCCCCGGTTTCTCGCCGACTTTTCTGCGGAATGCGACCGCATTCGGGGCCTCGCCTCGCATGCGCTTTGACATCGTGCTGAATAATCTCTCAGGTCTCGCCTGGACCACCCGGCGGATCTCAATGACCAGTGACGGCACCCCGTGGCGCCCGCTCGTCCATGCGCTGGATATTGGTCAGGCTGTTCTTCGGGTGCTTAAAGCACCTTCGGAAACCATCCACAACCAGATCTTCAACGTGGGTGACGATGCGCAGAACTATAGGGTGCGCGAGATCGCTGAAATCGTGGCCGAAGTGTTTCCGTCCTGCACGCTGGAAGTGGGCAAGGAATCAGCCGACAACCGCAGCTACCGGGTATCGTTCGCGAAGCTGCATCGGCATATTCCCGATTTCAGGTGTCAGCTCAATGCCCGCCAGGGAGCCATCCAGTTACGGACCGTCTTCGAGCGTATTGCCATGGACCAGAGCGTATTTGATTTCCGCGCGTTTACCCGGCTGAAGCAGATCAAGTACCTGCTGGCCACCCGCCAGATCGACGACCACTACTACTGGCAGGCCTGACGGGATTCCCTGGGACCATGCTCTGCAATCTCTCGATCGCTTTCCGGGCAGGCTGAGCATGCGGCATCTGGACGTCGGTTCCGGAAGCAACCTGCGCCACCTGCTGTGTATCGGCGCCCATTGCGACGACATTGAGATCGGCTGCGGCGGTACCGTGCTAAGGCTGCTCGAGCGCCACCCCGAACTGCACGTGGACTGGGTGGTACTGACTTCCACCCCAACCCGCGCGGCAGAGGCCAGAGTGAGCGCTGCGGGGTTCCTGCAGGGCGTACGGTCTCACAACATTGTGATCAGGGAGTTTCGCGACGGGTTCCTGCCCTGGGCCGGCGCCGAGTTGAAGGACTGCTTCGAGGAACTGAAGCGCGCCATGACTCCCGATCTCATACTCACACACCACCGGGGCGACTTTCACCAGGATCACCGGCTGGCCGGCGAGCTGACCTGGAACACTTGGCGTGACCACCTTATCCTCGAATACGAGATTCCAAAATACGACGGCGATCTCGGGCGGCCCAATGCCTTCGTGCCCCTGACCGAGGTGGTCGTCCGGCGCAAGGTCGACCTGATAATCGGCAGTTTTCAGTCCCAGGCCGGCAAAGCGTGGTTTACGGCGGATACCTTCCGCGCCCTCCCAAGGCTCCGTGGGGTCGAGGCTAATGCACCGGACGGCCTGGCGGAGGCCTTCTTCGCGCCAAAGGTCTGCCTCACGCTCTAAATCCTTCCGCTCCGGCCGCGGCTAACCGCGGATTGCTACCCGCTCCCTATCTAACGACCTGTGTGTTGAGCTATTTTGTCGCGATGAAAGTTGTACTTTTCTGCGGTGGTCTGGGTACGCGGCTCCGGGAGCATTCGGACACCGTGCCAAAACCACTGGTCAATATCGGCTACCGGCCGATCATGTGGCATCTCATGCGCTACTACGCGCACTTTGGCCACACGGATTTCATCCTCTGCCTGGGGTACCGGGGCGACCTGATCCGGGAGTACTTCCTCAACTACCAGGAGGCCCTGTCCAACGACTTCGTGCTCAGTGAGGGCGGCAAACACATCGAACTCCTGAAGTCCGACATTCAGGACTGGCGGATCACGTTCGTCGACACAGGGCTCCATGCGTGCATCGGTGAACGCCTGCTCGCAGTCCGTCAGTATGTCGCGGGGGAGAAGGAGTTCCTCGCCAACTACAGCGATGGGCTGTCGGACCTGGACATGCATGCGGTCATCGCCGATTTCCACGCGAAGAACGTTACCGCGTCCTTCGTGGCCACCCGTTCCCAGCAGAGCTTCCACGCCATCCTCTCTGACGAACAGGGCTACGTTACGGACTTTGGGGGCAAGGCCGCGGATTACTGGGTCAACGGCGGCTTTTTCGTGTTGCGCCAGGACATCTTCGACTATCTGCGCCCTGGCGAGGAACTGGTGGAAGAACCGTTCCGGCGCCTGATCGCTGAGCGCAAGCTGACCTCGTACCGGCACCCGGGTTTCTGGCGGGCCATGGACAGCCTCAAGGACAAATTCGTGCTCGACCGCATGTACGCGCAGGGCGAGGCGCCCTGGGAAGTCTGGCGACCTCAGTCCCGTTGATGGCGCGTGCCTAGTTCAGCAGATTCCAAGGATACCGACAGCAACTCCCTGGACCGATCGGCCCTCACAGGAGTGGCGTGGGCCGGCGCCGCGAAATACTCCACGCAGATCCTCGCCTGGGTAAGCACGATATTCGTGGCCCGGATCCTGATGCCGTCGGACTACGGACTCATGGTCATGGCCAGCGTATTCCTGGGCATCGTGATGACGCTCAGCGAGTTTGGCGTTGGTAGCGCGGTTGTAACCCTGCGCGAACTGGCGCCGGAAAAACTGCAGCAGCTTAATTCCCTCAGTCTGTTGCTGGGCCTCGCAGGCACCCTTTTCACCGCCAGCATGGCGTACCCGCTCGGCCTGTTCTTCCGGGCACCGGCATTGCCGCCGGTCGTGGTGGCAGTGGGCTGCACTTTTCTGATTTACTCCCTGGAAACGGTTCCCGCGGCCTTGCTCCGGCGCGAACTCAGGTTTCGCACGCTTGCCATGATCGATATCGCGCGTGGACTGATCGTGCCCGCCGTGACCCTGTGCGGCGCTCTCCTCGGATTACGTTACTGGGCGCTGGTGCTCGGAAGTCTGGTCGCAGCCGGACTCACGACGGCCTGCACGCTGTACTGCCGCCGCGTGCCCTTTGCCAGACCGCGTCTCGACGGTCTCAAGGAGGTGGTGAACTTCAGTCGCGACGTCATCATCAGTCGCCTGGCGTACGTCGTTTACCAGGACGGCGATTTTGCCGTGGCAGCCCGGCGGCTCGGGCAGGTGGCAGTGGGTCACTACTCACTGGCGTGGACACTCGCGACGAGTCCGATCGAAAAGGTAACGATGCTGCTGTCGGACGTGACACCCAGCCTGTTCAGCGCCGTACAGAACGATCGTCCGGCGCTCCGGCGGTACTTCCTCAATCTTTCCGAAATCCTCTGTCTCGCAACGTTTCCCGCCTCGGTCGGGATAGCGCTGGTCGGTCACGACCTGGTGGCTGTGGTCCTCGGTTCGAAGTGGCTCGATGCAGCGACCCCGCTGGCGCTCCTCGCCCTGTACGCGGGCGCCCGCTCGGTGACCAGCCTCTATGCTCATCTGTACATTGCCGTACGCGAAACCCAGTTCATGATGTGGACTTCGATCGCCGGGGCTGTCCTGTTGCTTACAGGATTCATCGTCGGCAGCAACTGGGGCACCGGGGGCATCGCGGCGGCATGGCTCGTGATTCATCCGTCGCTATCGGCATACTCGTTTACCCGTGTGCGGCGGATTCTCGATCTGACGGCGGCGGAATACCTGAAGGCCTTGCGACTCGGGCTGGACGGAGCAGTCGCGATGGCCCTGGTTCTTCTGCCGTTCCAGACGTATGTAGCACCCGCCTGGTCACCGGGCGTACGCCTCGCCGCCTCGATACTGCTGGGAGCCGGCACCTACGGCCTGACCACGTGGGCACTGCACCGGGGAAGGCTCCGTCAGATTATCGACTGGCTCATGCGTGTGCGCCGGGGCGGAGCCGCGGCAGCGGCCGTCCCTGCGAACCAGACCTGATCACGGCGCCTCGGTCCGGCGCAGCCAGATTTCCCGCCAGTAGCTGTTGGATGCCCGCGGGCACCCAAGGCGCCCCGGCGTACACTCAGCACGGCAGTAGACGTCTTCGAGCTGGATGCATGGGCTCTTCATCTCCATCATCTTGCCAGTCTGCTCGTTGATCAGACGGTCCACACGCATCTGCACGCGGTACTTGCCGCCGGAATACTTGAGCATTTCCATGTCGTAACGCATGCCGCGGTTCATGCCGTCGCGCGTAATCGTGGCACCAATTTCCTCGGCCGAACGCACCTCCACCCACTCACCGGGTTTGAGGTTGAGGACCTCGGTCGGGGTGGGCTGCCCCGGCTCGATTTGCGCCTTGAGAACCGGGAAGGGCTTGCCCCCGCGGAGTTTCTGCAACGAGTCGTACAGGGAGACCTTCAGGTTGAATCCTGGTCCGATATTCACCAGGTGCCTGTAGCCGGCAGCGAGCAGTATCTTCACGATGTGCCAGGCGGTGTGATTACCTGTGGTCACATCCCGGATGTACTGCCGGACGTCCCACCAGCGGAGTAACGTGGTTGCCTCGTAGAGCGCGGTGGTCTGGCACACCCAGACAGGACCACCAGCCGCTTCCTGCCCGGGAGCCCGTGCGCTTCGCTGCACCGTTTCCTCTGTACACCCACCAGAGGCCGGAGCAGTGCCAGTGGCCCCGGGGGCATCAGCCCTCTGCAGCCACGCCTCCTTCCAGAAAAAGACGCAGTCGGCCTGGCAGCCACCGTGGCCGCCTCCGTCACAGCGCGCTCCCTCGAGGTGCACGGCCGCCTGCATCCGGCGGCCCATAGTCTTCCTGATGTTGTCGCAGGTCTTGTGCGCCACCTTGGCCACGCGAAGCCGCTGGCCGCAGAAAGCGAGCATCTCCGGCTGGAATGGCAGCGCGTCCAGCCGGGCGTTACCGTCCAGCGTGGCGAGGATCTCCTCGCGCGAGCGAACCACGACCCAGTCTCCCGCGCGGAGGCCCAGCGGCCGTTGTGTGCGTACAGTGCCTTGACTCATGCCATTGTCCTCCAGATATCTTGAAGCTCCATGACCCGGCTCATGGTGCCTTAGCAAGCAGGCCGGCACTCTCGAGATCCCCGGCTGCCTCGGAGATCAGGGCAAGAGGCAGCCCGGCCCGGTCGGCGATATCCTCAATTGACACGCTGCCATCGGACTCACTCAATACCCAGAGCAGGGCCAGCTGGCGCTCAGGCACCTGACGGTGCCCGCCGGTCGTCCGGTACAGTCCCCTGCGCCCCAACTGGGGCTCGCCACGGGGCTCAACGTTGACGTACCGCCGGTCTGATTCGAGCGCGGCAAAGATGCGGAGACAGGCGAGCCAGGCTTCGCCCAGCTGGTCGCCTCTCAGGAAGTCCGGGTTGTCCGCCGACGTGTGGTACTCGGGAAACTCGCCATTGGGGGTGCGGGTGAGCCGCCCCATCGGCAGATTGATGCCAGGGGACCCGAACTGGCGCTCGTCGTAGCCCCATGGTGAAAACTCCATGACCCGTGCATCGGAGTATGCCGCCCGCAGCACGCGGGGAGCGGTCCGGTCGATGGGGCAGTTACCGTCGCGGGATTTCTTGTAGTGGAAGGCCCCAGTGCCCCCGAGCAGTGACAATACGAGCCCGTGCCGGATGCGGGAGAGCGCGGCGCCCTGGCGCGACAGCCACGTGATCGAACCGATCGTCGCCGGAGCAAACACGAACCGGTAGGAATAACGCGTCCGGCGTCCCCGCAACCAATCCGCCAGGTGCGTTGCCACGACCAGACCGGACAGGTTGTCGTTGGCCAGTGACGGATGGCAGTTGTGGGCGAAGACCAGTACCTCGTCGGGCGTGGCCCCGACATGGAGATGCTCGGCCAGTGTCAGGCTGCCAGGCGCACATCGGGACCGGATGACCGCCCGGTAGCGCCCCTCAGGCAATGCCCTCCGGACGCGGTCCGCCAGGCAAAAGCCCCACGACGGCGCGTAGTACGACGTCCGATAGGGGATCCAGTCCGGGTGCTCCGGCATGGAGTGCAGGTGCGTCTGCAATTCCTGCAGCGTCAAGATCACGTCGACGGGTGTGCTATAGCCGACGACGTGGAGGTTGGATGCCGCGAGGTCCACGATGCGCCGCCCGGCCCCGTCCTCGATGTACGCCTCGTCGATTGCCCACTCGTCCGGCACCGTCCAGTCGAATGCGGCGGTCCCGCTCGGCACTTCGGTGACTTCGAGAGGCACGATCTCATTCAGCCGGCGCACGGTCGCCCGGAGGCCAGCCCCGGTAATGCTGCGCGGGAGGGGGAAGAGTTCGCGCACCAGGGCGTGCATGGCCACGCCGCGCTTCGCCACCTCCCCAAGGATGTGGTCATCCAGCGTTAATCGGTGTAGCACCATCCTGCCTTCCCCCAGGTCTTTCAGACCGAACGCCGCGCGGCGAAAGCCCAGACGCCAGCCAGGTCGGCTGCCAGGGCCTGCCGGTCCCGGCGCATTTGCCTTGCCAGGTAGTGTAAGACCCGCAACCGCTCGCTGGCCGGCATCGGGGCGGCAAAGGCGGCCCGGAACCACCCGATGTGCCGCTTCACTCCCTGCAGAAGCATGCCGGCAGTGGCCTCCGGATAGTGGTGGCGGCGCACGGCGTCGGCGTCCTGCAGCGCCGTTGAGGTCGCGGGCTCCATCCGTCGGTAGAAAAGCGGCTCGTCCACCAGGAGAAATTTGCCAAGGAGTGCAAGATGCCCCATCAGCACCGTGTCGGCCTGCTGGTACGGCTCGATGAGCCGCGTGCGCCGCAACGCAGATAACCTGATGAGGCCATTGAACACGTTGTTCAACTGGATGATGCTGTGCAGATGGATCAGGCGACCCGAAGGGGTGGCGTCGAGAATCTCGATGTCGTCCGGATAGTCCAGCGCGCTGGAGCGCTCGCCTGCGAAGAGGCGGGTACGCGGGGCGGCCAGCACGGCGTCGGCATCACGCATCAGCAGCGCAAGGCAGCGCTCCAGAAAAGTCGGCGCGCACCAGTCGCTGGCCGAGGCCCACTTGAGAAACTCGCCCCTGGCAACCACGGCCAGGTGGCTGTAGTTGTTATTGGCACCGATATTGGTCGCGTGGCGCAGATAGCGGATCCGGCCATCCTCGGCGGCCAGAGTTGCAACGATGTCGCTTGTGGCGTCTGTCGAAGCGTTGTCGCTCACGATCAATTCGAAATCGCCGAAGGTCTGGGCCAGCAGTGCTTCAATTGCCACCGCAATCGTCGCCGCGCCGTTGAAAACCGGCATCCCGATGGTAATCCGGGGTGTGGCGTTCAGGGTCGTTCTCACCATCAGTACCGGCCGGCCGGTCCGCCAGGAACTGCCTGCTCCAGCACGGCAGCGAGGCCTGAGATCGTCGGCTGCCAGCCCAGGTTCGCGGCATGTGCACGGGTTTGGTCAGATAACGGCGGATTCGCTAACAGTGCATTAATGCCTGCCGCAAGGCTTGCAGGCGTGCGCTCCGGCACGAGCAAGCCCGCCGCGGGGTGATTCAGCAGTTCGGGCACACCCCCGACAGGGATGGCGACCACGGGCGTGCCGCAGGCCAGGCTTTCCAGCACTACGTTCGGCATGCCCTCGTGACGGGACGTGAGCACGGACAGGTCAGCAGCGACGTAATAGCTGACCAGCTGCTCCTGAAGGACATTGGGCAGTATCCGTACTCGATTGCCGACCCCAAGTTCGCGCGCCACAGTGAGCAGCCGATCGCGGAGCGGCCCCTCGCCGACGATGACGAGGTCAGTATCCGGGACCAGCGGCAGGGCCCGGATGAGCAGGTCGTGATCCTTGACGTCGACCAGATTGCCGACGGCCAGCAGCGTCCGCCGGACGAAACCGACCTGCTCCCGGGCACTGGTGCGGTCGCCCGGTCGAAACTTCTCGAGGTCTACGCCGTTGCGAAGCGTCACCACGCGCTCTGCAGACACGCCCAGATCGAGCAGCGCACCGCGCAGCCCCTCTGACACCGTCACGACGCAGCTCGCCCCGCTACAGGCCCAGCGGATCAGCGCCCTCGGCACTGCGTAGCGGGGGAACAAGGTGACATCCTGCCCCCGGCCGGTGAGGACGTAGGGCAACCCGAAGTGGCGGGCCAGCAGTGCGGTGGCAACACCATCGGGATAGAGAAAGTGCCCGTCGAGCACGACCGGTCCCCGCAGGCTGGCCAGGATCCGGCGCAGCAGGGTGACAATTCCCGCGGCGTACAGGAATGGCGCCGCCGCCAGGCCGACCTTTGGAATCAAGACGAAGCGCGGGTGCAGAACGACCCGCCCGAGGCGTTCCTCCGACCGCGGCACGCGTGCGTACCGGCCATAGCGGCCGAAGGCGTCCGAGCGCAATGGAAACCAGGGTACTGGCGCGACAACGTGGACGTTGAAGCGACCAGTTGCCGCCAGGTGCCGCAGACGCTCCTCGACGAAAATGCCGTGCCTCGTCTGCTCGGAATTCGGATACAGACTGGTGATCGTGACCACGTTGATCACGGCAGGATCAGCGCGCCACGTGCCGGCGCATGAACCCGTCGAACATCAGCAGCGCCCAGATGAGGGCGCTGTGATCGCGACGCCCCGCAAGATGCCGCGTGACGACCCTTTCGAGACTTGCCGGGTCAAAAAAGCCGGTTGCCAGGAGGTTGGGACTGGTCGCGAGCGCCCGCACCTGGCCCGCAAGGGGCCCACGGAACCAGCGGTCCAGCGGCACGGAGAAGCCCATCTTTTTCCGATAAAGAATTTCATCCGGCAGGAGCTTCTCCAGGCTCTTCTTGAAGACGTACTTGCCCTCGCCGCGCTTGAGCTTGAGGGCGGACGGGATGCGTGCAACCCATTCGACGAAATGGTGGTCCAAAAGCGGCACGCGCACCTCGAGACCGTGGGCCATGCTCGCCCGGTCAACTTTGGTCAGGATGTCGCCCGGGATGTAGGTCTTGAAGTCCAGAAACTGGGCCATCGTCAGCGTATTGGGAAATTCCCTGCCACGGAGGTACTGGTCGAACACCTCGCGCGACCGGTAGCCTCCGAGATCAGCACGGAAGCGGGGCGCGTACAGTTCGGCGCGGAGGTCGTCCTGGGCTATGGATACGGCGTGCAGGTAGGCGCCCGCGCTATCGCGTGTGAGGGCCTGAAAGGTGCTCTTGCCGCGGACGAAGCGTGGCGCCCAGTCGAGCTTCGGATACCAGCGGCCCAGCAGGCCAAACAGAGGCTTGCGCAGGGCATCCGGGATCCACGCACGCACGCTTTCCTCGCCGGCAAACAGCCTGTAGCGCCGGTAACCGGCGAAGTTCTCGTCACCACCGTCGCCGGAGAGCGCCACCTTCACATGCTGGCGGGTCGCAGCGCACAACCGGTAGGTGGGAATCGCGGAACTGTCGGCGTAGGGCTCGTCGTAGGTGTCGACCAGTTGGTCGAGCAGCGTCAGGTCATCGACCTTGACCCGGTTTTCGGCGTGATCCGTTGCCAGCAATGCGGCCACCTGGCGCGCGTAGGCTGATTCGTCGTAGGCAGGCTCATCGACGGCAATCGAGCAGGTCTTCACCGGCAAGGTTGCCGCCTGCGCCATCATCGCGACGACGGCACTCGAGTCAACGCCGCCGGACAGGAAGGCGCCAAGGGGCACATCTGCAATCATCTCGGCGCGGACGGCGCGCCCGAGTCGCGCCAGCAGCTCTTCCTGAAGCGCCCGGGGGTCCGCCGGCACGTCCCCGACCTGGTCGTAGCGGAGGTCCCAGTACTGGTCCAGTTGTGGCTGCCCGCCGGCACGCAGGTCGTGGAGAAGGCGCCAGCCGGGACGGAGCTTGTAAACCCCGGCATAGATCGTCTTCGGTTCCGGCACGTAACCAAAGGTGAAGTAGTCCTCGACCGCCGTGGGGTCGATCTGGCGCGGGAACTCGGGATGCTCGGCCAGCGCCTTCAGTTCGGAACCGAACACCAAATGCCCGCCCGGCAGCTGTGCATAGTAGAGCGGCTTGATGCCCAAGCGGTCCCGCGCCAGGAACAGGGTGCGCCGGTTACGGTCCCAGACGGCAAAAGCGAACATGCCGTCGAAGCGGGTGACGCACTCCCTGCCCCACTGCTCCCAGGCGTGAACAATGACCTCCGTGTCGGAACGGGTGTGGAACCGGTGTCCCAGCGCCAGGAGTTCGTCGACGAGAGCCGAAAAGTTGTAGATCTCCCCGTTGAAGACCACGCAGACAGTCCCGTCCTCGTTGAACATCGGCTGCTCGCCGGTCGCCAGATCGATGATGGACAGCCGGCGGTGGGCCAGCCCGACGTCGGGCTCGACGTGGCAACCGGCACCATCCGGTCCCCGGTGCGCGATGCGGCCGTTCATGGCCTCCAGCAGCGACCGATTGATCGCGGGAGAGCCCCGTACCGCAAGCATGCCCGCGATGCCGCACATGAGGGTCAGGCCGCCTGCCGGGCCGCGCGGGGCAACAGTTCGGCGTACAGGTCCGCATAGCGGCCCAGCATCCCGGCGAGGCTGAACTCGGTCTCCGCCCGATGCCGTGACGCCCGGGACTGCGACGCCGTCAGCCCGGCATCCTGCACATAGCGCTCCAGGGCATCGGCCAGCGCTGTCGGCGACGCGGGCGGCACCAGAGCGCCGTTTTCGCCCTCTACCACCAGTTCAGAATTGCCGCCGACTGCCGTCGCCACGACGGGCAACCCGCAGGCCATGGCCTCCAGAATGGTGTTCGAAATGCCTTCATTGATGGACGGCAGCACGAACACGTCCAGCTGGCGCATGAGCTCCGGAATATCATCCCGCCAGCCGGTAATCACCGCGAGGTCCTGACAACCCCCTGCCGCCAGAATCTCCTGGACTTTCTGGCGGAGGCTGCCGTCGCCGACGATGGCCAGGCGCAAACGATGCCGGTAGGCCGGCTGCCGGCCGACGAGCTCGGCAAACGCCAGCGCCAGGGTGCAGGGATCCTTCACGGCCTCCAGGCGCGACACCGACCCGATGACAAATAGACGGCCGGTCACGGCCGGCGGGAACAGTGGGGGAGCTGCGGACGCACCGGAGGAAAAGCGCGCGACATCCACGCCGTTGTAGATCTGGCTGATGTCCTTAGGTAGCACCCCGTCTGTACTCTGCAGCCACTGCGCGAGATGGCGCGAGACCGTCACGTGACGGGTAATCACCCGCGCGCACAGCCGGCGCACCACCGCACGGCGTGGTCGATCGCCGTGCAGATCATCGACGTCCCAACCGTGGTAGCCGTGAATACGGATCGGAACGCCGGCCGACCAGGCCACGGGCGCACAATCCACGGTGCCAGCATTGCGGGTATGCACCGCCGTCGGCCGCAGGCGTCGAAGGAGGCGCCAAAGGCGGCCATATGCCGGCAAATCCTGGCCCGGGCGCTTGTCGAGGGAATACACCTGGACGTCATCGCGGCGAAGCCTGTGACGAAAATCCGAATATCCCGCCAGACAGATCACGGCATGACCGAATCGGTCCGCTGGCAACCCGTTGATCAGGTTCACCAGGCCGTTCTCCAGGCCGCCATAGTCCAGCCGATGCAGAATATGCGCAATCAGGGGAATAGGCATGGGGAACCCGGGGTCATGTTGCAGTGCTATCTTCGCAGGTTACCGACGGGCAATACAGGACGTACCGCCGACCGGCCGGGGGCCGTCCTGGTGACTCACCGCTTCCTTGAAGCCGGTCACGGAACGCCAGCGCCAGTGGCCCCAAAGTGTGCGTATAGCGCGGGCAGCCCGGAGCACGGTCCATTGGCTCTCTGGCCCGATACCGAAAAACAAAGATGCCTGTACCAACCGGGCCTTATCTATAATACTTACCGTGGTTTTTCATTAGCCTGCGGGGGATGATCTCATGCGTGACGCACTCCTGATTGCCGTCTTGAGCCTTTCGGCCCTCGCGCTTGGCGGCTGCGCCAGTACGAAGACCACCGCGGCACCCGCTGCGGCGCCGGATGTGGCCGTTGACGAGTACGTGATCGGGCCTGGCGACACGGTCCAGATCTTCGTCTGGCAGCATCCCGAAGTGTCGGTATCGCTGCCGGTCCGCCCTGACGGCCGCATATCGACACCGCTGGTCGAAGACATGCCCGCCGTGGGCAAGACGCCAACCAACCTGGCACGGGATATCGAGATCGCCCTCGCTGAGTACATCCGCTCGCCCAAGGTCAACGTCATCGTCTCGAACTTCGTCGGCACGTTCAGCACCCAGGTGCGGGTGGTCGGCCAGGCGGCCGCACCGCAGGCCATCCCCTTTCGGCAGGAACTGACCCTGCTGGACGTCATGATCCAGGTGGGAGGCCTGTCCGCGAACGCGGCCGGCAACCGGGCGAAGATTGTGCGTCGCACTGGCGGCAAGCAGGAGGAGATCCCGGTCCGGCTGGATGACCTGCTGAACAAGGGCAAGATTGCGGCCAACATGGCGATGCGGCCCGGGGATGTCTTGATCATCCCGGAATCACGACTCTGAAACACACGTTTTTGATCAGCAACGCGGACCCTCTTCGGGCCGACAACTGACAGGCAGGACGATGGCGCCGGCAAAACCAGTGAACGTGGCCCACTTGCGGCTGATGCTCATCGAGCAGGCCTTCGGCATGTGGCGCTTTCGCTGGCTGGGCCTGATCCTCGCCTGGATCGTCGCCATCGTGGGCTGGCTGTTCATTCTCACATTGCCGAACCGCTACGACGCGTCGGCGCGGGTCTACCTGAATACCGAGACGATCCTTAAGCCGCTGCTCGAGGGCCTCGCGGTAAAGACGGACACCCTGAGCCAGGTGGGGATGATGACGCAGGCCATGCTCAGCCGGCCACAACTTGAAGCAGTGGCAACGAGTACCGGACTCCTGGCCGCGGATACCCCTCCCGAGGCGGGCGAAGCCCTGATCGCGGAGATCAGGCAGCGCATCTCGATCACCAAGGCCCAGGGCGAGGACATCTACCTGATTGGCTTCCAGGACGCCAGTCCGACGATGGCGCGGGACGTGGTGCAGGCCCTGCTCACCAACTTCATGCAGAACTCGCTGACTGCGGATCGTTCCGATTCCGTCCAGGCCCAGAAATTCATTACCAGTCAGATCGCTGTCTACGAAAAGCGGCTGGTGGAAGCCGAGGAGCGCCTTGCCGAGTTCAAAAAGCGCAACGTTGGGGTCATGCCCGGGGAAGGCGGCGACTATTTCGTTCGCATGCGGACGGCGCAGGACACCCTGCGGGCCCTGGAAGAACAGGTCTCGTCCGTCGCGCAGCGCAAGAGCGAACTCGAGCGGCAACTGGAGGGCGAAGAGCCGTCGTTCGGCCTGGCCGACGCCAGCAAGGGCGGGGGCGGTGGGTCAACTTCAGTGGATGCGACGATCACCAGTTTCGAAACGCAGCTGGCCCAGCTCCGGCTGAAGTTCACTGACCGGCACCCCGACATCGTGAACGTGAACAAGACCCTCGAGGACCTCTACCGCCTCCAGGCAGAGGAACGAGCCCGTAATCGGTCGGGTGCAGGCGGCAGCACTCCCTCGGCGGCCCTGAATCTGAACCCGGTCTACCAGGAAATGCGCATGGCGCTGAGCCGCGCCGAAGTCGAGCTGGCCGGCCTGCGCTCGCAACTGGGTGAAAAGCGGGCCGCCGTTGCCTATCTCCGTCGGATGATTGACACGATTCCGGAGGTCGAAGCCCAGTTGAACCGCCTGAACCGGGACTACGAAGTGGTCAGGCGACAGCACGAAACCCTGCTGCAGCGACTGGAATCCGCCCGTCTTGCCGACCAGGTGCAGCAGGATAGTGAATCGGTGGTGTTTGACATCCTGGAACCGCCGCGCGAGCCACTGAACCCAGCCTCGCCAAATCGAAGTCTTCTCAACCTGCTCGTGCTGCTCGCCGGCCTCGGTGCAGGCAGCTTCCTGGCCTTCGCCCTCAACATGCTCGACCCCGTTTTCTACTCATCGACCCACCTCAAGGAGGCGCTCGCCATCCCTGTGTTCGGCACGCTGCCGCGCCGCACCGGAGCCATTGTCCCGGATCAGCTCCGTCCGTTTGCTATCGGGGCCGGCGCGCTGGTGATCGTGTGCATCCTCGTCAATGTGACCGGCGGGGACGGCCTCGCACCGCTCAAACAATTGCTGGCGGGCTGACATCTTATGAGCATCGGCATCCTATGAGCATCACCCTATGAGCATCATTGAGAAAGCCATTCGTATCCGGGATGCCGGGACTTCCGCGGTTTCCGGCAAGCCGGCAGGACGCCGCCTGCCAGATGCGCGGACTCCACGCTCGCGGGACAACAATTCCGGTGAGCCCGCGAACTTCCTGCGGCTTGCGAACATCGGCATGCTGCCGGATCCAGAGCAGGATCCGGCGCTGATCGAGCAGCTCCGGCACCTGAAGCGCCCGATCCTGCAGAATGCATTTGGCCCACTGGCCGACGGCACTGCCAATGTCGTGATGATCACGAGCGCGAGACCGGGTGCGGGCAAGAGCTTCGTGTCTGCGTCCCTTGCGGTGGCGTTGACCCGTGCTCGCGAACTGTCGGTCGTCATCATCGACCTG
This sequence comes from Gammaproteobacteria bacterium, assembly GCA_031395645.1. Lineage (GTDB taxonomy): Bacteria > Pseudomonadota > Gammaproteobacteria > Steroidobacterales > SHZI01. Next base: position 19,684 of record JANNJM010000025.1, on the reverse strand, counting down.
GACAACATCAGGGCCACGCTGACCAAGGGTCTGGAGCTGGGCGATCGTATCGGGTTCTTCGACGCTGTCGACGATCCGGACGTGTCCCTGGAGTCCACGCTCGTCGCGACAGAGATTCCCGGCCTGAGGGTTATACCAACTGGCCGGCAAACCAAGGAATCCTCGGAACTGCTCAACAGCGAGCGTGCAAAGCAGCTCATGCGCCGGTTCTCGGAAGACGATCCCACCCGTATCATCATTCTCGATACCCCGCCCCTCCTGTCCACGCCGGATGCGCACGCCATCCTCGAACTGGCCCACCAGATCATCGTGGTGGTAGAAACCGGCGTTACCAAGCAAAGCGAGATGAGGGAAATAGTGGAGTCGATTGGCGGCGAGAAGCCCGTCGGCCTGGTCCTGAACAAAGCCGTGGGTGGCCTGACCTCCCTCTACGGCGGCGACTACTACGCAGGCGCCTATGATGCGGCCTGACTTGCTCAGAACGAGCCTGCTGCTGGCCTGCGCCTGCGCAGTGCCCGTCGCCGGTGCCCTGGAGGTTCGCCCTTCGGTTTCGGTGGGCGCGGTCTATACCAGTAATCTGACGCTGACCCCCGGCATTGACCCGCTGGACCCCGAGATCAGCGACGTCGTCACCCGCGTGGATCCCCGGATCGACGTTAGCCACAAGTCCCCGCGCATCGATCTCAGGGCCGACTACACCTACTCTTACCTGCGATTTTCCGAAACCGACGAGAGCAACGCGAGTTTCAGCGCCGGTAGTGCGGCGCTCGACCTGACGCTCATCAAGGATTTACTGACTCTGGAAAGCGCCGCGGACCAGTCACAGCAGCTGATCAGTCCCGAGTTCAGCCCCTTCAACAGCAACGTGTCGATCGTCGATGGCCGGACGGACCAGTTAGTCCTTGAGACCAGCCCGCACCTGCAAACCAGACTGTTCGGTGTCGGCATCGACATGCGCTACGTCCTGGGCACGGTCAGCTTCAGCTTTGACACGCCGCCTGTCCCGGACGTCGATCAGCCGGATATACAGGACGTCGACTACCAGGAGGCCCACACTGCCATCACCAGCGAGGAACAGAACCGTGGACTGGCGTGGGGGCTGTTTCATGACTACGAGGTTTACAAATATGAGACCGGGAGCGACAACAAGTCCCAGCTGGCCTATCTGACGCTCACCTACGGACTCCGCCAGGCGGGGGATTTCTTTGTCTTCGGTTCCACTGGCCTCGAGAACGACTATCGGGACTTCAAAACCGGCAAGCTTGAGGACAGCTACTGGGAGCTCGGCCTCCGGCGGGCCACGGCCCGCACCCTCGTGGAAGCCGCATTCGGCGAACGAAGCTTTGGTTCGATGCTGAACGCCAAGGTCCGGCGGGAGCTGAACAAGGGCAGCATCGAACTGGCGTACCGGGAAGATCCGTCAGTCCAGGAGAAACTCTTTGAACAGCGCACGACCGACCCTACGCCCCAGCCGCCGGGAGTGCCGGGCAACATCGACCGACCCGGCATCGGCGATCGCTTCGTCTACCGGTTGCTGTCATTGACTCTGCTGAAGGAACTGGGGCGCAACAAGATTGAGGTCGTCGCCTTTAACGAGAAGCGTGACGAATTCCTCGCCCGGGAGGAAGATGAGGAGCCCGAGCCTGGCGACGCCACCAACCAGAGCGAGGAACTCCAGGTTGGCGTCAAGGGACGCGTATTGCGGCAAGTCGGCCCACGGACCACCGCGGGCCTCGAGGGGGAAATAGTTAATCGCGAGTTCCGGGACGGCAACAACGACCAGCTGATCACTGCCCGGCTTGTGGGGACCTACGCGCTCGGACGAAAGCTGACTCTGGAGGGCTGGCTGGCCCGCTACCAGCAACGGGGATCTGACGATCTCAAGGACAACTACGAAGAAATACAAGTCGGCCTGTTGGCCAACTACAGCTTTCGCTGATTCCGCTTTTTTTCCCGATCAATCCGCACCCGTGCCAACCGAGCCACCTGACAGCCGACCCGATCTGGCACGCAGCGGTGCTGCACCAGCGGCGGCGGCATCGCGCTTCCTCAATGGCATGTCGGTGGACGTGGAAGAGCACTTCCAGGTTCAGGCCTTTGCTGATTGTGTTCCCCGGGCGGCGTGGGACACGACACCATCGCGGGTCGAGCGCAACGTCAACCGGCTTCTCGAACTGTTCGGCGAGCACGGTGTACACGCGACATTCTTCACGCTGGCCTGGGTGGCCGAGCGGCATCCGCAGCTCGTGCGCACGATAGCCGCGGCCGGCCACGAGATCGCGAGCCACGGCTGTGAGCACATTCCGGTCTACGCGCAGACCCCCGCCGAGTTCCGGGAGGATGCCCGCTCCAGCAAGGCCATCCTCGAGAACATCGCGGGTGTGCAGGTCACCGGGTACCGCGCAGCCAGCTTTTCCGTGATCCCGGCCAGCGCCTGGGCCTTCGACGAGCTGGAGCGGGTCGGTTACCAGTATTCGTCAAGCATCGTGCCGGTCCAGCACGACATCTACGGTTTCCCCGGGGCCCCCCGCTTCAGTCATCAGCCCACCGCAGCCCGGAGGCTGACTGAGTGCCCTGCCAGTACTGTCGAGGTGGCCGGTCGGCTCTGGGCCTGCGGCGGCGGCGGATTTTTCCGATTTTTCCCGTACCCGCTGTTTCGCTGGGCGATACGGCGGTTGCACGCGCAGGATCAGCAGCCGCACTTCTTCTACATGCACCCGTGGGAAATCGACCCGGACCAGCCCCGGGTTGCGGACGCCCGACCGCGGTCAAGATTCAGGCACTACGTCAACCTGCACCGCACCGAGCCACGGCTGCGGCGCCTGCTGCGGGATTTCCGCTGGGATCGCTACGACCAGGTACTGGGACTCAAGCCCGCAGCATGACGCTCGCGATACGCGCCCTGGGCACCGGACCGGCCGACACTAGCGAGTGGGATGCCTTCGCCCGTGGCACCCCCGGCAGCACCATTTACCATCAGCTGGTCTGGCGGCGGATCTTTGCCCGGGAATTCCAGTGGGATACCCACTACCTTGAGGCGCGAAACGACAGCGGCATTGAGGGCATCCTGCCCCTCGTCCGCCTCCGGAGCCGCCTGTTCGGGGATTTCCTGGTTTCCCTGCCTTACGTCAACTACGGCGGCGTACTCGCCCGGAGTGCAGACGCCGACCAGTTGCTCGTCGAAGCGGCGGCAGAACTTGCCGGTTCCCTCGGCGCGAGTCACCTGGAGCTGCGCGAACTGCGGCCGCGGGACACGGACTGGCCCGTGCGCACAGACAAGGTTGCCATGCACGCGATACTCGAGGCCAGCGAGGACGAACATTGGCGTAAGCTTTCATCCAAGCTGCGCTCCCAGGTGCGTCGACCGCAAAAGGAGGGCGCGACCACCCGGATCGGTGGCGCCGAACTCCTCCCACAGTTCTATAAGGTCTTCGCCCACAACATGCGCGACCTGGGTACGCCCGTCTACGGCCGGTCGTTCTTCGCCACGATTGCTGCGGAACTGCGGGAGCACGTCGACGTGGTGGTGGCAGAACTTAATGGTGAACCAGTGGCTGCCGGCATCCTGCTGCACTTTGGCGGCCGCACCGAAATTCCCTGGGCCTCCTCGCTCCGCTCCGCTAACCGTCTGGGCGTCAACATGCTCCTGTACTGGACGTGCCTGAAGCGCGCAATCGAAAGGGGTTCAACCGTGTTTGATTTCGGCCGCTCTACGCAGGACAGCGGCACATTTCAGTTCAAGCGCCAGTGGGGCGCCCAGCCGGTGCCGATGTACTGGCACTACTGGCTTCGTAGTGGCGGCACTCTGCCGCGCCTCAATCCATCGAACCCCAGGTTCGCCATGGCCATTGCGGCCTGGCAGCGGCTGCCGCTGTGGGTGGCGAACGGACTCGGCCCGCACATCGTGCGCAACCTGCCATGAGACCCACGTCCTAATGTGTGGCATCTACGGTGAGGCTGCATTGACTCCCGGCCGCCAGCCGGACCGCGAGGTCGTAGCCCAGTCCGGCGCCGCGATGCTGCATCGGGGCCCCGACGACAACGACCTGTACGTTACAGACCGGGTTGCACTCGGCCTGCGCCGGCTGTCCATCATCGACGTCAGTGGTGGCCGGCAGCCCCTCTTCAATGAAGACCGGACCGTGGCGGTGGTCTGCAACGGCGAGATCTACAACTTCCGCGAGCTCCGCGCGGCCCTCACGACCGCCGGTCACCGCTTCCGTACCGGCAGTGACGCCGAAGTGCTGGTCCACCTCTATGAGGAGCACGGCGACGACTTCGTGGCCCGGCTCCGCGGCATGTTCGGCTTTGCACTGTGGGACGAGCGCCGCAAGCGCCTCTTGCTGGGGCGGGACCGCCTCGGCATCAAGCCCGTTTACTACGCGACGACCAGCGGTTCGGTGGCGTTCGCCTCGGAGTCAAAGGCCCTGCTCCGGAGGCCGGATATCGCAGCGCAACTGGATCCGGCAGCCCTCGAGGAATACCTGGCGCTCGGGTACGTACCGAATCCGCACAGCCTGTTCACCGGCATCAGAAAACTGCCCCCGGGGCACGTCGCTGTCATTGAGAATGGCACTGTCCAGGAACGCCGTTACTGGCAGCTCACGATGTCTCCCCGTGGAGGCGTGAGTGAGCAGGAGTGGGCCCGCGAGATCCGTGGCGCACTGGCGGCCAGCGTCGAAGCCCAGATGATCAGTGACGTCCCGCTCGGTGCTTTCTTAAGCGGCGGTATCGACTCGACCATGATCGTGCACTACATGGCGGCCGCAGCCCTCGGCCCGGTTCGGACCTACTCCATCGGCTACGACGAATCCTCGGGAGGAGCGTTCTACAACGAACTGGGCTACGCACGGGACATCGCGGCGCGCTACGGCACGGAGCACAAGGAACTGCTGGTCCGGCCAGAGATCATCGCCCTGCTCCCCGGCCTGATCTGGCACCTGGACGAACCCACGGGGGACTCTGCGGTGGTCACCACCAGCCTCGTTTCCCAGCACGCGGCGCGGGACGTCAAGGTCGTACTGTCCGGTGTCGGCGGCGACGAACTCTGGGGCGGATACGACCGCTACATGCTGCCCCACTACGTAGGCCTGATCCGTCGCATTCCGGCGTGGCTGCGCCGAATGACGCTGGGGCCGCTGACGCAGGCGCTGCCTGTCGACAGACACTCCCGGCTGCTGAACATGTTCCGCTACCTCCGCACCCTCACCACACTGGCCGATGTCGAACAGTCCGCGCGCTATCACCAGCTGATGCAGGTCTTCGGCCGGAGGCAGCTGGACGAACTACTGGCCCGCGGGCACAGCGGCGGCGACGACGCGCTGCTGCGCCTGCTGGCCCGCTACCCCCGCGAGCACGAACTGGACCGGATTCTGCTGGCAGACTCGGGCACCCAGCTGACTGACGACCTGCTGTTGCTCTCGGACAAGATGAGCATGGCCCATTCCCTGGAGTCGCGGGTGCCGTTGCTCGACGAGCGGCTCGTCGACCTTGCAGCCACCGTTCCGGCGGAGCTTCGGGTGCGCGGCCGGCACACGCGCTATCTCCTGAAACGTGCGATGCGCGGCGTGATTCCCGACGTCACTCTCGATCGCCGCAAGCGCGGCTTTGGCCCGCCCATGGGCGGCTGGCTGAAGCGGGAGCTGGAGCCCGTGGTCGGTCGCCTGCTGTCCCCCGCTGCAGTGGAGCGTCGCGGTCTGCTGCGTCCCGCGGTGGTAACCCGGCTGATCGACGACCACCGGGCGAACCGGGCGGATCACACCGATCAGCTTTTCAGTCTTATTACCCTCGAACTCTGGTGCCGCCTGTTTCTCGACCGGGAACCGGTCGACGACCTCGCGGCCTGGCTCATGACGCCAGTGTGAACTGCGTCACGAAAGTTCCGCGCCGTCAGAGCCTGCCTGAAACACTCCGGGAGGACCTGGAGCTCAGGCCCCGGGTGCAGCGGGTCTGGAACTGTTCCACGTCGTGTAGGTCTGACCAGCGACGGCCTGCCAGATGCCCATCAGACTGGCGATATTCACCGCGCAGAAGTAGTACGGGATGTTCAGCACCCGCACCGGGTGCCCCGTGCGCTCAAGCAGCATGCCCGTCGCGGCGGCGGCATAAAACAGCGCCTGCGCCGCCAGGATTGCAGAATAGAAGACCGAGCCGCCCGCAAGCCACAGGTTTGAGAAAAGTGCAGTGAGCATGAATACCGGGACAAACCAGCGCAGCACCTTGTGAGACAGGAACTGGAGCGCGAACACTCCGTGGCGGAATGGATTGAGGAGGCGGCGAAGCTTGAGCGTGGCCCGCCAGGCGCGATTGACTATCCGCACCTTGCGCCGGTACTCCGCGCCGAACCCCTCCGCCCCGCCCTCGTACGAAAATGCTTCTGCCTCGTAGACATTCCGGAAACCCCGCTCGACGACCTGCAGCGGAGTGACGAAATCGGAGAGATCTGACGCCCCGAGATCGGAGTAGAGGCTCTTGCGGAGCGCGTAGATTGCCCCGTCGGCGCCGACGAGTGATCCAAGGCTGCTTTCCAGCCGCTTGATCCACAATTCGTAGGTCCAGTACTGATTCTCTGCATCTGTGGAGGCGTCCTGTTCCGCGATGCGATACCGTGACTCTCCGGTAACCGCGCCAACTTCCGGGTCGGCGAAATTCCGGACCAGATGCCGAAGGGCCAGAGCGTCGTACATGGCGTTGGCGTCGGAAAAGACCATGATTTCACCACGGGCCCGCCGGACGGCGGCGTTCAGGCCAGCAGTCTTTCCGCCCCGCTCCTCCATGCGCAGCAGTTCGACGCGCGGATCCCTGAAGGCCTCGACTGCTGCGTCGGTTCCGTCGCTTGAGGCATCGGAAACGACCAGGATATGCAGCCGGTCCGCCGGATAGTCCAGGGCCAGGGAATTGCGCACTTTCTCGGCAATGACCGCGACCTCGTTGTAGGCCGAGACCACGAGGGTAACGGGTGGCTCGATCGGAGCCTGGCGCACGGGCCTAAAAAAGCCCAGGGCGCGCAGGAGCCATAACGCAAGGGGATACCCGGCGTAGACGTAAACGACGACCGTGGCACTGGTCCAGAAGGTTGCTGCTGCCAGAAGGTTGGTCATGCCGGTTCGGGGTCCAAAAAAGGCCAACCCCGCCATCGGGGCAAGCGGCACCCTGCCCGCTCTGGCCGCTGCAAGTCAAGGAAGCCAGTCGACGGACGCAGCGCCGGGCAGGTTACCGGCCAGATCGGCTTGTTCAGGTGTCGAGCGGTTGCTGGACAACCCCGGTGACATCCCGAAGAATTGTCGCCTCCCTCGACGCAAGCCCTTCGGTACTCATGGCTGACACCTTCGGAATCTGGTACCCCGGTCAGCCGGCCGGTACGCCCACGGCATCGTGTCCAGCGTCGTGGCAGGCCCCGTCCCGGGCGACTGCCGACGGCATTGAGGTCTGCGTCGATGGCCAGCCCCGCTACCGTGGCAGCCAGTCCGCCGGTGCGGATACCCCGGCCGAGTGCGTTCTCCGGGCCTATCGCCAGCACGGGGATGCCGTTTTCGGGCAACTGGCCGGATCCTTTGCGGCGGTGATTGTGGATGAACAGCGGCAGCGGGCCCTGCTGGCCGTCGACCGGGTTGGCATCCGGCCGCTCAGCTATGCGCAGGGTGCGAACGGGGAGCTGGTGTTCGGCTCCTCTGCCCTGGCCGTGGCGGAAGCCGTGGCGAAATCGCGGTCCACAGCGGTCCGGCTGGACCCGCAGGCCCTGTATGACTACATGTACCTGCACATGGTCCCAAGCCCTTCGACCGTCTATCCTGGCGTCCGCAAGGTCGCTCCCGCCAGCTGCGTCAGCTGGAGCGGCGGGCGCCTCCGCGAGGAGCGCTACTGGCAACCGGACTTTCGGTCGGAGGACCGCCGTGGCGACCAGCAGGGCCTTGGCGACGAACTGCACAGGGTGCTGCGCGACGCCGTGCAGAGATCGCTGGACGGAGCCTCGGCCCCCGGGGCTTTCCTGAGCGGTGGACTGGACAGCTCCACTGTGGTCGGGGTGCTTGCTCAATCGTCGTCTTCGCCAGCCCGGACTTTTTCCGTTGGCTTCGACACCGAGGGTTACGACGAGCTGTCGTTCGCGCGGATCGCGGTCGCGAGGTTCGGCGCCCGTGGCGAGGAGTACGTCGTTACGCCGGAGGACGTCGCCTCGGCGCTGCCAGTCATTGCCGGCGCCTACGATGAGCCTTTCGGCAACTCCTCTGCCATACCAACGTACTTCTGCGCCCGCATGGCGGAGCGCGCCGGTGTTGATCGCCTGCTCGCGGGAGACGGCGGCGACGAGCTCTTCGCTGGCAACCCCCACTATACCCGGCAAGCGCTGTTCGAGTACTACTGGCGGCTGCCGCAGGGCATCCGGACGGGGTTACTTGAGAAGCACCTGCCCCGCTGGATCCCGGAGGATGCGGCGTGGCCCCTCGGCAAGCTCCGCAGCTACGTGCAGCAGGCCAGCATCCCGCTGCCAAAGCGCCTCCACTCGTGGAACTTCATGTTTCGCGAGACGCCCGAGACTCTGTTCACGCCTGAGTTCCTGGCCCGGATAGATACCGGGCATCCGGTCGCCGTCATGGACGCCACCTGGGCCGAGGTGTCCGATGCGCCGATCCTGGACAAGCTGCTCTACTACGACTGGAAGTTCGTCCTGGCCGATAACGACCTGCGCAAGGTGGGCCGGATGTGCGAGCTGGGCGGCGTTGAGGTGCGCTACCCGATGCTCGATACGGCGCTGATGGACTTCTCGCTGCGCGTCCCGGCAAACCTCAAGATTCGCGGGCAGGATCTGCGGCACTTCTACAAAAAGGCCATGCGCGGTTTCCTGCCGGACCAGATCGTGGACAAGACCAAGCACGGCTTCGGACTGCCGTTCGGCGTGTGGCTCAAGACTTCACCTGAACTCATCCACATGGCGTCGGATCTGCTGGCCGGGCTCGCCACCCGCGGGATATTCAGGCCGGACTTTCTCTCCGGAATTCAGACTCTGCATCGCGACGGCCATCCCGGCTACTACGGCTACGTCATCTGGGACCTCCTGATGCTGGAGCAATGGCTCAGGGCCAGGAGTCTCGGCCTGTGAAGAGTACGGTGCGACAGTGTCGCTGACTTCAATCGCCTTCCTGATCGCGTTCGCCGCGGCGCTGCTTGCCAGCCTCGTGCGTCACCCGGCGTACGGCCTCTACACCTACGTGGCCGTTTTCTACCTCAACCCGCCCTCTCGCTGGTGGGGTGAGGCACTCCCGGACCTGCGCTGGTCCCTGCTTGCCGGGTTCGTGACGCTCGTGTCCCTGTGGCGACACGAAAAACTACCCGAGCGGCCCGGCTGGCTGCAGAACAAGGCGCTGGCGCTCTTCCTGACCTTCGTGACCTGGTTCTGGATTCAGTCGCTGTGGGCACTGGATCCGCAATCCCATCTCACGGGCGCCATCCTATTCACCAAGTACCTGCTGCTCGTATACCTGATCTACACCATCGTCCAGACCGAAGAAATTCTGCGCAACGTCCTCTTCGTCCACGTGCTTGGGTGCTTTTATCTGGGGTGGCTCGTCCTGGTTTCGCCAGACGCCGATGGCCGCTTCGAGGGCGTCGGGGGCCCCGGCATCGCGGATGTTAACGCGCTCGGCATGCAGCTCGCGACGGGCCTGCTGGCGGCCTTGGCACTCATTCTCGGCGGCTCGAAGGGGATCAGGATCGTCGCGCTGGCCGCGACGCCATTCATCGCGAATGGCCTGGTACAGACGTCGAGCCGCGGTGCGGTCCTCGGTCTGCTGGCCGGCGGGGTAGCAGCAGTGCTGGCGACGCCCGCCCGCTTCCGCCGAGTCTTCTACGGCTTCGGCATACTCGGGTTGCTGGTTCTGCTGCAGATGGCGCCAGCTTCGTTCTGGGAACGCATCGGCACCATCACCGCGCCGGTCGAGAAAGTCGAGGAGGTGGACGGCAGCACCCTCACTCGCCTCGCACTTGTAAAAGCGCAGATCCAGATGACCATCGATCATCCGTTCGGCTCCGGCCATCGGGGCACGGAGGTGCTAAGCACCAGCTATCTCGAGCAAAAATACATGTCGAGATCCCCGACCGGCGAATTTGGTGCGCGGTCTTCCCACAACACGCTGCTGTCCGTGCTGGTCGAGCAGGGTGTCATCGGCGCCATTCTCTACGGCTGCCTCCTCGTATCGGTCTATGGACAACTGCGCCGGCTGAAACCTCTCGACAACCAGGGTCTGCCGGAAGCACTGGGGAGCTACCGGGCGGCAATCGCCGGCTGCCTCACGTGCGTTCTGGTGGCGGGCCAGTTCACTGACTACCTGATTGCGGAGGTGTTCGTCTGGTGTCTCGCTCTGGCGGCCACGCTCTACGACCTCGCGCCGCGTGCGCTTCCGGCGGCAGCAGTTGAAGCCACCCCAATAACCCCGGCCAAGCCGGCCAGCGCCGGGCGAACCCAGCGGCGGCGGCCAGCGGCACCGGCAACCCACCGTCGCCGCTAAACGCCGGACCTTCCCTGCGACTGCAATGGACGACCAATGACCGAGTACCGCGTGATCCCCTGGGCAGAGGCCTTTACGCTTCACAGCGCCGCGTGGCTCGCCATCGGACTGGAACGCGGCCTCAACCCCACCCTGCTGCCCGACTGGACGCGCATCATCGTCGAGACTCTCACGGACCCGCGCGCCGTCCGCGTGCTCGTCGGCACGGACGGCGCCAGACTCGTGAGCCTGCTGCCCTTCCACGTGCGGAACGATCATGTCAGCCGGATTCCCGTACGGATCCTCGAGCCCATCAGCAGCGTGGTGTCGTTCCATGCAGAGCTGGTGAGTCGCGACGACCACGCGGATCTCCTGCGGGCACTGATCCAGACCCGTCGGGAGATTCCATGGGACATATTGCGCCTGGCGGCTATTCTCCTTGAGACTCCGTCAGCTCGGGCCATAACCGATGTCGCCCGGACCGAGCGGCTCACGCTCAACGAGTGGCCCGGCGAGGCCTCACCTTACGTCCCGCTGTTGGCCTCCGGCGAAAAGATGCTGGCTTCGCGGGACAAACGTGACCGCTACCGTATTCGCAAGCACGCGAAGGATTTCGCGGCGACCCCGGGAGCGACTGAGCGCTGGTACGGTCCGGACGACGATATGGAAGCGCTGCTCAAGGCGATCCTGCACGTGGAGGCCGGCAGCTGGAAGCAGGCGGCCGGTGTCGCGATCAGCGCGGACCCGCGCGAGACCGAGTATTGCCGACGCCTGCTCCTGTGGCTTGCGGCGACTGACCGGTTGTTTGCGAACGTATACTTCATCAACACAGAGCCCGTCGCCTACAACCTGTCCTATACGTGGGAGGGAACCATTGGGTGCATAAAGGGCACGTATCTGCAGCACTTCGCCCATTTGAGCCTGGGCCATCACGCCCAGGATCAGCAGATCTTCCGGTTCGCGGATGCAGGGGGCCGGGAGTGCGATTTCCTTGGCAACGCCGAGCCGTACAAGCTCGCCTGGACCGCAACCACCCGCCGGCACAGCGACTTTTTCCTGTACGCGCCGCGAGGCCGCGGCAGGTTGCTGGGGTTCGCCCAGCGACTCCGTAATTGCTTTAGGGATTCCGCTGGCGACGAAAAGGTGCCAGGCCCCACTTGAGAGCCGCCAGGCTCAGCCCGTCGTGGGCACCTGGCGATAGCAGCGCAGGAGCCGGGCACAGAAGCGCTGTCGGCTGCGGTCCCACGAGCCGACCCTGGGAATCTGAAACGGATCGGCCGCGCGCGTCGCGCTGGCCCAGACGGTCGTCAGTGCGGACGAAAAGCCGGCGGCCTGTGCGGCGATCACGTCCCTGGGCAGGTAGTCTGTCCCCGGTTTCCCGTTCGGGTACGCAAAGTGTGACAGACGCGCACCGAGCAGGCTCTCCAGCGCCGCCTTGCCGGCCCGGATCTCGTGCTCCGCTTCGTCGCTCGCAAGGCGCGCGAGAATCGGATGCGAGTGGGTGTGGCCGCCAATCTCCATGCCGGCGCGATACAGGGTCCGCACCTCGTCGCTGGTCATCATGATGTGCTCAGGGGGCGTGCCCCCCGCCGAGCGCAGCAAGTCCCGGGCGGTAGCGAGACGTTCGTCCGCGCCGAGGTACTTGAGCCGGCTGATGATCTGGCCAGCCAGCTGTACACGCGCCAGCACATCAGCGACTTGCACCGTGCCAACACCCTCCACGCCCGTGCGCCAGCTGCCTGCCGGCGCCACCCGACAGGCCTCGACCACGAGGTCGTTGAACATGCAGCCTCCGTCGAGAAAACCGGCAGCCACGAAGAACGCAGCCGGCAAGCGATAGTGCTGCAGCACGGGCAAGGCAACCTGAAAATTGTCCGCGTACCCATCATCGAAGGTGACGGCTACTGCTCTGGGGGGCAGCGTTCCGTCGCGCAGCTGCGCAAGAGCATCGGACAACGGCAACACGTTAAAGACGTCCGCCAGCGCCTGCATGTGCATCGCGAACAGGGGTCGATCGAGCAGGTCAGGATGCAGGGGATCAGGGACTTCCGGCACCCGGTGATAGTGCAGGATGACGAGCCGACGACCCTCAGGACCACGCGATAGCAGACTGCCAGCAGCCCGGAGTCCGGTATCGGTCAGGGCCTGAAGTGCCATTACTGGAGGGGGCGGCAAAGCCCGGCATAGACCGGCCGATAGCGGGCCACGGCGGCTCGCCACGTGCGCTCGTCACGCACCCACTGGCGGGCCCGCGCGCTGATTGCCGCAAGTTCAGAACTGCGCAGCGCGGCGTCCATCCCCGCCGCCAGCGCGGCGGCATCACCGGCGCGAAACAACAGCCCGTTGAAGCCGTGCCGGATCAGTTCCTGGTGGCCGGCCACGTCGCTCGCCAGCACCGGCTTGCCGGCAGCCATCGCCTCGAGCGGTTTGAGCGGTGTGACCATGTCGGTGAGTGGTGTCGCCGGACGCGGATAGACGAGCAGGTCCATGGCGCCATAGTAGGCGCCGACCTCGGCGTGCGGTACCCGCCCTGAGAAAGTCACGAACTCACCGAGGCCGAGCGCTGCCACCTGGCTGCGCAGCCGCTGCTCCTCCGCGCCACCACCGACCAGCAGCACCCTGAAATCCGTCCGGCTTCGGCGCAAGAGTGCAGCGGCCGAGACGAGCAGATCGAGACCCTCCCAGTTGTAGAACGAGCCTATGAATCCAAGCAGTTGCTGGCCGGCCGGCGCGTGGTGCTGGCGGATGGCCGTCCAGCCGGGATGCACCGTGCCGAACTGCTCGGTGTCGACCGAGTTGGGGATCACGGTCACGTTTTCGGGCGGTACACCCCGTGCACAAATCTCTGTACGCAGGCCCTCGCAGATGGTCGTGACCGCATCGGCCCGCCGGAGCACAAAGGTCTCCAGCGCCCGGGACAACCGGAAGCGCAGACTGCCGTTGGCGGTCAGGCCCTCGGTCACGGCCGCTTCCTCCCACGAGGAACGCATTTCGTAGACGACGGGAATTCCCAGGCGCCGTCCGACCTGCAGGGCAGCTAAGCCGGTCAGGCAGGGAGAATGGGCGTGCAGGAGGTCGGGCCGCTGATCCCGCGCCACCTGCTCCACCCGCGCCCGCAGCGTCGCTATTGTTGCCAGCTGCAGGGCGACGGGTTGCCGGGCGAGCCAGCCGGATCGTGGACTCGTCCGGAGAAAATGCAGGTCCCCGACCTGCTCCTCCTGCGCAGTCGCCACGTGCCGATCGCTCGTGACCTGGACGGTCTCCCACCCGAGTGCGGCCTGCTCGCGCAGGATGGCAGCCGTGCGGAAGGCATAGCCATCCTGGATCGGCAGCGAATGATCGAGGAGGTGCAGGATGCGCAAGTGACTACAGCAGCAGCTCTGCCGGCGGGGGGTGACTTAAGAAATTGATGGGACTGGCCGTCAGGCCGTAGGCGCCAGACTGGAAGACGACCACCAGGTCGCAGATCTCCGCGCGCGCCATCTCCATGTTGTTGGCCAGCAGGTCCAGGGGCGTACAGAGCGGGCCTACGACGGTGGCCAGCTCACGGGCACCACCCGCCACCCGATTGCCGATCAGTACCGGATAGTTCTTGCGCAGCACCTGGCCAAAGTTGCCCGATGCCGCCAGATGGTGGTGCAGCCCGCCATCCGTCACCAGGAAGACACGACCGCGCGAGACCTTGCGATCGACCACCCGCGCGACGTAGATGCCCGCCTCACCGACCAGGTAGCGCCCCAGCTCAACGACCAGCGTTGCCCCCGGAAGGTCGCGGCCCGCCGTCGCGACGAGGCCCGTGAGGTGCGCACACACCGGTGCCAGGTCGAGCGGTTGTTCGCCCGGGAAATAGGGAATGCCGAAGCCGCCGCCAATATTCACGAAGCGTGGCGGCCGGGGTGCGTCCCTCGACAGCGCTGTAACAAGCGCCACAGTCTTGCTCTGGGCCTCGATGATCGCTTCGGCCCGCAGATTCTGCGACCCGCTGTAGACGTGAAAGCCCCAAAAATCGATCTTCATGGAGACCATCCGGCGCAGCAGATCGGGAACGAGCTCGGCGTCGATGCCAAACTGTTTGGGTCCGCCGGCCATCTTCATTCCCGATGCCTTGAGTTCGAAATCGGGATTCACGCGGATGGCCACCCGGGGCAGGGCGCCGCGACTCAAACCGATCGCGACAAGCCGCTGCAGCTCGGTTTCGGACTCCACATTGACCATGATGCCGGCGGCCACGGCGGTCGTCAGATCGTCCATGGTCTTGCCCGGACCAGCAAAACTGACGCGCTCCGGATCAGCGCCCGCCGCCATCGCCACGCGGACCTCCCCGGCGGAGGCCACATCCAGTCCGTCCACCTGGGGCGAAATGTGCTGGACGACAGCCGGCATCGGATTGGCCTTCATCGCGTAATGCAGGTGCAAAGCGGGCGGCAGCAGCGTGCGCAGCCGCCGGATCCGGCGGTCGATCAGCTCACGCGAATAGACATAGGCGGGCGTCCGGCCCGCCAGCGCGACAATGTCGGTCAGGGTGCGGCCGCTGATAACCAGCTCGTCCTCGCGGACCGCGAAGTCCTCAACGGGGACATGCAGTCCCAATCCTGGTCCCGGGCCCGGTCCCTCAGGCTTACTTGCCATCACCAGATTCTTTCAGGATCTCAGCCTTGATACGCACACGGTCAAACTTGCCATTGGGATTTCTCGGCAAGGCTGCTCGCCAGACTACGCTTCGCGGGACCATGTACGGCGGGAGCTTCTTCCGGGCGTAATCGAGCACACTCCCGGCGTCACCGCTACCCGCTCCAATATCTCCGGCCACCACGGCGACCAGGACGACAGCCTGACCGAGCCGCTCATCGGGTAACCCGACCGCCACAACCTCGCTGAGCAGCCCGCTTTGCATCACGCAATCCTCGATCTCGGTCGGACTGACGCGGTAGCCCGAAGACTTGATCATTTCGTCCCGGCGCCCTCGGAAGTAGAGAAAGCCCTCTGCATCACGCACCACAGTGTCACCCGACCAGACAGCGATCTCGGGCTGCCCGCCGGTGGCCAGGTTGCCCGGCACCGGCCTGAAGCGCTCGGCCGTCGCGACCGGGTTGTTCCAGTATCCAAGGGAAACCAGCGCACCACGGTGCACCAGTTCACCCGGCTCGCCGGGCTCGCAGGGTGTTCCATCGGGGCGCAGCACGAGGATCTCGGCGTTCGGAATGGCCCAGCCGATGGAGTCTGGTCGGCGGTCCGCTTCGTCGGGCGGCAGGTACGTGGACCGGAATGCCTCCGTCAGGCCGTACATCAGGAACGGCCTGGCACGCGGGAACGCGGCCCGCAGCCTCTCCAGCACTGGTCGGGGCATGACACCACCGGTCGTGGCGAAATAACGTACCGTGTCGGTGCTGCCCACCGGCCAGGTGGCATCTGCCAGCTGGGACCAGAGTGGCGGTACGCCAGTAACACCTGTAATCCGTTGCTCGCGAACCTGGCGAACGACATCACCCGCGAGCAGGTAGTCCAGCAGCACAATGCAGGCGCCCGCGTGAAACCCTGTGGTGAGCTGACTAAAACCGGCGTCAAAGCTCAGGGGCAATAGCGAGAGAATGCGATCACCGTGGACATTCTCCAGGTAGCTCGCGACGCTCGTCGCGCCTGCCACCATGTTCCGGTGGGACAACACGACACCCTTCGGCAACCCCGTGCTGCCCGACGTGTAGAAAATCGCAACCATGTCGCCATCGATACAGCGGTGTGGCACCGGGGCGGTGTTCCCCGCGACGAGTGCGTCCCAGGTTCCACACTGGATGCCGGCAGGCAGCGACGCCCCGGTTGGCTGGCCATCGGTGAGGATGACATGCGTCAATTCAGGGCAGGTCTCCAGCGCCGCACTCATTGCCTCGAGCCTGGACGTGGAAGTGACGAGAACTTTCGCGCCGCTGTCTCGCAGGATGTGGCCCACCTGGTCGGCCTTCAGCACCGGGTTCACGGGTACGAATGAGCCACCGGCTGCCGAGGCGCCAAACATCGCAGCGACCGCCTCCAGCGTCTTTGGCAGGTAGACGGCAACGCGCTCGTGACGCGCAAGGCCACGCCCCAGAAAACCCTGCGCCGCGCCACGGATCGCAGCCTCGAGTTCGGCATAGGCCCACGTGCGGGAGCCCACGATCAGTCCGGGGTCCGCGGGATACCGCGCAGCCGCACGCCACACGAGTTCGTGCAGGAGGTTGGGGGTGCGCTCGGCAGTCAATCGGCGCAGTTCCTCAGTCTCACTCGACATGTGTCACACCACAGGGCAGGCCAAAGCGCTGACCAAAGGGCAGTTAGCGCTGGCGATGGAGGATAGTCAGCCGCTCGTCGCCGGCCACTTGCCGGCTGCTGTCAGCTTCTTGCGGAGTCCGGCCAGCGGATAACCGAGCTTGTAGGCCTTCTGCGCGTGCTGAACCGAGGGCTCATAGTCCTTGAGATCAAAGTAGACGAGGCCGAGGTTGTAGTGGATCTCGCTGGACTCGGGATCCATGGCCTCAGCCTTCTGGTATTGGGCCAGTGCCTTCTCCAGACGCTTACTCTTGTGATAGTACATACCAAATAACATCCGCAGGGTCGGATCTTTCGATCGATACCGGAAGGCACGATTGAAGTAACACTCCGGTGTCGGCGGAAAAAACAAAGCGTCCTGGCTGCTGAACTTGGATGGGTCAAAGATGACACCCGGGTAGAGTTGCTCGATCCGACCGAGTTCGAACAGCGCCGGGTAGTGATTCGGCCAGCGGATCAGGATCCAGTTGATCTCCCGCAGCGCGGAGTGGACCTCCCTTTCGGCGAGTGCGCGCTGGACATGCACCCAGTGGTTCTCCGTAACGTCGGTGAGGTTCCAGGCGAACTTGGAGTCGACGTAATCGTATGGCCCTGCAGCGCCCGGCAGCGGCACCGGTCCGCACTCCTCAGCCTGCACCGGGGCACCGCTCAACGTCAGGGCGACCAGAGCGGCGCTGAGGATTCGCAGGACGGGATGGCGGAGACGCGGCATTGTCAGTGTTTTCCGCTGGTTACAACCAGAGTATACCTCCAGGTGCCGGCGCGGACTACGCACAATCTGCCCCGGTTGTGCGCCAGTCCGCACTTTGCGGTGCGGACCTCAGGAGCGCCGGTGGCGGCGCAGCAGAAGCCAGCACTGGCCACAAAGCAGGACGCCCAGCGCCAGGATGGCAGCGCCGTACAGCAACGTGTGCGTGCGGACGCCGGCCAGCCGGTCGATGAGGAGCCGGTTCCTCGGCGTCGGATAGATCCGGATGCCGGGATGCACGCCCGTGGCAATCGCCACCACCTGCTCGACGCTGCGGGAAACGCGACCCGCCGCAGCAACCAGCGGCTGCCGCTCATAGCTGAACACGTTACTACCCCACCACAGGTAAAACTGGTCAACGCCACGCTGGAAGTATTCGATGAGGCTGGCGTCGTCCCTGAAGCCAAAGGCCGCAGGTACGATCCGGACGATACGAGTGGTAGCCAGCGGATCAGGCGTGGCAAGGCGCGCGCGGAGTTCGAGGACGGACATCGGCTCACCGGTTACCGCGTCGGCCGGGTAGAAGGAGTTGAACGGATCGAGCATCAGCCACTGTGCCCTCGACTCGTCATAAACCTCGACAATGGCGTGGCCGTCGCCACCGAAGCCGTCGAACGCCAGGCCCCACTCCCGGGCGGGCAGGCCCGCGGCGGTGGCCAGGCCGATGAACACCTGCGTGTAGTCGGCGCAGTATCCACCGCCGGTCGTCCGCAGGGTCCGGTAGGTTTCCGCCGTCGATGACTGGATAGCTCCACCTCGGGGACTAACCTGACCGAGATGCGTGGCGATCTGGATGCCCTGGGACCACCCGTCCGTCGCTGTAACGACCTGTCGGGCTGCCAGCACGATCGACTCGGGAGGCGGATCACGATTGACCAGAAACGAGGCCGGCGTAGCCGTCGGGGTCCAGGTGAAATCTTGCGGTACGCCGACGCTGGCCAACAGCGAGTTGCGCAGGCGCACAGCCTCCCGCGGGTCCGTCGCTTCCTGAAACAATGCCCCGCTGACGGCGAGCAGCGCCACGACTGTGGCAGCAGCGAAGCCGACCTGGAGCGTTCTAGCGGGCAACGGCAGACCCCGGTGCGGCAATCGGCAGTCGGGACACAATCAGTTCGTCGTACCACGTGTAAGCGACCGGGTGCACCTGCCGGGCATCCTTGCCCGTCTGGTAAGGCGTGAACTGGATCTGGTCGAACGCCTCGCCCGGATCGTCGGCGTAGTTCAGCGTCAACCCCGGGAACTTGATGAATTGACGCAGCTTGCCTCCGTCGGAGCCGGGGCCGTCGCCGTAGCCAATCCAGCCCTGCACGCGGGTATCCGGCTTGCCGTAGTGGCCGACGTTGACCTGGAAGTAGAAGGTCATCCACTGGTCGGCGACGTACATGGCGCAGTCACCCGGCTGGGGGTCGCGGCGGTGGCAGCTGTAGTCGCCCTGCTGGATCAGGTGGTCGCCATCGTTCTGCTCGACATAGAGACCGTCCTCCCCGCAGGCTGCATACACTATCGGCAGGCCGCGGAGGTAATGATTGACGGCGACGAGCTGGACGGATGCGCACGACGGTCCGGCCGGATAGATGATGAACTGCTTCCAGCCGCCTTCCTCGCGGTAGCGCGTCTCGAGCATCTCCCGCGAAAACCGCTGCCGGAACTGGAAATGCAGGACCGTGCCCTCCCCGAATCGCGCTCCCAGGAAATCGGCCCAGTATCCGGACGAATTGGCCGGCGATTGCGACGGAATCAAAAAGCGCAGTGAGCCGACGCCCGAGGCGACAATATTGCGATCCATGACGGGCCGCGTGCGGCCATCGGCAGAAGGGTTAACCAGTCCGCTCCGGAAATCGCCCGGCGCATCGAAGCCCACGCACTTCACGACACCGGCCGCGTTGCAGCGGGCCTGGAAGTCGCGGGTCGCCGGGTTCGGTTCTACGGCAGCGGCGCTGAGCGCTACTCCTGCCAACAACAGGTGGCAGAGAAAGCCAGTGACGGGGTGCAGGCGCATGGCCTTGGAAGTATAGGCCTTGCGCTGCCGGTCCCACCAAGACGGCGGGGGGGGGGGGGGGGGGGGGGCGGGCCGCCCCCGGGGGGGCTGGTGGGGGGGGGGGGGGGGGGGGTGTGGAGCCGGGGGCCGCGCCCGGCGCCCCCCACACCCCCAACC
>JANNJM010000020.1:0-30881 GCA_031395645.1 Gammaproteobacteria bacterium | reverse complement strand
CTCGATTCCTATTCACCCCTGTCCCGCGGCCTTGTCGAGGCTGCGACCTTTCCGCTGATCGAGGCTATCCACGGCCGCCGGTCGCGCTGGGGGGCCGCGGGCCACGGAGTGCGGTGCGGGATCGCGCCTGAAGGCGCTCCTACGGCACGGGAGGGTCAGTAGGGTCGGGAGAGGTAGCGCCCGATCGGCTTGCCAATGATCTGGCCGCCGTCGTAGATCCGCTGGCCGCGGAGGAAGGTGGTCTTCACCCGGCCGGACAGCTCCATGCCCTCGAAGGGCGTGTAGCCCTGCTGGGACTCGGAGTCAGCCGCCCGCACGGTCCACGTCTCGTTGGGATCCAGCAGCGCCAGGTCCGCATCCAGGCCCTCGGTGATATCACCCTTGCTGTGCAGGCCGAAGCGGCGTGCGGCGTTATAACTGGTCAGGGCCGCCATCTGGTTCCAGGTCAGGCCCCGCTTGCGGCCTTCGCTCACCAGGGCCGCCAGCAGGTATTCCGTGCCGCCGAAGCCGGACTTGGCCAGCCAGATATTGCCGGGCTTTTTCTTGTCGACCTTCATCTCGTGCTTGCAGCAGGCGTGATCGCTGCACACCCAGTCGAGGTTGCCGGCCACGAGTTGCTCCCAGAGGTAGTCGACGTCTTCCCGGGGGCGGATCGGCGGATTCACCTTGGCAAGCGCCGCGGCCTTGGACTCCGTATCCAGCATCAGGTGCCCGATGGTCACCTCACGGCGGAAATTGATGTGCGGGAATACGGCGGCCATCTGAAGCGCCGCCAGCACCGCCTTGCGGGAGGTCAGGTGCAGCAGGTTGATGTTCGGCAGGTCGGTCTCGTTGGCCAGATAAGACGCGATGAAGATCGCGAGGCCCTCCGAGTGCGGCGGGCGGGCGGCACTGTAGGCCGGCAGACCTTTGAGGATGCCCTCCTCCTCCACAATCTTCGTGTACGCGGACATGATCTCGGCCGTCTCGCAGTGCAGGCTCAGGGAAATGTCCGCGGCCCGGTCCGGGTACTTGTCCATGGCCTTGCGGACGCCCCGCATCACGAACTCGAAGTGCGCGATGTCGTACTTCTCGTCCGCGTTAATCATGAGGAACTCGTGCTGGTTCGTCGACCGGCCGTGCAGGCCGTGACCGCCATAGAACATGTAGATCTTGAAGGAGGTGACACCGAAGGTGTCAACGAGCTCCGGGATCTCCCGGATGTGGCGCTTGTCCATGGGTGCCAGGTGGTAGGCGTAGTCCACATGGAAATTGCCGGCCGACAATTCGAGCACTTCCGGGAAGAACTTCTTGTACGACCCGCCCTTGTTCAGGTAGTAGCCGCCGGTGCGGGTGTAATTGAGGCTGCTCGTGACCCCGCCCTGGGCCGCCGCCCGGCTCTCGGTGACGGCGTCCTGATCGAGCGGTGAGTAGATTCCCGTGTGCATGTGCGGATCAACAAGCCCGGGAAATGCCAGGCGGTTTTGGCCGTCGAAGACCTCCCGGGCCAGCTCAGCCGGAATAACCGGTGCGATCTTCGCGAAGCGGCCATTTTTGACGGCGATATCGCCCGTCTCGACCATCGCAGCGCCGGGCCGCACCACGCGGACGTTCTTGATCAGGAGGTCGTACTGCGGTCTGGCCGCCGTGGAGGTCGCCTTTTTGGTCGCCATGCTTGCCTCGTCAGTGCCCGGTCTGGGGGCGCCAAGGATACCCGATGCCCCGTAGGAGCGCCTTCAGGCGCGAACGCACTTCGTGGCCCGCGGCATCCCGGCCGGGATCCCTTCCGCTACCGGGAGTACCCGGTGTGCGCGGAAGGGACACCCGACCACGCTGTCGCTACCGCCGGAAGGCGCAGACCCGCCACGTCCGCGGCAAAGCGGACACACGGCGGGTGTCCTGTCCGGCGCTCTTAGGGTATCCCGGTAGCCGGACAGGATTTCCCGCTGGGGGGCCGCGGGCTACGGAGTGCGGAGGGCGGAGGGCGGGATCGCGCCTGAAGGCGCTCCTACAGCGGGAGACCGAGCGCGCCGGGATTCAGGAGACGGTCGGGGTCGAGCAGGTGCTTCAGGGCGAGGACCAGCGCCCGGGTCTCGGGCTTGCGGCTCGCCAGGTAGGGGTAGTCCTTGCCCACCTGCAGGTGGCTCGCGCCGTTGCGGCTGCAGAGCTCCTGGATGCGGCCTTTGAGTTCCTTCACCAGTGCACGGCCCTGCGGGTTGGCCGGGTGCTCCGGCACGTTGGGCAGCAGGGCGGCGGGATACACGCGCCGGTGGTAGATGCTGCGCTCGTCTTCCCACAGGAAGGTGGGCTCGTAGATGAAGCAGTTCGTGCTGAAGAACATCAGCATGCGGGTGAGCTGCACCCGGTGTTGCCGCATGCGGTCCCTGAATTCGGCAAGCAGCGCCTCGAAATCGGCGTGATGCTTCAGCACGGCCGAGAACGGCAGTACACCGTGGGTCGGCTTCCAGAGTTCGCCGTTCGGCCCGAGGATCGGCGTGATCTCCATGAACGGATTGGCGTTGAAGTAGGTGGGAATCGAATTGGCCACCTCGGCGCCGTACTTCGCCGCAATCGCGCGCACGCTGGCGAGCTTGAGCTTCGCCTCAGTCGCCGTCAGACCTTCGGTGCCGAAGTGTGCGGAGTAGACGGCGTTCTTCAGGAAGTTGCGGCCGGCGACGCCCATGCGCATGACCTGCACGGCGCCGTCCCACGGATTCGGGGCGGACAGGAACACCGACCGGGCTGCCTCCAGCGGGTTGGCAGACTGCATGCGGGTGAGCGCCGTCTTCTGCTGGCGCGGGTCCAGGCCGAAATTCTGGGCTACGACGCCGAGCCGCGCGATTTCCATCAGCGCCGTCAGGCAGCTCTCGCCGGTCGGAAAGCCGAAAGAACTGGCGGCGAACCCGGCCGGCTTCTGCATCAGGCGCAGGGTCATGCGCGCCTTCACGCCGAGGGCCCCGGCATCCCCGACGAACAGACCGGTCAGATCAGGACCGTAGTGGCGGAAGAACGGCAGGCTGCCTTCGCCGCCGCCGGAACCGGTGGAGAGCATTTCGCCGCTGGCGAGGATCACGTCCATGCCGAGCAGCGATTCCGCTGACACGCCGTACAGGCCGGAGCCGTAGTTCACCGCGTAATGCGACATGCCGCCGCCCACCGTGGCGGCCAGGCCGGAGAACGGCCCCCACATCGGTGTCCGGAGGCCCTGCGCGCTGACCGCGGCATAGAGGCTGGCCCAGGTCACGCCGGGCTCGACGGTGACGTAGAGGTCTTGCGCGTTGATGTCGATGCGCGTCAGCCGGGACATGTCGAGCGTCAGCGTGCCCGCTCGCACCGGCAGGTAGGCGTCGGTGTAGGAGGCTCCACCGCCGCGGACCACGGTCGGCGTCTTGTGCCGGGCGCAGAGCCGCATGACCTCCTGCAGTTCCGTAACGCTGCCCGGCTGGACGACCGCGGCGGTCAGCACGTCGGCCCGGCGGAAGACATCGGTGGAATAGAAGGTGCGGGACAGGTCGTCCGTCAGCACGTGTCCGGCGCCGACGATGGCCGCCAGGTCGTCCAGCAGACCGGACGCAGGCAGATCCCGTGGGACGACGCTCATGCGGGCATTGTAGGGCAGGAGCAGGAAATGGGGACATGCCTCATTTCCGCCGTGCCCGGGCCCGGGAGGGCGTGAAGCGCAACGCGGATTACGTCAAGATGTCGAGCGGGTAACAGAGGCGCCGGCTTCGACCTGCTACGATTCTTCCCGCTCAGCGCACAGCCAACCAGAAACTGATGACCGCACCGACCTACATCCTGGGCATTTCCGCCTACTACCACGACAGTGCCGCCGCCCTGATCCGGGACGGTGAGGTCGTCGCTGCCGCCCAGCAGGAACGCTTCACGCGCAAGAAGCACGATCCGGGCTTCCCGAAGGAAGCCATCGAGTACTGCCTCGGCGAAGCCGGGATCCGGCTCCAGGACCTGCAGAGCGTGGTCTTTTACGACAAGCCGCTGGTCAAGTTCGAGCGCCTGCTCGAAACCTACCTGAGCTACGCGCCCAACGGCTTCCGCTCCTTTGTCGCCGCCATGCCGGTCTGGCTCAAGGAAAAGCTCTACCTCAAGACCACGCTCAAAAGAGAACTGGCCGCGCTCGCCAATTGCAAGGCGGGCGCCCTGCCGCCGTTGCTCTTCGCCGGTCATCACCAGTCGCACGCCGCGTCCGCCTTCTTCTTCAGCCCCTTCGACCGGGCCGCGGTGCTGTGCCTGGACGGGGTCGGCGAATGGGCCACCACCTCCACCTGGGTGGGCAACGGGCGCGAGCTCAAGCCACTGTGGGAAATCGACTTCCCCCACTCGCTCGGCCTGCTCTACTCGGCGTTCACCTACTTCTCAGGCTTTCGCGTGAACTCCGGCGAGTACAAGCTGATGGGCCTCGCGCCCTACGGCCGGCCGATTTACGAACAGCTGATTCGCGACAAGCTCATCGACCTGAAAGATGACGGCACGTTCCGGCTCGACATGCAGTACTTCAACTACTGCACGGGCCTCACGATGACCAACGACAAGTTCGCCGCCCTGTTCGGCGGCCCGCCGCGGCCGGCCGAGAGTCCCGTCACGCAGCGGGAAATGGACATTGCCGCGTCCATCCAGAAAGTCACTGAAGACGTGGTGCTGCGTCTCGCGCGGACCATTCACCAGGAGACCGGTGAGGAAAACCTGTGCCTGGCCGGCGGCGTCGCCCTGAACTGCGTGGCTAACGGGAGGCTCGTCCGCGAGGGGCCGTTCAAGCACATCTGGGTGCAGCCCGCGGCCGGCGATGCGGGTGGCGCACTCGGCGCGGCCAGCATCGTCTGGCACGAGTACCTGGGTAAAGAGCGGCCGGCGTCCAACGGCAGCGATCGCATGCGGGGCAGCTATCTCGGGCCGACCTACGCTGCAGACGAAGTCCGCCGCCAGCTCGACGCGGCCGGCGCCGTGTACCAGGAGCTGCCCGATGCGGCCCTGATGTCCCGCCTCGCGAAGATCCTCGCCGACGAACAGGTGGTCGGCTGGGTCCAGGGCCGCATGGAGTTCGGGCCCCGGGCGCTGGGTGGCCGCTCCATCATCGGCGACCCGCGCAGCGCGAAGATGCAGAGCATCATGAATCTCAAGATCAAGTACCGGGAGTCGTTCCGGCCCTTCGCGCCGGCCGTGCTGGCGGACCGGGTGGGCGACTACTTCGAACACGAGGGCACGAGCCCCTACATGCTGATCGTCGCGCCCCTGAAGGCAGCACTGCGGATTCCGCTGACGGCCGAGCAGGAGCAGCTCTTCGGCGTGGACAAGCTGAAGCTCAAACGTTCCACGCTGCCCGCCATTACCCACGTGGACTACTCGGCAAGGGTCCAGACCGTGCACGCCGACACCAATCCCCGCTTCCACCACCTCCTCACGGAATTCCAGAGCCAGACGGGCTGCGCGGTGCTCGTGAACACCTCGTTCAACGTGCGTGGCGAACCGATCGTCTGCACGCCTGCCGATGCCTATCGCTGCTTCATGCGCACGGAAATGGATTACCTGGTGGTCGAGAATTTCCTGATGGCAAAGCCGGCGCAGCCGGAGCCGGCCGACAAGACCGACTGGCGCACCGAGTTCGCTTTGGACTGACCGGCCTGGATGCAATCATGACCAGCGAACACAAGATTCCGGAACTCGACCGCAAGGGCCTGCGCGAATTCGGCCTCGTCACCGGCGGCATCATCGCCGTGCTCTTTGGCCTGTTTTTTCCCTGGCTCATCGAGCGGCCGATCCCCCGCTGGCCCTGGGTCATCTTCGGCGTGCTGGCGGTGCTGGGGCTGGCCGCGCCGCTGGCACTGAAGCCGGTTTATCACTGGTGGATGCGGTTCGGCCTGCTGATGAGCAGGATTACGACACCCCTGATCATGGGCATCGTGTTTTACCTGGTGATCACCCCGATGGGCCTCGTCATGCGCCTCGCCGGCAAGGACTACATGGCCCGGCGCCTGCATGGGCAAGCCCAGAGCTACCGGATCAAGAGCGAGGCCACACCCCCCAAGCGCCTGGAGAAACCCTTCTGATGCTCGACCTGATGAAAGACCTGTGGGACTTCATGCGCGAACGCAAGAAGTTCTGGCTCGCGCCCATCATCCTCGTGATGCTGCTGCTCGGCGCGCTCATTGTCCTGAGCCAGGGGTCAGCGGTAGCGCCCTTCATCTATACATTGTTCTAAGGAGCGATGTAGGAGCGCCTTCAGGCGCGAACCCCCTCCCGCGATAATCGCGTCCGCGCGTCCCGAGCGGGAGGGGGGTCGCGCCTGAAGGCGTTCCTACGCCGCGACGCGGGCGAGGAGCTGCTCGAAGCGCGCGGCCAGCCGGCGGCGGTCGTAGTTTTCTTCCACGTAGCGGCGCCCGCTTGCGCCGAGTGCGCGGGCGCGGGCCGGTTCAGTGGCGAGTTTTCGCACTGCCTCGGCAAGTTCCTCGTCATTCTCCGGTTCGATGCACAGGCCCGCACCAGCCGCCTCCACGATGCGCTGACTCTCGCCGCGCACGCCAAGAATGATCGGGCGGGCCATGCCCATGGCCTCGAAAATCTTGGACGGAATCACGGATTCGAAGGTCTGCCGCTTGCGGAGCAGTACCAGGCTGACATCCGTCAGGGCCCAGATGCCCGGCATGCGCTCCTTCGGCTGTTGCCCGACGATGAACACGTTGCCCAGACGCATCGCGTCCCGCTGCTGGATCAGTTGCTCCCGCTGCGCGCCATCACCGGCCAGCAGGAAGGCCACCCGCGGGTCGTCCCGCAGGCGTTCGGCCGCGCGCAGGACGGTGTCGAGGCCGTGGGCCATGCCGTGGGTGCCGACGTAGGCCGCGACGAACCGCCCGGTCACACCGAACTCGGCGGCGAGCGCCGGATCGTCGTCGGCCGGTGTGAAAAACTGCAGGTCCACACCATTCGTAATCACCGTAACCTTGCCGCGGCCACCCCGGGCCTCGATGTGCGCCACAAAGGACTCCGTGACGCTGACGATGGCATCGGCCTTGCGGTAGGCGAAGGACTCGAGCCAGCCCAGCGCCCGCGTGGCGCGGCTTTCGCGCATCGCGCCGACCGTCACGATGGACTCCGGCCACAGGTCACGGATTTCCAGCACCCAGCGCACCCGTTTCAGGCGGCTGACGACGTAGCCGGCGAGGCCACAGAAAAACTGCGGCGACGTGGAGACCACCACATCGACTTTCGGCAGGAAGGGCGCGACCAGGGCCGCCATGACCAGGTAGAAAAAATAATTGGCACTGCGCCCGATGAAGCCGGCATTGGCCGCCGGCACCGTCAGCACCCGGTGCACGTGGATGCCCTCGTGGACCTCGTGCCGGAGCAGCCGGTTCCGGTAGCCCGGGTAGATCCGCCCGGCCGGGTGGTTGGGCACGCAGGTGATCACGTGCACCTCATGACCAATCCGCACCCACTCCCGGCAATGCTCAAAGGTCCGGCTGGCCGGTGCGTTCACCTCGGGGGGAAAGTAGTGGGTCAGGAACAGGATGCGCATTCAGAGCCGCTCGAACACGTAGGTGAATTCCACCGGGAGGGCGCCTGCGTGTTCAAGGACCAGCGCCCCACTCGCCAGTCGCTCCCCGAAGTGGGGACAATAGTAACCGCTGTCCCTGCGGAGCGTGCCGGCAGGGCCAAACGTGAGGCGCAGAGTCACACCACCTGGCGCCGTCAGGCGGAATGCCCGGTCCGTCTCGGGCTCGCAATGCACGGCCGGGTGCAGGTGCACGAAGCTCTCCACCCGGTGGCCGCCGCTACCTTCCACGCGGTCGTGGATCGCCCAGCGGCCGGCAGCCATCGTGATCTCGCGCCGGTGCTGCGGCCGCCCGGGCAGCCGCCGGTAGCCGTCGTGCGCGCCGGCAAAGCGCAGCTGGCCGCGCGTCCAGTCGCTGAGCGTCGCACCGACGGGCCGCGCCCGGCGCGCCACCCGGAACGCTCCCCAGATTTCCGACTGCTCCTCGCCGTCCACGCGCACGGTGTTGTGGGCGGCGGTGCTGCGCAGGTAGTGACGCAACGATCCGGGCTCGTAATCAAAAGTGCCGCTGTCGACGACGACCGGCACCCCGCCGACGTGCAGCTCGTAGCTCAGCGTGTCGCAGTGGGCATGGCCGGGCTGATAGTCCGGGCCCACCGGCCCGCAGTCGATGATGAGGCTGTCGCCGCCGTCGCGGTAGCCGTAGTAGCCCGAGTCCGGCAAAAAGATCGGGGTAGGAGCGCCTTCTGGCGCGACCCCCCTCCCGCTCGGGACGCGCGGACGCGATTTTCGCGGGAGGGGGGTCGCGCCTGAAGGCGCTCCTACGCGCGCTCCTACAACGCGGTCGGCGTAGGCCAGCAGGTCCGCTGCGGGGGGAGTGATGCCGAAGGCGGCGTCGTTGAAGAGTGGGATGTCGTCGGCGCCGGTGCAGATGGCGCGGAGAAAGGCGGTGGCGCGATGTGCCGCGTCTCGCAATGTCGAGAGCGCCTCTGGCGCCACTACAGCGGGATTGGCCTCCAGCAGATTCACGACGTCCAGCAGATCTTCCAGCGCGATGCAGTGGTACATCGGACTGCGCTCGATGTGGCCGCCGTCTGGCAGGATCTGCTCCGCGGCCTCCGCGAGCATGATTTCGAGACCCAGTGCCAGCCAGCGCTGGGCGGCCGGTCCCGACAGGCAGACGCCGGCAAACAGCAGCGCCTTGCCGTTCTTCAGCAGGTGGTTGGCAAGCAGGTGGTACTCCAGGTCGCCCTCCAGCGCCGCGACCTGGTGCGCGAGGCTCGCCACCCACGGCGCGGGCACTGCGCCGGGCGGGAAGGTCAGCGCGTACTTGAGCCAGTTCACCACGCGCAGCGAAATCGGGTACGGCTCCCAGGCATCTTCGGCGCCCACCGGCACCCGTGCGATCCAGTCGTTGATCAGGCCCGCCTTTGCGACCGGGTCGAAGGCGGAGCCACTCAAAACATCAAAGTAGTGCAGGTTGTAGCGCCAGAGTTTCGGGGCGTCGCGGACCACCCAGTCCGGACTCTCCAGCCGGAATGGCCGCGACTGCCCGACGAAGGAGAGCTGGCCGGCCGGCACGCTCTGGGTCACTGCGGGAAGAAATCGCGCGCTGGAGACTCCCTCCTGCCACGTCGCGACCGGCGCGACGGCCGGTGGCCGTGGCGGGAACAGCCGGCGCTTCAGCTGCCAGGCGATCTGGCCCGGCCGCAGGTGGCGCACCGTGTGGAAGTACAGCGGCAGGCGGGCCGTCATACGCTCGTGCGCATCGCCTCGACCGCGTCGAAGGTGGCCCGGGTGACTTCCACGAGCTCGCCAAACGGCATGGGCGAGGGCCTGCCCGTGCTGATGGCGTCGACGAAGGCCGCGATACAGGCGTCGTTGCCCTTGTCCTGGCGCCAGAGGTTCAGCTTGCTGAAACCCGGCCAGCCGTAGCCCCGCAGGCGCCGGAAGTTGTCGAGCTGCAGGACCGCCCCCCGGCAGAACACTTCGAGCCGCTCTTTGGGAAAACTGCGGTGGCCGTTCGCCACGTAGTGCACGGTGCCGAGCGAGCCGTCCTCGAATTCCAGGGTGACCACCGACTTGTCCTCGCGGACCGCGACGCCCGGCGCCGCGCCAACCATCACGCCGTGCGTGCGGCGGATCGGGGCGCCGGCCAGGAAACGCAGCAGGTCGACGAAATGACAGCCCTCGCCGATGATCCGCCCGCCCCCCTCGGCCTCGTTCTGCGTCCAGTGTTCCGTGGGAATCGCGCCGGCGTTCACCGTCATCACGAACACTTTGGGCTCCGCCGCTGCGGTTAGCAGCGCTTTTACTTTCAGCACCTGGGGCGCGAAGCGGCGATTGAAGCCGACCATCAGCACCGGCTGGAAGCCGCTGCGCACGGCGTACGCGTGCGCCGCGATGATGTCGTCGAGCTGGCGGCGCGTGATGGCGAGCGGCTTCTCCACGAACACGTGCTTGCGCTGGCCGAGCGCCTGCACGACGAGATCCGCGTGGGTATCGTGGCGGGTAGCGATCACGATGGCGTCGGTGTCGGTGTCCTGGATCGCGCTGGCGGCATCCGTACCCGCCACCGCGAACCCGTGCTTGCGCCCAGCCTGCACGCCGCTCACGCCGGCGGCGCTGACCAGCATCCGCAGCCGGGCCGTGGTCGCTGCGAGTGCCGGCACGAGCACCTGGCTGGCGTAGTTGCCGGAGCCAATGACCGAGACCCGAGGTCCGGGCCGCGCCACGACGCCTGCGCCGGATGCCGCTGGCAGCTTCACCACCCGGTCGCGGGCAGCGAGCGTTCCGGCCATCTCCGGGTACTGCAGCACGATGGCGAGCGGGTTGGCCGTACTGAGCTGCTCGTAGCCTTGCGCGGCATCAGTGATCGGGAAGCGGTGACTGATGAGGGGGGTCACGTCGAGTCGGGCGGCGGCGAGCAGCTCGAGCACGGCTTCGAAATTGCGCTGCTCGGTCCAGCGCACGAAACCTAAGGGGTAGTCCTGACCCTGCTCCTCATAATTCGGGTCGTAGCGTCCGGGCCCGTACGAACACGACACCTGGAAGGACAGTTCCTTCGCGTAGAAATCCGCGCGGGAGAGTTCGAGACCGATGACGCCGACCAGCACGATGCGACCGCGCTGGCGGCACATCTGCGCCGCCTGGTGCACCGGCTCGTTGCTCTTCGTCGAGGCCGTGATGATCACCGCGTCGACGCCACGGCCGCCGGACACCCGGCGGGCGACCTCGAGGGGATCCTCACCCACCGAGAGCACGCAGGTCTCCGCACCGAAGCCACGGGCGAGCGCCGCGCGGCCCGGATCGGGATCGATGCCGAGCACCTGGCAGCCGTTCGCCCGCAGCAGCTGCACAGCCAGCAGGCCGATCAGCCCGAGGCCCGTCACCACTACCGTCTCGCCGAGCGTGGGCTGCACGAGGCGGATGCCCTGCAGGGCAATCGCACTCACCACCGTGAAGCAGGCGGCCTCGTCACTGACGGCCGCGGGAATGACCGCGCAGAGATTCTCCGGCACGCACACGTACTCGGCGTGCGGGCCGTTGGAGACCACGCGGTCCCCGACCTTGAAACGCAGGACGCCGGCGCCGACCTCGACCACGACCCCGGCGTTGCTGTAGCCGAGCGGGATGGGCTTGTCGAGCTTGGCCTGCACCGAGCGCATGGTGGGACCGATGCCGTCGGTGCGCAGCTTGTCGAGCACCTGGCGAACCTTGTCGGGCTGCTGCCGCGCTTTCTCGAGGAAGCCGGCCCGCCCGAACTCGAGCAGCATGCGTTCGGTGCCGGCCGAAACGAGCGAGCTGCGGGTGCGGATCAGCAGGTGGCCGGCCCGCACGAGCGGCACGGGGACGTTCTCGACGAGCGTGTCGCCCTGTTTCAGGTCCTGGAGGATTTGCTTCATGGCTGCTAAGGGAAAGCGTAACAAATAGGTGAATTAACTACCGGTAATACTTCATGTTTATGACCAGCCGGGCATCGACTTACCGGGGTAGCAGCCCCGCGAGGAGTGCCGCGGTCTGCGCCCCACAGTGCGCCCAGGAGAACGCCGTGGAGCGCCGGAGGGCCGCCGCGGCGAGCCGGTCACGAGCCTCAGTATCCCGCCAGAGGCTGGCCATCTGACCGCCCAGTTGCTCACAGTTCCGGGGACCGAAGTACACGGCACCCGCGCCGAGTAATTCCGTAAGGGCCGGTGACCCGGCCGCCACGATGGCACATCGGGACGACATGGCTTCGATGGCAATGTTGGGACAGGCCTCCACCTCGGTGGCCGTCACGAAAATGCGGGACTGGCGGTAGAGCACCTTCATGACCTCGTTGTCGACCTGACCGAGATTCCGGATCCGGTGCTGCTTGCCGGACGTGCTGATCGCGGCCTCGAGCAACCGGCCGTAGCGAGGGTCGGATCCCGAGCCGGCGATGACGAGCTGGGCGTCGTCGCCGACGGCCTGGGCAAACACCTCAAAAGCCTGGAGCACGTCTTCCACACGGCGGTAAGGCAGCAGGGAGCCACAGCTGAACACGTACGGCTTCAGGATACCGAGGCGGCGCAACTGCTGGTCGTCGTCGCGGCCGGGCGCTGGCGAGAAGGATTCATCGCGACCGTGATAGATCCGCGTGACGCGAGCGGCGTCGACGCCGAGTTCGGTCGTGGCATAGCCGCCGGCGAAATCCGAGACGGCAATCGTGGCCTCGGCACGCCGGAGGGTCCGGCTGCTCTGGAGGCGGAGGACTTCGTTGCGCAGGCGGGAGCCGGGACTGTAGGGGTAGTTGCGGCTGAAGAAGGGTTCCATGTTCCGGAGCATCACGACGTTGGTCGTGGCTGGCAGCAGAGTGGCCATCTGATAGGGAGTAAAGACGAGGCCACAGTCGTGCTCCCGGACGATACGCTTGAGGTTCCAGCGTTCCCACGCAGCTCTGCGCAGACCAGCAACTCGGGCATCGGGCACGCGCACGGCGCTGGTCAGAAAACTTGCGGGGAGGTACGGGGCCTGCTGATCCCGGATGAGCGGGATGAGACGAATATCCTGCGCAGCCAGAGCGGCAGCCAGGGGCTCGAGCACGTGCCTGAGATAGGACACCGCCCCGCCGCTCCGGGACGAGAGACAGTTCATCAGGATGGCGCGGCCGATTGGCACCTCAAGGACTCCATACGGGACGGGCTGCCCGCCGGCCTAAGAGCGCCGCATCTTCGGAGAATCCCGGGCGACTAGCAAGCGGATCGAACCTGGCGCGCAAGTGAGCGAGAATACCGGACATGGGAACGCCGGGACTCAAGGCAATGAAACTTAAGCGCGAGTTAGCCGTCCTGGGGCTGACGATGGCACTGATCTGGCTGCTCTCGGACCTGGCACTCGGCTATCTGCTCAACCAGGTGCTGCCCTCGATGGAGCGCATCTCACCGTACCGTGAAAAGCCAGGCCTGCATGCCAAGATTGCCCACTATCGAAAGCACGCTGCGGAATACAACGTCATCTACGTTGGAGACAGCAGAACGTATTGCGGCATAGCGCCGGACCAGCTGGACAAAGCGCTGGGCACCCGATCCGTAAATCTGTCCGCGTTCGCCAACTGGTTCCCGACACAATATCCCAGCCTGCAGGAGCTGCTGCGCGATGCGCCCAAAGGCACCGTGGTCGTCTGGTCGATCGGCCACCAGAATTTCGAACGGCTCTTCGACCAGGTGAACCTGGTCTATCCGATCGGCATCGGCACGGTTGCGCAGTACCGTTCCTGGGGCTACTCCTGGCCAACCATCCAGCAGAATGTCCTGAGTGGCCTGCCGGGACTCCGGCCCTGGATACGGCGCAACGAAGTCCGGGAGCGGTTCGACAAACTGTTCGCGAAGACCCTGTTGACTGGCACTAAGCTACCCCCCCCCCGCTCAGACTCGATCGCGGCAGATTCGAGAGAAGCTGCTCAATACCTTTCAGCGTGGCGAAGCAATCCCGAGGTCGTCCACGTCGAGCCCGTCTACGCCGACAGCAAGATGACGTCCTTCTCAGCGTACATGCGGGCAGGCAACTACGAGCGGGTGGAACTTGACTCCGGGTTCTTTCGCCGCATGCAGCGGGACTCCGCTTCCACCATGAGACCCCTGGCCGGCGATCGCTTCGTCCCTGCTCCGGAGTACTGGAACATTTTCCTGGGGATCGTGGAGCTGTTTGCGGCGCACGACGTGCAGCTCATCGTCAACGAGTTCGAGGAGGCGCCGTACAACTACTCGATCCCGGAGAACCGGCGCGCCTACCGGGCATTCATGCGTGAAGTCCGGGACTTCTTCGTCGCCCGCGGCATCCCCTACGTCCGCGTGGATTTCGATCAGCTGCAGGACGCCGACTACTTTGACTACAACCACCTGAACAGTCAGGGCATCGAGAAGTATTCAGCGATGCTGGCCACACAACTACAGCCCCTGCTCGCCGCGCGCCCGCTCCGTGCTGTTCAATAGCCTCCAGTATCTCGTCTTCTACCTCACGATCCTGGCCAGCAGCTGGGCGGTCTACCGCTGGCGCCGCGGGCGGGTTTGGTTGCTCCTGCTGGCCAGCTGGTATTTCTATGCCAGCAACAATCAATGGATCCTGATCCTGCTGCTGATTGCCACCGGCATCGATTACGTCGCCGGCATGCAGATCGAGGACGCGCGCTCCGAACAGCAGCGGCGCGGCTGGCTGATCGCGTCACTGTGTTCCAACCTCGGCATGCTCGCGTTCTTCAAGTACGTCAATTTCTTCGCGGATTCATTCCAGCAGATGGCCGGGTTTTTCGGCGTGGAGCTTGGCTGGGTCGAACTCAACGTCCTGCTGCCGGCTGGCATCTCGTTCTACACCTTCGAGAGCATGAGCTACGTCATCGACGTTTACAGGCGGGAACTCAAGGCCGAGCGCTCCTTTGCCCGCTATGCCTGCTTTGTGGCGTTCTTTCCCCACCTGATTGCAGGGCCCATCGTGCGACCGGCCGTGTTCTTTCCCCAGCTCGAGGCCAGGTCAGGAATAACGCCTGAGGCATTGAATTTGGGAGTTTTCCTGATCTTCCAGGGCCTCTTCAAGAAGATCGTGCTGGCCGACTACCTGGCAGGCTACGCGGATGCCGGCTTCAACAGCCCCCAGGACGCCAATGCCCTGACCGCGGCTCTCGCGACCTACGCCTTTACGTTCCAGATCTACTTCGATTTCTCCGGCTACACCGACATCGCCATCGGTTGCTCGAAGCTCATGGGCATTGATCTTCCCGACAACTTCCGGCGGCCCTACGTGTCCAGCAGCATCACGGACTTCTGGCGGCGATGGCACATCTCGCTATCGAGCTGGCTGCGGGACTACCTGTACATTTCACTCGGTGGCAACCGCATGAAGACGCGGTTCGGTGTCGACCGTAACCTCATGATCACGATGCTGCTGGGCGGGCTGTGGCACGGGGCCGCCTGGCATTTTGTCCTGTGGGGCGGTCTGCAGGGTGCATTGCTCGTGACAGAGCGTCGGCTCGGAATCGGCAAAGTCGATGGCGCGAATACCTGGGGACTGCGCCGCTGGGTGGGGATCGTCATCACGTTCCACCTGGCCTGCCTCTCCTGGATCATTTTCCGCGCCAGGGACAATGCGCTGCTCGTGGAGTTTTTCCGGGCTTTCGGTCGGCCCGCTACCGGCACGCCGTTGACTGTCGGCATGCTGCTAGTAGCGGCCATCGCCATCGGAGGCTGGGCCAGCCAGATCATCGGCGAACGCAACGCGGGCCGATCGATGCTCCTCGGCTGGCCACCGGTGCTGCGAGCCGCGGCCTATGGGTGCATCGCCGTGGCCGTGACGGTGCTTGGTAGCGCGGCCGCGAAGCCATTCATCTACTTCGAGTTCTAGGATTGAAAATTGGCTTCAGGGACGCAGCGCTGACGGTCCGGGCGGTGTGTTGAGCTGCGCACGCAAGAGCCCCAGGTCGGCCGCTGTCACTGTCCCACTGCCATTCAGGTCGGAGGCAGCCGTGACTGGACTCAATGCCGCGTTGCTATTGAGCGCAGTGCGCAGGACCCCGAAGTCGGCCGTGGTTACGAGTGCGCTGTTGTTCAGGTCTGCGTCGCACGGGTTGCCGTAGCCATCACCGTCGGCGTCGGCGTCGAGCTGCGTGGGGTTCGCCACCTGCGTGCAGTTATCGAACGCCGTCGGCCACAGAATATTCTGATTGCCGACCGAAACACCGTACCAGCCCCCAAGGGCGTGCACCTGCGTGCGATGCGCGGCGATTATGGGGTCGTCGGGGCCAGATACCGGCGTGTCCTGGAACAGTGGAATGAACGGCTGGGCCCGGCCCGGCAGCTCGGTGGCCTGGACCGGCATGCGGTAAAACTGGGATGAACCTTCCACCAGTTCCCCGTTGAAGGCCGGAAACACGTTGGCACTGTTCGCAATCAGCAAGGCGCCGGGCCAGGCGGCACGAATTTCCTCAGCGAGCGTGAGCATGGCCCCGAGCTTCGAAGCGTAGTCCGCCTCGGACCAGATCTGACCCGGAGCGCCCGTAAACTGGTTGCCGTTCGTATCCAGCAACATCGCATTCTTGAGACCGTAGTTATCGAAGAAGATGCCGTCATGCGGATACGCCTCGAGAACGGCAGCCACAGCCCCGAGGATCGCCGCGCGAACCGTCGGTGAGCGCGGATCAAACATGCCCCGGGTGCCGGAAAGCTCGGTAACCAGCAGGCGATTGCCCCGCGCATCGTGCATATACGCGGATTCGATCGACCGAAGGGGCCGGAGCGCGTCGTAGCCCGGGCCCGTGTTGAGCGGCAGCACGTCTTCAAACGGTATCTGGTATGCGAGGAAGATGGCGTCGGGGTTGTACGCCCTGATCGCATCGAGGTGCGCCCGGGTCGGGTTGCCGGTGAGATAGGTCTGCGGGCCAATGACCAGCGGGAAACGGGCGACTGCCTGCTCCTGACCATCGCCGGCCTGGTACTGCGTGATCTGAATCTGGTCGATGGTGAAAATCCGTGGCAGCCCCGCGAGACGCTGTTGCCAGTAATTCGCCCACGACAAACCGGGTGCCGCCTCCGCTGCTGCCAGCCTGTGGACCTCGGCAGCCGCCGTCGTCAGCCCGAATCCTTTTCGAGTTGAATTGTTGTTGGTTTGAAGGCCGGCGCTCTCGGGCCTCGTAATCTCGCCGGAGATCGATTGCGTGCCTGCCGGCATTGCAGTTCCGGGCGCGTCGGCATCGCAACCACCGGTCAGCACAGCCAGGAACAAAATCCCGGTATGCAGAAGAATCCTGCCCAATCGGTCCACAGCATGCCCCCCCAAAATCCCGGGTCAGCCTACGATGACCACGCCGTCACTGGAGCGACGAGAGTCCCAGAACGACTGTGCACCGCCTCGACGTTATGTCGACCGCCTGCTTTATGCAAGGCGCCGAACTATCCGGCACCGGTGCTGCGCAGCCAGCTGAGCAGCGACAACACGTCCCAGAGATACACCCCGCGGTCGTGTCGCCCGGATTGATGGTCCGCCCACAACGTTCGGACCCTTCGCATGTCCAGGTAGTCCGTCTTGTGCTGGTCGGCGAACACCTGCTCGGCCCAGGGCTTCAGCTCGCTGCGCAGCCAGGCCGAGATCGGCACGCCGAAGCCCTGCTTGGGTCGGTCAAAGAGACTCGGTGGCACGTGCCTGGCCAGCACCTGCCGGAGCGGCCACTTGGTGACGCCGTCCACCACTTTCCGGGCCAGCGGTAACCGCCACGCGTACTCCACCACCCGGTGATCGAGCACCGGGACGCGGGCCTCGATGCTCACGGCCATCGACGCGCGATCCACTTTGTGCAGCACGTCGTCGACCATGTAGGTGCGCAGATCCCGGAGCATCATGTAGTTGTGGGGATCGTCGGGAAACTGGCTCAGGCGCTGCACCGGATCCGGCCAAGGATCGTCCACGCCCCCGGGCACCAGTACCGACGGTCGCTGCCAGCGCGAGACCACGGCGGCGTAGGCGGCCTGCGCATCCTGCGCAGCCAGTACGGCACCAAGCCGGGCCACCGGCCCGCTGCTGCCATTGAAGCGCTGGAGCGCCGCACCGGCAGCGGCGCGCAGGAAGCCGGGTACCCTGTCGCGCACCCGCAGCGCCTGCAGGGTCCGCTGGTAGTGCCCATAGCCAAAGAAGAGTTCGTCACCGCCATCCCCGGAGAGCACCACCTTCACCGAACCGGCCGCGAGTTCGCTCACCAGCAGCGTGGGCAGGATGGAAATGTCGGCGAAAGGCTCATCCATCGTGCCGATGATGCGCTCCAGGCTGTTCCGCAGGTCCGACTGGCTCAGGTAGAGCTCGTGGTGCTCCGTGCCCAGGTGCTGGGCAATCACGCGGGCGTAACCGGCCTCGTCGAAAGCCTTCTCATGAAAGCCGATGGTGAAGGTCTGCACCTTCCGGGACGTGTGGGCGCGCATCAGCGCCACGACCGTCGTGGAGTCAATGCCACCAGACAGGAATGCGCCAACCGGAACGTCCGCCACCATGTGCAGGCGGACGGCATCGGTCAGCAGACGCTCGAGTTCGTCAACCACTTCCTCAGGGCTCGCCGCAGACGGCAGCCGCTGTCCCTCGGCGGCCAGCACCGCAGCATCCCAGTACCGGGTGGTCACGGGTGCAGCGCCCCCGAGGTCGAGACGGGTGATGCTGCCGGGCAGTACCTTGCGGACGTCGCTGAAAATCGAGAACGGCGCCGGTGTGTACCCGTAGCGCACATACTGCGATAACGCGCGCCGGTCGATCTCGAAACGGAAACTCGTCGCGCGCCGCAGAGCCTTCAGCTCGGAGGCAAACGCAAAGCTCCGCCCCTGTTGCATGAAGTACAGCGGCTTTACGCCGACCCGGTCGCGAACCAGGAACACCGCGTTTTCGGCGGCGTCCCACAGGGAGAAGGCAAACATGCCAATGAAGCGCTGCACGGCGGGCTCGAGACCCCACTGTTCGATGGCGGCCAGGAGCACCTCCGTGTCGCTGTGACCCCGGAAGGCATGGCCAAGACTGCGGAGTTCACCCTGCAACTCCTGGTAGTTGTAGATCTCGCCGTTAAAACACGCCACGAGCCGCCCGCTTGCCGAGGCCATGGGCTGACGCCCGGCGTCAGAGAGATCGATGATGCTGAGCCGGCGATGGGCGAATCCCAGGGGCTGCGACGGCAGCCGCCACAGGCCCTCCCCGTCCGGGCCACGATGGCTCTGGGCAGCCGACATGGCCCGCAGCTGCCCCTCGAGTGAGATGCCGTCATCCGGCAGGAATGCGCCCGCTATGCCACACATCTGCGTCAGTCCTGTGTCCGCTGTCGTCGCGCCCGCCACCCTGCGAGCACCGGTGCGAGGTAAGCCCGCAATACAGCGCGGTTCGCGAGCACGGCGACACCCAGAAAAACCGCCAGCACCAGCAGGGCTGCCAGTACGTCAGGCAGGCGAAGGTCGGCATACACCCGCACGCCCCACCACAGCGGCACCGCGGCCGCCAGCGCCAGTATCCCGAAGGGCATGGCGATATGCAGCCACTCGGCCGTGGTGAGACTGAGCCCAC
This sequence comes from Gammaproteobacteria bacterium, assembly GCA_031395645.1. GTDB lineage: Bacteria > Pseudomonadota > Gammaproteobacteria > Steroidobacterales > SHZI01. Next base: position 11,863 of record JANNJM010000020.1, on the reverse strand, counting down.
CATCACCCTGCAGGTACCTGTTCAGAAGAACCAGCGACAGGCCGTAGACGAGCGACGTCGCCAGCGCGATCCCCGCCACGCCGAACCAGGTCATCATGGCAAAATTGGATACCAGGGTTGCGACCAGCAGCGCAATACCAATGGGCACGAAGACGGCGTTACGCGACAGCGCCGAGATCAGGGTGTTGGAGGCCAGCGCGGCGAGAATGAACGGAAAACCGAGCGCGTAGCAATCGACGAGGACACGCACGGCACGGGCATCGCCGGTGGTGAACTCGCCATGCTGGTAGACCAGGGCGACCACATAGTCACTCCACAACCACACAGTCAGCGTCATGCCACAACCAATCCAGGCAAACAACTGGCTTAGCGAGACAAAGGCACCACGCACTGTACCGACCCCACCGCCGGCCACCTGGGTCGCATAGAAGCCCAGCAGCACCGGAGCCACGGAACCCGTGACCATCATGATCGCCCCGGTGGTCAGTCGATTGGCGTAACCGAGGTACGACACGGCACCAGGGCCGAGACCGTTCGCCATCCACTGGCCAATGAGGGGACTCAGGTAGGTAATCGACGTGGCAGTCACCAACGCCCGGAAATTCACCCTGAGATCGTGCCGCACGTCCGGAGGCAGCGGTTCGGTTGCACGTCCGGGCAGCATGCCTTCACGCCCGAGCAGCAGGGCAACCACCCCAGCGCCCAGCAGTGCCCCGAGCGTACCCCCCGGCACCAGCGCGAGCACACCCAGCCGGTCGCCGAGCAGCAGCGCTCCGGCAATCAGCCCCACCGGCAGACCCACGCGCGCAAGGCTCGGCACGAACAGCCGGTTCCTCGCCTGCAACGGCGCCTGGCTGAGTTCCGTGAACGCCACCAGGCAGTACATCGGCAGAACGAGCATGGTGAAAACCGGCAGACTCACAGTCCCGCCCGCTGGCGCCGGTGCCCCGGTGAAGCCCCCAGACAGTGCAGCAGCTGCCAGCAGGAACAGCACGACGGCGATCAGCCCGATGCCACCGATACTCAGCCCGTTGAGCCGCCGTGCAACCCGGGTAAAAGTGTCCTGCCCCTGGCGCAGGACCCTGGCCAGCAGGGGCAGGACGACGCTGCGCCAGGCTCCGGAGGCGACGGTCACCAGAAAGATGGGAATGCTGATGGCGAGGAAGAAGTTGTCGGTGACGGTACTGGCGCCAAAGGCAATGGCAATGGCGACGTCCCGCAGGAGATTGGTCAACGTCACGGCGACGTTGCTGCCCAGGAGCTTGAGAACCGCCGCCTCGTGGCGCGCCGGAGCGACCGGCGCCGGGGTCGGGTTCATGGCCGCGCGAAGGGCGTGAAGCGCCGTACGAGTATCCAGACAGCCATTGAAATCAGGATAAACGACGCCGGCTTGACGAAGACACCGAACTCGTTCCGTACAGTGGAAATCAGGAACCAGTAGAAGAAGGTCGCGAAGACCAGCCAGCGAAAGTCCAGCAGCGGGTTCCTGGCTTCCATCCGGGCGAAGAAGGCACCGGCGGCGAGAAAGAACACCACCACGCCGGCAAAGCCAAAGTTCAGGTACGGTTCCCCGATGCCACTAAAGCCAACCCCCTGGCCCCCGTAGATCGCTCCCTGAACACCGAGGACCCGTACCGAGGCCCACGCGGACGGGGACAACCTGGGGAGTGCCGCCGTCAGTGAGCCACTCTCCGCGAGAATCGCCCGGGGGCTCTCAGAGATATCCTTCAACCCACCGACGTTGGGAATGACCTGCCGGAGATACCCCAGATACGTCCGGCCCAGCCGGTAGGGCTCTTCGGCCGGCACGTACTGCAGTGTGATTGCCAGCACGCCAGCCGATCCGCCCAGTTCCGCCAGTGCATTGCTGACGGTCGCTCCCTCCGAGGACTCGGAGATATCGCTGAATGAAACGTCGTCGTACGCGCCCACCGTGCGCAGCGCGCCGATGACCGGGATCACGAGCACGGCCGCCAGCGCAACGCCTGCCGCGACCGGCAGCGGAAAGCGACGTCCGCTCTTGACCCAGAGGACGATACCCACGAGCAACGGGAACAGCGCCATGGACCGGTTGCCGGACAGCAGATACAGCGCCAGCGCAAACAATCCAAGAACGTAGGACCACCGCCTCTGGCTGGACGTTCGCGCCGTGATGACCATCGCCGTGGCCGCACCAGGGCCGAACCAGTTGAACAGGGCGACGCCGCGGATATCCATGCCGCTGAAGAACAGTTCGTTGCGGTTGTACTGGAGCAGGTTGCCCACCTGCGCGAAGCCGATGCCCAGGAAGACCACGCAGGCGAAGCACAGGCCGATGCCCAGATTGCGCAGGCGCGCGCGATTACGCTCTGCCAGGGCGGTCGCAGCTTTTTGCGTCAGGCCGGGCCCCGGCCGGTAGGTCAGGCAGCCGATGGCGAAACCCACGCCCAGGCAACCCAGAGCGAGGTTGGCGTACCAGCCGGCCAGCGTGGCCCAGTTGCCGAATTCGTCGCGATAGCCTCCCACGTTGACGAAGCCGAAGCCGTCCTGGGCAATCAGGCCGAAATTGAAGGCCATCAACGCCAGAACGTAGGCGCTGGTCAGCAGGTAGGGTGTGCCGAAGGCATTCCAGGTGGTCGCCACATAAAAGGCCAGCCAGATAAATGCACAGGCAGATACCGCAAAGGTATTCGTCACCGGGAAGTCTTCAAAGCCGGCAATCTGCAGACTGGCCCAGGCCAGGGCGAGCAGACTGACGCCCAGCAATGCCTGCAGGCCCCCGCGACTGCGAATCAGCCCGGTCGAAACCAGCTTCGCGTTTGGCGTTTTGGGGGCCTCGGCAGCCGGGCCGCCGGGCTCGGACGGCGACTCCTTGCCATCGCCCGCTCCCCAGGCGGGTAGCGGACCCCTGGTCTGCCGGGGGCCGTTCATCGGGCTGCGCGGATCTGTTGCAGCCGTTCGGCGATGTGCTCCGCGTACAGGCCTGAACCGTAGTCCGTGACATGTATCCCGTCATAGAAGACGGGTTCAGAGGCGGCTTCGCTCGCACCCACGCGCGTCTTGAGGAAGGCCACCAGATCAATCAGGGCCGCACCCTCCTGAGCGGCGACGTCACGGATAGCCTGATTGAACATCGCCTGGTCGGACGCATTCACCCACGCGGGAGTCAGTTCGTTCCTGAAGGCATCGCTCGGCTGGGTCATGACCACCGGAATGATCCCGAACGCACGCGAGATACCGATAAAGGCGCGAACCCGGCGCCGGAACTCCTCGACGGGCGGATTACCCTGCCGGACGTTGAGGTTGAGCTCCTCATTGCCAACACGATCCATTGAGCGCTTGTTGTCCAGCAGCTTCTGGGTGTGCCGGACCAGGCCAAGAATGGACGAGTGGGCGGCAGCCCTGGTGAACAGCAGGCGACCGAGTGTCGCCAGCGTTGGCGGCTGGCCCATGGCGAACGCATAACTGCCGGTCGCGCGCAGGTGCCCGATGTCGTTGGCCGCCTCCATCAGGACGGCGATATCCGGCTGGTCCGTCACGACATAGTTGAGCAGATTGTTGACGGACTGCTGCGTATCGTTGCCGCTGACGCCCATGTTCAGCACGTTGACTTTCAGACCCTTCTCTTCGAGCAGAACGGAGGCCCGGGCGGGGAACCGCATGGCTTCGTCAACGAAGGTGCACTCGGTCGTCGAGCCGCCCAGAAAGGCCACGGTAAGATCTGGTGCCGGAAATCGGATCGCCGGCTCGATATAGCCGCGGGCATTGGTCCGGAACGATATCTTCGGCTGTTGCGTATTGATCGCCGAGCGATCGATCAGGCGATCGGCATTCTTTGGCCCGGTCTGCAGTTCAACAATTTCACGAACGTTGTCCGTTCCAAAGGGATTGTCCCAGAACAGTCGCAACGCCCCTTCTGTCAGCAGCACGGCGAGCAGGCAGGCGCCCAGCAGGACGAGCGCTTTGGCACCCGGTGCAATACCCTCCTGATCGTCTGCGGTATCGCTGTCGTCGGCGCTCGTCACCTGGCCACCTAGCCCATGCGCTCAAGTTCATCGACCGAGCGATCGTGCCTTCTCTTCGGGATCCAGAGGCTGTCACCCGGACCCGGCGCTCTGGCGCGGCCGCTAAGGACGTAGAACAGCCAGGTGAAGGGCACCACCACCACGTAGACGATCGTGAAGATCACGCGCGTCGCCCAGACACTGAGCCACACGGCGAATGCCATCCACTTCTCGTAGAGCGGTGGAATCGCCAGGACTGTAAACATGAAGGCCAGCACACCGATGACCAGCAGCACCCAGTGTGGAGTGCCCAGGGCGCCTTGCTGCAGGTCTAACCAGACGCCAGCTGCCAGCAGCAGCACTGCCAGCACCCGCTGCCACCATTGTCCAGGGACCACATCCATCGGTTGAGACGCCTCCGGTTACAGGGCTAGAGCAACGGGTAAAGAAACGGTGCCAGCGGCCCGGCGCTACCGGCCAGGACCAGCAGGCCAATCACCAGCAGCAGGATCACGATCAGCGGGATCAGCCAGAACTTGCGGTCCCGCTTGATGAGCAGCCACATGTCGCCGATCAGGCCCCGGCGGCGGGTGTTCTTCGGCGGATTCACTTTGGTCACAGGCTGCACTCCCTAGGCTTTTTGCGCGAGGATCGTAAAAAATCCGGGCAGGTAATAGCCCTGCCGCAGTCGTTTCTGCGCATAGGGCTCCAGCTTCTTCTCCATCGCGATCAGGTCCTCTCGCGGGGGTAGCGCCTTGAAGCGATTGATACTGGTCGACCGGATACGCAGCCCCTGGGATTCCAGCAACGCCGCAATCTCCTCGTACGAATGCTGCGTCTCGTGGGGGTGAATCACCTGATCCCGAAACCACGAGTAGAGGTGCACGTCGTCCGTCAGCCCGAACTTGAGCTTGCGGAACTCGGCGAACATCTCCGCGATGCTCCGGCCGTCTTGCTGCATGCGCTTGAAATGGTCGAGGAACGGCCGGCGGGAGTAGCTGTGGTACAGACCGACGTGGAAATACCCGCCACTGGCGAGCCAGGAGGTCGCGCGCCGGATGGCGCCGTGGCAGTCCCTGGTGTGATGGAGCACGCCGAGGGAATTGACCACGTCAAAGCGCCGGGGCGGCTCAAACGCGAAGACATCCGCGACCTGGATCGTGACGTCACCGGCGCGCGGTCCGAGCCGGGACACGGCCCTGGCCTGGCGCACGGCCTTCGGATTGAAATCGATGCCCATGATCCGGTGCGGATAGAACATCGCGCAACTGTTCACGAACCAGCCGGCGCCGCAGCCGACGTCCAGCACGTCGAGAGGCTTGTCCCGCGCGAGGATCTTCTGCAGGTTTGGGTAATCCCTGATCTGGTTCTTGCGGGCGATGGCGAGCGATGCATCGGTGGCGCTCGAGTAGAAGTTGAACGGCAGGGTTTTGTAGAAACCGAGCACCTTCGAGGGGTCGTTGGTATCGATGATGGTGCCGTCCAGCGCCCGGGGCTCCTGCGCGGAACCGCTGCCGGCTTTCGCCGTCGAACCGGCGCCGATCTGCTGCTCGAGTTCATCGCTGTCGCGGTAGCCCTTCTCGAAATCGAGCGCCTCGGGCGGCTTCTCGCTTAAATAGTAGGAGCCCAGAAACAGCGCATCGATGCCGGTCTTGACGAAACAGTTGTAGGCGTCCTCCGGGGAGCAGACGATGGGCTCGCCGCGCACGTTGAAGCTCGTATTGACGACCACCGGAATGCCGGTGCGCTGCCCAACTGCCGTGATCAGGTCCCAATAGGCGGGGTTGACGTCGCGGCGCACGGTTTGCACGCGACCGGTGCCGTCCTCGTGCGTGATCGCCGGCAACCTGGCCTTCATCTCTTCCCGCACGCTGGGAATCTTGAGCATGAAGGGGAGTTCCGTCCCGGGCGCCACGTCGAAGTACTCATGCACGTTCTCCAGGAGTACGGACGGGGCGAACGGCCGGAAGAACTCGCGGAACTTGATCTTGGCGTTGATCGTGGCCTTCATGTCGGCGCGCGTGGCATCGGCAACGATCGAGCGGTTGCCGAGTGACCGCGGCCCGAATTCGCAGCGACCGGAGAACCAGCCGATCACCTGGCCTTTGGCAATGCAATCGGCGGCCTGATCAATCAGCGCCTTGGGTTCCAGCTTCGTGAACGGGATCTCCCGCCGCAGCAGGAATTCCTCGATGTCCTCGTCGGAAAACTCCGGGCCGTAGTAGACGTCCGTCATCGGGGTGCGCGGGTCCGCGTAGACCCCGTTGCTCACGTACAGGGCGGCCCCGAGCGCCCCGCCGTCGTCGCCGGCGGCGGGCTGGATCCAGACGTTCCTGAAGATTCCCGCCTGTTCGATCTTCCAGTTCGCGACTGAATTGAGGCCGACGCCACCGGCAATCACGAGGTTTTCGGACTGGTAACGCTGGCGGGCATACCGGGCGATGCCGAGGATCAGTTCTTCCACTACCGCCTGTCCCGAGCGCGCAAGATCGCTGTGCTCCTGGCCCAGTTCCTCGCTGGGCTGGCGGCGGGGCATGCCGAACAGGTCCTGCCACTTCTGCTCACGGAACGGGTACTTGTTGGACCAGTGGTGCGAGAAGTACTCCATGTTCAGGCGAAAGCTGCCATCCGGCCGCATGTCCACGAGCTTGCGGAACTGCTCAACGAAGCGCGGCTTGCCATAGGGCGCGAGCCCCATGACCTTCCACTCGCCGTCGTTGACCTTGAAGCCGAGGTAGCCTGTGAGGGCGCTGTAGAGCAGGCCGATCGAGTGTGGAAACTGGATGGACGCATCGAGCTGCAGTTCCGCCCCCTTGCCGTAGCCGACGCAGGTGGTGTCCCACTCGCCAACGCCATCAAGGGTGAGGACGGCGGCTTCGGCAAACGGACTGGGATAAAAGGCGGAAGCGGCATGGCTCAGGTGATGCTCGCTGAACAGCACCGGGCCCTCGTAGTGGGGGTACTGCTGGTAAATCGCTTTGCGGATATCAAGCTTGGACTTGAGGTACTTGGGCAGGTTCATCACGAACGGCCCGTAGCTGCGCGGCCAGGTGGCGACCATGCCCTCGAGGACGCGCATGAACTTAACGAGCGGCTTCTCGTAGAAGACGATGGCGTCGAGGTTGTTGATGGAGTCGAGGTTGCCGACTTCCAGGCAATACTCGATAGCGAGTTTCGGAAAGTCGCTGGTGTGCTTGTGCCGGCTGAGGCGCTCTTCAGCGACGGCGGCCACGATCTGCCCGTCCCGCACCAGCGCCGCCGCGCTGTCGTGATAGTAGAAACTCAAACCCAGAATGGTCGACAATCACAGCACCCTATACGCATAACTTGCGGCACGCTACAGCAAGCCACCGCCGATGTGAAGCCGACCCGGGCCAGTATGCGGGTGGATCCGCTGCGGCAGTTCACATTACTTTTTGGACATTTCGACGCGACGAGGATGGTCAATTGGACGCCATGACAAGAGACGAGCTCCCGGTCGGCCGCCAGGTCCTGCTTGGTCTGCTCTCGACCATCCTTGCCCTCGGGCTCACCCTGCTGCTGCTGGAGGGGGTCCTGCACCTCCTGCCCATTGCCGATACCGGCAGCCTCGCTGCCACTGACCCCATCTATCGGGTCAATCGCTTTCAGCCCGGCAGCACGGTGCAGTGGTCCACCGGCTGGAACTTCGCGGCGCGGACCACCAAGACGATGAACAACTACGGCTACGCGAACGACCTGGGCTTCGTGGCTGGCAGCCAGCCTGCGCTCGGCATCATCGGCGACAGTTTTGTCGAAGCCCTGCAGGTCCGGAATTCGGAAGCGCTGCACGGGCTGCTGGCGGCAGCGACCAGCGGCCATGCCCAGGTGTACGGCGTGGGGTCCTCAGGCTCCCAACTGCCCAACTACCTGGCCTACGCAGACTTCCTGCGTCAGGAGTTCGGCCCGCAGGCGCTGGCCTTCGTCATCATTGCGAACGACTTTGATGAGTCCGACTGCACGCGGATCATCATCCGCGGCGACACCTGGTGTTTCGACATGGCCTCGGGGCCATCACCGGCGCTTGAGCTTAAATCCCAGCCGCCGCGCTCGTGGCTCCGCCGGACCCTGAGCCAGTCTGCGCTGCTCCGCTATCTCAGCTTCAACATCGGCGTGAACCCTCTGGCGCTCTTCGCGCCCCGCGCCGCCGCCGGCGACTATGTCGCCAACGTGCCGCGCACCCTGCCACCGGAGCGGGTGACCACGGCGCGCACCGCGGTCGACGCGTTCTTCGCCGCGCTGCCTGCGAAGAGCGGCTTGCCGCCCGAGCGCATTGCCTTCCTGATGGACGGCATCCGGGACGACGTCTACTCAGGAAAAGACGACGGCGCCGGCAGCTTCTTCGACGAGCTGCGCCGCTACTTCGTGGCGGCCGCCACTGCGCGGGGCTACGAGATCATCGACCTGCAGGCCGCATTCAAATCCGACTACGCCCGCTTCGGCCAGCGCTTCGACTACCCCACCGACCACCACTGGAACGCCCTCGGCCACTGGGTTGCAGCCGACGCACTGGCAAAGTCGCGGGTGGGCCGGGCCGCGCTGGGTGACGTGCCGGTGCCGCGACCGGGAAATGGGGACATGCCTCATTTTTCCGATTGAAATGAGGCATGTCCCCATTTTCCTACAGCGGGACGAGCAGGAAGTCGTTCGGGGGAATGCGCCGGCTTAGCGCCCGTCGTCCGACCTGCGGATCACCACCGAGAAACGGCGCGAGGTCCTCGACACGGAGTTCCCGTGCGGCCTGGCTGCGATTGACGATCACGGCGAGCCGCCGCCCGTCATCGCGGGTGTAGAGGCTGATCAGTATCGAGCGGGTTCGCCAGCCGGGATCGAGCCGCCAGTAGCCGGTGAAGCGACTGCGATCCACACCGAACTGGTCCAGTTGCCCGTAGAGGGCGTAGCGCAGCCGCACCGGCGCGACGCTCCACACCGGCACGTCGTGCAGCAGCGCGACGGCCATGAAGTTGCGCCAGGCGGCTTCATGTTCGGGTGACTCAAGCCAGGCGGCCTGATCCTTCCGGTAGCGCGCCGGCCGCTGGTCGGCGAGGTAGTCCGACCAGACCTCCTCCAGCCAGATGACCGGTACGCCAAACTGGCCGGACACGTAGGTGGCCTGCAGGGTCTCGAAGCTGGTCGACGACAGGTAGTTGAGATTTTTGAGCGTCGAGTTGAATTCCTCGCCCTGCACCATCGCCGTCACGAAGCTGTAGGCCGGCAGCACAGTCGCCATCGAGTTGTGCACATAGATAAGAGGGTCCCGGCCGCGCTGGTGGATGGCTGTCGCGAGGCGCTTGAAGAACTGGCGCGTCGCGAGAATGTCCGTCGCCTGGGGCGGGCGCACGCGCGGATCTGCCGGCAGGTGCAGCGGGTTGGCCGAGCCGATCGGTCCCGCCTGGTCGAAATAGAAGCCCCGGGCCGGCAGCTCGGCGAGCACGCTGTCCAGTCGCTCGATGAGGTAGTCGGAGAAGCCCGCGGCCCGGTGCGACAGCAGTGGCCGGGGAAAGCCCTGCCGGTAGGGCCCGTCGCCCGTGGCCGGCATGGTGACGGCGGGCAGGACCCGCCAGCGACCCCCCTGGGCCGCAGGGACCGCCTCCAGTGCCGAGGGCGCCCGCAGGGACACGTAGGGCAGGCGCTCGATCCCGAGTGAGCGCCAGGCCAGGAGGTCGGCCCGGTTGGCCTTGAGGCCCGGATAGGCGGCCCGGTCCGCGGCAGTCAGGCGCTCGCGGGCGCCGGGCGGGTAATTGACATAAGGCAAGGCGTAGTGCGGCAGGGCCTCCACCCACCAGAGCTGCCGGTTACCGAGCAGCGCCTCCTGCGGGCTCAGGCCGGCCACCACGCGATCCCGCCGGGCGCTGGATGGCAGTTCCCGCACCGGGGTTCCCAGAAAAGCGAAACGCACCGTCAGCGGCGCCGTGAGCCGCTGCGCGCCCAGCAGGGGCTGGAGTACCTGCACGTGCTCCGCCTCGCACTGGAGCCGCGTCGACGGGCGGTCCCTGGCCGGTCCGGGAAACGCCGGCTCATCCGTCAGCACCCAGAAGCTGCGCCCGGTATCGGCGAGCCCCAGCACACTCTTGTAAGGCAGCTCGCCACACAGCGGGAAGACCACCTGCTTGCGGTAGTCGAAGATGCCCTCGGGTTCGTAGGCCAGCAGGCGCAGGTCGGGTGTGCGGACCACCGGGACGACGAGATCGAGCCCGTCAATTGCGACGACGCCGCGCGGGGTGAGTGTCAGCGCCACCGACGCCAGTCCGTCGTACTCCACGCGGATCGCGGCGGACAATGTGAGGGTAGTGCTCGCAGCGACGCTGCCTGAGAGTTCAACGTGATGTCCGGTGGCAGCGGTGACGGCAAGCGTCACTGGCGGCAAGGGCCGCACCTGGCCGCCCTGGCGCACGCGCAGCGTCAGTGGCCCGGTGAGCGGCTGACCCCGGGCGTCGATGCGGGCTGGCAGGAGGTGCTGTTCCCACTGGTAGGTGCGGCCCGCGCCAAGGGCCAGGCGATCCTTACTCCAGGTCAGCGGCGTGAAGCCCGGCAGGACGATCTCGGCCAAGCCGATGGCAGAAGCTGTAGGAGCGCCTACAGGCGCTCCTACGGGCGCTCCTGCCAGGGCCAGGGCGAGCAGCCACTCAGCGCGCACGGAGCAGATCGCGGTAGAGATCCCGGTACGCCGCCTGCGCGGCGGCGATGCTGTAACGTCCGGCAATGCGCCGGCCCCTCTGGACGAACTCCCCGACATCATGTCGCCCGTCCATGAAGGCAGCGATCCCCCGGGCGATATCCGCGGGATCCAGTGGATTCACCCATACGCAGGCGGGCTCGTTGCCGATGACCTCGCGAATGCCCTCGATGTCGGCGGCGATAATGGGAATGCCGAGCGCCATGGCCTCAACGAGCACGTTCGGCATGCCCTCGGATATCGAGGGCAGGATCAGCGCGCTGGCACCGGCAATCTCAGAGTGCACATTCCCGGAGAAACCGCGCAGTCGGATGCGCGCGCCTAGTCCACAGCGAGCGATGGCAGCCTCGACGTCGGCGCGGTGCTCGCCCTCCCCCCAGATGTCCAGCGTCCAGTCCTGGCGGGTGGCCAGGCGCGCCAGCGCCTCAATGAGCCGCGGGTAGTTCTTGAGGTTATTCAGCCGGCCGGCGCAGACGAAATGGAAAGTAGGAGCGCCTTCAGGCGCGACCGGCCGGGGAATCGCGACCGGAATCGCGCCTGAAGGCGCTCCTACGGGCGCTCCTACAGGCACCGCAACCTCCACGCCATTGCGGATCACGATGCCGCGCTTGTGTGTGAACAGCCAGCGAAACACCGACCCGGCGTAACTCGGCGCGGCGAGGACTTCGTGGTTGCTGACCACCGCGTCCACGATCGGCACCGCCAGGGCCACCTCGAGCCAGGTCAGCCAGCGCACCAGCTGCCGGCGGCCGCGGTAAGCCAGAATGATCTTCCTTCCTTTAAGCTTGCCCGCCAGCATCGCCGGAATCGCAATCGACTCGGGTAGCCAGATGTGCACGATGTCCGGGTCAAACACGTCGATGGCCTGCGCCACGCTCCACACGAAGCCCATTTGCCGCGTGGAACGCCGCCGGCTGGCGAAGACGCGCACGTCCGGGTTGGTGATGTCGGCGGGATTGCCGGCCACGAAGAACACGGCGAGCTCCACGTCCGGGTGCGGCCAGGAATTGACCAGCAGCCGAAGCTGCGTTTCCGCCCCGCCGCCGGAGAGCGAGTGGATCGCGTGCAGCACCCGGGCGGGACGAGCAGGAGCGCCTGTAGGAGCGCCTTCAGGCGCGATCCCACCCGCGATCCGGGGCAGCCCGGGCCAGGTGCCGCTCGTACTGGTGCTGGTCGCGCCTGAAGG
>JANNJM010000019.1:0-55428 GCA_031395645.1 Gammaproteobacteria bacterium | reverse complement strand
CCTTCAGGCGCGACCGGTGCCAAGGTCGCGCCTGAAGGCGCTCCTACGGATAGCACCCGGGCCAGCTGCCGGTGGGCTTTGGCAGCCAGGGCTGCCACTGGAGCCCCGGCGGCGGCGGCGTACCGGTCAATCGCCGCCCCGAGGTCGACCACGGGACCGGGAAGCGGCGTGGCGTGCAGACGGCGCAACAGGCCGGCCGCGCGTTGCAGGTGGTCGGGTTCCTGGAGATCCGCGGGCGTCCAGGTCCGGCCGGGCAGCCAGTCGGTCAACAGCAGCCTGCCTGCCGGGTCGGCCAGACGGCAGGCCGGCCCCAACCCGGCCGCCGAGGCCGCCCGCAGCACCGCGGGTTCCGCCGCGCGATTGAGTCCGAGGCGGATGGCGCCGGGCTCGTCCCGACGCAGGACCGCGAGCTCCCCGTCGACCTCGACCCGCCAGGTCCTGCTCACCGGCGTGACCGCCAGGGTCTCAAGGATTCGCCACTCCGGTGCCGGTGGCATGTCTGATTTCACGTTTGGCGCCGCCACGTGGCGAACCACGCGCGCCAGCCGACCACCACCAGCACGAGGTAGAGCGCAAACAGGGCGGCGGTCAGGTGCAGCCCACTCTTCAGTGCGAGCGCGAGCGTCACGGCATCGATGACGAACCAGTAGAGCCAGTTCTCCAGCAGCTTACGCGCCACCATCCAGGTGGTCAGTACGGCGCTCCAGGTCACGAAGGAATCCAGGTAGGGCGAGGCGGCTGCGGTATAGCGTTCGAGCAGCCAGCCGCTGGCCACCGACAGCACCGCGATCACCGTGATCGCGACCGCGTGCCAGCGCAGCGGCCAGCGGTGGATCGTGAGCGGCTCACTGGATGCCGGTCGCCAGGCCCACCAGCCGTAGCCGCCCATGGCCACATAGAAGAGCTGCAACGCCGATTCCATGTACAGGCCGGCGGCGTAGAACACCCCGAGGTAGAGCAACGCGCTGCCGATCCCCGCGGGCCAGCACCACCGATTCTCGCGGATGGCAAGCACGAGATAGGCAATGGCAAGCGCAACCGCCAGCGCCTCCTGCGCGCTCATCCCACCGACGGCCGCGTACTGATCGGGAGATCCGCGTTGAGGAACTTGGCCACGAGCACCACCGGCTGCACGCGCTCCATCGCGGTCCGCGTGCAACGCGCGACGGCCGCGAGCACCGCGTCGAACTCACCGCGCACCTGCGTACTCATCTGGTTGGTGACGATCTCGAGGCCGGGCTCGCGGCGCAGCTCAACGATGAAATCGGTGATGTGCACGACGAAATCGGGTGCCAGGGGGTAGAGGCTCAGTTCGACGGTGATGCGCATCGCGTGCTTTCCTTGTTGGCCGCTGTAGGAGCGCCTACAGGCGGTAGCTTACGGTCAGGCCAGCCTGGCGGGGATCGCCGAGCCGGGTGTAGAGGGTCGGTTCGAAAGCTGGCGGTTCGTTGCCGAAGTAGAAGCCGCGCACCGCGTATTGCCTGTCCAGCACGTTCCGGCACCAGGCCTCGACGGACCAGGCGCCCCACTCGCGGCCGGCACGCAGGCCGAGCAGCTGATAGGCGCTGGTTTCCGGATCGTTGCAGTCGGCGGCCTGGCAGTAGTCGATGAAATAGCGATCCTTGCCGCTGTAGTCCGCGCGCAGGAACCAGCCCCGGCCGGGACGCCAGGTACCCTGGAGGGCATAGTTGTAGCGTGGGGCATGGGCCAGGTCCCGGCCGACCAACGCCGTGGAAGTGTCGAAACGCCGGATCTCCGTGTCCAGCAGTCCGAGGCTGGCACCCAGCGTCAGCGTGTCCAGTGCCTGCCAGGTGCCCTCGAGCTCCACACCCTGGGTGCGGGCACGCTCCGCGTTCTCCGTAAAGAACACGAACGCCGTGGGGTCGCCGGTCAGGAAATTTACCGGCAGTTTGAGTTGCAGGTCGCTGCGTTCCTGCAGGAAAACGCTGGCGTTGACGGCGACTCGACCTGTGGCCGGTCCGTAACGCAGGCCAAGCTCGTAGTTCCAGAGCGACTCCGGCCCAAAGGCGAGATCCGTGGCGGACACACCGTTGAAGCCGGCGATACCCGGATTGAAGCCTCCCGCCTTGTAGCCCCGCGCGATGCGGGCCCAGCTCTGTATCGCCGGGGTCAGCGCCTGCGTGAGGGTCAGTTCCCCACCCCACAATGGGTCCCGATCGCTGAAGCGACAGTCGCGGGCATCGGGTGCTGTCAGTTCGCAGTCCGCTGCCGGAGCCGGCGCCACCACCCGATCGACCGTGGCGTCCGCGTAGTCGGCGTCCCGCACCTCCCAACGCAGCCCGAGGGCCAGGCGGGTATCAGGCGCCAGCGGGATTTCCAGCAGCCCGAAGGCCGCGACGCTCGTGGCCTTAAAGGTGCTCCGCACGTCCTTGTCGGCGCTAAGCGCCGGGCAGGGCCGCGCGTCGCAGAATTCGCCACGGTCCTCGCGCGCATTGCTCTCGTCCAGATCCAGTGCGTAGAGACCCAGCACCCAGTCAGCGCCGAACAGCCGTCCAGAGGGTGTGGAGACCAGGCGGAATTCCTGGTTCAACGTACGCCGCTGGCGAGCGAAGGCCTGAGTGTAATCGTAGACCTGGCCCCAATAGTCGTCGTTACCCCAGTCCGCATCGAAGCTGAAGCCAATGTCCGAGCGCGCAACGCCTGAAATGCTCACCAGGTCGACGGCATCTCCCAGACCGACCGTCACGCGCAGCGCCGCTGCGTCCGTGACCTGCGTGTCGCGCCCGGGCTTGTCGGAGTAGGTGGTGTAGCCATTGTCGATGGCGAAGTCGTCGTAGCCGTTGTCGAGGTCGACGTGGAATGCGGTCAGCTGAGCGTCCAGGCGCTCGCCGGGTTGCCAGCGGAGCTTCACGCGGGCAGTAAGCTCATCCTGATCCGAGGTGTCATCGCGCCCGAGAAACGCATTGCGACGAAAGCCGTCAGCCTGGTAGCGCTGGACAGCCACCCGGTAGCTCAGCTCGTCAGCAGCGCCGGGCACGGGACCGGTGGCCATGCCGCCGAGCGCCCGGGTGCCATCGCTGCCGCCGGTCGCGGTCAGTGCTACCCGTGGTATCGACTCCGGGTCGGCCGTCCGCACGAAGATGAGCCCGGCGAGCGCATTGGCCCCGTAGCGTGTGCCCTGGGGTCCGCGCAGGACTTCAACCTGGCCGGCATCGAAGGTGGTCGCAACGCCGCCGAGATCCGAGAAGTCGATATCGTCGACGACAAAGCCGACCGAGGCATTTGGCGCGCCTTCGTACTGCTCCAGTTCACCGGTCCCGCGAATCTGGAAGTAGCGGGCACGTGAGCCCTCCCCGCTCCAGTTCAGATTCGGTACGAGCGGTGTCAGCTCCTCGAAATGCTGAACGGAGGCTCGCTGGATGGTCGTCGGGTCGAGCACCGTGATGCTGGCCGGCACGGTGGCGAGCGGAGCCTCGCGCAGTGCGGACGCAACCACGACCACTTCCGGGACGGGCGCGGCCAGAACGGGACCCGAAACCACCAGTAGGAGCGTCTGTAGGAGCGCCTTCAGGCGCGATCCCCTTTTCCAGTCGGGCCGGTCGGGCCGGTCGCGCCTGAAGGCGCTCCTACGGTTTACGACAAAAACCATTCCCCGGATCTCCAGCAACGGACGATCCGGCAATGCAATGGCGAAAGGGGTGCGACAGACGCGCGTCTTGTCCCTACGCCGGTACTAGCCGGATCAGGTTCAGAGGGTTCCCTTGACGGATCTCAGGCCGGGCAGAAGGCGCCCAGGCCACCCCTAAGACAGGGTGAAAGAGTACCACCATGTCTGACGTTGTAGGAGCGCCAGCAATTCGGTACGGAAAGGGAAGCGGGGATTGAAGCTGTAGACGCGCGTGCGGCCAACCCTCTCGCAGACGAGTACGCCGCCAGTTTCCAGCCTCTCCAGCTGCTTCTGGACGGGGGCGACGTCCACGCCATAGAACTGACTGATTTCCGTTCCGTACCCGCGTTCCCGCGCCAGGATGAATATGAGAACCCGTTCGCGAGTTGTCGACCCGAGTACTGCCTGCAGCATGCCGATCTCCGCAAACCTCTTCTGGAGGTTTTATAACCTCAGTGTGAGGATTTGGTCCAGAAGCCCTCCCTGAGCGCGGACGGTCGCGCCTGAAGGCGCTCCTACGGACGCTTCTGCAATTACAATGCGGGCCCCACTTCAGCCCAGCGGACCCCGCCCATGAGCACGCAGGACTACCAGGCCATCGACGCCGTCGTGAACATCTGGACCGACGAGGCGCTGGCCCAGCGGCCGAACTGGGGTCCCGGCTTCTTCTCAGGGAAAATGAACGCGGATGAGGGCACGGTCTCGAAGGGGCTGTCGCTCGAGGGCATGCTGGAGCAGCTCGACGCGGCCGGCATCGAGCGGGCTTTCCTGATCGCGGCGCGTTCCGGGCGCCCCGGCCTCCCCGGCTGCTACCACATGCCCTACGAGATCGTGGCGCGGGCGGTCGCGAAATACCCGAAGCGCTTCCACGGCCTGGCTGGCATCGACCCCTACACCGGGATGAAGGGCGTGCGCGAACTGGAGCACGCCGTGAAGAACCTGGGGTTCATCGGCGCCCACCTCTACCCGCACTGGTTCGAGCTGGCGCCCGACCACGCCAAGAACTATCCCTTCTATACGAAGTGCTGCGAGCTCGGCATCCCCATCCAGATGCAGGTGGGGCAATCGATGATCTACGCGCCCGATTTCCCGTGCCGCAGCGTCGGCCGGCCGATCAGCCTGGACAGCGTCGCCTGCGATTTCCCCGAACTGAAGCTGCTCGGCATCCACGTCGGGATTCCGTGGCACGACGAGATGATCGCCATGGCCTGGAAGCACGCCAACGTCTTCATCGGCTGCGACGCCCACCGGCCGAAGTACTGGCCCGAGAGCTTCAGGCGGTACATCAACACCCAGGGCCAGGACAAGGTGTTCTTCGGCACCGACTTCCCGGTGCTGCCATTCGCCCGCACCGTGCAGGACATCGATGCACTCGGCTTCAAGCCCGAAGTCCGGCGCAAGCTGATGCGGGACAACGTGCTCAAAATCTACGGGCTCAATGCCTGATAAGGAGATCTCCAGGCAGTTGTTGGCGATAGTGCAATATCGATATCACCAATATTGAATCGTGATTTATCCGGTAGATGACCCGGTACGGTCGAACCAGCAGCTGGCGGAATTCGTCCAGGTTGAACTCAGGAACTTTGAGTAGCCGCTCCCTGGCTTCGGGCGTAAAGCGGATCCTTAGTCGGGAAGACCGAATTCCGAGCGGATGTCCCTCAGGTCGGTCCCCCGGCCGGCCCGAACGTCGGCCAGCCCGCGCTCGATCGACCGGCGCGCGGCCATCTGATACACGACGTCGTCCCAGCTGGCGTCGTCGGGTAGCCGCGCCAGGAGTTCGTGGGCTTGCTGCTTGGCGGTCTTGATGACGGAAGCCATGAGCGACGATCTCCGGTTCGGGGAGTGACCAGCAGTCTAGGCTGTAGCATCTCGCGATTCCAGACCGCATGCCTGGACACTAATGCCCGTAGGCACTGACCACACGCCGCAAAAGTGACGATTTCTTAGGGAAATCGGAGAGCGCGCGGCGCCCGGCATCACGAGGAGGAAGCAGCGGCCTTTGACTTCAGCAACGCCGCAATTGCCGCGTCGTCATAGCCCGCTTCCTTCAGCACCTCCGCGGTGTGCTCGCCGAGCCTCGGTGGCAGGCGCCGCACGTCGGCGGGCGTCTTCGAGAAGGTGACGGGGAAGCGCGTCATGCGCAGCCGGCCTTCCGTCGGGTGCTCCACGTCCTGCCAGAAGCCCACGGCCTTCAGGTGCGGATCGTCCTTCAGGTCTTCGAGGGTGTTGACCATGTTGGTCGGCACACTGGACGTGCTGAAGATCCCGAGCCACTCGCCCGTGGTGCGGGTGCGCATGATCTTCGCCGTCTCCTGATAGGTGTCGTCGATATTGTTCACGCGCGTCGTCAGCGTGGTGAAGCGCGGATCGGCCAGCAGTTCCTCGTGGCCGGTGAGCTTGCAGAAGCTTTCCCAGTGCGCGTCCAGGTACGGCAGGATCGCGATATACCCATCGAGAGTCTTGTAGGGCTTGCGGTGGTGGCTCATCAGCCGCGTGTAGCCGGGGCCGCCGATTGGCGGTTCGAAGGTCATGCCCCACAGGTGCTCGGCCATCGTGTAGTACACCATGGTCTCGAACATCGGCACTTCGATTTCTTGGCCCTCGCCGCTGCGCTCGCGGTGATAGAGCGCGGCGGTCACGGCAGACACCACCTGCATGGCCGTCGTCTTGTCGCAGACGACGGTTGGCAGGTAACGGGGCTCGCCGAGCACCATCTCGTTCAGCATGGCAATGCCGCTGACGGCCTGGATCGAATCGTCCAGCGCGCCGCGGGCGCCGTAGGGGCCCTCCTTGCCATAGCCGTAGGTGCCGCAGTAGATCACGCGGGGGTTGACGGCCCTGAGCGCCGGGTAGTCGAGGCCCAGCTTGGTCATCACCTGGGGACGGTTATTGTGGACGACCACATCGACCGACTTCACGAGCTGCAGAACCACCGCCTTCGCGGCCGGCTGCTTCAGGTCCAGCACGATGCTGCGCTTGTTGCGGTTGCAGGTCAGGTACAGCGCCGCCATGCCCGGGTTGCGATACGCGCCGAGGGTGCGATTGCTGTCCCCACGCGGCGGTTCGATCTTGATCACGTCTGCGCCCATGTCCGCCAGCATCTGGCAGGCCCAGGGGCCGAGAACCACGCTCGTGAGTTCGAGAATCTTGACGCCAGCAAGGGGACCGGGCATGAGTCGGGGTCGCGCCTGAAGGCGCTCCTACCTGATCAATACACGACGCGCGTCTTGCGCTTCGGCTTCTTCGGCACTTCGTCCGGAGCAATCCTGCGCAACTGGTCGGAGTGCACGCTGTAGCCCCGCGTCTGGATGCGCTCGAGAAACTCGGCGTACCAGCGTTCGCGCCGGGGAGCGAGGTCCTCGTTGATGTAGCGGGAGATCTGCCGGTAGCGCTCGTTCTGCTCGCTGACTTCGCGCTTGAGCCAGGCCCGCGCGGCCGGCGTGCGCGTGTGTTCTATGAGTTTCATGCGGGCTTTGCCATTACGAAGGCTTGTTAAGTTTATCCAGGGTCGTGCGGGCCTCCGCCAGACCGGGATAGTCGCCACCCGCCTTGTCGACGACCACGGCCTCCTTCAGCTGCTGCCTGGCGCCCACGGGATTGCCTGCCTTCAGATAGGCCATCCCCAGATGGTAACGAAACACCGGGAACTGGCCGGCCTTGGCGACCACACGCTCGAGCACGGAGACGGCTTCGTTGAACTTGCCTGCCCGGTATTGCGCCCAGCCGTAGGTATCGAGCATGGCCGGGTTGTCGGATTGCGCGAGGGCCTCGGCAAGCACGAGTGCCCGGGCGTGGCTGGCCTTGTCGGTCCGCCGGTCGAGCAGGAGTGCCGCCAGGTTGTTGATGCCGGGCTCGTACTTCGGCTTGGCCTTGACGAGGCCTTCGTAGACCGCCAGGGCTTTGTCGAACTCGCCGCCCTGCTCGAACTCGGTGGCGAGCAGCATATTGAGCTCTTCATTGCCGGGGAGCGCCTTGACGGCCCTCTCGTAGACGCGGATACGGGCTTCCCGTTCCTTGTAGATCCCGGCCAGTGAGCCCCAGGCAACCACCGAATCCGGCTTGTCCTTGAGCACATCCTCAAGGTAGGTCTCCGCCTTGGCCTGATCACCTTCGCGGCCGTAAATTCCGCCAAGCAGGAACTTGGAGAACAGCTCGTTCTGCTTGTTGTCGAGTTGCTGATTGAGAACGGAGATAGCTTCGCCGCTCTTGCCCGACGCGAGCAGCGAGCGCACCAGGCCCTCCAGCGGCAGCGGATCGCCCGCCCGGGCGGCCACGGACTTTTTGAAGGCGTCAGCCGCGGCACCGAAGTCTTTCTTCTGGGCCAGCACCCGACCGAGTGAGAAGTCTCCCACGCCCGTCTGGTTCGTCAGCGCCTGCATGCGCCGTGCTTCCTCTTCCGCCTTGGCAGTCTGGCCCTGGGCCATCAGCACCTCGACGAGGCGTCCGGACGCGACCAGGTCATCCGGTTGCTTGGCCATCCGCTTGCGGAGCAGCGCCTCGGCATCCGCGTAATCCTTTTCAGAGACGAACAGGGCCGCGAGCTGCTGGAGACCGTCGGGCGAGTCCGGCGCCACTTCCAGCAGGCGCCGGTAGGTGTCCTTGGCCAGCACGAGGTCGTTCTTGCGGATGTAGGCCTGGGCCAGCAGCAGCAACGCCCGCTCGTTCTTGGGCTCTTTGCGCAGGACGAGCCGGAGGTCGCTGACGGCATCATCAAACTTGCCGTCTGCATACTGCAGTCCGGACCGCAGCAACAGGGCGCTGGCGTCGTCCGGCGCATCGGTCAGGATGCTGTCGACCTGGGTCCGGCCGGCGGGAATTCTTCCGGCACGCACGTCGATGGCGGCGACCCGGTTCCGGGCGGCAAGCCCTTCCACGCTCTTCGGGGCCCGCGTGCCGAGGGCGGCATACACCTTGCGGGCCTCCTCCGCGCGATCACTGGTTTCGTAGAGCTGGCCAAGCGCCAGGCGCAACTTCCCGGCATCCGGGTTCTGTTCGATGAAGGTCTTGAGCGCCGCCTCGGCCTTGTCGGTATCACGCTGGCCGGCCAGGAACTGGACGTAGCCGAGTTGCGTATCGGCATTCTTGGGGTCGACTTCCGTGAGCTTCTTCAGCAGCGTGTCGGCTTCCGCCACGCGTCCCTGGCTGGCGTAGAACTGGGCCAGCTGGAACTGGTAACCCTGCTCCTTGGGAAAATCGACGGACAGTTCCCGCAGACCGGCTTCCACCTCGTCCGTGCGCTTGCCCTGCGACAGCATGATCACGCGGAGTTCGCGGAGCTGGCGGGTCTTGTCCGAAGGCAGGCGCTTGATGGCTGAGTCGAGTGTGGCGAGACCCTTGTCGAGGCCCTCGATGGCGTCCGCAGCCGACTGCAGCAGGATGCCGTCGACGTTGTCGGGATCAAGCTTGCGGGCCGTGGCAATTTCAGCGAGCCCCCCCTCCCGGTCGCCCTTCTGGATCAGCACGCGACCCTGCAGCAGGTGGACGCGGGCATCGTTGGGCGCGAGCTTCAGCAGTTCAGCGGCCTGCTTGGCGGCGTCTTCCCAGGACTGGCCCAGGAAATACAGCGTGGCAAGCTTGAGGCGCGCCTCGACATTGCTCGGGTCGCCATCCACGGCCACCAGCAGATGACCAAACATCTGCTGGTATTCCTTGTTCTGCTCGGCAACCAGGGCCAGCAGGTAGCGGGCCTTGGCGTCCTTTGGCGCTACCTGTGCGGCGTTCTGCGCTTCCAGCCGGGCGTTCACGTAGTCCCCCGCGTCGTAGAGCGCCTGGGCTTTGACCAGGTAGTCCGCGGCGCGCTTTTCGGGGCTGCCGCACGCGGTCAGTAACAACGCGGCGACGATTAACAGTGAAACCCTGGTGGGCATGGCGATGGCGTGCATAGCGATGGTCCTCAATGTCTTGGCCGGTATTGTAGGTAGGTAAATGGGGACATGCCTAATTTCGTAAGTCGAAATTAGGCATGTCCCCATTTACCTACAGGTGCCGTTTCAGGCTCGCGACGCACCGAGCGGCGGTCTTGCCGTCCCAGCGATCGGGGCGCCGGCCGTGCGGCCAGTCGCCCTTCAGTGCCTTGCCGGCCTCGGCAACCAGGTTGGCCGGCTTCACGAGCTTGTTCGTGCCCTCCGTCACCGTGATCGGCCGCTCGGTGTTGGGCCGGAGCGTCAGGCACGGGATGTCGAGGTAGGTGGTCTCTTCCTGCACGCCACCGGAGTCGGTGATGCACAGGGCCGCATGACTTACCAGGTTCATGAACTGTATATAGCCAACCGGCTCGCAGAGCTGCATGCCAGGCGCTTGCTCCAGGGCGGCCAGCAGGCCAAATTCAGCCAGGTTCTTCCGCGTGCGGGGGTGCACCGGGAAGACCAGCGGCAGATCGGCGGCCACCCGGGTGAGGGCCTCGGCCAGCAGCGTCAGCGTGGCGGCGTCGTCCACGTTGGACGGCCGGTGCAGCGTGACCACCCCGTAGCGCCGGGGCTCGAGCCCGAGCTGCCGGAAAGTGCCGTCCGTCTCGATGTGCTCGCGCTGGAGCTCGTAGGAATCGAGCATGATATTGCCAACGCGCTCGATGCGGCTGGCCGGGATGCCTTCGTGCCGCAGGTTCTCATCGCCGTCCGGCGACGGCGTCCACAGCAGGTCCGCCAGCACGTCGGTAACGAGGCGGTTGATCTCCTCCGGCATGCCGCGGTCGAAGCTGCGCAGGCCCGCCTCGAGGTGCACGGTGCGCAAACCCAGCTTGGCGCAGACCAGCGCCACGGCGGCCGTGGAATTGACGTCCCCCACGACGATCGTAAACACCGGCCGTTCCGCACTTGCCACGGGTTCGTAGGCCATCATCACGCGGGCGGTCTGCTCGGCATGACTGCCGCTGCCAACGCCGAGGTGGTGGTGCGGTTCGGGCAGCTTGAGGTCTTTGAAAAACGCATCGGACATGTTCGCGTCGTAATGCTGCCCGGTGTGCACCAGCCGGGCGTCGAAAGTACCGTCGGCAACCAGGGCATGCCACAGCGGCGCCACCTTCATGAAATTGGGACGGGCAGCGGCGATGATGTGGAGAATCGGGCGGGACATGCAGGCCTATTCGTCGCTTGCGGGAGCCGCGGCCATGGGCCGGAACTCCAGCGCCGCCAGCTCCGCAGCCGTCGCCTCGCGGAGCTTCGCGCTGGAGCCGGGCAGGTGGAAGGCCAGCTTCGGATCCGCGGCCCGCATGAAGGCCGCGAGTCGCGCGTCGGCCTCAGGCAGCGCAGATTTGTCGCCCACGTAGGTGGAGAACCGCACGAGTGCGCCGTCGGCGCGATTCGTCATCAGGCCATCCCAGAAAATAAACCACTTGACCAGGAATTCGTTGGTGAGGGCCCGGCCGCGCTGGGCGAACCAGTAGTAGATCAGCTGGCGTTCCTCACCCAGCGCAATCTCCACGCGGTTCACCACCATGGCGCTGCCATCCGGCAGCACGTTGGGGACTTCGCGCTGCGTGAAACTCTCGATCTGCCAGCCGCCGCCGCCGGGCAGGCAGGCCTGGGGCGAGTGCACCGAGGCGCCCTTGACCTGCGAGTTGTAATAGGCAATCCACAGCTCGACCGGAGCCACGTCCGCCGGCCGCCGGTAGCTGCTGATCAGGTAGTCGGAAACGCGGAGTTCATCGAGGTAGATCTTGTCGATGAAGCCTGACTGGCCCTCGAACTCGCCGATGCGCGACGGGAAGGTCGACAGCGGCGACCGCTCGGCAATCAGGGTGGGTGGACGGCTGATGGTGAGGCTCACGGCGGCAGCGACGAGCAGTATGGCGACGGCGGCATACAGCGTGCGGTTCGGCCGGAGGTTGCCAAGCAGTGCCGTGAAATCGGCGACCGGCGGCAGGTCGAGGCCAAAGATTTCCAGGAACCGCCGGCCCTCCATGCGGGCGAAGATCCAGACTTCGGTGAACAGCACGCCGACGGAGGCCATGAAGATCACCCAGCCCTCGAAGTCGTGCAGGAAGCCTTCAGCCTGCTCGATACCCCAGTAGTTCACCAGGATACCGATGACCCCGATGCGGAAACTGTTCATCAGGATCGTGATGGGCACGGTCGAGACCAGCAGGATGAGACGCTGCCACCAGCGCCCGCGGAACAGCACGGCGCACAGAAAACCGAAGCTGAGCAGCGGAAAGAGATAGCGCATGCCACTGCAGGCCTCGGCTACCTGCAGCTTGTAGGCACCGAGGTCGATGACGTTGCCCTCGAGGAACACGGACATGCCAGCGGTCCGGATCACGGCCACGCCGATCTGCGACGACAACAGCTGCAGGTTAGCCGTGAGCTTCTGGGTAATGAAATCCGGCAGCGGCACCATGAACACGAGGTAGAGCAGCGGCACCCACATCAGGCCCATGGCCCGGGAACCGCCGGCGGAGTACACCAGCGCCCACAAAGCCAGCACAAACGCGTACTGGGTCAGCGCAAACAGCGCGCTCCGGTCGCCTAAAAACAGGATCGCGAAACTGACCAGCAGCAGGGCCACACCGAGCCAGGAACCCGTGAGGGTGGCCGACCCGATCTCCCGTGCCCGCAGCCACAGCAGGTAGACCGCCACGAACGGGATCATGTAGCCGTGGTTGTACTCGGGCTCGTTCCACATGGTGTACATGTTGGCGAGCCCGTCCCGGAACAGGACCAGGGCGGCCACGGCGGTGACTGCGATGATCGCCAGCACCTGCAGGAGACCACTGGCTCGCTGCGAAGGGTTACCGGGCAGTGCGGAGTCCGTTGCGGTGCTGCTCATGATTCTTTGTTACTTTTTTGACGCGGACCATTGGGGCCAGCAGGCATCCCGCGGCGAATCTTGACAGGGATGGCCGGGGTTGGCGAAGGGACGAGTGCACGAAATTGGGTTACGGATTATCCACCTCGCCCGGACTGCGGCGCAAAAATGACCAGGCGGGCTGATTCCGGGCTGTGCGACACTTGATCCATGCAGATAATCAAAGGCTACGCACCCGGGCGCTGGGGTCAGATTCACTACGCAGAGTGCGGGTCGGGAGTCCCGCTGCTGCTGTCCCACCAGTCACCGACAGACATTGTCCAATTCGCCCGGGTGATGGCCCCCCTGGCCGGCCTGGGTCTCCGTCCCATTGCCATTGACCTGCCGGGCTTTGGTGGCTCCGACCTCCCGGACGCGCCACCCGGCATCGCCGACTATGCCCACATCGTCCCTGCGGTCCTCGATCATCTCGGCCTGAAAACGGCGAGCGTGCTCGGGCATCACACCGGCGCGGTCGTCGTCACGGAAGCAGCCCTGCAGTTTCCGGACCGGGTACACAAGGTCATCCTCAACGGGCCGCTGCCGATGAGCGATGAGGAACGGGGACAGTGGCGGGCGCTGCTCGCACGCGAGAAGGAATGGAACCTGCGCTGGGACGGCAGCCACATCCAGGAACTCTGGGACTTCCGCTTCAACGCCCAGCCCCAGTGGACCGATCTGGAGGCCTTCCACGCCAACTTCGTGCACGGGCTCACGGCCGGCCGCACCGTGTGGTACGCCCACGACGCGGTGATGGACTACCGACACGAGGAAGCGATCGACCGGCTGACACAGCCCTGCCTGATCCTCGCCAACACGGGCGATGCGATCTACTACCTGTCGCAGCGTGCGCGGGCACGCTGGCCCCAGTTCGCCTACGCGGAACTCGAGGGTGGCACCATCGACATCATCGATGAGCAGCCCGAGGCGTGGAGCCGGCAGGTCGCGGCGTTCCTGCGCGGCTAGCGCCAACCACAGTCCGGCCCGGAATCAGCCCGCCGGACCGAGCCTCGCCAGTTCCTTGCGGGCCGTTTCGATGCCCGGAAACGCGGCCTTGGGGTCGGCCAGTGCCTTGCCCAGTTCCTGACGGGCGCCGACCTTGTTCTGACTGGCGAGATAGGCCATCCCCAGGTGGTAGTGGAGCGACGCGAGCTGGCGCGCCAGCTGCGCACTTTGCTCCTCACCGAACTGGGCCCGGGTTGACGATATCAGTTCGTCAGCGGCGATGACCGCCCTCTCCAGTACGGTTGCCGCCTGCAGGAAATCGCCGCTGCGGTACTGGGCCCAGCCGAGCGTATCGAGGAACGCCGGGTTGCTGGAGGTGCCAAAGCCCCTGGCGAGGTCGAGCGCCCGGGCAAAACTGGCCTTGTCGGTGCGCTGATCAAGCAGCAATGCGGCCAGGTTGTTGGCGATGCCGGCATTGGCGGGATTACCTGCCAGTACCTTCTCGTAGTGTGCAATCGCCTCGTCCAGGCGACCGGCAATTTCCAGTTCCTCACCGATGGCAGCCGCCAGGTCCGGGTTGTCGGGCACGACGGCCAGTCCCTTCCGGAGTACGCCAAGACGCTTGTCGAGGTCCTGCGGATAGAGCCCCGCCCAGGCTGACCAGATCTGCGCCACGTCGGGACGCTGCTTCGCGAGTCGCTCATAGACAGGCACGGCATCGGCCACGCGCCCGGCCGCACCATACGCCCCGGCCAGGGTGAAGCCGACCGCCGGGTTGTCCGGCGCCTTGCGCAGCGCCGCTTCCGCCTCGGCGACGGCTTCGTCCTTGCGGCCCACCGCGAGGAACGATGTCACCAGGCCGTCGAGTGCCCCGGATTGGCCCGGGTTCCTCTCCAGGACGCGCTTGAAGGCCTCGATCGCCTCGGGGAACTTCCCCTGGGCCTGCAAGGCCCGCGCCAGCTGCAACTCGCCCATGCCGGAAGTGTCGCCACCGGCGACCATTTCGCGGGCGGCCGCCTCTGCGGCGCTTAAGTCCCGCGAACCGAGCAGCAGATCAATCATGAGGGCCTTGCTGGCCGCATCCCTGGCATCGACCTTGAGCCGGGTGCGCAGAACCTCCTGCGCCGCGGCCGTGTTGCCGCCCTGGGCTTCGAGCAAGGCGAGTTCCCGGGGCGCTTCGGCGTTGGTGGGATCCGCGCTCAGCAGCTGTCGATACGCCTCCTTGGCAAGCGGCGCCTGCTGGCTCACGCCGTAGGTGCGGGCCAGCAGGAGCATGGCCTGGCGATTGTTGGGCTGGCTGCGCAGGACCGAACGGATATCGGCGATGGCGTCGTCGAACTTGCCGTCCACTACCAGCCAGTTCGCCCGCAACAGCAGGGCATCGGCGTTGTCAGAGACGTCCTTCAGCACACCCTCGATGGCACTGCGCCCGGTGTCGTTGCGGCCCTGCTGGAGGTAGATCGAGCCCATGCGCACGCGGGCCTTGATGCCGTCGGTGGTCGTGGGCGACGCCTTTGCCGCGCCCTCATAGACCCTGAGCGCATCATCGAGCCTGAAGGTCAGTTCGTAGATCTGACCAAGGAGCAGCTGCAGGGACAGGGCATCCGGCAGCTCGGCAATGAACCCCTTGAGCGCGGCCTCTGCGGCGTCGGGGGACCGGTACTGGACCAGGAAGCGCACCAGGTTGATGCGCGTATCAGCGCTCTTCGGGTCCTGTGCAATGAACGAACGCAGCGTGCGCTCCGCATCATCCAGGCGGCCCTGGCTGCCATAGAACGACGCGAGGTCGTTCTGGATCTGGGCGTCAGCCGGGTAATCCTTCGCCAGGGACTGGTAGTCGGCTTCGAGTTCCACGAGGCGTTTGTTGGCCAGCAGGATGCTGGCGCGCATCGTCCGAAATGCCATGTTGTCAGCCTTGCCGCCCCTGGCGATCGCCGCGTCCAGGGTTTGCAAGGCGGCGTCCGGATCGAGTTCCGCGATGAGGCCCGCCTTCAGGATGACGGCATCCCGCAGCGCCGGCTGCAACGCCAGGGCACGATCCAGTTCCCGCCTCGCGCCCGGTCCGTCCCTGGCAGCGATCAGCAGTCGCGCCCGCAACACGTGCAGGCCCGGATCGTCCGGCGCGAGGGCTGCCACGGCATCCGCCTGCCTGGCAGCGTCCTTGGGATTGCCGGCGAGCACGAGCAGCGTGCCGAGGTCCAGGCGCGCCGCGACCAGCCCCGGATCGGACTCCACCGCAATCAGGAGATTGCCGTACATCTCCTTGAAGTTGCCGTCCTTGCCGGCGACCCGCGCCAGAATGAAGCGGGCCTGGGCGTTCTTCGGCTGAATCTGCAGCGCGTTCCGCGCTTCGATGCCCGCCTTCTTGAGATCGCCCTGGTCAAAGAGCGCCTGGGCGCTCTTGACATAGTTCGCCGCTTTTTCCTCGGGGCTTGCACAGCCAGTGGCCAGCGCGGCGAGCAACACAAGCATCAGCAGGCGAATGCGGGGCATGGACTTCTCCGTGAACAACGGCCGGAATTTTGAGTGACAGGGCAGGTTCCTGCAAGCGAGCGGTTAGCGGGCCTGCGGCGCTCGCTCAAGGCTCCTCAAGAAAGGGCAGGCCCAGCTGGTAGCCCGCGAGACGCTGCTCAACGTCTGCGGCCAGGCTTGCATCATTGCGGCGCCGGGCGAGAATAATTGCCTCCCCCGCCGTCCGCGCTGCGTCATCGAAACGACCCGCTGCGGCGAACGCGGCCGCCAGGGTGTCGAGGATGTTGGGATCAGACCGGTCGGTGAGCTGTGCCGCACGCGTGGCCAGACGCACGGCGGCAGCGGGGTCCCGCACCGTCGCATCGGGCGAAACAGCGCGCAGCCACGCCATCTCGTTCAGCACGCCGGGCCGGTCGGGCTGCAGCTCGTTGACCCGCCCGTATTGCTCCAGTGCAAGCCGCGTGGATCCCTGTGCGCGCAACACCTGTGCGAGCGTGAGATAGCCCACGGCATCCTCGGGTTCGACGCGCAGAAAAATGCGCAGGTACTCTGCCGCCTCGCCAAGCCGCCCCAGCCGGAGCAGCTCGGTGGCGAGCACGATCAGCAGCCGTGGCTGTTCCGGGGCCAGTTGCACGCTGGCGGCAAGTTCTTCGAGGAAGCCGGCCTCGTCGCCCTGCGCCTTCCGGTCTGCGGCCTTGCGCACGAACAAGGTCAGTCTCTTCCAGTCGGCAGCGGCCAGCGCGATGTCGCGATCAGCCACTACGTTGTAGAGCGGAAAGAGCTCCACCCGATACCGCAGGCGGCCCAGGTGGCTGATCACCGGCACTGCTGATCACCGGCACTGCCGATGCCGCGAGCCGGGGCGCCTGCGCCTCAAGGAGATCAATAACCTCGCCGGGGAAGTACGGAATGACGGTCGCCTGGGCCGGCGTCAGAAACATGTGCTCCAGGTTGTTGTGCTGGTCGCTGATGCGGCCCGCGCTGAGGTACTGACGGCGCAGGCTCGCGTCGGTGCGCATGATGCGTACGGCAAGCTGTGCAGGGGTCCTGACGCCAATGCGCCGCAGGTCTTCCCCTACCGGTCCGGCCGCGGGGAAGTTGCTCTCGAGTCTCGAGAGATCCATCGGCTGGCGGGCGCCGACCAGGATCAGCTCCGAGCCGGAGCCGACGATGAGCAGTGTTTCCGGAAAGACCTCGGCAAACGTGGCGATTGCCTCAGCCACCGCCTGCATCGGCATCTGGTAGATCGGCAGCCACTGGGTCATCATGCCCTGCGGCGTCAGGTGCGCGAGCGCCGATGCATAGTATTCACGGGAGTAGAGCCGGTAAACGCCAGCAGCCATCGGCGGCGGCGGCTCGCTGGTGATCAGGTCGTAGGTATTGCGCGTGAGGCGCAGGAAGTTGCGCCCGTCATCGTTGATCAGCCGCACCCGTGGATCGCTGAAAACCCGGCCATTGGTATCCGCGAACTCCCAGGCCGTTTCAAACACCCGGCGATTCAGGTCGACGACGTCGATCTGGCGGATACTGGCGTGCGCCGCAATGGCCGAGGCCGTGTTGCCCACGCCAAAGCAGATGAGCAGCGTAGTGGCCGGGTCCTTCTGCATCAGCAACGGGAAGTGGGCCATCAGGCGCATGTAGGTCTGGGAGAGCTCGTTCACCCCCGACATCGACATGTTGCCGAAATACAGGCGCGCCCCATCGGGGATGTGCGCGACATACGTGGTGTTGGCGCCATCGCTCTTGACAGAGGAGACCCGGTAGCGCGTTTGCTCGCTGCCGGGCGCCAGATAGCTCGCATCAAACTCCGTGGGCGTATACACGCACCCGGCTACGAACAGCGCCAGCGCTGCTGCCGGTTGCCAGGCACGAACACCCTTGTTCTCTGCAATAACGAGCAGCAGGCCAACTCCGGCCACCAGCAGTACCAGCATCAGCTTCAGGGAATAAAAAATGTTCACGAGCGGCGCAAGCAGCGTGAAGGCGATCAGGCCGATGCAGAAAGCAACCGTGTTGAGTCCGTAGGCAAGCCCCAGGTGACCCCGGCTGCCCTGCACCTGGTTGCACACGTAGGGAAGCAGCAGAGAAACCAGAAAGTACGGCACGAAAACGCAGCCGCCGACGAAGAGGAACAACTCGCCCACACTGCCGGGAAAGGTGTTGACCCGAAACAGCAGTACTGCGGATTCGGGCACGGCATGGGCAGCCTCGAGGGCGGTGACGGCGGGATACATCCAGTACCAGGCGGCGACGTAGTAAATCGCGGCCACCACGAACGCCACCTTGATGTGCACGAGACGCAGGCGCTTCACCCGCCAGACGAATGCACTGGCGAGAAAGATGCCCAGGATGGCCCAGAAGGAGATGGCGGGACCGAGCGCTCCGGGACCGTTGGCAACCACGAGGCCAATGCGCTTGAACATGTCGCCTTCGAGGGCGCCAGCCAGCAGGCCACTGAGCGTTGCGGCCGTCAGCAGCAACCCCGGGCCCCGGCCGACCGCCGGCGCAGAGACTGCCGCCGCCGCGGCGCCCGGTGCGGGTGCGGGTGCGGGTGCGCCACCGAGCGTCAGAAACACGACGCCGATGGTCGCGTTCAGGCCGATCATCACGACGAACATGGCGCTGTGGCCCAGCCAGGGCAGCAGCAGGAACTGGCTGGCCAGCACCCCGCAGCACGCGCCGAGCGTGTTCCACCCGTAGAGTGCGGCGGGAAAGCGGCCACCTTCTGGCGTGTCGACGAACGCGGTGCAGAGCAGGGGGAAGGTGACGCCCAGGAACAGACAAGGCAGGAACAGGCAGAGCGACGCGAGCGCCACCTTGCCCAGCGCATAGGAGAGCGTGCCGACCCAGATGCCGTCCTCAAGGTGATACGGAAAGTCACCCCAGATCCCGGCCGGCAGCGCCATGGCCGCCAGTGTCAGCAGCGCCGCCGCCGCCGCCAGCAGCTCCACGAATCCGTAGATCCGCAGCGTGTCGCTTGAGCCCAGCCGCTGCGCACAGAACGCGGCGAAGCGCCGGCTCAGCAGCGAGCCCAGGCCGAGGCCTGCAATGAAGTTGCAGATCACCAGGGCAAAGGTCAGCGTCGTCGAACCGAAGAGGTCGGCGAAAATCCGGAACCAGGCCACCTGGTAGCCCAGCGCCACGAAGCCCGACAGGGCATAGGCGAGGAACACACGCCGCATCGAGACTCCTTCTTCGGCGGGCATCTTAGCGTGGGCCGGATATCATGCGACCCCATGTCGTCCATTCGTCCGCCCCGCAGTCCCTGGCTGCTCCTGTCCTACCTGGTCGCCGGATTGCTGGTCGTGGCGGTCCAGGCCGGGACCCTGACCTCCATCGGCCCCCTGCTGCTGAACGGGCAATTGGTGGACGCGGACAGCTACACCTGGCTCGGCCACGTGCAGCGGCTGCTCGAAACGGGCAATTGGTACGACCATACCCAACCCCGGGCGAACTGGCCGTTCGGCGAAATCCAGCATTCCACCCGGCCGCTGGACGCCATCCTGCTGGTGGCCTCAGTCGTGCTCACGCCGTTGCTGGGCCGCGAGGCAGCGCTCTTCTGGTCCGGCGCCGCGGTGTCGCCGGTGTTGTACCTGGGCCTCGGCGCGGCGGTGGCCTGGACGGCCGCCAGCCTGTTCGGACGCTGGCGGGGGCCCGTGGCGATCGTCGTGCTGCTCGCGCAATTCGCCGCGCTCGCCTATTCGCTGCCCGGGCGCGCCGACCATCACACGCTGATCATGCTGGTCTTCACACTGGCGACGGGCCTGACCGCCCACGCACTGCATGCGCCCGGCAGAACATCGCATTCCGTCCTGGCCGGTGCCCTGGCTGGCCTTGGCGTCTGGTTGAGCCCGGAGTTTCTCCTGATGCTGGCCGCCTGCTTCGGCGCGCTGACTATCGCCTGGATCCAGTCCGGCGAGCGGACACGCAGCGCCGGCGCGCTGCACTTTTCCGCAGCCCTGGGCACGACGATCGCCGTTGCGTTGTTGCTGGAGTATCCGCTGGCGGAAATTCTCAAGCCCCGGTACGAGAGGATTTCCAGCGCCGATCTCGTCATCGCGCTGCTGGCGACCGCTTTCTGGCTGGTGGTCCGGCGCCTGGAGACCCGCCGGACGGCCCCCCCGGATCTTCGCGCCCGGCTGCTCATCAGTGCAGTCGGCGCAGTACTGGCGCTGGGAGGATTTGCGCTGGCATTCCCGGGATTCTTCGCGGGTCCATTGGCGGGCATCGACGAGCGCGCGCGCATCGTGCTGGTGGACGTCGTCTCGGAAACCTACGGCCTGCTGCCTAAGGACGCGCAGGGCGTGCGGATGTTCCTGCTCTACCTCGGCGGCACGCTGGTGGCGCTGCCCGCGGCCGTTGCCGGCCTGCGACGCGAGTGGCGGGGGCCACTGGCGCCGGTCTGGACGTTTCTCATCCTCGTCCTCGCCATCTATACGGGTGCCTCACTGGTGATGCTGCGGTTCGCGCCGTACGCGGAGATTGCCGGCGCGATCGTGCTGTCAGACCTGCTGGTCAGGCTGGCGTCAGGCACCGGCGTCGCGACGCGCATCACCGCCGCCTTGGCAGGCTTAGCCGTCCTGGCCGCTAGCGGGGCCACGGCCTACATCGCCAGCCGCTCCCTCGAGCGCCTGCCACCCTGCCACGCTCCACTAGCGCAACTCGCGGCTTTCATCGACCGGGAGGCGAAGGGCTCGGACCGCCCGTGGACCATCGTGGCCATCTCCGACCTGGGACCTGAACTGCTCTATCGGACCAAGCATCGCGTCATCGCGACGCCGAGCCTGAGTAATCAGGAAGGCGCCATCGCCATGTTCACCATTCTCAATGCCAGCGATGATCGCACCTCGCGCAGCACGATCGAGTCGCGTGGCATCGATCACCTCATCATCTGCCAGGCCCTCCCGTTCTCGTCGCCGCTGGCCCGTGATCCGCGCCTGCTCGGCCGCCTGTACCGGAGCGAACCGCCAGCCTGGCTGGAGCAGATGCCGCTTCCCGCCGCCATCGAAGCCACCTACGACCTCTTTAGGGTTCGACCGGAGCTGCTGCCGAAGATCACCGTGGAGCAGAATTAGCCGGCAACCGACGCCCCGGGACGCCAGGCCGAGAGCCGGAACAACGGCAGCAACGGCGGCAGCTGGCGCACCTCGACGGACGTCATGCAGGCGCGCGCGGCAGCCTCGATCGCATAGATGTTCGTCTCGTGATAGTGCGCATCGAATCCGGCGATGCGCCGCCCCAGGCGGTAGAGGCGATTCTCGGTGGGACCGGACATGATGAACACACCGTCCGGCGCGAGCTTGCCGGCCAGCCGCCCGAGGAGCGCTGCGAAGTCGGTGTTATGTTCCAGCGCATCCAGCGCAAAAATGCAGGAGTAGCCGCCCGCCGGCGCCGAGTCCAGGGTTGCACGCCCGGCACCTGGAAACTGCTCGTTGAGGTAGCGGGCCGCGCGGTCGTTCTGCTCGATGAAATCGTAGCGACCGGTTGACGCCGGCAGCAGGCGTCGCAGCTCGCCGACCGCTGCGCCAAAATCCAGCACCGCGTCAAAGCGGGCATGACGCCGGGCGAGCGCCACCGCCGCGTACAGCCGCCACCAGCTCAGGTAGGCCGCCGCGAGATTCGGGTGGCAGTAGGACGGTATGCAGGTTTCCTCCCAGGCCGTGAATTCCGCCTGCACCGAAAGCTCCCGCTGCAGGCAGTCGCGGCGAGCGTGGATGTGTCGGAGTGCTGAAATGGGCATCGGTACCGAACGGACATAAGGGGCAAGATGACGTGAAATTCGATGGTAACAGATGAATATTTGCCCCCGATCAAGGACACTGTCTGCGGCGTCGGAATGAACGTGATGCAGAACGTGGCCAATTCAGCCCCAGCACAGCAGACCCCGGCGATCGCCGTGGTCATCCCCTGCTTCCGCGTGACGGCCCACATCACCGCCGTGCTCGCCGCCATCGGCCCCGAGGTTCACCGTATCTACTGCGTCGACGATGCCTGCCCGGACGGCAGCGGCGACTTCATCCGCAAGCAGTGCGCTGATCCGCGGATCGTAATCCTGCGCCATGCTGCCAATCAGGGTGTCGGCGGTGCCACCCGCACGGGCTATCTCCGGGCGCTGGCCGATGGTGCCGATATCGTCGTCAAGGTCGACGGCGACGGCCAGATGAATCCGGCGCTCATTCGGCGCTTCGTGGCGCCGATTACCAGTGGTCGTGCCGACTACACCAAAGGCAACCGCTTCTTCCGGCTCGACTCGCTGCGTGGCATGCCCGCCTCCCGCAAGCTGGGCAACGCCCTCCTCTCGTTCCTGACCAAGCTGTCCTCGGGCTACTGGAGCGTCTTCGATCCTACCAACGGCTACACCGCAATTCATGCCAAGGTGTTGCGGGAAATGCCGCTCGAGCGCGTGAGCGGCCGGTGGTTCTTCGAGTCCGACATGCTCTTTCGACTAAACACGCTCGGTGCGGTGGTCGAGGACGTGCCGCTGGACTCGGTCTACGGCGCGGAAGTCAGCAATCTTGAGGTCCGCCGGGTGGCGTTCGAGTTTCTGGTGAAGAACCTCGGCAATTTCTTCAAGCGGCTCTTCTACAACTATTTCCTGCGGAACTTCAGCGTTGCCTCCCTGGAGTTGCTGGCCGGTTGCATCTTCCTCCCCTTCGGCGTGATCTTCGGCGCCATTCAGTGGTCGGGCTCGCTGGCCTCAGGCGTGCCGGTCTCGGCCGGTACCGTCATGCTGGCTGCATTGCCCACGCTGCTCGGCGGGCAGCTACTGCTGTCCTTCCTGGCCTACGACATGGCAACGCAGCCCCGCGTGCCGTTGCACCTGCGCCTGTAGCATCCTTACCGGACCCGCCGCGTGAAGACGACCTTGCGCAAGGTACTGCAGGCCATTGTCTTTGCCGGCATTGGCGCGGGCATCCTGCTGCTCGTGTACCGCCACGAGAACTCGGCGTATCTCGCCGGGTGCGCGCAGAACAGCATTGCGCCGGCGCAGTGTGACCTGCTTGCCAAGCTCTTCAACGACTTCACGCACGCGGATTTTCGCTGGATTGCGCTCGTGCTGCTCGCCTACGTGGCAAGCACCGTGAGCAGGGCCTGCAAGTGGCAGCTGCTGCTGCAGCCACTGGGCTTCAAACCGCGCTTTGCCACCACGTTTTTCGCGATCTGCATCGCGTACTTCGCCAACCTCGGACTGCCACGGGTCGGTGAGTTCGTGCGCGCCGCGCTGATTTCGCGGCACGAACACATCCCGGTGCAGCAGGTCATGGGCACCATCGTCGCCGACCGGGCCGTGGACCTGCTGTGCCTCGGTATCGTCATGACGCTGGCGCTGCTGCTCGAGTTCGACAAGATCAGCAGCTTCGTCGCCGCCAGGGGCACTCTGCCGGGCCAGGTCTTCTGGATCGCCGCCGGAGCGGTTGCAGTGGCAGGTGCGGCACTGTGGCTCCTGTTCCGCCAGCGGCTGGCGGGCTTTCGCGAAGGTCTGCAGAGCATCCGTCGCCTGCAACACCCGATCTGGTTCGTCCTGCACAACGTCAACATCTGGCTGCTTTCCTACCTGATGACCTGGATGGGCCTGCAGGCCTTTGCGCCCACGGCCGCGCTCGACGGGCGGGCCGCGTTGACGGTGTTCGTGTTTGCCACGCTGGGCCTCGTCATCCCCGCACCAGGTGGCATGGGCACGTTCCATTTCCTCGTAATCAGCGCACTGACCCTGTTTTACGGCGTCCGCGGCGATGACGCGTTCTCGGCAGCCAACATCTTTTTCTTCTCGGTGAATATCGGCTTGACGATCGTCCTCGGCCTGTTGTCGCTGGCTGCCCTGCCGCTCATCAACCGGCGGGCCCGGGCATACGCATGAATGTGCCGGAAAAGAAGCCTGTCCCGATGCGGACACTGCTCGCCGCCAACGCGCTGGTTCTGGCAGGGCTGCTCAGCGTCGTGGTCTGTGGCCTTGAGGTTTACTACCGCTATTTTTATGACAGCACGGACCTGCTCGGGCTGACGCGGATCAGCGCGCGCTGGTTTGAGCGTCACTACCAGTACAACAAACTGGAGATCCGCGACAACATCGAATACATGTCGACGGTCGCCCCCGGCAGGAAGCGCGTGACTTTTCTTGGTGATTCCTTCACCGCCGGGCACGGTGTGGCCGATGTGGACAAGCGCTTCGTGAACCTAATGCGGGAGCGCACTGCCGGCCGGCTGGAGCTGCATGCGGCAGCCCGGAACGGCTTTGATACCGGCCAGGAAGTGGGCGCCCTGCGGTTGCTGGCGGACCTGGGCTACGAGACCGACGTGGTGGTGCTGGTGTATGTGCTGAATGACGTTTCCGACCTGATCCCCGCATGGCAGGCCCATCTTGCTCGAATCTATCGCGAGCAGGCGGACGAGCCGTTCCTGGTGCGGCACAGCTACTTCATCAACAAGCTCTACTACCAGCTGAAGGCGACCAGGGACCCGGGCGTTGCCAACTACTTCACGTCGATACGCGCTGCCTACGACGGGCCCATCTGGGCGCAACAGCAGTCGCGACTGGCCGGCCTGGCGGAGTACTGCAGGTTTCGCAACATCAGGCTGCTGGTGGTGACTTTTCCCTTCCTGCAGGCACTGGGTCCCGACTACGCCTATGCCGGCATTCACCGCCGCCTTGATCGCTTCTGGTCGGAACTTGGCGTTCCGCACCTGGATCTGCTGCCGGTCTTCGCCAGTTACGCGCCCGAACAGGTGGTGGTGGGCAAGTACGACGCGCACCCGAACGAACGCGCGCACGCCGTGGCTGCCGACGCCATTGGCGAGTTCATCGACAAGCAGGTGAACTGACCCGGCGCGTTCCGGCTCAACGGGATGGCGCGACGCCCGGCTCGTGATACGGGGAGCCGCCCTGATAAAGCCGCAGCCGCCCGCGAAGGTCCGCCACGAACGGCTGGTTCCCGGCGATGGCCAGCGCCAGCGCCCGTTCAGCTGTCGCCACCGCCAGTGAAAAGTCTCCGGCTTCGGCATAGGCGGCAGCGAGGGTATCCAGGCTGTTCGCGTCCGTACCCCCGGCAAGCAGCGTCGCCCGACGGCCGTCGCGAAGTGCCGCGTCCGGGCAGGTGGCCAACAGCCAGGCGAGATTATTGCGGGCCTCAAGCGAACCCGGCTGCAACGCGAGAGCCTGTTCGAAGCTGGCCAGCGCCTCGGCCCAGCGGCCCGCGCGGCCGAGCAGCGTGCCGAGATTGTTCCGGGCGTCCGCGTTGTCCGGACGGATGGCGAGTGACGCCTGGTAATTGCTGATGGCGGCTGCCAGCTGTCCGCGCTGACCCTCGACCATAGCGAGGTTACTCAGGGACTCGGCGTTCGCCGGGTTCAGCCGGACCGCCTCCCGGTACTGCGGAAGCGCCTCATCCCAGCGTCCCTGCTCCGCCAGCTCACTCCCAAGATCATTGCGCGCTTCGGGCATGTCGGGCCGCAAGGCGATGGCACGCTGGTAGTGGACGATCGCCTCCGCCCCACGCCCGAGTCGTCCGAGCGCGACGCCCAGGTTGTAGTGGGCCTCGGCATAACCGGGCTCGATCGCGACCGCGCTCGCCAGCTCCGGCAGCGCCTCGTCGTAGCGCTCGAGACGCCCGAGGGCCGCACCCAGGTTGTAATGCGCGCGGGAATTTCGCTCCGTACTGGCGAGCGCATGCCGCCACAGCGCCACACTGTCGCGCCAGTAAGTGGTCTGCACCTGCGCGAGCAGCAGCAACGGCGCCAGCACCGCGAAAGCACCGGTCGCCAGCACCACCCGCTGGTGCCGCCAGCCACGGCTCAGGTCGGCGGCACCCCAGGCAAGCACGATGCAGAGACCGATCTGCGGCAGGTAGGTGTAGCGGTCCGCACCGGCCTGGCTGCCGACCTGCAGGATGCCGATCACCGGTACCAGCAACCCGAGGTACCAGAGCCAGCCCACGAGCACGTAAGGCCGCCGGCGCCAGGCCGCCAGCGCAAGACCCGACGCGACAGCCAGGAACAGCGCGCCAAGGCCGATCTTCCACAGCGGCAGGCTGCTGCCCGGATGCGGGTAGAACGCGGCGAGGTCAACGGGATAGAACATCTGCACGACGTAGTTGCCATAGGCCACTACGGCGTTGGCCAGGCGCCAGGGAAACGGCAGCGCCTCGCTCGAGTCGATGGCAGTACCTTGCCCGATCACCGTCGCCACCGACGCGACGACTGCGAGAATCAGAAAGGGGACTTTCTCGAGCAACAGACGTCGCAGCACGGGCCCTCTTTGCAGAGGCCAGAAGTCCAGCAGCAGCAACAGGAACGGCAATGTGACCAGCATCGACTTGGACATGAGCCCGCAGGCAAACAGCAGCACGGCCAGCCAGTAGGCCCGGGAGCGGAAGGGCCCGTTCCCGGCGCCAGGCCCACGGACATAGCGCACGTAGGTCAGGAGCGTGAGCATGAAGAACAGGCCGCTGAGCACGTCCTTGCGCTCGGCAATCCAGGCCACGGACTCAACGCGCAGCGGGTGCACGGCAAAGAGCGCGGCGGCGAACGCGCTCGGCCACAGCGCGCCCGTCATCGTCCGCAGCAGCATGAAGAGCAGGATGGCCGTGGCTGCATGCAGCAGCACGCTGGTCAGGTGATGGCCGCCGGGCGCCAGCCCGTAGAGCTCGACATCCACCATATTGGAGAGCGTCGTCAGCGGATGCCAGTTGTGGACCTGAATGCTCGAAAACGCCAGGACCACGTTGTCCAGGCTGAGGCCCTTCCTGATCTGGTCGTTCTCGTAGATGTACTCGTTGTCGTCAAAGTTGACGAACTCGTAATGGCGGGTCTGGCCGTAGATGAACCACACAGCAACAGCCAGCGCCAGGCACACGGCGGGCACGGCACGCCGCTCAGTCACGGCGCCGCCCGTCTGCGAAGATCGCGTAGCGCCGGATACCTGCACCCTGCAGCAGGTACTGGACCAGCACCCACAGGGTGTGGAGGCCGTACTGCAGGCTGCGCCGGAAATTGATGGACGAAGCCCCGGGAAAGTACCGCGTGGGCACGGGAATATCGCCGATCCGGAACCCGTGATGCACCGCCTGCGCCAGAAACTCGGTGTCGAAAATGAAGTCGTTCGAGTTGGCGT
Source organism: Gammaproteobacteria bacterium (assembly GCA_031395645.1). GTDB lineage: Bacteria > Pseudomonadota > Gammaproteobacteria > Steroidobacterales > SHZI01. The sequence continues at coordinate 28,495 of JANNJM010000019.1, read as the reverse complement.
GGAAGTTCACCGTCTCGAGCACGCGCCGGCTGTAGACACGAAAGCCGGAATGAAAATCGCCGAGGTTTTGTCCTAGCACGATGTTCTCGACGAGTGTCAGAAACCGGTTCGCGAGGTACTTGTAGACCGGCATGCCGCCGGCCAGCGTCTCCCGGCGGGTGCGGATGCGGTTACCCATCACCACGTCGCAGATGCCGCTGGCGATAAAGCCGGCGGCGAAGGGAATCACGCGCGGATCGTACTGGTAGTCGGGGTGCACCATCACGATGATGTCGGCCCCTGTGGAGAGCGCGGCGTCGTACAGGCGCTTCTGGTTGGCGCCGTAACCCATGTTGTGGGGCTGACGGAACACCGTGATGCCAAGTTTTCTGGCGATCTCCACGGTCCGGTCGGCGCTGCAGTCGTCGCAGAGGATCAGCAGGTCCGCCGCACCCGGCGGAATGTCCTGAACGGTCTTTTCGAGGGTGGCCTCGGCGTTGTACGCCGGCATGACCACCACGACTTTCATGTTGCCGATCATGGCGCCTGCAGGGACTCCCACCAGGCGCTGTTGGCGACGTACCAGGCAATCGTCCGGGCAAGATCGTCGGGAAACGCCCGGCCGGAGGCCAGGCCGAGCTCGCTGCGGATCCGGCCGGTGTCGAGTGCGTAGCGGCGATCGTGGCCCGGTCGATCCGGGACGAAGCGGATGAGCCCGGCCGTCGGGCGCCCTGCCGCCGCTGGCGCCTGCGGGTAGCGACTCGCCAGTTCAGGCTCGCGGGCGAACAACGCATCCAGCTCACGACAGAGGCCGTGCACGAGATCGATATTCCTTTGCTCGCAATTCATGCCAATATTGTAAGTCTCGCCAGCGCGGCCCCGGCTGAGCACGAGGTCGATGCCCCGGCAGTGATCCTCGACGTAGAGCCAGTCCCGCACATTCTCACCGTCCCCATAGACAGGCAGCGGCTTCCCCTGCAAGGCATTGACCAGCATCAGGGGAATCAGCTTTTCGGGAAACTGGTGGGGACCAAAATTGTTTGAGCAATTGCTGATGGTCACGTCCAGGCCATAGGTGGTGTGATACGCCCGCACCAGGTGATCCGCTGCGGCCTTGCTGGCGGCATACGGTGAGCTGGGACGATACGGCGAGACCTCCGTGAATGCGGGCTCGGTCGCGCCGAGAGACCCGTAGACCTCATCGGTGGACACCTGGTGAAATCGCCACCGGCCGCCGTTCGCAGCGGGCCCTCGACTTGCCCAGGCTGCGAGCGCCGACTGCAGCAGCACGTGCGTGCCAACGACATTCGTCTCGATGAAAGCGCCGGGCCCCGAGATCGAGCGATCGACATGGGTTTCGGCCGCGAAATTCACGATCGTATCGACCGCGTGGCGGGTAACCAGCGACCGCATGAGTTCACCATCGCGGATGTCCCCGCGCACGAAGTTGAGGCCCGCGTCTGCCGTCAGCTCGCGGACCGTGTCGGGGCTCGCCGCGTAGGTCAATGCATCAACCACCGTGAGCCGGTCGGCCGGGTACTGCCGCCGCCAGTAGCGAACGAAATTGCTGCCGATGAACCCGGCACCGCCGGTGACGAGCAGGCTACGCAACCGGGCCCTCCTCCAGCACCGCACGCAGGGCCTGGCGCCAGTGCAACGGCGTTTCGCCCAGTTTCAGGCTGGTGGCGTGCTTGTCCAGCACGCTGAAGGCCGGCCGGCGGGCGCGCGTGGGGTAACCGGCCGCGGCAACGGGCTCCACGCGCGCCCCGGGCGCGAGCATGCCCCGCAACGTGGCCTCCTCCGCGATGGCCACGGCAAAGTCGTACCAGCTGGCCACGCCGCCGTCGGTCCAGTGCAGGCAGCCGCTGATCTCCGGCCGGCGGAGCAATTGCCAGGTGAAGGCGGCCAGTTGCGTCGCGCTGGTCGGCGTACCCACCTGGTCGTTAACCACCCGTGCTTCGCCGTCGCGACGCAGCCGGGCCAGGATCTTGCCGAGAAAACTTGCCTCGGTCCGGGAGTAGATCCAGGCCGTGCGGATGATGACGGCGTCGGCGCCGCTGGCCTGCAAGGCGCGCTCGCCCTCGAGCTTTGTCGCGCCGTACTGGTTGACCGGGCGCGGCAGGTCATCGGTTCGGTAGGGCCGGCCGGCGTCGCCCGCGAACACGTAGTCGGTGGAAAAGTGCAGCACCCTGGCGCCAGCCTCGCGGGCGGCCTGGGCCAGATTGCGCACACCGGTCGCGTTGACGGCGAACGCGGCTTCCTGCTCATCCTCGGCCGCATCCACGCGCGTGTAACCCGCGCAGTTGATGACCACCTCGATACACTGATCCGAGAGCGCTGCCGACACGTCGGCAGCCTTCGTGATGTCGAGCGTCCCACGGTCCGCCCGCGTGAGCTCTACACCTGCCGGTACCAGTCTGCAGATTGCAGCCCCGAGCTGACCAGCCGCTCCCGTGACGAGGACTCTCACGGAAAAAGCCCGGCGGCACTGAGTCGCACACCCTGCCCGTCGCGGATCGATACCAGCGGGCTTGCCCCCGCCGCCAGCGGCCAGTCGATGGCGAGCTCGGGATCGTTCCAGAGAATGGTGCGTTCATCGGCCGGCGAATAGAACGCCGTGCATTTGTAGACCACCACGGCGTGTTCGCTCAGCACGAGGAAGCCGTGCGCGAAGCCGGGCGGTACCCAGAGCTGCGCCCGGTTCTGCGCCGACAGGATGGTTCCAAACCAGCGGCCGAAGTGTTCCGAACTGCGGCGGATATCGACGGCAACGTCGAAGACCTCGCCCTCGATCACCCGCACGAGCTTGCCCTGCGGAGTGCCCAGCTGGTGGTGCAGGCCGCGCAGCGTGTGGCGCACCGAGCCGCTTTCATTGTCCTGCACGAAGTCTGTGGGCAGGCCCGCCTGCTCATAGCGGTCGCGCTGCCAGGTCTCCACGAGATAGCCCCGGGCATCCTCGAAAACAGTCGGGTGAATCAGCAGCACGCCGGGCAGCGTGGTGGCCTCCACCTTCACGGCGAATCACCCGCGGCGAGACGCCTCAGGTAGCGCCCATAGGCATTCTGTTCGTACCGGTCCGCGAGCCGCAGCAACTGGGCCTGCCCGATATAGCCCTGTCGAAAGGCCACTTCCTCCGGACAACACACCTTGAGGCCCTGCCGCGATTCAACCACCTCGATGAAGGTCGAGGCCTGCATCAGCGCCTCGTGGGTGCCGGTGTCGAGCCAGGCGACGCCGCGCCCCAGCTTCTCGACGCGCAGCTGGCCACGCTGCAGATAGACGGCATTGACGTCCGAGATCTCCAGCTCGCCGCGGGCGGAGGGGCGGACCGCCTCCGCGATGGCAACCACACCGGCGTCGTAGAAATACAGCCCCGTCACGGCATAGCTGGACTGCGGATGGGCCGGCTTTTCCTCGATGCCGACGGCCGTGCCGTCCGGGCCGAACTCGACCACCCCGTAGCGCTCCGGATCGCGGACGTAGTATGCAAAGACCGTCGCACCACTGGAGCGACCGGCAGCGGCGCGCAGCTGCTCGGGCAGCCCGTGACCGTAAAAAATGTTGTCGCCCAGGATCAGGCAGGCGGGCCCGTCCGCCAGGAACTCCCGCGCGATCAGGAAGGCCTGGGCAAGACCGGCCGGCTGCGCCTGCTCTGCATATTCGAGCGACAGCCCCCAGTCCCGCCCATCACCCAGCAACCGCCGGTACTGCGGCAGGTCCAGCGGGGTGCTGATCACGAGGATCTCGCGGATGCCCGCCAGCATGAGCGTGGCGAGCGGGTAGTAGATCATCGGCTTGTCGTAGACCGGCAGCAGCTGCTTGCTGACGGCCAGCGTCGCCGGGTACAGCCGGGTGCCCGTACCGCCGGCCAGGATGATGCCCTTGTAAGTCACGGCGCCGCCGCGGCAACCCGCAGCGTGGTGGATTGCTGTGGCAGGAAGTAGTTCAGTGACGGATCGATGGCGCGCACGAAGTCCCCGAGGCGCTGGTCCGCGGCGGCCAGCTCCTCGCCCTCGGCGAGCGTGGTAATGACGCGAATGAGCGCACCATCCGTGCGATTCTTCGTCAGCGAATTCCAGAAGATGTAGCCCTTGACGGCGAACTCGTTGCGCACGACGTAGCCCTGCTGGAGAAACCAGTAGTAAACCAGCACCCGGTCCTTCTCCATGCTGAGCACGGCACGATTGACCATTAGCGGCTGGCCATTGACGCCGACGCCCTGCACTTCGTGGTCCCCGAACTCATCCTGGCGCCAGCCACCGCCCGGCAGGCAGGCCCGGGGCGAATGCACCGCCACGCCCTTGCGCTGGGATTCGTAGTAGGCAATCCACAGGTCCACGGGCACGCGGTCGCTGCGGGCGTAGACCGCAGCCACGTGATCCGTCACCTTGAGCTGCGCCAGCTGTGCGGGGTCCGGCGCCGTGAACTGCCCGCGCCAGTCGACCACCCGCAGCGGGAATCCCGCCAGGCTGGCACGCTCCGGAACCACGTCCTGCGGCCGGCCGATGCCGGCAGACACCGCCGCGGCTGCGACCACGAGTACTGCCAGCGCAGTCACCGGCGTGGTCAGCCGCGGCCGGGCAAACAGTGCGAACAGGTCGGCGGCCGGCGGCGTGTCCAGGCCGAAGGCGTTGGCGAATTTCTGCCCGTTGAGACGGGCGAACAGCAGTATTTCAAGAAACAGCAGCCCGAGGCAGGCCATGAACACGACCCAGCCCTCGAAGAGGTGCAGGAATCCTTCGGCCTGTTCGCTGCCGAAACGATCCACGAGCACACCGATGACGCCGATGCGAAAGCTGTTCATGAACACCGTGATCGGAATGGCGGAGAGGAACAGGCAGACCCGCTGCCAGGCCTTGCCGTGAAAGAGCACGGCACTCAAGAAACCGAAGCTCATCAGCGGAAAGAGGTAGCGCAGGCCGCTGCAGGCTTCCACGACCTGGAGCTGGTAGACGCCGAGGTCAATCACATTGCCCTGCAGGAGCGCCGGCACGCCGAAGGCACGGATCACGGCCACACCCAGCGCCGAGGAGATCAGCTGCAGCTCGCCCGACAGGCGAAACTCGATGACGTCCGGGAGTGGCACCATGAAGAGCAGATAGACGAGCGCCGTCCATATGAGCAGCGCACCGCGCGTGCCCAGCACCGTCCAGGCAACACCCCAGAGCGCCAGCACGAAGGCGTAGTGCGTAATGGTGTAGACGGCCGAGAGTTCGCCCAGCAGCAGCAGCAGGAGGGCAACCAGCATCAGGCCGACGCCGGCCAGAGCGGGCTGCCAGGCCTGGCGGCCCAGATCAGCCGCTTTCAGCCAGACCAGGTACAAGGCCACGACCGGTATGAAATAGGCGTGGTTGTATTCCGGCGAGAGCCACTCGGAGAACACCATCTGGGACAGGCCGGACCGGAACAGGACGAGCAGGCCGAGCGCGATTGCACCGGCGGCGATCCAGGGGCCGAAGGGGCTGCCCGGCGGCGAGGCCGGGTTGGTGGTTGCTTGCAAGGGTTTGTCCACGGCCTGGTTCTTGCGACTCTGCACTCGTTCTATTGGCCGGGACAAATTATGCACGAAGCCCGCGCCGCGCAGCGGGAGCGGGTCGCAGATTGCCGGCCACGTAAAAAAAACCCGCCTTGCGGCGGGGCTTTTTCCACTGGGGCCGAAGCCCCAGGCAAAGGCCTTGGTCTTGCTTCAGTGTTACTGGGCGACGCGGCGACGCAGGCCGAGCAGGCCCAGCGCGGAACCGAACAGCCAGACAGCAGCAGGCACCGGCACGGCGGTGAAGCGGTAGATGTAGCCAGAGGCCAGGCCGGGGATCGCGAACTCGGACTGTTCGACGATCGTCAGCGAGACACCAGCGACTTCAGCAATCGACACGCGGTCGCAGTTACCAGCACCGAAGAACGCATTTGGAGCGCAGCCCGGGTTGGTAGCCAGGCCACCGTTCTGCTGGCCGGAGTTCCACAGACCGGCCAGGCCACTCACGACAGACGAGCAGGTCGTGTTGCCCGCAGCCTCGACGCAGGTCTCAGAGTGCGTGACGGAAGTATTACCCACCACCGCCGACCAGATACCACCCGTGTAGTTGAAGGTGGCATTGGTGTTGACGAACGAGAACTGGATGCCGGAGCCCGACACGTTGCCGAAACCGTCAACCGTGGCCGAACCACCCGTCGCGATCGGGCCGGAGACCACGGCAGTACCGGCGCCCGAAAACGGGTTGTAGGCGTTGACGACAGAAAGTACGTAAGAGCCCGCGGCATTGGCGGAGACGGACACCATGCCCAGCACCGCAATGGCAAGTAACTTCTTCATTAAGAATCCTCCAGAATATTTATGGGGAAGGCTTTGAATTCTTGACCGTCCTGGAAGGGCAACCTGACTGTCTTCCTCCCCCTTTGAGGATCCGCGCTCCTGCTGTTGCTCAGGATTCGCGGCAGAAGACTCTGGGCATTACCTTACTTTTCGGTAATTGCGACACTACCTGAGACCCTTGGAGCCGGAACGGCCTTTTTACATCACCGCGATGATTCAGGCCGATCTTCGACCGACATGTGGTCACCCGACTGCTCTCGTGCCGCAAAAAAAAACCCCGCCTTGCGGCGGGGTTTTCCACTGGGGCCGAAGCCCCAAGCAAAGGCTTTGGTCTTACTTGGCGACGCGGCGACGCAGGCCGAGCAGGCCCAGCGCGGAACCGAACAGCCAGACAGCAGCAGGCACCGGCACGGCGGTGAAGCGGTAGATGTAGCCAGAGGCCAGGCCGGCAATCGCGAACTCAGACTGTTCGACAATCGTCAGCGAGACACCAGCGACTTCAGTAATCGACACGCGGTCGCAGGCACCAGCACCGAAGAACGCATTCGGGGAGCAAGCAGCGCTAGCAGCGCCGCCATTCTGGAGGCCCGTGGTGTACAGGCCAGCCAGGCCACTCTGAGGAGACGAGCAGGTCGTGTTGCCCGCAGCCTGAACGCAGGTCTCGGAGTGCGTGACGGAAGTCCCACCCACCACAGCCGACCAGATACCACCCGTGTAGTTGTAGGTGGCATTGACGTTGTTGAAGGAGTGCTGGATGCCCGTGGCCGACACGTTGCCGCCACCGTCAACCGTGGCCGAACCGCCCGTCGCGATCGGGCCGGCGACTACGGCAGTACCGGCGCCCGAAAACGGGTTGTAGGCGTTGACGACAGTCAGCACGTAAGAGCCGGCAGCGTTGGCGGAGACGGACACGAGGCCCAGCACCGCAACGGCAAGTAACTTCTTCATTAATAGTCCTCCAGAAAAATTATGGGGAAGGCTTTTACTTCTTACCGTCCTGGAAGGGCAACCTGACTGTCTTCCTCCCCCTTTTAGGATCCGCGCTCCTGTTGTTGCTCAGGATTCGCGGTAGAAGACTCTTGGCTTTCCGCAGCGGGCTCGCGCCCGATTTGGCTTTTACCTTACTTTTCGGTAATGGGACTCTACACGAGGCCTTTGCACCGGTAACGGGTTTCTTTACATAACCGCGATGATCGAGATCGATCGTTGACCGACCTCCGGTCACCCGGCTGCTCTTGCGGCGCACAAGAATCCCGGTAGCATCGCGGGCGTCCTCATCTTAGTGCACAGCCCCGCACGCCGGAGATTCCATGGAACTCGCGAACAAGACCCTTGTGATTACTGGCGCCGCCCGGGGCCTGGGTGCCGCCATGGCCCTGCGCCTGGCCCGGCACCAGCCCCAGCTGGCGTTGATCGACCTCCAGGCCGGCGACCTGGAACCCATCGCCGCGAAATGCCGGGAACTGGGCGCCACCGTGCACTGCGCCGGGGCCAACGTGGCCAGTGAAGCAGACGTTATTCGCACTTTCGACGGCATCGTCGCCCGTTTCGGGGCCGTGCATGCGCTCGTGAACAATGCCGGCATCACCCGGGACGGACTGCTGATCAAGTTCAGGGATGGCGCCGTCGAATCGAAAATGAGCCTCGCGCAGTGGCAGACCGTGATCGACGTGAACCTGACCGGGGTGTTCCTCTGCGGCCGCGAGGCCGCGGAACGCATGATCGTCGGGGGCAACCCCGGCGTGATCATCAATATTTCCAGCATCTCGCGGGCCGGCAACATGGGGCAGACCAACTACGCGGCGGCGAAGGCTGGCGTGGCGGCAATGGCAACGACCTGGGCCAAGGAGCTGGCCCGCTACAACATCCGCGCCGCAGCGATTGCGCCCGGCTTCATCAACACCGAAATGGTGGCGGCCATGAAGCCCGACGCGCGGGAGAAGCTTACCGCAGGCATACCGCTGAAGCGCATGGGCGAACCGGACCAGATTGCCCACACCGTCGAGTTCATCCTGGAGAACGACTACATTTCGGGACGCTGCTTCGAGGTGGACGGCGCCCTGCGCCTCTGACCGGCAGTCACGCACTGAGTGTGCCGGGCATTATGTCGCCTGCCGGCTGGGGCGCGGTATTCCGTCCCGGTCAATTCTGCATTAGGATCCACTACACCCTACAACAAGATCACCGGGCCAGGATTTCCTGCCGCCCAGGAGCGTCGACCGCCATGTTCAGAAACCGCGCCGCAATCGTCATGACTGCATCCCTGCTGTCCCTCTCGGCGCTGTCCTCGTCGGCGCAGGCCGCACTGCTCGGCCGCTTGCCCGTTACGCCGAGCGGCAGCGACTACCAGGCCTACTACGACACCACTCTGAACATCACCTGGCTGGCCGACGCCAATCTGGCGGCGAGCAACACCTTTGGCGTCGCGGGCATCAGCAATACCCCGCCACAGCAGGGTTGGATGAGCTGGACGACCGCGGGCGACTGGATCACGGCCATGAACGCCGCGAGCTACCTGGGTGCCACGACCTGGCGCATGCCGACGATGATCGACATCGACAACAACGGCTGCGTCGATCGCTTCGCCGTGGTCGGCCAGGACTGTGGTTACAACACCGTCCGCACCGCCAATCCCAACTATTCGGAAATGGCGTCCATGTTCTACGACACGCTGGGCAACCTGGCGTTCTTCGATCCCAGCGGTTTCAGCCCGGTGCCCGGTTACGGCCTGAGCAACACCGGTCCGTTTAGCAACCTGGTGAATAACCTGTACTGGACGGGCCTGACGGTCGTGAACGTCCCGACGAATGCCTGGTATTTCGGCATGCCGTCCGGCGGCCAGGGACCGCGCCTCAAGACCACTCTTCAGCCCGTCTGGGCAGTGCTCGACGGCGACATCGCGGTGGTGCCAGTGCCGGCTGCGGCCATGCTGTTGGCCTCCGCGTTTGGCGCACTTGGCTTCGCGCGCCGACGCGCCGCCTGACTAACAGCCGACGCTGACTACCAGCCGCCGCTGACTACCAGCCGCCGCTGAACTTGCCGGTGTCGTAGGGATTGAAGGTTTCGCCGTCCTGCTTGGGGCGACTGTCAACGAGGTGCGCCCGCTTCAGCTGGCGCTCGCCGTCCGGCTCGGTGTGCAGCTCCCAGGTGTAGGTGTCGTAGGGATTTGCACCGTAGCCTGCACCGGCCTCGGCCTTGGGCTTATTAGTAGTCGGCGGGCTCACAGGCGCCGCCTGGGCCGGCGTCTCCCCGGCGTCTTTCCTGAAGAATCGCAGCCAGCTCACTAGTAGCTCCGGCGAGTCGTTGACCAGACGGCACGGTAACCCCGGGGCCTGCTCTGGCTGCGTGACGCAGGCCGCACTTTGCCAGCGCTTCGCCGGGCCCCGGGCGGGCCTGACGACAGGCGGTCAGCCTGAGGCGGCCGGCGGAAGCCCGTCCCGCACCCGCAGATCCAGCCGCGGGAAGGGCAGCTCGATGCCGGCCTCGCGCAGGGCAGCCAGCACCCGGCCGCGCGCCTCGCTCTCAACCGCCAGCCGGTCGTCGACGTCGTCGGTCCAGAGGTGCAGGCTGAAGTCGAGTGAGCTGCCGCCGAGGCCGCGAAACGCGGCGACCGGCGCCGGTCGCCCGGCCACGCCCGGCTGACCGGCCACCGCCGCGAGCAACAGCGCCTGGATGCGGGCAGGCTCGCTGTCGGCCCCCACGCCGACCAGGATCTCGATACGCCGGGCACGGTCGCTCAACGTCCAGTTGGTGACCTCGGCCGAGATCAGGGTGGCATTCGGCACGATCACCTCGGCGCCCTCCGCGGTGCGGATGCGGGTGGCGCGCAGGCCGATCAGTTCCACGCGGCCGCTGGTCTGCTGGCCACCGGGCGGCCCGAGCGTGACCTGGTCGCCCTCGCGCACCGGTCGTTCAAAGGCGAGGATGAGGCCCGACACGAAGTTGTTCACGATGTTCTGCAGGCCGAAGCCGATGCCCACGCCGAGGGCGCTGATCACCAGCGTGAGCTTCGACAGCTCCACGCCGGCGGCCGCCAAAGAGAACAGGATGCCGAGCACCACCAGCGCGTAGTAGATGAGTCGCGAGGCCGCCGAGGCGGCACCCATGGCGAGCGGCATGCGCGGCAGCACGTCTTCATCCAGCACGAAGCGCACGAAGCGGGCCGCGACCAGTGCCAGGCCGATCCCGGCGAAAAACCACAGCACGTCACCCAGCGACAACTTCAGGTTGCCGAACGTGACGGCGGTGGTCAGGAACTCGCCAGTGGCCTGCCACAGCGGTTCCAGCACCGGCAGGATGGTGGGCAGCAGATTCACGAAAGCCACCAGCAGCACGAGCCGGATCACGCGCCGGCCCCAGTTGCGGACCGCCTCGGGCCAGTTGCGCACGCCGCGGAACCAGCGGCCGCCGGGACCGCCAACCCAGGCATCGAGGATGGAACGCAGGATGGCGTCTGCCGCCAGCAGCGTGCACAGCGCCAGCGACACGAAGACGATGCCGCCGATGGCCTGCTGCCCCAGCGTGCGGGCACCGACGATCTCAGCCACCAGGCCCACGGCCACGATGGCCGGTGCGACCACGGCGACGCCGTGAATAGACTGGCGGAACAGCGCACGCCCGCCAGGTTGCGCGGCGGAACTGCGGGCCAACTGCCGAAACACGAGCAACGCCACGAGACCGAGTGCCACCGTGAGCAGGCGGCCGTACCAGTCGTCGCCGAGAACCGTGAGCTGCACGAGGAAAGCGGCCGCGAGCAGCAGCAGGCCCCTGACCGATGGCGCCTCTTCCGGGGTGACGAGCGCCGGCAGGATCCGCCAGAGCAGTACGGTGCCGATCAGACCGCGGAGCAGGCTCAGGCCAAACGGCAACTCCGGCAGCAGCAGGAAGGGACCCACCAGCGTCCAGACGAGCAGCGTAACGGCCACGGGATAGCGGGTGAGCAGCTCGTCGGCTTCGGTCCCGTCGTCCTTCGCCAAAATAGAGCGGCGCAGTCGCGCCACGGCGACCAGCAGCACGCCCAGAATCAGCACGAACGCCCCAAGCTCGGGACGGCGCGCTTCCAGATAGTCCCCAATGCCCACGCGGAGCACGGCAAAGTTCTGGAGGGTCAGCTCGAGTGGCGGGCGCAGGCTGGCCGGTGGCTTCCAGAGCGGTGGCGCCGTGATGGCGAGGGGCTGCTGCGCACGGTCTAGTCGGGAACCATCCAGCTGGCCGCGCAGCTCACGGAGCGCCGTCTGCAATTCGCCCACGCGGACGTCGGCCGCGACGACCACGTCGAGACGTTTGCGCAGCGGCTCGCGCGTGGTCTCCAGATCGCCAGCCAGTTCGCGCAGACGGGACCTGAGTGCGTCGGGCAGCAGGTCGCGCTGGTCCTCATCGGGGTCCGCGCTGACGGCTGGATCGGCCGCGTCCTTGAGGAAGCCGGCGTCGGCGCGCAGCTGCTCCCGCCAGGGGTCGAGCAGCGTGACCTCTTCCTGCAGGCGGCCACGCCACTTGGCGAAGATGCGGTCAAGATTGCGGAGCTTCTGCAGGACCGCGGCGAGCTCCATCAGGTCGGCGCCGGACGGGTCCGCGGCCCCTGCCCCGCCAAGCACTGATTCGGCTTCACGGGTCTTGCCCGGCAGCGCCACCGCGATACCCGCGAGGTCCGGCGCCGGCTTGCGCAGGTACTCGTTGATTTCGAGGAGCCGGCCGCTGACCGTGTCGAGGCGCTGGACCAGTTGAGCGGTGCCGGCGGGCGGCGCTGCGGGTTGGGCCGGTGCGGCTGCATCCTGGGCAGCGGCGACGCCGAGGCAACCGAAAAGCAGCAGCGCGCCGGCTATCGAGCGCGGCTGATTCTTAAGCGTTGACATGCAGTTAGTGTAACGGAGGGGTTGCGGCTTTACGCGCCACGACATGCACCGTCGCCCCACTGCCGAGCAGCGCCTCGACGACCGCCAACGCCAGGGCGAACGGCGCCAAGGCGGCGAGTATCAGCCACAGGAGCCAGCGCGTACCCGCAGCGAATGGGGCCGGGCCGCGCTGCGCCCTTCGGTGCATCAGGGTGTAGAGCCCATTGCGCGGCAGTCCGGGAATGCGGTTCTGCACGCTCTGGATCCAGCCAAAGGGGTTCTGGCGCAGCGAGAAATGGTGCTCGCCCTCGACCGCGAAGCCGTGGTCGCGCAGCAGGCTGCGCAGCGCCGTGAGCGGAAAGTGGTAGAGGTGGCGCGGCAGATCGAGGTGGAACCAGGCAGAACCACTCGAGCGCGCCTGCACGCTGGCGAAGTTCGGAACTGCCACGATCAGCCGGCCGCCTGGCTTAAGCAGGCGGTGCGCCTCGCGGCAGAACCGGCGCGGATCGTCCAGGTGCTCGAGCACGTGCCAGATGATGATCTCGTCGAAATAGCCGGGCGCATAGCCCGCCTCGTCGAGACAGGTGGCAATGCGGATCGCGGCACGAGGATCCGCGCCGCGGGCCGCCTCCGCACTCTGCTCGACGCCGTGCACTTCAAGACCGCGGTCCGCGAGCGCGGCCAGCAAGACGCCGCGCCCGCAGCCGACATCGAGCACCCGCGCACCGGCGGGCAGTCCCCGGCAGAGAAAGCGGATGTGTCGCGCGCCGACCAGGCGTACGAGGCGTTCGACCAGCGGCTGGAACTTGGCACCGGGCTCGCCGTAGTACTCGTCCGGGTAGAAGGTCCGGATCTCGTCCGCACCCGGCATCGGGTGAAAGCGCCCGAGACCACACGTGCCGCACTGGACTACGCAGGACGCGACGCCGTCGACTTCGAAACGCGGGAGCGCGCGCGTGGCGCCGCACACCGGGCAGGGATGAGTTTCAATCGCGGCGCCGGAGACGGCCCTTACGGGCTGGGAGTGCAATGCAACGTCCTCGCGAGTCTTACTCACCAAGTTCCCGCAGGTTGGCATACAGGGCCAGACTCTCGGGATTGGCCAGCGCCTCGGTATTGCCGACCGGCTCACCGTGAATCGTCTTGCGGACGGCGATCTCCGCAAGCTTGCCGCTGCGGGTGCGCGGAATATCCTGCACCTGGACGATCCGGGCGGGCACGTGCCGGGGCGTGGTGTTGTCACGGATCATCTTTCGGATGGTGGCCGCGAGCGCCTCATCGAGTTGCACGCCAGTCTGCAGGCGGACGAAGAGAATGACGCGACAGTCGTCGCCGCAGGTCTGCCCCACCGCCACCGACTCCAGCACGGCGGGGATCTTGTCGACCTGCCGGTAGATCTCCGCGGTGCCGATCCGGACCCCGCCGGGATTCAGCAGGGCGTCGGAGCGACCGTGAATGATCAGGCCATCGTGCGCCGTGATCTCGGCGTAGTCACCGTGGGTCCAGACGTTATCGAAGCGTGCAAAGTACGCCGCATGAAAACGACTGTCGTCCGGATCGTCCCGGAAGCCCAGCGGCACTGACGGGAACGACTGCCGGCACACCAGCTCGCCCTTGCGCTGCCTGACGGAATGCCCGTCGTCGTCCACCACATCGACATCGAGCCCCAGCCCCTTGCACTGGAGTTCGCCCGCGTAGACCGGCAGGCAGGGGTTGCCCGAGGCGAAGGCTCCGAGAATATCGGTGCCGCCCGCAATTGAGGACAGGAGCACGTCCTGCTTGATGTGCCGGTACACGTAGCGAAAGCCTTCCGGCGACAGTGGCGAACCGGTGGACAGGATGGTCCTGAGACTTGCGAGGCGGTAGCGCCCGGCGGGCTGCATGCCTTCCTTCTCGAGCAGGCTCAGGTACTTTGCACTCGTGCCAAAGACGGTGATGCCTTCCTGGTCGACGAGCTGCATCAGGCTGTCGGGTTGCGGGTAGCCGGGCGCCCCGTCATAGAGCACGAGCGTGCAGCCCGTGGCCAGAGCGCTGACCAGCCAGTTCCACATCATCCAGCCGCAGGTGGTGAAGTAGAAGAAGACGTCCTCAGGACCGAGATCCGTGTGCAGCAGGTGCTCTTTCTGGTGCTCCAGCAACGAACCGCCGGCGCCGTGGACAATGCACTTCGGCTTGCCCGTGGTCCCGGAGGAATAGAGTATGAACAGGGGGTGATCGAAGGGCAGGCGCTCGAACGGAAGCTCCGTGGCCGCGCCCGACAGATAATCGGCGAGCATGACTCCCTGGCTGAGGCCACCACTGCCACCCGTGACCGGAATGATGACGACCCTCTTAACCGACGGCAGTTGGGCCAGCGCCTCGCCGACGCGGGTCAGGCAGGCATGGGCTTTGCCGTTATAGAAATAGCCGTCCGCCGTGAACAGCACTTTGGGCGCAATCTGACCAAAGCGCTCGACCAGCCCATCGACGCCAAAGTCCGGCGAGCAGGAACTCCACACACCACCGAGGCTGACGGTGGCGAGCATCGCGACCACGGCGTCGATGACGTTCGGTACATAGCCCGCCACCCGATCACCCGCCACGACACCATCGGCCGCCAGAGCCGCTGCGAGGGCCGCGACCCGCACGCGCAGCTCGCGATAGGTGAGCGTCGCGCGCCGGCCGTTCTCCAGCACGGACACCAGGGCCAGGTGGTCATCGCCACGCCGGAGCAGGTTCTCGGCATAATTGAGTCGGGCAGCGGAAAACCAGCGCGAACCGGGCAACCGGCGACCGTCCAGGAGGTACGGTGGCGGCCCCTTGTCGCCGACGATGCCGGCGAAATCCCACAGTGCCGACCAGAACTCCGCGCGGTTCGCAACGCTCCAGCGGTGCAGCGCGCCGTACCCGGCATCCTTGAGTGCCGGCTGCGCCCGCGCGGTAAAGCGGGTGATGGCGGCAGCCCGGATCCTGTCTCTGGTTGGCGTCCAGAGGGGACTATCAACGGTCATGACTCAGCTCGCGACGCTCACCACGACGCAACCGCCAAAGCCACCCTTCTCCACCAGTTCGTTGGCGCGCGCGATCTCGGCGAGTGGCAGGATGTGCGCGACGCGATGCACCAGTGCGCCGACGGCGAGTGCGCGGCTGATGTCCTTCACGGCGTGCTCTTTGGCGCGTTCAGGCATCGAATAGACGATCACGAGCCGCAGCGTCAGGTCGAGGTACATCATCCGGGCGAAGGGCAAGGTCGGCTCCCGCACCTGGGATGATGAGTAACTTGCGATCGTCCCACCGATACGGATGCACTGGAGCACTTCGGGCAGGTTGGCTCCGAACTCCACGTCGATCACGCGATCAACGGGCTTGCCGTCATTCAGCGCCTTGACGCGCTCACCCCAGCCGGGTTCCCGGTGGTTGATGACATGCCGTGCGCCGACGGAGCGACACAGCTGCTCATCCGCCGGATTGCTCGCACTCGCGATGACGGTGGCACCCGCGGCATGCGCCCACTGGATGGCGTAGAAACCCACCCGGCCCGCACCACCGGTGATCAGCAGCACCTGGCCCTGCACCGGACCGTCGGCGAACACACAACGGTGCGCCGTCATGGCGGGGATGCCGAGGCACGCGCCGATCTCGAACGAGGTGTTGCCGTCAAGCGGGACGGCGCGCGAGCCGTCGAGTGCCACGTACGCGGCCGCCGTGCCAAAGCGTCGGCCGTGCTGCGCCTGATAGACCCACACCCGCTCGCCGACACGGTTGGCAGTGACGCCCTCGCCCACCGCTTCGATAACGCCGGCGCCGTCGCTGTTGGGAATGACGAGACCGCCATCCAGCAGGTTGGGAAAGGCGCCGGCACGCTTCTTCACGTCGGAGGGATTGACGCCGCTGGTACTCAAGCGAACGAGGACCTCGCCGCGGGTGGGCTTTGGCGTGGCTTGCTCGCCGACCACCAGCACCTGTCGTGCCGGGCCAAAGGCCTCGAACCATGCTGCTTGCATCAAGCAGTACGCCGCTTTCTGGCGCGTCCGCTTGAACGCGTGGTCAGGTGTGACGGCTTCTCCTCGTAGCGCCCGGATACAAACTTGTGCAGCACGCTGGCAATGAGTGTTTGATACGGGACGCCCTCTTCGGCTGCGCGCGCCTGAATATCCATCAGGTCTGGTGACGAAAGCCGGACGTTGACCCGTCGATCCTTGATGAAGGTGGCTGTCGCCGCGTCTTTGAATTTCTTCAAGTCACCCTTTGAAGGGGCGACAGACGTCAGCTGGCCCTTCTCATAGGCGTCAGAGACCTTCTCTTCCTGGGTCTTATGCTTCATTGGGATCACCTTTCTTGACGTAATCGCGCGTCGCTTTCCTGCTGGGGATGATCGTCTTCAGGAAGTAGTAGTCAGCTTCCTCAACAAACGGGACCAGATAGGCGTAGTCCTCGACTGCGATGACCAACACTTGCTGCTTGGGGTATTTGCCGGGATTGGAATGCCGCAAGACATCGAGAAGAGCTTCGGCCTCGATCGCCAGAACGATTTCTTCAAAGGAAATGCCCCTCTCAGCCTTGAGTTGCTCGTTCTTGTCATGACTCCAACGAAACGGCTTCATCGGGCAATACTATGTCGATGTGTGCCTTTTGTCATCAGCTCAGCGGCTGACCCGCCGACTTGACCGCCAGCGCAGAGGCCTACCGACTCCAGGCCGAATAGTCCCGACAGTTCTCGCGTGCCGGGCGGCCAGGCTGCTCTATCAGACCGCAATCCGGCCGCTGATCGCCTGACGCGACAACCTTCCTTTGGTTGGACGAAGAATCGGCCACTAGCTGCACAGGCACTCCGAGGCTGGCGCTATTGCACTTAACAGGCGAGGAGACGGCAAGGGCGTGACTCGTAAGTCATTGATCAGATGGTGGAGTCGAGGAGGATCGAACTCCCGACCTCCGCATTGCGAACGTATTCGATACCCTTTTTGGGGTCCATTGTCGAATCAACGCGTTGGGTGATTTTAAGCCCTAAGTCGCTGTTCCGTTAGATTTTCTCGCCTCCTCCGCAGCACGCGCAAATACGCCCGTCTACGCCCAGCTTACATTGCGGTTGCACTTATAAGTGCAATACCTTCACCGCACGGATTGGAGAGCTTTCTGTGCGAGCAATCATCGGAGCACGACTACTGGCGAGCGTCGCTGCTCAGCCCAAGAGCAAGCCATTCGACATCCATGATAGTCGTTTGCCGGGCTTTGTCTTGCGCGTTCAACCGTCAGGAGTTCGGTCCTTCTGCGTCCAGCTGGGCCGGGGACGCAGGCTGACGCTGGGTAAGGTCGGCCATCTGACCGCGGACCAGGCGCGCCACCGCTGCGAGCTGGTGCTGGGCAACGTGGCCCACGGCCGGGAGCCCACCGCAGGGCTGGACGGCGCCGCACGTATCAGTCTCCGGGAGTACATCGACACTCAGTACCGGGCCTGGGCGCTGGCCAACCGGCCCCGCAGTGCGTCGTCTGCCCTCGCCCGCATCGAGTACTGCTTTCGCCAGTGGAACGACCAGCCCTTGTGCAGCCTTTCCACATCCCAGCTGGAGACCTGGAAGACGGCTCGGCTCACTCAAGGCTTGCGGCCGGCCACGGTGCTCCGGGACCTGGCCAATCTTTCGGGTGTGCTGAGCCATGCGGTCCGACTCGGAATGCTGCCAGACAATCCCATGCGGCGAGTCGACAAGCCGCGCCTGGACCGGACACCCAACGTTCGCTTCCTGGATCCTGAGGCGGAGTCGCGCCTTCGGTCAGCGCTGGATGCCCGGGATGCCCGGCTCCGGGCCGCGCGCGAATCAGGTAACGCGTGGCGAAGGGAGCGGCACCGAACGCTCCTCCGCAGGCTGACCCGCTTCGGCGACCACATGACGCCGGCAATCCTGGTTAGCCTCAACACGGGGTTGCGCCGTGGCGAGTTGCTGGCGCTGCGTTGGAACGACATCAACTTCCGGCTGGCCGTGCTGTCCGTTCAGGCCACATCGGCCAAGACCGGGCAGACCCGCCACGTCCCCCTGAATGCCGAAGCCATTGAGACCCTCAAGCAGTGGCAAGTGCAGAACCCCGACTCTGCCGGGATGGACAAAGTTTTTGCGCCTACCACGTCATTCAAAACCGCCTGGTCCGGCATTCTGAAAGCAGCGAAGATCAGGAAGTTCCGCTGGCACGACCTCCGTCACCACTTCGCCTCACGCCTGGTGCAGGCCGATGTGAATCTCAACACTGTGCGTGAACTGCTCGGGCATGGCTCGCTGGCGATGACGGTGCGGTACGCCCACTTGGGGCCAGATCAGAAACGTGAGGCCGTCGCTCTGCTTTGCGAGTGCCGGTCGGCACCGCAAGAAATCGGGCACACAGCATTGGCAGAGCCAACGTCACGAGCGGAGGAATCACCGTCGCCCGGGTTCCCATCCCCGTCGCCGTACCGACCAGAGCTCACCAACGCACCCTGAAGTATCGATGCAATGAACACCTTGCACGCCCGCACGTCTTGTGAGGTTGTCTCAGAAAGCTGGAAATCGCGTGGATTTGGGCAACGTGGGTACGCTTTGGCTACGCACACCCTACCGCGCGACCTGCAAACACCTTACCTCCTGGACGGTCCCGTCGAGCCGACCGGACGGATTCAGGCCATCCAGCAACTGCATGCGAGCACGTGGGTATGGCCCGCGTGGACGTCGTGTGGCTGGAAGTATCCGCCACGTTCCCGCACAGGTGACCAGCCGGGACTCGCGGGCGGCAGCGGTGGTGCGTGCTCGGTATACGGCCCGTCACCATGAACGATGCGGCCACCGACGACGGTCAGTAGGGCCGCAAGTTCCTTGATCTCGGCATCCGGAACCGTCAGATAGTCCGCCGAGAGCACTGCCAGATCGGCGAGCTGCCCGGCCTTGATCTCGCCCTTCCTGCCGGCCTCCCGGGAGAACCAGGTGTTGGCCTCGGTCCAGGAACGGAGCGCCTCCACCCGGTTCAGCCGGTTTCCCGGGGAATACATGATCATCCCGTCGATCGTCTGCCCGGTGACGAGCCAGTGCAGCGACACCCACGGGTTGTAGCTCGCCACGCGGGTCGCGTCCGTGCCGGCGCCGAGCGGCACACCCGCAGCGAGTATCCGCCGGAGCGGGGGTGATTCGGCCGTCATCAGCTCGCCGTACCGGGCAGAAAACTCCCGGCCCTGGAAAGCCATGCGGTGCTGCACGGCTATTCCCCCGCCGAGAGACTTCACGCGCTCGATGTTTGCGGGGGAGATCGTCTCTGCGTGATCGATGAACCAGTTCAGGCGACCGATCGGCACGTCCCGGTTCACCACCTCGAGCACGCCCAGGGCGCGGTCGATCGTCTCGTCATAGGTCGCATGCAGTCGAAACGGCCACCCGGTCTCGGCCAGGAATCGAACGACGGGTGCAAGCTCGTTCTCCATCGATGGCGGAAGGTCGGGTCGCGGCTCCCGGAAGTCCTCAAAATCCGCGGCGGAATACACCAGCATCTCCCCGGCACCGTTGTGCCGGTAGAAGTCGCTCCCCTGCCCCGGCCTTACAAGCTTTGACCACCGCTGGAAGTCTGCGAGTTCCTCCTTCGGCCTCTGCGTGAAAAGGTTATAAGCAATCCGCACGGTCAGCTGGTCCGCGCGCGCGAGTTGCTCGATCACCTCGTAGTCGTCGGGATACTTCTGCGAGCCCCCTCCGGCATCGATGACGGACGTCACGCCGAGCCGGTTCAGTTCGCGCATAAAGTGACGCGTCGAGTTCAGCTGGTCGTCGCGCGAGAGGCTCGGGCCATGGTCGAGAGTTGCGTAAAGCAGGGCCGCGTTTGGCCTGGCGACTAGCAGGCCGGTCGGCTCGCCGTGCCGGTCGCGCTCGATCACGCCGCCCGGCGGATCCGGTGTGTCCTTCGTGTAGCCGACCGCCCGCAGCGCCGCCCGATTGAGGAGCGCGCGATCGTAAAGGCGCAGAATGAACACGGGCGTTTCGGGAGCGACTTCGTTCAGCTCCGCGAGCGTCGGCAGGCGTTTCTCGGCGAACTGCTGCTCGGTGAAGCCGCCCACGACGCGCACCCATTGCGGGGGCGGCGTCGTCAGCACCTGCTTCCGGAGCATCCGCATCGCCTCGGCCAACGAGGGCACGCCGTCCCATCGGAGTTCCATGTTGTAGTTGAGGCCGCCCCGGATCAGGTGCGTGTGGCTGTCAATGAGGCCGGGAATGACGCGGCGCCCGCCAGCGTCGATCACCCGCGTGCCCGGCTTCGCGAGGAGCATGACCTTACTGTCCTCGCCCACGCGGACGATTCGGTCACCGGCAATTGCGACAGCCGACGCAACCGGCATTGACCGATCGAGCGTGGTGATCTTTCCGTTTCGCAGGATCAGCGTCACTGCGCCGGGTTCTGCTGCTGAAGCGCCTGCTGAATTGCCAAGGCCCGCCCAGGCCGCGCCCGCCGCAAGGCCCTTGAGGATGTCCCGGCGCTGCCAGAGGTCGCTCATGGATGGCCCCTGCTAGGGTTTCTGCCGGGTCCCGACTTCCAGGGCCTTCTGGTAACTCTCCGCCACGGCCGCGTAGTTCGGGGCCGCGAGCCCGTAGAGCTTCGCGATCTCCACCGCGTCCGGCCGGTTCCAGGTGCGGTGAACCTCGCTCAGCACCGCGTTGGCGGTCGTGGGAATGACGCCGCCCTGGACGAACCGCGCGAGCGAGGTGCGCGACGCCATCTCGCTGGGATCGCCCGAGGCATCCATGACCGCATAGACCTTGAAGCCGGCCGCCCTGGCGTCCAGCGCCGGGAACATCACGCAGACGCTCGTCCAGACACCAGCAACCAGCAACGTCTTGCGCCCCGTCCTGCGCACCGCTTCCACGAACTCGGGGTTGTCCCAGGCGTTGACCTCGCCCTTGCGACCCACGTAGATGGCCTTCGGGGCGCCCTGCTGGATTTCCGGGATCAGCGGCCCGTTCGGGCCATTGGGCTCGGACGCGGACGTGATCACGGGTATGCCGTGCATCGTCGCGAGCTTTGCGAGGAGGAGCGTGTTGGACCGGAGGTCGGTGATGGCGACATCCTTCACCGTCTGCAGCAGCCCGGTCTGGTGATCGAGCAGCAGGAGGACGGTGTCTGCGGGATCAAGCAATGCCTGGCCCCCACCGCTCGGGAGAACGCTGGACGGCCTCGGCGACTGGGCGAACACGCTCGAGGGCCCTGTGAGGAGGAGGCAGGCGGTAAGCATGGGTCCGATCAGGCGGTGCATGTAAAACTCCCGGTTCGAGAAATTGTTTGTGACTGTATGAACACCAGCAGGTCTGCGTTTACCACGCCATGATTTGAAGGTGAACATGCCGTAGCCAAGGCCGTGTGGAACACTTGAGGGTCCCGCGCTTCATCAAACGGACCGGAAACCAATCCGGCTGTGGGTTCCGTCGCAGAAGGGCTTGGTGCTGCTGCCGCCGCAGCGGCAGAGCCGGGCCTGAACCGAGCGCGCCACCACCCGGCCCGTGCCGCTGACGATCTCCAGGTTGCCGCGGACCTGCAGCGGTCCATCGATCTCGGGCTGGATGGCCAGCGGGCCGTTCCGCACCGGGAGCATGTCGGCCGAGCCCGTCGGCGGTTCACCGGTCGCCGCGAACTCCGCCGCACGATGCGAACCGTCGCAGAAGGGCTTGTTTCGGGAGGCGCCACAACGGCACAGCGTCGCGCGAAACTGCCCGGTGACTCCGTCGAGCCTGAGGTCAGCACGGACGGCATAGGGCCCGGACTCGCGCACCGCGATCAGGTTGACCAGCGGCGCCCCCTCCTCCGGCCGGCCATCCTTCCGCCGGTAACGGATGGCGCCGGACGGGCACACGTGGGCAATCTCCGCCAGCAGCTCGGCATCCATCCGGTCGGGATGAATCCACGGCCCCTGGACGTTGGCGAGGAACACGTTGGGCCCCCAGGTCACGCAGTAGCGGGAGTGGATGCACTTCTTGCCGTCGTAGAGCAGCGTCAGGTTCTCGCCTTCGATTTCCTCCACGCCCCCGACGGCGACGGGTGTGGCCACGACGGTTGCGTGTGGAGTGCCGGTCAGCGTTGCCGGAGCCGGCGCACTGTGCACGACCGCGGCCGGCAGATCCGCCACCGCCTGGAAGCCGCTGGCGGCACGGGCTGCCAGGTCGCCCAGAAGGCGCGCTGCTGTCGCGACCCGCTCATCGCCGGACGGGTCCAGGCTCGCCGCCGCGTCCGCCAGCTCGCGCAGCCGCTCGATGAAGAGGCGACGCGCCGCCGGCCCCGGCACCAGCGGGGCGGCATCGCGCAGCGCCACGAAGGACATCCCGGCATTGCAGCCCGGGTTGGAGGGTCCGGCGGGGAGCCGTGCCACCCGCTCGCCCAGATGGGTGACGGCGCGCATCAGGCCGATGCCGAGATCGACTGCCAAGCCCTTCTCCGGATGGGGCCTGGGGACCGCGTAGGCATAGCCGATCAGGCGGATCATGAGCCCGTAGGCCGTGTTCGCCACGTCGACGGTCGCTGCCGCCACCTCGTCCTCGATCCAGACGCGGCCCGCCGACCTTATCGGCGCGCGCTGCACGGGATTGGTGGCGGCCGGGAACGCGGGCTCGAAGGACGGATTGCGCCGCTGCAGTTCCTGAAGATGACCGCGAATCGCCAGAAACCGCTGGAAGTGTGACCCGGCCGCGTCGGATGGTGCGCCCTCCCCCTGTCGCACGATGGCGGCGAAGGCGGCGAGCGCCGTCTTGAGGCAGATGACCGTCTCGGCGCCGGGGAGTTCCACTTCGGCCGGCGACAATTGCAGGGCGGGGTCGCCGCAGAATGCGACCTTCTCGCCGTGGTGTGCAACGAATGCCCGCAGGTTGTCACCTAGGGTGGCGTAGAAGGTGCCGACCGTCTCGTAGTCCAGACCCATGGGCGTGAGACGTGCCTTGCGCAGCCCCCGTCGGAAGAGGAACTCCGGCTGGAAGCCCTCGCCCTCGGGTTCCAGGGATCTGTCGGGCCGCTCCAGATAGATGAAATGCTGGAGCACCGACTCGCTGAACGGGGCGAGCCGGACCACGACGCTGGCCGGCAGGCTGCCCGGGTCCAGCGGAAAATTGCCGCGCCCGAAACGGGGCGACCCGCCGAGGGCTGCCGTAATGTTCCAAACGGCCACGAGGTGACCCATTTCCTCAATCGCCACTCCGAGCAGTTCCCGGCGCCAGTTGGCTACCGACTGGCATTCCCCAGGGGCGAGTCCTTCGTCAGTCCCGCTGCGCAGACTGAAGGCCGCGTAGAGGTATGTGCACATCAGATTGTGCTCAAGCTCGGCGGCCTCGTAGAGTTGATGAAGCAGATGCTCCCGGGTGGGCACGTCGGCAATGGCATCCATGGCAGGTACCCTAGGACTGGGTGGTCCGGTAGTGGACACCGTCATACGCCGGAACGTCGACCACGACGTCTCTAGACTCCAACGGCAGCACCCTTTCTGGAAGTCCGCATCGCGTCACGGTACGGCGCCAGAAATGCCGTGAGCGCCGCCAGCATCTGGTCCGGAGCTTCCTCAGCAACCCAGTGGCCCGCACCCGAGATAACCACGCTGTGCACGTCCTGCGCGAGGGGCTTCATTGCCTCGCCGACCACTCCGGCGTAGCTCGCCTCGCCCCCAATTGCCAGGACCGGCATGGACAGACGCGTACTCTTGCGCTTCTCGTTCTGTGCGAGCGTTGCATCGAACGCCCGGTAGAACCCAAGGGTTCCCCGGAGTGCATCGGGATTCGACACCAGACGAACGTAGTAGTTGATTACATCGTCGGCGAGCTTTCCGCCCTGGATGGCGAACTCGTAACCGAAGAAGATCGCCTCCCGTCCCGCAACGAGCTGTTCCGGCACGTTTTCTACCCGATTGAACGAGAGGTGCCACAGCCGGTTGTTGAGCGGCGCTGGGACGAACACGGGCGGTGAGGCAGATGCGAGTGGTGGCCCCGGGATCTCGGCGAGAGCGACGCGGTCGACAAGGTCCGGGTAGTCGGCCGCCAGCGCATAGCTGATCGCAAATCCGGTGTCATGTCCGACCACGGCAAACCGCCCGTGACCGAGGGCTGCCATCAGCGCGACCAGGTCACCGGCGAGTGTGGCCGTGTCGTACCCGCCCGGCGGCTTGCCAGACAAGCCGATGCCCCGCTGGTCGACCGCGATCACCTCGAAATCCCTGGCCAGCGTCGGCATCAAGAGGCGCCACGCGTACCAGTTCTCGGGCCACCCGTGCACCAACAGAAGCGGTGGTCCTTTGCCACCGATCACCGCGTGCAAGCGGAGCGACCCAATGTTGACGTACCGGCTGGTGAACGTGTCTGCAAATCCAGCAGGCAGGTTCGGAGCGCCGGAGACCGAGCCGGGACCATTCGCAGCTACTTCATTAAGTGGCAGGTTCATTGCGATCTCCACAACAGGCGTCGATGGTGTTCGATTGATACCACTACGCGTGGACGCAGATCGATTACACGTTGGTATTGGCTCGTATCGGTCAATACCAAGGTCCAATCGTCCTGCCTGCTTCCCTCTGGTCTGATTGCACCCGTGAACTCGCGATCACACAAGGCCACGAACCCCATATCCGGCGCACTGGCGCTTTCTGCCCTTGCTGTTGCTGGCCTCGCCCAGGCGGCGTCGAGCGAGACGCCTGGTGCGCCGGGAACGGCGGGTCGCCCTTACCCGAACATGCCTTCGATAGCCCCCATCGGAGAGCGGGTTGCCAAGTATCTGGACGTACCGGCCAATGCGCAGGGTCCGGCCATTGATCCGGCCAAAGGGTATCGCTTGCAGGATCTCGGCAAGGGCCTCTACATGGTTACCGACAACATCTACCAGTCGATGTTCCTAGTGCATGACGCCGGCGTCGTGGTGATTGACGCGCCACCCGGGTACTCGGCACGCATCCCACAGGCGATCTCCGAAGTCAGCGACAAGCCGATCACGCACATCATCTACAGCCATTCCCACAGCGATCACATCGCAGGAGTAATGGATCTCGGCGGCAGCCCGGTCATCATTGCGCAGGAGGAGACCCTGAGGCTGCTGAAGCGAGCCGCCGACCCGAAGCGGCCGCTGCCGACAGTGACGTTCTCCGACCAATACACGCTGCGCGTCGGCGGTCAGACCCTTGAGCTCACCTACCACGGCAATGGACATGTGCCGGGGAATATCTTCATCCGGGCGCCCGCGCAACGTGTGCTGATGGTTGTCGACGTGGTATTCCCAGGCTGGATGCCGTGGCGACGTTTTGCCGTTGCCCAGGACGTGCCGGGCCATCTGGCCCAGGTCGACGAGATCCTGACGATGGATTGGGACACGTTTGTGGGCGGCCATGTTTCGCGAACGGGATCCCGAGCGGACGTGGCGGTTCAGGCGGCCTTCAATAGGGACTTGAGGGAGGCGGCTTCCGCGGCATTAGCCACCACCAAACCGGGTGACGGAATGAACCCGCTGAACAGCGCCAACCCCTGGGCGGTTTTCGACGACTACATCGACCGTGTGGCTGCCCAGTGTGTGAATTCGCTCATGCCCAAGTGGTCAACCAGGCTCGCTGCATTTGACGTGTATATCTGGGATCAGTGCTTTGCAATGGAGCAAAGCCTGCGAATTGAGTAAGCCGATGGAAGGTACCGAAATGAGTAGTCGCCGCATCGCTGTAGTGGCCGCATTGATGCTTGGCATCCTGGGCTCTGGAGACGCCCTTTACGCCCAGGACAAGTACAAGGTCCAGGTTCCGAATGGGCTCGCGTTCTCCGAGTTCAAAGGGTACGAAGGCTGGCAGACCATCTCCATCAGCCAGAGCGGACCACTGGTTAGCGTAATACTCGGAAATCCCTCCATGATCGAGGCCTTTGAGTCCGGCGTTCCAAATAATGGCAAGCCCTTCCCCGACGGGGCCAGAATGGCCAAGATCCATTGGGTCGCGACGAAGAACCTGACAGCCCCCGGAGCGCCACAGGTGCCCGGAACCCTGCATGACGTCGACTTCATGGTGAAGGACGGCAAGAGGTTCGCCGACAGCGGCGGCTGGGGCTATGCGTTCTTCAAGTATGACGCCGCCTCCGACACTTTCGCGCCGGGCACACTGTCTGACCAACCCCCGCAGGGTAACGACGCCAAGTGCGGGTTCGCGTGCCATACGGTTGCCAAGGGAAGGGACTACGTGTTCACGGAGTACGCAAAGCGGTAAGTCAGCGCCTATATGATCTTGAGGAAGCGCGATCTCCATGAAGCACCCTTCCGAACTCGCCCTCGCCGTCTCACCCACGGACCACACCCAGGGGCCTCTCCACGCGCCCGTCACCGTGATTGAGTACGGCGACTACGAATGTCCGAATTGCAAGCAGGCGGCGCCAGCCGTGAAAATGCTGCTTGCCCGCTATCCGGGTCGCCTGTTGTTCGTGTTCCGGCACTTTCCACTGGAGGACATCCATCCTCACGCCCTGTTTGCAGCCGAGGCAGCGGAATGCGCTGGCGCCCAAGGCAGATTCTGGGAAATGCATGACCTCCTCTTCGAAAACCAGTTGCACTTGAGCGGTAGTCACCTGCATGAGTATGCCGAGCGCCTCGGACTCGACACGGTGCGGTTTACGGCGGAAATGGCCGATGAGATCTATCGGCAGCGCATCAGGGAGCATATAGCCAGTGGCGTAAAGAGCGGCGTCCGAACGAGCCCGGCCTTCTTCATCGACGGCCGCGTGCACGAAACCTCATTTGGGTTGAACGCGCTACAGGACGCCGTGGCGGCCGCGCTGCACTCCCGCCGCTAGCGCGATCGAACACATTCCATCAATCGAGGTACCCAATGCCCGCAGTATTCACCCGAGACGGCACCGAGATCTACTACAAAGACTGGGGCACGGGCCCACCGGTCGTGTTCAGCCATGGCTGGCCTCTCACGGCCGATGCCTGGGAGGCCCAGATGTTCCATCTGGCATCCAACGGCTTTCGCTGCATCGCTCATGACCGACGGGGTCACGGCCGCTCGGGCCAGCCTTGGCACGGCAATGACATGGATACCTACGCCGACGATCTGCAGGCGCTGTTGACCGAACTCAAGGTGAACCATGCCGTATTGATCGGCCACTCGACGGGTGGGGGCGAGGTGGCACGTTATATCGGCCGCCACGGCACCGGGCGCGTCTCGAAGGCCGTCCTGATGGGCGCCGTGACACCGATCATGCTGAAAACCCTCGCCAATCCTGGCGGGCTGCCAATGGAAGTCTTCGATGGCTTCCGCGCGGCTTACCTGGCGGATCGTGCCCAGTTCTTCCTGGATATCGCCAGCGGACCCTTCTTCGGGTTCAATCGACCCGGCGCCAAGGTATCCCAGGGTCTGATCAACTCCTGGTGGCATCAGGGAATGATGTCCGGCCACAAGAATGCCTACGACTGCATCAAGGCGTTCTCGGAAACCGACTTCACAGAAGACCTGAAGAGGTTCGACGTGCCAACACTAATTATCCACGGCGACGACGACCAGATCGTGCCCATTGCCGCGTCAGCCCTGCTCGCCGCGAAGCTGGTCAAGGGCGCCACGCTCAAGGTTTACCCGGGCGGGTCCCACAGCCTCGGGGACACCGGCAAAGACCAGCTCAATGCGGAACTACTGGGCTTCGTCAGGAGCTAGTGTCCGTCATGTCTCTGGTAAGGGGCCGACACGGAACAGAAAATGAAAACGTAGCCCCCGGACCATCGTTCAGGGCCGCCACCAGGCGCCCGTGATGGTTCTCGATAATGGAGCGGCTGACTGAAAGTCCAACTCCCATCCCGTCACTCTTGGTACTGTAGAAAGCTTCGAAAAGTCTGTCGCTGGTTTTGGGATCGAAACCGACTCCCGAATCCCTCACACTGACGCGAACCCAATCGCCTGCTTCCCGCTCGGACCTGATCAGCAGGTCTCTCGGACGGTCTTCGATGGAGCTCATCGCGTCCAAAGCATTCCGGAGCAGATTCAGGACAACCTGCTGTAACTGAACACGATCGGCCGTGACAAACTGGAGATCGTCGGCAAGTTCAGTTCGCACGATGACCCGGCTATTCTGGAGCTCACCAAGCGACAGCGCGATCACCTCTCGGATCGCCTCATTGAGGTCCACCGACTCAGATGCGTGCTCTTGCTTGTTAAAGAGAGCACGCAATCGCGCAATGACGTCAGAGGCACGATTACCGTCTCGCATGGTGCGCCGCACTGCTTCCCGCACGCCGTCGAGGTTCAGGGGATCGCTTGTCAACATTCGCAAGCAGGTACCGCAGTTCGTAATGATCCCTGTCAGCGGCTGGTTAATCTCGTGCGCAATCGACGCGGACAGCTGCCCTAGCGTCGCGATGCGGTTTGCGTGGGCGAGTTCTAAATGAACTTCGTGGTATCGCCGCTGCTCATCCTGAA
>JANNJM010000018.1:0-17500 GCA_031395645.1 Gammaproteobacteria bacterium | reverse complement strand
GATTTCCTCCCGAGTCAGGGGCGGTCGAGTAACGTTTCGGCCGGTCGGATCACCGATCAACCCCGTGAAGTCGCCAATCAGGAAAACCACGGTGTGCCCCAGTTGCTGAAATGCACGGAGCTTGTTGATCAGTACCGTGTGGCCCAGATGGAGGTCCGGTGCCGTCGGGTCGAACCCGGCCTTGACGATCAGCGGTCGACCAGTCAGGAGGCGGGTCCGCAGCTCAGACTCAATAAGAATATCGCTGGTGCCCCGGCGGAGTTCAGCCAGCTGGTCGTCGACGGAGGGCTGCATACCAGTCCTGGTGGGTGGGAGTGTCGGCGCCGCGGGGCGACGACGATAAACGATTCCGCGTGCCGGGTCACGGAACCCTTAAGGACTCAGGAAATGGGCCGGAAATGGGTTAGCGCCTGGGACCTAAGGTTTCCGTGGACTCTGCCGACTAGGGCCTGGCCAGAACGGACGACTGTTTGGTTGACCTGAATGGCGTAGGCTGGTAAAAAGGCGTTATAAATAAATCAATGACTTGCAACGCTTTCGGGCACTTCCCGGTGCCCCGAAAGGGGATGTATATGTTTTCGGATGGAGAGGGTTGACCCTGCTATGAACGAATCGACCCTTCCCCGGGAGCCGGAGAGCGGCTCCGTGCCCTGCGTCCGCCGGCCTTTCCGAGTCACACTGGTCGCCGTGATGGCCAGCGCGGTGGCTTTGGTTTTGGGGTATCAGCTCACGACCCAGATTTCCGAGTCGTTCAGCGTTACCTTCACCCCGGTCGCTTCGCCATTGCCCGCCGCGACCGTAACTGCGGCCCTGCCAATCGTAAATCCAGTCGAAGAACTGCTTCTCGAAGTCGAGCCCGGGGACACCCTTGACAGCTTGTTCCGAAACGCCAACCTCAGCATGGTCGACCTCGCTGGAATTCTGCAGGTCGACGTAGCACGCAAATACCTGCGCATCCTTCGCCCTGGCGATGTTCTACAGGTCCGCCACGATGGCGGTGCGATTCTGCAACTGGCGCGTGACCTCGACATCCGCACCAGGCTCGAAATAGATCGTGACGACACCGCCTTTCAGGCCAATATCGTCGAACTGCCGCTCGAACACCGAACGGTGACCGCTGCGGGCCAGATCCGCAGCTCGCTCTTCGAGGCCGCCCAGGAGTCGCGGGTGTCCGAGAAACTGATCATGAAGATCGCACAGATCTTCGAGTACGACATCGATTTTGTCAGGGATATCGGCACTGGCGATGAGTTTGCACTGGTCTACGAAGAACTCT
This sequence comes from Gammaproteobacteria bacterium, assembly GCA_031395645.1. Classification (GTDB taxonomy): domain Bacteria; phylum Pseudomonadota; class Gammaproteobacteria; order Steroidobacterales; genus SHZI01. The sequence continues at coordinate 16,224 of JANNJM010000018.1, read as the reverse complement.
GGCGAGATGGGACGAAACTCGGCGAAGGCGACGTCCTGGCTGCAGAGTTTGTTAATCGTGGCGCCCGTTTCACGGCGATCCGTTACGAAGACGCCGATGGGACTTCCTCGTACTACACCCATGATGGACAACCGATGCGCAAGGCCTTTCTACGCGCACCCCTCTCGTTCACCCGGATCAGTTCCGAATTCAACCCGGCACGACGGCACCCCATCCTGAACACCATTCGCGCCCACGAAGGCGTGGACTACGCGGCCCCGAAGGGCACGTCGGTAAAGGCATCCGGTGACGGCAAGGTCATATTCAGGGGCTGGAAGGGTGGCTACGGCAATACCCTCATCCTTCAGCACAGCGGCAATGTCACAACTCTTTACGGGCATCTTGTCCGTTTCGGCGGGCAGGGCTATGGCAGCCGAGTCCGGCAGGGCGACGTCATCGCCTATGTGGGAGCTACGGGCCTTGCGACGGCGCCCCATCTCCACTACGAGTACCGCAAGAACGGCGTACACCTCAATCCCCGAACCGTCATCCTGCCGAATGCGGAACCTCTGCGTGGCCAGGCACTCACAGCGTTCCAGGCAACGTCGGAACCGCTCTTGCAGCGCCTTGGGGCGCGCAACAGCATGCTGGCGGCGAACCGCGCGCCGAGATAGCCCGGCAGGTTAATTCCGGCGTTTGCAGCCGCTGCCGGGACACCGCATTGCCCCAACTGTGACGGCCGTAACACGGCCTGTCCGGCGGACTGCTATAGTTTTTGCCGGCTCCGTGGGTACCCGCCTTGGACACGCCAAACCTCAGGCTTCCCGACTACTTCATCAACCGGGAACTCAGTGCGCTCGAATTCAACCGACGCGTCCTTCATCAGGCCAAGGATGCGTCCATTCCGCTGCTTGAGCGACTAAAATTCCTTTGTATCGTATCCACCAATCTCGACGAGTTCTTCGAAATTCGGGTCAGCGGACTCCGGCAGCGGCAGGCCCTGAACCTGCCACCCCAGGGCCCGGATATGCTTACCGCACGTCAGGTGCTGAGCGACATCAGTCAACGTACGCATGCACTTGTTGATGAGCAGTACCAACTCCTCAATGAGGAGTTAATTCCCGCACTTGAGAATGAAGGCATACGGTTTGTGCGTCGCACCCGCTGGCGCCCAGCGCACCGTGAGTGGCTGCGTGATTACTTCAATAGGGAAATCGAGCCAGTACTCAGTCCTACTTCGCTGGATCCTGCGCGCCCCTTTCCCAAGATCCTGAATAAGAGCCTGAACTTCATTGTCGGATTGAAAGGCATGCACGCCTTCGGCCGACCGGTACAGCGGGCAATCGTTCAGGCACCCCGCTCCCTTCCGCGGCTTATTCGGCTGGACCCGTCGCTGCCCGATACCGGCCCGAACGACTTCGTCTTTCTCTCCTCGGTTATCCACGCCTTTGTGGACGAGCTTTTTACGGGGATGGAGATCCAGGGCTGTCACCAGTTCCGGGTGACCCGGAACAGCGATCTCTACGTTGAGACCGAGGAGGTAGACGACCTCATGCGGGCCGTGGAGGGCGGCCTGATTTCGGCACGGTATGGAGAAGCGGTGCGCCTGGAGATCGCGCACGACTGTCCCGCCGAGCACACGGACTACTTGCTCGAGATGTTTGAACTCGATCGCGGGGACCTTTATCTGGTCGATGGTCCGGTAAACCTGAATCGGCTGATGGCGGTCTACCAGCTTTCGAGCCGGGACGATCTCCAGGATGCCCCTTTCACTCCCGGCCAGCAGAAGGCTGTGGTGGCTGCGGATAATCTGTTCGCTGCCATTGCCGAGCGGGACATCCTGTTGCACCACCCGTTCGAGTCCTTTGGTCCCGTCATCGATTTCGTTGACAGGGCATCCCAGGATCCCGATGTGCTGGCGCTCAAGATGACGCTCTACCGAACTGGTCCAGATTCGCCGATTGTGGATGCCCTGGTCCGGGCGGCCCAGGCGGGCAAGGAAGTTACAGTGAGCATCGAGTTGCGGGCTCGCTTCGACGAAGCTGCCAATATCAAACTGGCGAACAGGCTCCAGGAAGCTGGTGCCCACGTCGTCTATGGAGTTGTGGGCTTCAAGACCCACTGCAAGCTGGCTCTCGTGGTCCGGCGGGAGGGCGGACGCCTCCGCCGTTACGTGCACCTCGGCACCGGGAACTACCACACGGGCACCGCCCGCATCTACACGGACTACAGCCTGCTATCGGCAGATGAGTCGCTCGGTGAGGATGTGCATCACGTTTTCCTCCAGCTCACGAGCCTCATGCAGACGCCGCCCCTCCGGCGCTTGTATCAAGCACCTTTCAATCTGCACCAGCGAATCCTTGAGCACATCGACCAGGAAATTCGTAACGTGGAAGCGGGCGGGGCCGGGCACATCATTGCCAAGCTCAACGCACTGGTGGAACCCGAAGTGGTTCGCGCGCTCTACCGGGCGTCGTGTGGCGGCGTGATGGTCGATCTGGTGGTTCGCGGCATCTGTTGCCTGCGGCCCGGGATTCCTGGCGTATCCGACAATATCCGCGTTCGCTCAATTGTTGGCCGCTTCCTCGAGCACTCCCGCGTGTACTATTTCCACGCCAACGGTGAGGAGCACATCTTTTGCTCCAGTGCGGACTGGATGGACAGAAACTTTTTTCGGCGCGTGGAAGTCTGCTTTCCCGTACTCAGTGAAAACCTCAAGGCCCGTGTAATCTCGGACCTCGACCTGTGCCTTTCGGACAATTGCCAGGCTTGGGAATTGCGCGCTGACGGTGGTTACAGACTCGTCAGGCCAAGGCCGGACGATGAGCGACTCTCCGTCCAGGGAGAGCTACTGCGACAACTAGCTGAATCGATGCCCGCGTAGGAGCGCCTACAGCGCCGTCCGGCGCTGGAGCAACAGCTTGTAACCTGCTTCCTCGAGAAATTCCCGCTCGCGCTCCAGATCCGCCAGGGTCAACGGATTGCTCTGCAGCCAGGTTGCCGATACCTGCAGGCGCAGAGTACGGGCCTTCACGCGAAGCTTCAGCTCAGGGGGAAGCCCTCCCGTACGGCTCCTGTGGACCAGAGCCGCGAGGCGCAACAGTATCGCCAGGCGCAACGTCGGTCGCTGCCAAGGCAGGGGCAGGCCACTAAAAATGCCGCGCTCGACTTTGCGGCGATGGGCCAGGACGAGACAGGCCAGTACCTGCTGCTCCTCCCGCGGGAAGCCGGGCATGTCCGCATTCTCAAGTACGTAGGCACCATGGCGGTGATAGTGCGCATGTGCGATGTCGAGCCCAAGCTCGTGCAGGCGGGCTGCCCAGGCCAGAAGCAATTTCTGGTCAGCGGCGAGGTCCCAGTCTTCGCGGGCCTGGTCGTAGAGGTTCATGGCGGTAGCTTCCACGCGCTCGGCCTGAGGGCGATCTACCTGGTAGCGAGCCGCCATAGCGCGAACGGTCCGGACCCGGGCATCCTCGTCGGTCAGACGTCCGATCATGTCGTACAGGATGCCCTCGCGCAGGGCTCCATCAGCGACGGTCATGCGACCGAGCCCCAGCGTTCGCATGACCTCAACCAGAATCGCAATACCACCAGGAAAAACCTCTGCCCGATCATCGGACAGCTCAGGCAGATGCAGGTCCGCAATGCGGCCGGCGGAGACCATCTCCTTGATGAGATATTCAAGGCCATCAACCGTAACTCCGAGGGGCGCCCGGTTCAGCGCCGAAAGGACTGCATAGGCGGCCCGGATACTGCCGGATGTTCCAGCCACCTGGGCCGGCTCCACTTTGCGAAACTGGGAGCGAACCGGCTCCAGTTCAAGGCGGACCTGAAGCCGCGCTTTCTCGAAATTCCTGGCAGAGAGCCGTCCACCCGGAAAGTAGCCTTCGCTGAGGGAAACGCAGCCAATGGCGAGGCTCTCCATAGCGGCAGGCTCAAGGCCCTTGCCCACGACAATCTCCGTACTGCCGCCACCGATATCCACGACAAGTTGCGGCCCGTCAACGCGCGGCAGGTTGTGGCTCGCCCCTAGGTAGATCAGGCGAGCCTCCTCGATGCCGGAAATGATCTCGACGGGGTGACCAAGAGCCTTCGCGGCTCGTTGCAGAAAGCGACCAGTGGACTTGGCCTTGCGCAATGTGTTCGTGGCAACCACGCGCACCCTGCCGGCCTGCATATCCCGCAGCCGTTCGCCGAACCGCCGGAGGGTGGCAAGCGCGCGAGCCTGGCTGGCATCGGTCAGCCGGTTGCGGGAGTTGAGCCCGGAGGCGAGGCGAACCATCTCTCGGAGGCGGTCGACAACCGTAAGCTGACCATGGGCGAACCGGGCGACGACCATATGGAAACTGTTGGAACCGAGGTCGACAGCGGCAAGAACGTCCTGTGCGGGTTCGGGCACGCGCCGGTTGCGCTTAACCCTCGGCATCGGGATCGTCGGCGGGTGGCGGCGGCAGACCCTCGGGAAAAACGATAGGCCCGAGCTGCTGCAAGGCTTGCCTGTAAACATCGCGCTTGAAGAAGATCACGTCGCGTACTGGCTGCCAGTAATCCACCCAGCGCCAGCGGTCGAACTCCGGCGTGGCTGTTGTATCGAGCCGCAGCCGGCTCTCCGGGGCCAGCAGGCGCAGGAGAAACCAGCGCTGTTTCTGGCCGATGCACAACGGTCGCATCCTGCGCCGAACGTATTGCTCCGGCAGGTGGTACCGGAGCCAGTCCGGGGTGCTTCCAAGGACAGAAACATCCTCGGGCTGGAGTCCGATCTCCTCACGGAGCTCCCGATACATGGCTTGCTCGGCGCTCTCGTTGACATGAATTCCACCCTGAGGGAACTGCCAGGCGTCCTGGCCCACACGACCGCCGACGAGTACCAGGCTTCGTGCATCGCATACGATGATACCGACGTTCGCGCGAAAACCTTGTGCGTCAATCTGATCCACGCGCCACCTCTGCCTGCAGCGGAATTCTTCCACATCGGCGTGCACCGTGTCACTGTCACGAGTGAGTCGCTACACTCTCGCGATCGGCCGGCCATCCTGGCTGCTTCCAAAAGCAGGTCATGCACTTCGCCTCCCGTCGACTAGTGTTCATTCTCGCGGCGCTCAGCGTAGCCGCACTGCTGTTTGCGCTGTCGGCGGGCAGTGGCCCGGCGGGTCCAGGCACCCTGCGAGCCCTCCTTACCGCGACTGCGGACCCTATGGAAGTTGACATCCTCCTGAGGCTTCGCCTGCCCCGCGCCCTGGCCGCATATGGCACCGGCGCGGCACTGGCTCTGGCAGGCGCGCTCATGCAGGTACTACTGCGGAATCCGCTGGCAGACCCCTACGTGCTGGGCACGTCAGGAGGGGCTGCCGTGGCTGCACTCGGCGCAATGCTTCTGGGCTGCGCCGGGATCGTGGTGGACGTGGCTGCCTTCGGCGGCGCCTTGCTGAGTACGGTGCTCGTATTTGCTCTTGCCCGGACCGGCGGCGCCTGGTCCGACGGTCGCGGATACCACAGCGGGGGCACCGCGAGCCGACTGCTTCTCACCGGCATTGTCGTTGCCTCGGGCTGGAGCGCCGCCGTCAGCTTGCTTCTGGCGATCAGTCCGGAAGCCAGTCTGCGTGGTCTGCTTTTCTGGCTGATGGGTGATTTTTCCTTCGTTGAATTCCCGGCACCAATCCTGGTCGTGGCCGCCGGCGGCACGATTGCCGGCCTGATACTCGCGCGGACTCTGAACGTTCTCGGCACCGGCGACTGGCAGGCAGCGCTGCTGGGTATTGAAGTCGGCCCGGTTCGCGGGTTGATTTACGCGCTCGCCGCCCTGCTGACGTCGCTGGCTGTCACGACGGCGGGCGTCGTAGGCTTCGTCGGTCTGATCGTCCCGCACTTCGTACGGCTGGCCGGGGGCAGCGACCACCGGGTCGTGATTCCGGGCTCAGCGCTGGCTGGAGGCACACTGCTGGTACTGGCCGATACGCTGGCCCGCACGCTCATGGCGCCGCGTCAGCTGCCGGTGGGCGCCATCACAGCGGCAGTCGGAGTGCCCGCTTTTCTCTACCTGTTGCGTCGGAGCCTGCGAAACAGCGGCTAGGACCGCGACTAGCGCCGGCTTGCCAGGTAGGTTCGGCCCTTTTCCATGAGATCTACAAAACCCGTTTCGTCGCCCGCACGGACGACAGAGGCGATGCGCGTGACCGCCCTCTGCAATTCCTCGAGGGCTACCAGGCCAAAGGGGTTTTCCGCCTGGATCGCAAAGTACATATGCGGGTTTTCCTCCGCGACCCGGCCGGCTATCTGCAACTGCGCGTCGAACGTGGTGCTGGAAATATCGGCCAGCTTTGGCACCGTCTCGCCGCTCTCGGCAAGCGCCGTAAAGAAGGCGATGTTCACCGCATGGGACAAGCCAAGAACGTAGGCAATGAGCCGGTCGTGCTCCTCGATGCCCATCCGGATCTGGGCCGCCATGGTGGATGCAAACAGCTGGGCCGCTTCAGCAGTCGCTTCAGGACAACCGGTATCGAGAAACAGCACGTGCCGCCCGGACAGCAGTTCGGTGTCCGGGCCAAACATCGGATGTACCGACGTGACGCGCAGACCAAGCTCGCAGAGCGCCTTCAGCTGCGGCATGACGGGCGACTTCAGCGAACCGATATCAAAAATCAGGCCGGATCGACGCCGTGCACCGATGTCGCGCAAGATGGCGCCGGTGAGAGGAATCGGTGCCGACACGACCGTGACCGCAAACTCGTCAGCCGTGTCACGCCACTCTGCGACATGCCGGAAGCCTGCGAAGGGGCCAGCCGGGTCGGCGACCGTCACGTTGAAGCCCTGCGAGTGAAGGAATTCGGTGAACCAGCGACCCATCTTGCCGCTTCCGCCGATCACGAGGGCAGGTTTGCCGGAACCCAGCCCCTCCGCCCGAACTCGCGCTTGTTCCTGATTGGCCAGGGAAGACCGGATGAGAAGTCCGAGTAGCGCCTCGGCAAGCCCCGGCGAGACCCCGAGGCCCGCCGCCTGGGCCCGGGCCTTCTCCAGTACCTGTTTCTCCCGGACAAAGTCCCGGGTGGGCCGGCCCGTCGAGCGCTTGAGGGTGCCGATATCGCCCGACAGCCGCTGCCGCTCAGCAACCAGCTCCAGGATTTGCCGGTCGATCGCCGACAGCTGATCGCGAAGTTGTTCCAGATCCATGGCGCCGGCGAGAGTACCCGGTCTGCCCGTACCTTGAACAGACAGGAACGGCGACCCAGGCAGGCGGACCGTTGGGATTCTTTACAGGCCGGGGGTCCTCGGGCTGCAAGAATCTGGCGCGTTAAGCCGTGATTAAGTGCCCCTGATCGGGAGGGTTACTGCGCGAGGCCTGCCAGACCTCTGACCAAATCGGGCGCCGGCGCGGCCTGGCCAGGAGGAGCCGAGATACAGGCGAGGAAAACGAGGGCCTAAGCCCTTCGGCGAGTAGTCGGTTTTTCTTACGATTCTCCCGCGCCACGTGGCAACTCAGGCCACGTATTTCAGTCAGGTCACTGTCAGATCAGGCTTTATCCGACCCTGGCACGGGACTTGCTGCTATACACCCGCGCACAAGAAAAGGTCTCTGTGCCGCGCGCCAGGCAAGCTCGACATCTGCAACCAGACATCGGAGCCAGAAGAAGCCCACAAGAAGAAGAAGAAACCAACAATTAGAAGTAGAAGCGGCAAATAACAACAAAAATCCACCACAGACTGACGCACGCGCTTAGACCGGATTCGCGACAACAACAAAAACCCGTATCAACCCCGCCAGTGGCGGGGTTTTTTTTGCCCCGGGTTTCGAAAGCCGGCTAAAGTGCAGTCCCGATGCTGACCTGTTCTGGGCTCACCGTGGGGATTCCCGGACGCACGTTGGTCCGGAACCTCACATTCAACCTCGCCGCCGGGGACGTGGTCTGCGTGCTCGGGCCAAACGGCGTTGGCAAGACCCTGACACTGCACACGCTGGCGGGCCTCCGCCCCCCAGGCAGTGGCTCGATACGTCTGGGCGACTCGGAACTGGCCCGACTCCGACGCCGGCAAATTGCTCAACAGCTGGGCCTGCTGTTGCAGGACGACACCGAGACTTTTCCCGCCACTGTGCTCGGCACAGTCCTCATGGGCCGTCACCCGCACCTCGCAGGCAGCGCAGAATCCACGGGGGATCTGGCGCAGGCCAGATCCTCACTGGCTGCCATGAGTCTCGCCAGTTTCGAAGACCGATTGGTATCCACGCTGTCCGGCGGTGAGCGGCGGAGACTCGGGCTGGCCCGCCTGCTAACCCAGGATCCCGGGGTGATGCTGCTGGACGAGCCTGTAAACCACCTCGACCCCCGCCACCAGCTCGCCGTGCTGGAACACGTCCGCGGGCTGGCCAGCGGCGGCCGTGCCGTGCTTATGACGCTGCACGATCCGTGCCTCGCGATGCGCTTTGGCAGCCACGCGCTCTTGCTATTCCCGGACGGCACCTGGCTACTCGATACGACTCCGGCCGTGCTGACCGCGGCGAACCTGGCACGCCTCTTCGACACGCCCTACGACGAGTACGTCAATTCCCGGGGCCAGACGGCGCTCCTACCGGCGACCGTGCTTGACGATCCCGGGCGGCGCGGCTAAGTTGCGGTCTGTTCCTGCCGGTGCCTGACGGTCAACCAGACCGAAAGGTTCAACGGGAAGTGCGGTGCGTCGGCCTCTCCTCGAAAAAGGGCTGACTACGCCGCCGCTGCCCCCGCAACGGTAAGCGCAGGATCAGGGTCATCACACGAGCCACTGGGCACACGCAGCCTGGGAAGGCGATGGCTCCGGATGCAGAGTCTCGGCTCCGTATCCCCCGCGCGAGCCCGTATACCGGCCGGCAGGTGTCATCGGATCGTCAGGTCTCGGGTGGAGACCGCGTGACGGCACGTGCCCTGCTGGCTGCGTGTTTTGCCTTTGTCCGGCCCCTGGCCGGCGGGGGCGTCACTTCTCTCCACCTCGCGACCCGGCGTGACACGCGCTCGGGTGTGGGCGCGTCATGGGGAGAATCTAGTGCGTCATTCATTGTGCCGTGCCGTCGTCATCGCGGCTGTTGCCGCCACCACCAGCGTCCAGGCGGAGGAAATCCGCGATACGCTGGTCGTCACCGCATCCCGCATTCCCGTGCCGCTCGTGGCCACCGGCAGTTCCGTATCGATCATCGACCGGGAACAAATCGAGGCCCGGCAATCCGTCTTCGCCGTAGACCTGCTGCGGGACGTGCCCGGCTTCGCCATCAGCCAGTCTGGCAGCATCGGCGCGCAGACCCAGATCCGCGTGCGCGGTTCGGAGGCGAACCAGCTGCTGGTCCTGATCGACGGTATCGAGGCTAACGACCCGGCAGGCAACGATGAGTTTGGCTTCCAGGACCTGACGACCTGGGACGTGGAGCGCATCGAGGTCGTGCGCGGCCCGCAAAGCGCCCTCTGGGGCAGCGATGCCCTCGCAGGTGTGGTGAATGTGATCACGCGGCAGCCCACCGAGGCGTTTTCGGCGGGCGGCTTTGCAGAAGCAGGCGCCTACGACACCTACAGTCTGGGCGGCCGGATTTCCGGCAAGTTGCTGGGTGCCCGGACCGGACTCTCAGTCTCGCACCTGGACTCCAACGGGTCCAACAGCTCCCGGTTCGGACCGGAAGACGACGGATACCAGAACACAACGGGCACACTGACCATTGCCGGAAGCCCGATCACCAACCTCGACCTGGGCTTCGTCGGCCGCTATACCGACACCACGAAAGCCTTCGACGGGACGGACTTCGGCACGGGATTGCCAGCAGACTCCGGTAACGAAACCGACGTCAACCTCGGTTACTTCCGCGCCAGCGGGACGTTGCGGTTACTCGATGACCGCTGGACCCAGTCGCTGCGGACGGCTTGGACCACCACCGATACGGCAAACGTGGACGACTTCGGTAGCGCAGGAAGCATTGCAGCGGACAAGTACGGCGTCTACTACCAGACCACCTGGCAGTTCACCCGCGCTGCGCCGGAATCCGCGGGCAACTCGGTCACGTTGGCACTGGATCATGAACGACAGGAATTTCAGCAGCGAGGTGCCATCATCGTCATTGATCCGGACGATCCCTCCCAGGACCTGAACCCCAACCAGGACCAGGACCAGGACAACACTGCCGTTGTACTGGAGTTGCTCCTCTCTCCCTTCGAGCGCACGTCGATCTCACTGAGCGGCCGCTACGACGACAACAGCGACTTCGAGGACGTCGGCACGTTCCGCGCCACGACAGCCTGGACCGCCGAAAGTACGGGCACCCGCCTCCACGCGGCTTTTGGTACCGGGCAGAAGGCACCCACGTTTGTCGAGCGCTTCGGCTTTTTCCCTGACCAGTTCGTTGGCAATCCCAACCTCAAGCCCGAGACCTCCAGGGGCTGGGAGGCGGGCATCGACCAGCCGCTGTGGAACGGTCGCGTCAGTCTCGGCGCCACGTATTTCCGCGAGGACCTGAACGACGAGATCAATGGCTTTGCGTTTGACCCGGCGACCTTCCTGTTTACCGCCGAGAATCTGTCCGGCGATTCCGAGCGACGGGGCGTGGAAGTCAGCGCCGAGGCCCGGGTCACTGAAACCCTGCGCTTTTCCGGGTCCTACACCTATCTGGACGCCACCCAGCCCGATGCGCTGACGGGCGAGGACACGCGGGAGATTCGCCGGCCCCGGCACACGGCGAGCCTCAATGGTGACTGGCGTTTCCTTGCCAGCAAGGCCGATCTCAACGCCAACGTCACCTACGTGGGCAGCCAGGACGACACCTTCTTCGAAGTCACGCCGCCCTTCGGAACCCAGACCATCGACCTCGACTCCTACTACCTGGCGAGCGTGGCAGTCAGCTACCGGCTGACCACCCGCGCGAGCCTGTATACCCGGGTAGAAAATCTGCTCAACGAGGACTACGAGAACGTCTACGGCTACAACACGCCCGGCATCGGCGCCTATGCCGGCATCCGGCTGAGCTTCTGAGCATGGGCGGAACCCGCATGACTGAAAACCGGATGCCGTGGCTGTTGATCCTGCTGGCCGTCGCCGCGCGCCTGGCCCCGCACCCCTTCAATCTCACACCCATCGGTGCGCTCGGACTCTTCGCGGGCGCACACGTCCGACCGGGACTCGCGTGGCTGGTGCCGCTGGTGGCCCTGATCGTGGGCGATGCCGTTACCGGTTTCTATGACTCCGTGATCACGGCAGGTGTTTACCTGGGGTTCCTGGCGGGGCCGTTATTCGGGCACCTCTTGCTGGGCCGGCGGCAATCGGCGGTCCGGCTGGCCGCCGCCGCCCTTGGCAGCGGCACGGTCTTCTTCCTGGTGTCGAACTTCGCCATGTGGATGTCGGGACAGTCCATCTACCCGCCGACGCTGAACGGACTGATGGCCTGCTACCTGAATGGCCTCCCGTTGTTCGGCCACACCCTGCTCGGTGACGCCGGGTACGCCACCCTGCTGTTTGGCGGCGTCGCCTTGGTACGAAAAGCGACCCGGCAAACGGGACGTCCAATGGCGCGTGCGTAGCGGCCGCCCCCGCATCGTCTCCCTGCTGCCGAGCGCGACGGAAATCGTGTGCGCGCTCGGCCTGCGGGACGCGCTGGTCGGCGTGTCCCACGAGTGCGATCACCCGACCAGCGTGGGAGCCCTGCCGAAGGTCACCCGTACACTGATCCCGCCGGATCTGACCAGCGGCGAAATCGACCGGCTGGTGCGGAAGCAGCTGGCGAACACGAAGGCCTTGTACTCCCTGGACCTGGAATTGCTGGTCAGCCTGAGGCCAGACCTGATCGTCACCCAGGCACTGTGCGATGTCTGCGCAGTGGCCGCCGACGATGTCGAGAATGCGGCCTGCCAGTTGCCGGGACGGCCCCGCGTGCTGAACCTGGAACCCATGTGCCTGGAGGAAGTGTTTGCCACGCTGCTGATGGTGGGCGAAGCCGCGGACACACAGCAGCAGGCTGCCACGGTGGTGGCCGGCCTCCGGGCGCGGGTCGCCCGCGTGGTGGACCGTGTCCCCGCTGGACCCCGCCCCCGGGTCGCGTTTCTTGAATGGCTGGACCCGCCCTTCAACGGCGGACACTGGACGCCGGAACTCATCCGCCTTGCCGGTGGTGACGACTGTTTCAATGGCGGTGGCCAGGCATCGCGCACGATTGCCTGGAGCGAGGTAGTTGCCGCGCAGCCCGACGTGCTGTTCATGGCCCCCTGCGGCTTTGGCATCGAGCGGTCGCTACAGGATGTGCCGGCACTCGTCCGGCAGGCTGGCTGGCGCGACCTGCCCTGCGTGCAGGCGTGCCAGGTCTGGATGGCCGACGGCAACCAGTATTTCAGCCGGCCCGGGCCACGCCTCGTGGAGAGTCTGGAAATGCTGGCGGCAGTACTGCATCCGGAATGCCAGGCGCCGACGAACGTGGCAGGAGGTCCGGTGCGCCTCGACGCGGTTACACTCGGCACGACATTCCTGCAGGACAGGACTACATGGCCAACCGGCTGACAAAAATCTACACGCGGACCGGCGACGACGGCACGACCGGTCTTGGTTCGGGCGAGCGCGTGGCCAAGGACTGCCCACGGGTCGACGCCTACGGCACAGTGGACGAACTGAACTCCTGCGTCGGCCTCGTGCTGGCGACCCCCGCACTTCCCGCGCTGGTCCGGAGCTGTCTTACTGAAGTCCAGCACCGCCTGTTCGATCTCGGCGGCGAACTCGCGGTCCCTGGCCGGGACGTCATGCTGGCCGGAGACAGTTCAAGCCTCGAAACAGTGCTGGACGAACTCAACGCAGATCTCCCGCCCCTGAAGGATTTCGTGCTTCCTGGTGGCACTCCGGGCGCCGCCGCCTGCCACCTGGCCCGCGCCGTGTGTCGCCGTGCCGAGCGGCGAGTGATCACCCTCCAACGGACTGAATCCGTGAACCCTGAGTCGGTGCGCTACCTGAACCGGCTGTCGGACCTGCTGTTTGTGATGTCACGGGTATTGTGCCGGGTCGACGGCGGTGTCGAGGTAATCTGGAAGCCCCGGCCAAAGACGCCGTAGGAGCACCTACCCCCCGTTGAGCGCCGCACACAGGCGCGTGATGCCAGCGAGCAGCCGCGGACCCGGCACGCTCATGAGATCCGGGTCTATCGTAAACAGCCGGTTGCGGGCCACGGCCGGCACGCTCGTCCACGAACGCCAGCGATCGAGTGGCGAGCCGTCAGTGGGATTGCCAGCACCGCGGGTAAAGTCGCTCGCCACGATCACCTCCGGCGCCCCCGTGACCACCGCTTCAACGCTGACGATGGGCGTGAGGCCCGGGATATCGGCAAAAATGTTCTGGCCACCGCACAGCCCGATCGCCTGCCCGATAAAGTGCTCGCGATTGACCGTGATCAGCGGCTGCGGTGCGATCTGGTAGAAGACCCGTCCAGGCCGGGAATGCCGGTACCTGGTCCGCAGTGCCAACAATCCGCTCCGAAAAGCCAAGGCTGCCTTCTGCGCTTCAGGCTCCGTGCCGGCAAGACGGCCAATCGCCTCGACCTGGTCGGCCACGTCAGCAAGCTGCCGCGGCTCCATTTCAGCCACCCGGTACCCCAGTCGCCGCAGCCTCGCCAGTGCGGTCGGCGAGTTGCCACTCGGCCAACCGAGAATCAGGTCGGGTTTCACCGCCGCAAGCGCCTCCAGATCCAGCCTGAAGGCGTCGCCGACCCGCGGCAGGTCGAGCGCCTCAACCGGGTGGTTACTGAACTCGACCGCGCCCACGAGCTTCGCGCCGGCGCCGGCGGCAAACGCCAGTTCGGTCAGGTGTGGGGACAGGGCAACGATGCGTTGGGCAGGCTGGTCGATGGCTTTGGGAACCGGCGCCTTCTGAATGCAGGCAGCTAGCAGGATCGCGGCGAATGATGAGGTCGCGGCGAGCAGGGTCGCGCCTGAAGGCGCTCCTACGACGGGAGGGATCACGTCACGTTAGCCAGTCATAGAGTGTCAGGACGGCAATCACTGGACACCAGATCATCCACAGGGTCCGCATCACCAGCGAGCGGGCGCCGCGGATCCGGTCCAGTGCCTCGGCCGCATCCGCCACGTCGAGAGCCCCGCGCCCTGCCGCCGCGATACCGACCCGCGCCAGGATTTCTTGGGTGCCATCGGCAAAGGGCAGCGTGGCTTCACGACCGCGATTGCGCCAGCTGGTCATGGCCTCCTCGAAATTGCCTGCCAGGACGTAACCCAGTGCGAGCAGCCGGGACGGAATCCACGCCAGCAGGCCGTGCAGCGTTCGGACGGCCTCCATGGCCCCCGTCGCGTGCTCGTCGGCCGTCTTCCACTCGGCGCGATGTCTGTGCAGATCGAGTACGCGAAAGGCCCAGGCACCCGTCGGGCCCAGGACCAGGAACCAGAACGCGACACCAAAAATGCGGTTGTTAGCCTGGACGTAGATGGCCCGCTCCACGGCCTCGTTCCGCTCAGCCGGCTGTTCTGGGGGTTCGCGCTCCAGCAGCTGCGCGGCCACGCGCTGCTGGGTGGGTACGTCGCTCGTCTCCAGCGCGTCACCATAGTCCTCCACCTCATCGTCAAGATCGCGTGGACCCAGCGAAAAGAGGAGGACCACCACCGAGAACAGGAAATATGGAATCTGCAGCAGCTCGCCCCGCAACCCCTGGGAAAGCAGCGCCACGGGTGCAATGAGGAGCACTGCAAGCAGCAACGTCAGTGCCAGCGCCGTCCAGCGCCGACGAGCCCCGCTGGCGGCGGCGCCAATGCGGTGGAGATGCCAATCAAACAGCGGATCGAGCCAGTGGAACTCCCGCAGATGAAACAAATGCGTCAGCACCCGCTCCAGAGCCAGACCAAGCAACAGCGCGAGGAAATTCATGGCGCTAGTCTACCGGCGTCGCACGGTGGCCGGTGCCAGCAGCTTGCGCAACCGGGACCAGTCGAAAGTCGGTCCCGGATCGGTCTTGCGGCCCGGAGCGACGTCGCTATGGCCTACAACGGGCGCCGCCGCCAGGGTCGGGACGGCCCGGCGAAGCACGCGGATCACGGTCGCGAGCCGCCGATACTGTGCGGCCGTATAGGGCAGGTCGTCAGTGCCCTCCAGTTCGATGCCGACCGAGAAATCGTTGCACCGTTCCCGTCCCTTGAAGCTGGACTTGCCCGCATGCCAGGCTCGCCGGTTCAGCGGCACGTACTGCACCACGTCGCCATTGCGTCGAATGAACAGGTGGCTGGACACCTTCAGCGCGACGATCTCCCGGAAGGACGGATGCCCGGCGGCATCGAGCCTGTTGGTAAAGAGCTGGTCAATGTACGGACCGCCAAACTGGCCGGGGGGCAGGGAGATACCGTGGACGACGATCAGCTCGGGCACCGCACCAGCGGGCCTGTCATCACAATTTGGCGACGACAACCGCCGCACGCCCTGCAGAACGTCGGTACCGGCCTTGAGGCCGAGACGGCGACGCCTTGCCCGTATCGGTACTATTCGTCCCATGCAACGTCCCCGCATCTACACGCCGGCAGCCCTGCGCACAGGAACTACCCACACGCTGCCCGAGTCGGCCGCTGTGCATGTAACGCGTGTGCTGCGGCTGGGCGCGGGCGATCCTATCACCCTGTTCGACGGGACCGGGATGGACTACGACGCGATACTCCGTGAAGTCGGCCTCAGTCGTGTGTCGGCAGAGCTGGGCACGGGTCGACGAGTGGACAGCGAATCGCCGCTGGCCATCACCCTGCTCCAGGGCGTCAGCCGGGGCCCACGCATGGATACCGTCATGCAAAAGGCCACGGAGCTCGGGGTATCGAGCGTGCAGCCGCTGCTGGCCGAAAGGAGTGTAGTGCGGCTTGATGCCGAGCGCGGGCAGGCGCGTCTCGAGCACTGGCAGCGCATTGTCATCAGTGCCTGCGAGCAGTGCGGGCGCTCCGTCCTACCTCGAATCCTGCCAGCGCGGTCGCTGGACGAGGCCCTGGCCGATCTCGAACCGGGCACCATCGGGCTGACGTTGAACCCTGAGGGAGCGGGCCAGCTGGCCGAGCTGCTCGGCGCGGCCAGGCGCGTGGCGCTTGCTGTCGGGCCGGAAGGCGGCTTTACCGGGAACGAAATCCGGACGCTCACCCAGGCAGGCTTTCGCGGCCTGAGGCTCGGGCCCCGCATCCTGCGAACCGAAACCGCGCCCCTCGCGGCCCTCGCCATCCTGCAATACGCGCGGGGAGACCTGGGCTCGTCGTAGGAGCGCCTTCAGGCGCGATGCGGAGTCGCGCCTGAAGG
>JANNJM010000091.1:0-2366 GCA_031395645.1 Gammaproteobacteria bacterium | reverse complement strand
CGACCGGTCGCGCCTGAAGGCGCTCCTGCAGCCGCTCCTACCTGAAGAGGCGGTCGAGGGCCTTCTTCAACGGGTCTTCTTTCTTCTCATCCGCCGGAGCAGCCTGGTCGCCTTCAGTGGGCGGCGCCTCATCCGTAGCCGGCTTGCCGATACCCAGCTTCTCCCGGAGCTTGTCCTGCAGAGTCTCCCGCAGCTTCTCCTTGAGCGCGCCCTTGACCATTTTGCTGAGATCCACCCGCACCTTCGGGTCGGCCACCGGCCCTTTCACGGTCAGCGGGATGCGAACGTTCAGCAGGTCTTCCAGGCTCTTGTCATCGGCAAAGACGGGCTTCTCAAAAACCAGCGCGGTGAGGTCGCTGTCCAGCGTGCCCTTCGGCAGGTTGACGGTGGCGTCGCCCGAAACTCGCAGGAAGGGAATTTCGGCAGTGAAGCGGTCGGTACGGAGCTCGCCATTGCTGAGCTTGCCAGCCATCTCGAGGACCTTGATGGGCGTTTCCTCGGGGCCGGTCCGCGCTGGCGGGGCGGTGCGCCGGAGCAATGCCCGGGCCCGGCGGATTTCATACCAGACATCCATCCCTTTATAGACGCCGTCTGCGAGCGAGAATGCGAGGCTGCCACCCAGGTTACCGAGCAGCTCGTCGTCTGTCCTGCCAGTCGCTGTGCCGTTGAGCTTCAGGTCCATCGTGCCGGTGATGTTCTTTACATCGGCGAAATCTGTCAGCAGTGCGCCGATGTTCACCCGGCTGAAGGACTGGTCCAGCGTCACGCGAGTATTGGCCCCGGTCGCATCGAGCCGGATGCCACCCAGCATGCTGCCGTCATAGAGCTTCACGGCCAGCGGATCCAGGCGCACACGGCCGCCGACCGCGGTCATGGCCACATCCAGGTCAGTGAGCTTCAGTTTGTTGATCGTGAGCTGGCCGATACGCGCTCGGCCATCCAGGTTCAGCCCGCGCAGCGTTTCTGCCGGAATCTTGGTCGGCGGCTCCTTCGGCGGGGTGCCGTCGTCGCCCTGCGCCACTGGCGCGGCATCCGGGGCCAGGTAGCGGTCCGCGTTGAGTGCATCGAGAATCAGGTCGAAGCGGGTACGGGGTGCTCCCTTGCTGCCCTCGGGGAGTAGTTCCTGCGAGAGTGAGCCCGCGATCTGCGTGTCGTCGAGCACGAGCGCGAGCCTTTCGAGCCCCGCCGCGTTGTCACGCAGGAACCAGCTGGCGGTCCCGGCGAGTTGCGCGAGAACTTTGGGGTCCGCCGTGTTCGGGACTTCCTGCCTGAGCTTCGGCAGGACCTCGCGGGGGGAAAACGCGGGAATACGCAGCGTGCCGCGCAGGTCGTTGCGTGCGCCGAAGGTGCCAGCGCCGTCCACATCAAGGGGAACTCCGGCGAGGGACATCTTTGCGCTCAGGGCAGCAAGCGTGCCCAGGCCGGCGTCCACGTCGTAGCGCAGGTCCGTGAACTTTCCCTGCAACGGCGCCGAACCGCCGGGCACATCTGCGCCCTTGAGCTCAAGATCGGCCGTCAATTCCGGCACATTGAGCAGTGTGTTCTCCGCCAGGCGGACCTCGAGCGCTGGCGCCTGGAAGCGGCCAGTCAGCGCCTCGAGGCCGGCAAGGCGAGTGGTATCCAGCGTCGTGTCGAGGTTCGCGAGACGGATGGTGGTCACATCGCCCTCCAGCGCCACGCTTGCCAGTGCCTTCAGCGCCACGGAACCACCCGAGTTGTCCGCGAGATCCGTAAGACGGAAGGAGGTACGGAGGTCAAAGGGCGCGCCGTCGCGCACAGCCCCGGTGGTCAGCTGCAGCTGCTCGACGCGGTAGCGGCTGCCGTCTGCCTCGTCGCTGTAGTTGAGCCGGGCGTCGCTGACGACGATGCCTGCGAGGTTAAAACCGGAGACCGCACTCCCGCCTGTGGCGTCGCCTGGCGGATCGGCCGTCGTATCGGCGAAACTCCAGTTATTGCTGCCGTCCCTGCGCCCGAGCAGATTCGCCTCGAGGCCCTGGATGCTGACCGTCCCGATCTCGATCTCGCGCTTCGTGAGCAGCGGCCACAGGCGGATGGCCAGCCGGGCCGATGCGACACGCACCAGAGGCTCCGCCGGAAAGCCCGCCGGATTGCCTAGCGCCGCCTGGTTCAGTTCGATGGCGCAGCACGGCAGCAACTTGAGGTCGACGTCACCGTCCAGGGTTAAGGTACGTCCGGTTGACCGCTGGACCGCATCTGTTACAGCGGTGCGGTAGAGCGCGGGATCCACCAGCGTGACGACCGCCACAACCAGGACGACGCCCAGCAGCAGCAGCGCGGCGCTACCAAGCAGGAACCATTTGAGCAGCGGCTTCATCAGCCGCATTTAAGCAGAAAATGGGGACATG
>JANNJM010000044.1:0-4447 GCA_031395645.1 Gammaproteobacteria bacterium | reverse complement strand
GAGGCATGTCCCCATTTCCGCCCGGTCGCGCCTGAAGGCGCTCCTACAGGACTTGGGTTAGATTGTGCGGATAACGGTTTCATCGTGAGCGAGTCATCCATGCCCGTCCTGAAGCGTCTCTTGTTAGCGGCCGTGCTCTGCGCGGGGCTGCCGATCCACGTGGCCAGCGGGCAGGGCTGGCCCCACTACGGCGGGGACGAGGGGGGCAGCCGCTTCTCGCCCCTGACCCAGATCAATAAAGACAATGTCGGTCAGCTCGAGCTCGCGTGGCAGTTCAGGACCGGGGCGGTGAAGGACAATCCCACCCTCAAGCAGTACATCGACTTTCAGGACACGCCCACCTTGCTGCCGGCGGCGGCCGGCGGTCACCTCGTGGTCTGCGACCCGTTCGGCAAGGTGATTGCACTGGACCCGTCATCCGGCACTCCGCGCTGGACGCTGGATCCAAAGATCGACAAGACGCCCTATGCCGGACGCTTCAAGTGCCGGGGAGTGGAGTACTGGGCAGACGACGCGGCTGCGCCCGACGCGGCCTGCGCTCACAGGCTCTTCCTGGCCACGGCAGACAAGCGGCTGATCGCGATGGATGCGCGCACCGGCCGCCGGTGCGAAGGCTTCGGCGTTAACGGCGAAGTCAACGTGGACACCCTTATCAAGGCCACCTTCCCGGCCGACGGCGCGCAGCTCACCCAGCTGCCGTCGCCCCCGACGGCGATCAACGGCATCGTCGCTGTCTCGTCCTTCGGCAACAAGTTCCGGAGTTCGACTTCGATCAACGGCGCTATTCGCGGCTTCGACGCGCGTACGGGCGCCTTGCGCTGGACCTTCGACCCGCTGGTGCGCGACGCATCGACGGGCTTCGAGCCGACGCCCATCGAAGTGGGGGGCGGGAACACGTGGGTCCCCATGTCGGCCGACAGCAAGCGCGACCTGCTCTTCATTCCGACGGCCGCGCCGGCGCCCAACTACTGGGGCGCGCACCGCCCGGGTGACAACCGCTACGCCAACTCGATCGTCGCCTTGCGCGCCTCCACAGGGGAGGTGGTCTGGCATTTCCAGACCCTGCATCACGACGTGTGGGACCGGGACGTGGGCTCGCCGCCGATCCTCGTGGATATCCGCAAGGACGGTCGCACGATTCCGTCGGTCATCCAGCTCGTGAAAACCGGCATGGTGTTCGTCTTCAACCGGGAGACTGGCGAGTCGCTGTTTCCCATCGAGGAACGCCCCGTGCCGACGGACACCGAGGTGGTCGGCGAGAAACTCTCGCCCACTCAGCCGTTCCCGACGAAGCCGCCGGTGCTCGTCCGCAACACGATTTCGCCGGATGATGCCTGGGGCTTCACGTTCCTGGACAAGAACGCCTGCCGCAAGAAGATCGAGTCGATGCGCCATGGCGGGCACTACGAACCCATATCGACCCGGGGCACCATCATGTACCCGCAGATTGGCGGCGGAGCCAACTGGGGTGGTGGCGCGTTTTACCCGCCGCTGAACCTGTTGATTACGCCGGTCTCGCAGATTCCCTACTACGTGCAGTTTCTTCCGCGTAACCAGGTTGACCCGGAGTACGCAAAGCGGCCCGAGGCGGGCGGCCCGATGCAGAAGCCCGGGTACCTCGGTGATACGCCCTACGGCGTGAAGCAGGGGCCGCTGATGTCACCGTCCTTCACGCCCTGCACCAAGCCGCCGTGGAACATGCTGGTGGCTGTGGACATGGCCGCTGGCGAGATCAAGTGGCAGATTCCCTTCGGCAAGCTCGACAAACTCATGCCGGTGCCGCTGCCGCTGGACCTTGGCGCACCCACTGCGGGTGGCCCGATCATCACGGCGAGTGGGCTGGTCTTTATCGGCGCCACGCCGGACAACCGCCTGCATGCCTACAACGTCGAGACCGGCGAGCTGCTGTGGGAGCACCGGGCGCCGACGTCGGCCATGTCGACGCCCATGACCTACGAGGCGAACGGCCGGCAGTACGTCGTCTTTACGGCGGGCGGCCACTCCTGGTACGACGCGAAGGGCGTGGATGACTACGTATTGGCCTACGCCCTGCCGGCGACCGTGAAGTAGTTCGCGTTTAACGGCGAGGCCGGCACCGACTGAGAACTGGCGCATGGTGCCTCCGGGGCGGAGGCGGCTAACCTCCGCGTTATGTTTGGCGGAACCCTGCTTGCGAATCTCTACATTGCTGCCGCGGCTGTAGTTGGCTTTTGCGCGGGCGCCATGCTGTCGCGCCTGCTTGGCAGCGTCGCCAACCGGCCCATGGGCAAGCGGGCTGACGATCTTCACCACTCGATCCGTGGCCTCGAGGCGGACTTGCGGGTCGCGCAACGGACGACCGAGCAGGTCAGGACCGAGCGCGATGCCTTGACGGCCGAGTTGGGGAAGGTGGCTACTGAACTTGCGGCCCTGCGCGACAAGGAACCCGTCCAGGCCGAACTCGTGCGCAAACTCAAGGCCGAAGTGCAGTTCGAGTGCGCCAAGACTGCCCGTCTGCGGCACGAGCTGGCAGACCGTGCGGAGGAAATGGTGCGTACCCACGTCCAGCTGCGCGATGTCCAGAATGAACTCGGCGTCACTCAGGTAGGTTCCGACGTGGTGATGGACGAAATTACGCGCCTCGAGCGCGAACGCGATGACCTGAACACCATGGTGGCAGCCCTGCGCAAGGAAATGGCTGCCCGTCCCCGCGGCCAGCTCGTGCTTGGCTCCTCGCCAACGCTCGACCAGGGCGGCGACCTGCTCGTGGACTGCTGACCATGGCCTTCGCCGGACTGATCTTCATCGGCCTGCTCTTTGGCATCATCCTGACGGCCAGCGTCGTCGGCTTTGTCGTCGTGCGCTCCGGCGGTCCGCTGAAGGAAAGCCTGTTTGGCGACGGAGCGGGCAAGCTCGCACTCGGCAAACCGCCGGTGGGTCCGGAACTGACCCCGGAGGCGGACAAGCGGCACAAGGCGCTGCTGGAGGAACTGCGCATCACGCAGAAGCTGCTCGATCAGGGCCGCGGCGAACGCGAACAGCATGACAAGGCCGTGCAGGCGACCGCCGTGGAGATGGCGGCCCTGCGCGCCCAGATTGCCGACCGGGACCTGCGCGTGCAGGCGCTCGAAGGCTCGCTCCGCGAGGCCATGCTCCGGATCGACAAGCTGATCAGTCAGCTCAGTGACCGGACCGAGGAACTGGGAAAGGTCAGCCTCCAGCTCAAGGACACCCGCATGGAACTCGACGTGACCGAATCCGGCTCGAGTGTCACGACCTCGCAGATCGTCCAGCTCCAGCGCGAGCGCGACGAACTCGCGGCCCTCGTCGACCAGCTGCAGCCGCGGCGCTCGGTAAGCCGGCCTTTCGCCTGATTACTGGGGCATAATTTCGTCGGTGGCTTGCGCCTGTAGGAGCGCCTTCAGGCGCGATCCCGCGATGGAAATCGACGTCATCCTGGACGCCCGGGCCAAACCGCAGGAACTTGCGGAACTTGGCCGCCTGGCCGAGCGCTTCGGACTGCACGGCGTCTGGGTCTCCAGTCTGCTGGACTCCCGGGACCCGTTCACCAACCTGGGACTGCTGGCACAGACCTCATCGCGGATCCGCCTGGGGCCAATTGCCGTGAATCCCTTCGACACGCACCCGGTCAAGATCGCGTCCGCGCTGCTGACGCTGAACGAGATCGCCGGCGGGCGGGCGCAGATCGTGATTGGCGGAGGCGGCGAGGCGCTGCAGGCACTCGGTATCCGCCCCGGGCGGCGGGTGCGCGCGGTGCGCGAAACCGTCGAGATCATTCGCGCTGCCGCCAGCGGTGAGCGGGTGACGTATGCGGGTGAGTTGTATCGCGTGAGCGATCTGCAGCTGCGCTGGCTGGAATCGGCCGCCCCGGCGATCCTCGTGGGCGCCAGCCAGCAGCAGATGCTGCGCATGGCGGCCGGTTGCGCGGACGGCATCATGATGAGCGACCTGCCGCCGATTCAGGCGCGTGCGGCGCTTGGCACGCTGGACGCGGCCCTCGCCGGGCAAGGGCGCCGCCGCCCCGATTTTCACACGACGGTCTTCACGGCCTGGCACGTCTACGCCGATCGTCAGCAGGCCCTGCGGGAAGGTCGGCGCTGGCTGTTGCTCCGGGGCATCTTTCGTCCCTGGCTGCTCGCAGCGTTTCTCGCGCCGGACGACGTGGCGCTCGTCATGGCGAGCGAGCCCGCGTTCGCGCAGGCGTTTGCCGCCGGCAGCCACGAGGTCGATGGCGTTCCGGACCGCATCCTCGACGCGCTGGTGGAGAACGTGACGATTTCCGGATCGCCGGAGAATCTCGAGCCGGTGCTCGCAAAACTCCGCCATTTCAAGGCCGCGGGCCTCGGTGGCGTTGCGCTGCGCCTCTACGCGGATCCGGCGGCGTCGATCCGCTTTATCGGCGAGCGGATAATTCCGGCGTTGTAGAAAATGGGGACATGCCACATTT
>JANNJM010000043.1:0-4187 GCA_031395645.1 Gammaproteobacteria bacterium | reverse complement strand
GAGGCATGTCCCCATTTCTCGCTAAGGCGCTCCTACAGGGCGATGACGCCACTTCCAGACCCGGAAGCCCAGTAGCACCGCCAGAACGCTGCAGTAAATCAGCGGCTCCCGCACGTCCTTCTTGACCAGCCAGTAGAAGTGCCAGCACCCCAGGATGGCGGTCAGATACACCAGCTTGTGCAGAATCAGCCAGCGGGCACCAAGCTGCCGGCGCCAGCCCGCTGTAGAGGTGACCGCGAGCGGGATCATCAACAGAAACGCGGCAAAGCCGATGGTGATAAAGGGCCGTTTCAAGACGTCTTCGATGATCACTGGCAAGTCCAGGGACCGGTCGAGGAAGAAGTACGTAATGAAGTGCAGTGCCAGGTAGGCAAAGCTCCAGAGTCCAAGCAGGCGGCGGAACTGCAGCGGCCAGGGTTTGCCAGTGACGTAGCGCAACGGTGTGATGGCGAGCGTCACCAGCAGCAGCCGCAGGCCCCACTCGCCAAGGAAATCCCGGATTGCGAGCTGCGGGTTTGGCCCCAGACGCAGACCGCCCACTTCTGCCAGTTGCAGCACGAGGAGCAGTAGCGGCAACGCACAAGCAACGTGCGCTAGCGGGCGCCAGTACAACCTCACCTGGCGCTGCGTAACCATGCGCTCAGAAGTTCCTGACGAGATCCAGGCCCTTGTATAGCGACGCGACCTGCGCGCCGTAGCCGTTGAAGGGCAGGGTGTCCTGGCGAGCCGCAAACAGGCTGCCGAGCCCGGACGCCACGCGTCGTTCCGAGGCCTGGCTCCAGCGCGGGTGATCCACCTTCGGGTTCACGTTGGCATAGAAGCCGTACTCGTTTGGCCCGGAAAGATTCCAGGTGGTCGGTGGCTGCTTCTCGGTGAAGCTTAAGCGCACGATCGACTTGATGCTCTTGAAGCCATACTTCCAGGGGACGATCAGCCGCAGTGGCGCACCGTTCTGGTTGGGCAGCTCGACGCCATACACGCCGACGACGAGGAGTGTGAGCGGATGCATGGCCTCAGCCATGGTCAGGCCTTCCACGTAGGGCCAGTCCAGGACGGGGTACTTCTGGCCGGGCATCTCCGAGGGCCGCACCACGGTCTCGAACGCGACGTACTTCGCTTTCGAAGTGGGCTTGTAGCGCCGGATGACGTCGCCGAGCGGGATGCCAACCCACGGAACGATCATTGACCAGGCCTCGACGCACCGGAACCGGTAGATCCGTTCTTCCAGGGTATGCGGCTTGATGATGCTGTCGAAATCGAAGATGCCCGTGACCTCAGCCTCGCCGTCGATTGTCACTTTCCACGGTTTTGGTTTGAACTTCGCAGAATTCGCTGCAGGATCTGCCTTGTCGGTGCCAAACTCGTAGAAATTGTTGTACCCCGTGACCTCCTCAAAATTGTTTGGAGCGTCTTTGGTGCTCAAGGGGCTTGGGCGGATGCCCGCCAGCCGTTTGAACTGGGCGGGTATCCCGTCATCGGCCGCGAGCGCCTGGGACAGCAACGCGCTCGCGCTGAGAAAGCCGGCTGATTTAATGAGGCGCCGCCGATCGAGAAACACGCTTTCCGGCGTGATCTCGGAGGGCTTGAAGCCGGCGGGTTGTTTGATGAGCACGGTGCGTTCCTTGCAGTCGGTGCAGCTTGGACGCGGGCTGCACGGGGACCTTACAGTCAGTCCGGTTTGCCGCGGTAAACCCCGTTCAGGTCCCAGTCGTAGTCGACGAATCGCACTTCGAAGCCGTCCCGGGCGAGTAACTCGCTGGCGGCCGGGTCGCTGACGTAGCGGGCCAGGTACTTCTGTACGGAACCTGCCGCGCCGCTGAAGTCGGCCTCGTACCAGTCAAAAATGCTCGACAGAAAGGCGAGCTTGCGGCTCACGTCGTAGCGATTCCGGGTGCCGTCATTGGCAAAGGCCCGCGCCGCGGCCTCCAGCTGGGTTTCAAGACTGGCTGGCGCGTAGGCTTGGTTCGCAAGCCGCGGGCACGAGAGCGACGCGCAGACAATTGCAAAGTGGATCCGGGGCTCGTTCAGAGGGAGGATCTGGCCGTGCTCGAGGTCCTCTAGGGTCGTCTTCGCACCCAGCAGTGCGTACTGACGACGCTTGAAAAAAGTGTAGCGGCCGAGCACCGATGCGGGGGAATAGCCGTCAAGAATGCCCTGGATGGCGAGGGCGTTGTAGGCATTGATGAGCAGGGCGAGTCGCGCACCCGGCGCGTCAAGATCGCCGGCCTCCGCGGTGGCCAGACCGGTGACGAAGCGGCCGAAGGCCGGATCGGCGCGAATGCCATCGTAGTCAATGAAACCGTTCCGCACGTTTCGAAGGAGCACGGCATTCAGGTCATCAATATTGGGAAGGGCCGCCGCCGACAGGCTCAGAAAGCAAAGCAGCAGCGCGGGGAGCAGGTGTCGGAGCATGGGGTATTCTAGTCGCACTCCCTGAGTTACGTATTGGACAGTGCCTTGGATGCGCACCATTGGCTTTTCGCTCCTGGGCTTTTCGCGCTGGGGCTTGCGCTGGCTTCCTGCGCGATGCTGCCGCGTGCGCCGGCCTCCACTTGCATGCAGCGGACGCTCGATTCGCTGGATCTTGCATTCCTCTCCGACGATCGAAAACATTGTCTTGCCAGTGGCACGATCACCCTGCGTTGCGGTCGCGCCTCCGCCTTGATTGCGGGGTATGGGAAGGAGGTCGCCGACCTGTTCGGTCCCGGCCAGGTGCAGCGGCAGGACCTGCACGCCAACAGCGCGGGCAGGCGCTGTGCCGGACTGCCGGTTGATGAGGGCGGCCTCCCGTCCTGTTGCGCTGCTGCTGGATTCTAGACATAACGCGCCCGTGTCAACCCCGGTCCGGGTCGCGCGTTTTACCCCGTGAAAGCCGTCCCTTTGGGTTGCTTCAAGGAGTACCAGACCATGCACCGTAGCAAGCTCATTTCCTTCCTGTGTTCCGGCCTGCTGGCCGGCGGTACAGTGGCCGCGCTGGCCGACGAGAGTGTTCGCGAGGAGCGCCTTGATGCCCGGGGCGATCGCGTCGAGGAGCGCCTCGACAACAAGGGTGATCGTGTCGAAGAGCGCCTCGATAACCGCGGTGATCATCGCGAGGAACGACTGGACGCCAAGGGTGATCGCATCGACGCTCGACTGGATACTCGGTCTGACCGGGCGGCAGCTGCTGGCCACGAGGCAGCGGCCGAGCGGCTCGACAACAAGGGCGACCGCGTCGATAAGCGCCTGGACCGGCGCGGCGAGCGTGCCAATGACCGTCTGGATCATCGCGGTGATCGGGTGGACAACCGGCTGGACCGCAAGGGCGACCGCATCAACCTTCGGCTTGATCGCCGCGGCGAGCGGGCCACGCGGCGGTGCAGCTAACGACTGCCTGTGGGGCGCGACTTGGTGGCACTATGTCTGCCTGATCGCAACTTCTGCACGTGAGGCAAACTGATGTGGCTCCGCAAGAAATCCCTCGAACTCCCGACCGCTGACTCAGCCTTGCCGGGCCGCGCCACTGCGATGCCCGTTCCGGCGAAGCATTTCGTCAACGGCAATCCCCTGAAGGCGCCGTTCCCGGCCCACCTGCGCCAGGCGGTGTTTGGTCTCGGTTGTTTCTGGGGTGCTGAGCGCAAGTTCTGGACTGTGCCGGGCGTCTATTCCACGGCGGTGGGATATGCCGCAGGCGTGACGCCCAATCCGACCTATGAGGAAGTGTGCAGCGGCCAGACGGGCCACAACGAAGTCGTGCTGGTCGTTTACGACCCTTCGCAGGTGAGCTACCCGCAACTTCTCACGATCTTCTGGGAAGCCCATGACCCGACCCAGGGGATGCGCCAGGGTAACGACGCCGGCACCCAGTACCGGTCCGGTATTTACTGCTTCGACGAGGAACAGCGGGCCGCGGCGGTCCTCTCGAAGACCGCTTTCGAGTCTTCCCTGAAGGCTGCTGGTTTCGGACCGATCACTACCGAGATCCTGGCAGCACCGAGCTTCTACTACGCCGAGGACTTCCACCAGCAGTACCTGGCCAAGAATCCGGGTGGTTATTGCGGCCTGGGTGGCACCGGCGTGAAGTGCGCGTGAAGGGCGCGCTACTGCGGCGGCTCGGCACCCGGACGGGGGTCTTCCATTGGGCGAGTGGTGAGCTTGCCGGGCTCTGCGGATTGCGCCGGAGTGGTTACCGCAGTCGCGGGCGCAGC
>JANNJM010000057.1:0-36260 GCA_031395645.1 Gammaproteobacteria bacterium | reverse complement strand
ATTTCGCTAATGAGGCATGTCCCCATTTAGATGCCGTAGCGCTTCATCTTTTCGGCGAGCGTGGTGCGCCGGACCCGGAGCTTTTCTGCGGCATGGGCAATGACGCCATTGGCGTCGTGCAGGGCCCGGCGGATCAGCGAGACCTCGATCTGTTCCAGATAATCCTTCAGAGGCAGACCGTCAGCAGGAAACTCGATGTCCTGCGGCTGCGGACCCGAAGCGCGCGTCGCCGCCACTTCCTGCCGGTCCGTCTCCCGCAGCGGAGCCGCCGCGGTGTAGCGCGTCGGCAACTGGGGAATATCCACAGCGCCCTCCGGGTAGAGCACGCACAGGCGCTCCAGCAGGTTCGCAAGCTCCCGGATATTGCCGGGCCAGCCATAGTGCTTGAGGATGCGGACCGCGCCCGGAGTGATGTGCACCGGCGACAGTCCGGAGGCCCGGCACCGTTCAAGAATATTGCTGATCAGATCCGACAGGTCCTCAAGCCGGTCCCGCAGCGGTGGCAACTCGATGGGAAACACATTCAGCCGGTAGTAGAGATCCTCCCGGAAGCTGCCGTCGCGGATGGCTGCTTCCAGGTTGCGATGGGTCGCGGCGATGATCCGCACGTCGCACTGGCGCTGCCGATTGCTTCCCACCCGCTCGTAGATCCGCTCCTGCAGGACGCGCAGCAGCTTGACCTGCATCGGGAGGCTCATGTCGCCGATCTCGTCGAGGAACAACGTACCGCCCTCGGCCGCCTCGAAGCGGCCGATGCGCGTGGCGATGGCCCCGGTAAATGCACCCTTCTCGTGGCCGAACAGTTCACTTTCGAGAAGCTCGGCGGGGATCGCACCGCAGTTGACGGGGACAAAAGCCTTGTCGGTGCGCAGGGACAGTGCGTGAACGTAGCGGGCGGCCCATTCCTTGCCAGTCCCGGACTCCCCCGTAATCAGGACGCTCGTGGTGAACGGGGCGACCTGCTCTACCAGGCGGCGGACATTGGTCATCCGCGTGCTGTGGCCAGTCGGGAAATAGCCGGCTGGCGCGGGTTCCGATGCGACGGGACCTGGCGCGGCAGCGGCCGGCACCACGACAGGGAGTGCGTCTACACTGGAATTCATGCGTCTCGATTGGTCGCCCCGCAAATGTTGGCGCTATGATCCGCGTCCTGCGCGACCGAAGTCAAACAAAACGCCAATTTTCCGTCACAGCACCGATGCCACCCTCCTTCCCTCTGCAGAGCAAGCTGCCCGACGTCGGGACGACCATCTTCACCCTGATGGGCCGACTGGCGACTGAGCACGGCGCCATCAACCTGTCCCAGGGCTTCCCGGACTTCCCGGCCCCTGCCGGCCTGCTGGATCGGGTCACCCACCACCTGCGGGCCGGGCACAACCAGTACGCACCGATGGCCGGGCTACCCGAATTGCAGGCGCAGATTGCCCGCAAGACCCTGGCACTCTACGGCCGGTCAGTCGATCCCGCGTCGGAAGTCACGGTGACCTCGGGTGCCACGGAGGCGCTGTTCAGCGCTATCGGAGCCGTCGTGCACCCTGGCGACGAGGTGCTCTGCCTGGATCCGGCCTACGACTCCTACGACCCCGCCATTCGCCTGGCCGGCGGTCACGCCGTGCATATTCCCCTGCGCCAGCCAGGCTTCAGCGTCGACTGGGAGCGGGTCCGGGCCGCCGTCACGCCGCGCACCCGCCTGCTGATTCTCAATTCGCCCCACAACCCAACCGGTGCAGTCCTCTGCTTAGCAGACATCGCCGCGCTGACCGGGCTGGTCGCCGGTTCACCGCTGTTGCTGCTGAGTGATGAAGTCTACGAGCACATGGTCTTCGACGGGCGCCGGCATGAAAGCCTGCTGCGTTATCCGGAACTCGCGGCACGCAGCCTGGTGGTGTCGTCGTTCGGCAAGACCTACCACGCGACCGGCTGGAAAATCGGCTACTGCGTGGCGCCGGCGCCGCTCACCCGGGAGTTCCGCCGGGTGCACCAGTACGTGCAGTTCTGCGTCGTCACGCCCCTGCAATGGGCGCTTGCCGATTTTCTCGAAAGCGATCCGGCGCATTACCTCGGTCTCCCGGACTTCTACCAGGCCAAGCGCGACCACTTCTGCACGCTGCTTGAGCCTTCGCGATTCAAGTTCACCCCGTCTGCCGGCACCTACTTCCAGTTGCTCGACTACAGCGCGATCACGAGCGAGCCCGATGTGGACTACGCGCGCCGCCTCACCACGGAGGCCGGCGTGGCCTGCATACCGGTGTCGGTGTTTTGTGCCGAACCGCCGGCGACGCGGCTACTGCGCTTCTGTTTCGCCAAGGACGCGGGCACGCTCGAACGCGCTGCGGAGATCCTGTGCCGGATCTGAGTCTCAAAATCCGTTGTTTGCAGGCCCGGCCGACCGGTGGTCGGCCCGCCGTTAAGTCAGCTGATCAGTGAGTTGCGACGACGATCAAGGGACTCTGCAGAATTGGCTTCCCGTGGCCAGGAGCCACATAGGAGCCATCAGGAACTGCAACACGCCGGTGTGGCGAAACTACGGTGCCCAGCAGTGTCGCGGTGAGAGCTCGGCCTGCGTACCTCAATTTCAGAACCTCCAGGCGAAGCCGACAGTCGGGCCGCCCTCGCTCACGTCCATCAGGAACCGGTTGGCGCCCTCGCCATCGTCGTAGTCCACGTCCAGCCAGCGGAAGCCGATGAGCACGCTGGCATGCTCGCTGAGGCGCCAGTCGGCGAAAGCGCTGGTGTGCCAGCTGAAGTCGCTGCCGGTGCCGAACGGGGCCATGTCAGCGCGCCAGACGAGCGTCCATTTTTCGCCGAGGGGCAAGGCGTAGCGGAGGCCGTAGAGGAGATCCACCCAGTCCTCACTCAGGGAACCGTTGATGTCTTCACCGAGGGGACCACCGCCGACCACCGTCACCGTCGAGTCGACGTCCCAATAGCGCAGGCCGGCGTAGGCGTCCAGCCGGTCAGTGACGGCGATGGAGCCGTCCAGCTCCAGGACCATCTGCTCCAGCTCGACCGTGGCCTGGGTCTGGCCGAAGGGCCCGAGGCCGTTCTTGTCGGTCTCCAGTTTCATGTAGATGAGGTCAGCAACGACGGCGAAGGGACCGTTGTCACCGCGGTAGGCGGCCATCGCGCCGAACTCCAGGTTGTCGAGGATGTCGCCGAAGCTGACGTCCACGTCACCCTCAACGGGGCCAACGCCGGCAGTTCCGTCAATACCGGCGCCGATCATGTAGACGACGGCGGTGTGGGTCCATTCGTTGTCGGCCGCAAACGCGGGAGACGCAATCAGCAACGCCAGTACGGCGGATGGGACGATCTTCATCGCGTGAATCCTGTTCATTACGGCGTGTACCAGATGGGTGAGGTATAGGCCCGTTCGGTGACGGTCATGATCGTCCCGGGAACGGGCTGAACGTTGAAGCGCTGCGCGTCATAGGCCGTCCAGCGCGGCGTCGGGATCTCGATGACGCGGGTGTAGTAGAAGGCCAGCTCCTTCGGGTCGAAGTCCGGGTCCTTCCAGACCGCGATCAGCTCCGGGGCGCCGATGGTGTTGGTCCAGGTCGCATTGGCCACGTCGACCGTGCTGCCCACAGTCGGCAGCTTGCCGTCCGCGCCGGGCTTGCGGCCGCCACTCCAGGCCACGTCGTAGACCTGTTCCTGCAGGTCGCCCTTCGCGTCGAGCCAGCCCTTCACGACCTGGACGCGGTCCAGGTTGGCGCCTAACGGATCCTTCAGCGCGGCCACGAGGAAGGTCGGCGACTTCACGCCATTGGGGCCGGCCGGCGCCTTGTTGAGGTCACCACCCATGGGCACGCCCTTTGCGTAGCCGGCGACCGCCGGGCTGCGGGTGCCTGCGTCAGCGGCTTCGAAGTCCCAGCCACCGAAGAAGCGCACCACCATTCGGGAGCCCGTCGTGGCGTAGGTTTCCCGCCGCTCCATGGCGTCCCAAAGGGACTCCCGGGTGTTCTCGGTGGCCCACACGGCGGCGTAGCCGGAGGCACTGACCTCCCAGTCCATGATCTTCACGCCGGTCTTGGGATTGGCCATGAACGTGGCGCTGATGCGCTCGGGCTTCGGCTCCGCTGACGACACCTTGCCGAAGAAGTTGTCCTCTTCCATCGCGGCCAGGCCCGTGTGCGCGTCGGAGCTGCCGATGAGGCCGAACTTGTAGGGGTTGGTCCCGAGCTCCTTGCCGAGCTTGAGGCCCGTCTTCAGCGCTGCCCGCGTGTACTCGAACTCCAGCATGTCTTTTGTCTTCACCACGCTGCCGTCGAGATTGGCCTTGTCCCAGCGTTCGAAGTTGGCGAATTCGTCATTCGGCGACAGGAACGGGTGCGTCTCGCCGTCGCCCTTGGTCTGGGTGGTCTCGTAGAGCCGCTCCCACTTCGCCCGGGTCTCGGCGTAGGCGCGATCGATCTTCTTGCCCGTGCCCGGCTCGATGATCGGGAACATGCGGCCGTTGCTGAGATTGCCGTTGTGGGCAATGGCAAGCACGCTGCCGCCGGTCTTGTCCTCGTAGGCCTGCATCCACTTCCAGAGATCCCGCGGGTTGTCGGTGCCCGTCGGCGGGTAGACGGTCAGCGGTAGGACCTGGCTGGCCTTGTCGCCGTTGTCCCGGAAGATGACGTTGCGGTGCAGGTTGTTGCCCCCGGTATTCGACGTCCACTCGTAGCCTATGAAGGCGGTGAAGCGGCCGGGCTCGTTGTACTTCTCGGCGGCGTCGATGGTCGACTGCCAGGCAGCCTTGTAGGCGCGCGTAGCCGGCCGGTACATCAGCGCCTCGGGAAACGTTCCCTGGGAAAAGGCGCTGATGATCTGGAGCGCGGCGTCGGAACCCTTACCCGACATGATCAGGTCGTACCACTGCTTGCCCGTGGAATCTGCCAGGACTTCCGGCTTGCCCGCGAAAAGGTCGGGGAAGAAGCCCATATTGTCCGAGTGGTCGGCGACCACCAGGAAGTCCAGCGGACGGGACAGCTTCACCGGCTGGCCGCTGGACGCCGTGATCTCCTCGCCCCGGGCGAAGCGGTAGGCATCCAGGGGACCGACCCGGGCGCCGAAGGCGCCGGCGTCCATGGAATAGGACGTGTGCAAGTGAGTGTCGCCGAACAGCGGGCGCGTGGGGAAATTGCGGCCTGCGTAGGGTGAGTAGGGTCTTGCGGGGAAGGATTTACCGACCTTCTCGGCGGTCAGAGTGCCCATGTCGCCGGTCAGGTCACCGGCGGCCGTCGCAAATCCCGTCCAACTGGCGCCAAGCGCCAGCGTCAACGTGCAAATCGCTGTCCTCAGAGCCATGGAAGCGCCCCCTGTTTAGCAGCCTGTGCCCATTGTGCAGCGGGCCACGCCCATCTGTCGACAGGCGCGGCCCGCTACAGTCGACTCATCCCGTCAGCTTTACTGCTTGCCGGCGTTGCTCATCACCGCTTCCATGACCCGGTCCAGGTTGAAGCTGCCGGGCTTCTGGCGGGGCGGAAATTCCTTGAAGCTCTGCAGCCATTGGCCGACGAAGGCGCCGGCGGGTGCAAAGACGAACATCCGCTCCGTGAACCAGCGCTGGTAGCCCATGGCGTGCTCCGACTCCGCGCGCTCGAAGGGGTCCATGCGCAGGTTGCCGAGCAGCGGCGCGCGCAGCGGCGTGAACGGATCCTGCCACACCCGGAGGCCTTCGGACTTCTGCTCGAGGAACGTGATCTTCCAGTTCTCGTAGCGAAGCGCCGCAACCTGGCCGTCGTCGGTCCAGTAGATGAACTCCTTGCGCGGCCACGGGCCCTCGCCGCGCAGGGCGGGTCCCAGGTCGTAGCCGTCCAGGTGCACCTTGTAGCTCGAGCCGCCCACCGAGCGGCCCTTGAGCAGGTCGTCCTTGACGGTCTTGTCGCCGGCCGCGGCCAGCAGTGTCGTCAGCATGTCCTCGTGGGCACCGATCTCATTGATGATGGTGCCGGCCTTGATCACGCCGGGCCACCGGATCATCGTCGGCACGCGGTAGCCGCCCTCCCACTGGGTGTTCTTCTCGCCGCGGAACATCGTCGTGCCGCCGTCGGGCCAGGTGAAGGTCTCGGCGCCGTTGTCGGTGGAGTACATGACGATGGTGCTGTCGTCGAGGCCGAGCGCCTTGAGCTTCGCCAGCACCTGCCCGACGTGATTGTCGTGCTCGGCCATGCCGTCGGCGTAGATGCCGAGGCCGGTCTTGCCGTCTGACTCCGGCTTCAGATGCGTGAAGACGTGCATCCGCGTGGAGTTGTACCAGATGAAGAACGGCTTATCGTCCTTCTTTGCACGCTCCATGAAGTTCAGGGCCTTGGCCGTGACTTCGTCGTCGATGGTCTCCATCCGCTTCTTCGTGAGCGGGCCGGTGTCCGTGATCTTGCCATTGGCAAAGCTCTCGATGACGCCCCGGGGGCCGAACTTCTTCTTGAAATCGGGAGACTTGGGGTAGTCGGGATTCTCGGGTTCCTCCTCCGCGTTCAGGTGATAGAGGTTGCCGTAGAACTCGTCGAAGCCGTGGGCGGTGGGCAGCATCTCGTCCCGGTCACCGAGGTGATTCTTGCCGAACTGGCCCGTGACGTAACCCTGGGCCTTCAGCAGCGTGGCGATCGTCGGGTCTTCCTTCTTCATGCCCTCCGGCGCGCCGGGCAGGCCGACCTTGGTGAGGCCGGTGCGGATCGGCGACTGGCCGGTGATAAAGGCGGCGCGGCCGGCGGTACAGCTTTGCTGGCCGTACCAGTCGGTGAACAGCGCGCCCTCCTTCGCGATGCTGTCGATATTCGGCGTTTTGTAGCCCATCACGCCCTGGTTGTAGGCGCTGATGTTGAAGCCGCCGATGTCGTCACCCCAGATGACGAGGATGTTCGGCTTCTTCGCGGCCTGGGCGTTGGCCCCGATCGTCAGTAGCAGGAGGGACAGGAGGCCGCCTGCCATTCGCGAGAATGCAGCTGGTGTTCGCATGGTTATTCCCCAATTGCGGTGCGCCCGGTCATCAGGCTCATTCCGCCCGGCGAGTATGCAAGGCGGCGGATCATGCGTCGAATGCATGAAAAGCATGGCCGTGATAACTTGAATGCATGGAAATTGACCTCCGCCACCTCCGCCACGCCCGCGCTCTGGCGGAACACGGGAACTTCGGCCGCGCCGCCTGGGCGCTGCGCCTGTCGCAGCCCGCCCTCTCCCGCAGCATCGCCGAGCTGGAGCGCCAGGTCGGCACGCGGCTCTTCGAACGCAGCACCGCCGGCATCGAACCCACGGACATGGGCAGCCTGCTGCTCGAGCGTGCGGGCGAACTGCTTGCCCGGTCGGAGGACCTTGGTCGCGAGATGGAGGCGCTGCAGGGCCGGGGCGCTGGCGCTCTGCGGATCGGCGCAGGCACCTACACGGCCGAGATGGTGGCAGGCGACGCGCTGGCAGCGCTGCTCAGGGAGAGTCCGGACGTCCAGGCCCGCGTGGTCGTGGACAACGTGCTGAACCTGTTGCCGTTGCTGCGCCGGCGGGAGCTGGATGTTGTCATCGGCGACGCTTCGGTTATCACTGAGGACCCGGAGTTCCACATCACCGGGCTGGCGCCGCGCCAGGGTTACTTCGTGTGCCGGAAGGGCCACCCGTTGTCGAAGCAGCCGTCGCTGACCCTGACGGACATCCTCGCCTTCCCCCTCGTTTCCACCTCACGCCTGCCGCCGCGGCTGCTCGGCCCCATCGTCGCGGCCACCCGACGCCCTCTCGGCCTGGCTGATTCCCACGCCGGACCGGCTATCACCTGCGAGTCACTGGGCATCATGAAAACTGTCGTTGCAGGGTCCGATGCGATCGCGATCCTGCCGCTAACGGCGATGGTGAGGGATCGCGACAGCAGCTTGTTCACCGTGCTGCCGCTGGTGGAGCCCTGGCTGCAGGGCAACTTCGCCATCATCCGGCTCGCACGCCGCACCCCGCCACCATCGGGCGATGCGTTCGTGCGGCTGCTCCTGGCAACGGACGCAGAACTGACCCGTATCACCGGGACGCTGCGGGACAGGCTGTTCGCCGGCCGCATGCGGGCCAGGCCTGCCCGGCGCGGCAAGTAAGCCAGGCGCTGCGCCAACAACCGGACGCCTACTGAGCCGGCTTCCCGCTCGCCGCTCCCTCTCCTTCACGACCAGGCGATAGGCCACGTAGTACTTGCAGATGTTGCTCACGTAGATCACGGTCTCGCGGCCGATGCGCTCCGAGGCGATCTGTTCCACGTTGCCGAACCACACGATCTCCCGTTTGCCGACTGACGTCCCTGAACAGACTTAGATCAAGGCACCTAGCAGCCCCCTGGCCAACTCCTCGACGGGCATCTACGTCGCCAGCACGGCCAGCATCGGAATGCCGGCGGCCAGCGCCACGGAGATGATCGTGGAGGCCTCGATCGGAATGACCCTCAGGCCCCAGATGGGACCGACCACGGCATTCGTGTCGGCCGCCGCAGAGGCATCGGCGGAGGTCAGCAGGTCGCCGCCACCGGCCTTGCCGTCGAGCCACTTGCGCTCGAACGCCCGGTGCAACTCCCCGGCCAGGCGCCCGTAGCGAACAATCGCGCCTTCCTTCAACGCCGCCAGGCAGGGCATGAACACGAGCAGGGGGCCGACCATCAATGCCACGGCGAACAGGACCCAGGCCGCCACCAGGATCTGCACGGTCTGGAGTGAGATGGTCTGCACGCCAAGGTCCCGGATGAAGGCTGCGGCGATTACCGCGCTGATGGCAAAAACCAGACCGTTGAACACCGGGGGGTACAGCGAGACGAAGCTCAGCCCCCCCATCCGGTCGGGGTGCGTCACGGACAGCTGCAACGGCATGCGGGAGATCCTGAACAACAGGTAGCTCCAGACCACGAAGCGCCAGAGCCAGCGCAGGAACAGGAACTGGAATAGTGGCGCGCTAACCCACCGCGCCGCCAGACCGGCCCAGGAGAACAGCACCTCGCCCTGCACGACGCGACCTTCCCAGGCCGACGGATCGATCCTCACGCTGTAGTTGAATATCAGTCCAGTGATTACGAGACCAGCTGCCAGCATGACGGCTTCGGCGAATCGCGAGCTTGTGTGCCGGTCGGCCTTGGCCATAGCCGCATCCAGCGCCGGCAGGTCGCGTTCGTCCAGGAGCTGTGCCTGGCGGAAGTTGTCCAGGATCAGGCTGACACGAGCATCCGCCTGGCGCTCGATTGCTACCAGCGCAAAGATCCCGACGAGGAAACGCGCCAATGCCGACAGGTCGGAGAGGAAGCCCAGCCCCGCCGGGTTGTCGGCCAGAAGGTCCTGGAGGATGGCCAGGGTTGCCGGCGGAAGCCAGGCAACGGCTGCCAGCACGGCACCGGCCTTGAATGCCGGCAACCGATCGGCCCCGAGCAGGCCGAGCCGCTGAAGGAGCCCGTGGAAAGTCCCGCCAATAATCAGCGACAACCGGGCGCCGCTGGCCTGTTCAGTCATACCAGTATCCTAACAGCGCCCCGGCGAGGTTGCGGCAACCGCGCTTCAACCCCAATAATCGAGGCGCCGCCTCCCGGCAGTCGCAAGGATCAGCATCCTCATGAACCCCCCAATTCGCCGTCTGGCCGTCGCCATAGTGGCTGGAATTCCCGCCATCGCACAGGCCGACAACCTGTCCGGTGCCGACCGCTTCCTCTGCGCCTCGTCGCGGGTCGTCCGCTGTTATTCGATCGGCGATTGCGAATCCGGCCCGCCCTGGGAATGGAACATGCCATCGTTCATCCACGTGGACTTGAAGAAAAAGGTTCTGAGCACCCCCGCCGCGAGTGCCGAGCAGCGGCGCTCGCCACTCACACACGTAGTGCGGGACGCAGGGCAGATCATCGTGCAGGGCACGGAAAACGGCCGCGCGCTTAGCATGGTGATCGACGAAGAGACGGGCCTGGCATCGTCAGCGATCGCGCTGGACGGCATCACCGTCAACGTCTTCGGCGCCTGCACCCCGGAAGT
Organism: Gammaproteobacteria bacterium; assembly: GCA_031395645.1. Classification (GTDB taxonomy): domain Bacteria; phylum Pseudomonadota; class Gammaproteobacteria; order Steroidobacterales; genus SHZI01. The sequence goes on along the minus strand of JANNJM010000057.1, from coordinate 26,310 downwards.
CTAGGAGCGCCTAGTAGGAGCGCCTTCAGGCGCGACCTCCCTCCCCAAACCCCAAAATCAGGACAAGCGACATGAGCATTCGAATCACCCTCGCCATCATGGCAGCCACAACGGTTTGCACGGCCCACGCCCAGACCACCCCCGTCGCCACCCCAACCGGCCAGAAGTCCCTGTCGGCCACCATGAGCGTCTACGTCTTCCCCAACGCCGGCCAGGCCCCGACCCAGCAATCAAAGGACGAGGGCGAGTGCTACAACTGGGCCGTGCAGAACACCGGCACTGACCCGTTCCAGCTCGCCAAGCAGGAAGAGCAGCAGCAACAGCAGACGTCCCAGCAGGAACAACAGGCCAAGCAGGCCGGCAAGGGCAGCGGAGCCAAGGGCGCGCTGGGAGGCGCCGCCGCCGGCGCGCTCATCGGCGAGATCGCCAGCGACGATGCCGGCAAGGGTGCGGCCATCGGCGCGGGCGTGGGCCTGGTCGGCGGGCGCATGAAGGCCCGCAAGCAGCAGGAACAGGCCACCGAACAGGCCCAGCAGCAGGGCCAGGCGGCCGCCCAGACCTCAGCCGGTCAGCTCGACAATTTCAAGAAGGCCTTCAGCGTCTGCCTCGAGGCGAAGAAGTACATGGTGAAGTACTAGTGAGCAGCCCTCCGCCGGGGCTACACTAGAAAGCACAATCCACTCAGCCAAGTCACCAAGGAGACTGCCCATGCGTCACGAAACCACGCGCCAATTGGCCCTGCTGACTCTGCTGGCGGTGCTGCCCTTCGCCGTACCCGCCGCCGACAGTGGCTTCCTGAACGACTACAGCAAGCTGCCAGCGCCGGTTTCCGGCGAGGATGGCGGCACGGACCGGATCTACATCGCCCCGGGAGCCACGGAGCGGATCGCCAAGTATGACGCCGTCATGGTCGACCAGCCGGAAGTGTTCCTCAGCCCGAACTCGCCCTACAAAGGCGCCAAGCCGGATGATCTCAAGGCCATCGCGGGCGCAGTTCGTGCCGAAATAATCAAGACCCTGCAGGATGGCGGTTACAAGATTGCCGACGCCCCGGGCGCCAATGTCCTGTATGTCCGCCCGGCCATCACTGATCTGGCTTTGGAAAAGAAGGGGCGCCGCCTCCTTGCCTATACACCCATCGGATTCGTCCTGAACGCGGGCGTCAAGGCCCTCCAGGACCTCATGCAAAAGTACGACGTCGTCGGCATGAACTTCGAAGCCGAATTGTCCGACAGTACGACCAACGAGCTTCTGGGGTCCGGGGTCATGAAGCGGGGGGCGATGAAGGACAAGGCCGCTGGTGTCAAGGAACAGCGCCTGACGTTCGATGAAGTCAACAAGACCATCGAGAGCTATAGCAGTCGCCTCCGTTGCCGGCTCGACAATTCCAAGCTGGCTGCAGACAAGAAGATCAACTGTCTGGATCCCAAGGCCCGCGCCACCGCGGCAAAACCGAAGGCCTGACCCTACTCCTGACGTAGCGGATGGGGCCGGATCTTTCGATCCGGCCCCATTTTTTTTTGGTGTCAGGCTGGCCTCATCGGAGCTCGTCGAGAATCGATCCTTCGGCGATGGGCCGGCCGATGGCGAGCTGCAGCTGCACGTTGCCGTTATCAACCCAGCCCAGCGAGATGATGAAGGGTCCCACGGGCGTACGGCCGCCCACCGAGCCGGACACCCCGTACAGGGCGCCGTCGCTGACATCATCGATCCGGTTGCCCATGCGCCCGCCCTGGAGGCGCAACCCGGCGTACAGCGCCTGACCGAAGAGGGACTGGATATCCGCCATCTTCCAGTAGTAGCTCGAGCCGCCGAACCAGTAGCTGTCGCCGCGCAACTCACCGCGCTGGAGGCCCGGGAAGGTCCGGATGCCGCCGAGCTGGAACTCCTGGGGCGCGGAGAGCTCGCCACTGAGTTCCTTGCCGCCGCCGAGAATCAGGCTGAGGGCGTCACCGCGGAACGGGAAGGACTTGGTCAGCACACCCTCGGCGAGGCCATAGTCCTGGTCGCCGCCGAACCCGGAACCCGAGCTCACCAGCCGGGCATTCAGGAACGTGCCGCTGGTTGGCAGGGCCACCGAGTTGCGGGTGTCGTAGACAAGTCGCAGCTGCAGGCTGGAGTCAGCCTCCTTGTCGCCTTCTGGCAGGATCGTCGGCCCCGTGTCCAGCTCCGCCTCGAACCAGCCACTGCGCACGCCCAGCCGGAGCTGGGCCCGGGTGTCGAAGTTCATCCCGGCATCCATCTGGCCGTACAGCTCGCTGATAATGTAGCGGGCGACGCGGTCGCCGTCCGAATAGATGTTCTCGAAGTTCCGCTCGAACCGGGCGAGGGGCTGCACGAAGAAGCGCTGCGGGACATCGAAGGGCTGGTAGAAATCGGTTTCCAGAAGCCACTGTTCGCCGATCTGGAACCCGCTGTGCCACTCTCCCCCGCGCGAGTTCATCCAGGTCCGGTTGTGGTCGAAGCGCAGCACGGCCTCGATTCCGCCGTCCGCATCGCCGGCCAGACCCACATCGAAGCGGAAGAAGTCGGGGCCCCAGGACTTCTCCACCGGACTGATCTCCAGAATCCTGGCGTCGGCGGGGCCGGTCTGCTTGTAGGACACCCGCTCGAAATCGCCGAGCGCGTAGATCCGGCCCGTGTCGTCCAGGAGATCGGATCGTGTAGCCACCTCGCCGGGCTTCAGGCCCTTCAGCTGGGCCCGGACATAGTCCGGATTGACGCGCTGGAGGCCTTTGATCTCCACACCGGCCAGCCGGACGGACTGCGCGCCTTCCCGGGTCACCGACTGGCGCCAGGCCAGGTACTGGTCCTCGGGGAGCGAGAGGCGCCGAAGCTGTGCTTCCATCCCGAGCGCCGCTTCCCGTCCAAGGGGCACGGCATCAGGCACGCGGTCGAAAGCGGCGGAGCCGATGTCGCCCATCGGCACCACGATGCTCACGTCCCGCTCCGTAAGCGTCGCGATCTGTGCCTTCTGGTTCGCGTCGATCATGACATCCAGTGACCGGCCGGCCAGGACCAATGCGGCGGCGAGGTCCCCGATCTTGGGCGGCGGTGAGGACAGCGACACGGCGATCACCACGTCGGCGCACAGGTTTCGGGCAATATCCACCGGCAGGTTGCGCATCATGCCGCCGTCGGACATCACACGGTCCCCAACGATTACCGGGGAGAAGGCGCCCGGGACTGCCATGCTGGCCCGCATGGCAACGGAGAGATCGCCGCCGTCGAGCACGACCATCTCGCCCGCCAGCATGTCGGTGGCCACGGCCCGGAAGGGTATCGGCAGGTCGTCGAAATCGTCGGTGTACCTGGCCTGGGCAACGAGGCCGCGAATGACGTCCTCGATATCCTGGGTCTTCAGCAGGCCGCTCGCCGTCTTCAGCGAGCCATCCTTGATCCCGAGGTCGAGGCTGTTGGTATAGGTGATGCCAGCCAGTTTCCTGTGGATGGGCGTCCGGTCGCGGAGGCCCTCCGTGCCGACGGTCTTTGACCAATTGATGGCGAGGACGGCGCGCTCGATCTCTTCAGGCGGCATGCCGGAGGCGAAGGTCCCGCCCACGAGAGCGCCCATGCTGGTGCCGGTCACGCAGTCCACCGGAATGCGCAGTTCATCGAGCACGCGGAGCACACCGATGTGCGCTGCGCCCTTGGCGCCGCCGCCGCCGAGCACGAGACCGATCCGGGGTCGGTTGAGGACCGGCTGATCGCTGACCGGCGCTTGCGCGACGAGCACCGGAGCGGGGTCCACTGCCAACGCCTGGGGCACGGCCAGAAATCCCAGACTGAACAGTCCCAGCCGCGCAGCGACCGTGCGGATCAACATGGCGCTCATGACGGTACCTGGCGCTTCTCCTGGCCGGCCCGCATGGCGGCGACCAGTTCACCCGTGCCCTCACCCCATTTGGAATACACCTGGAGCAGGCGGCGCAGCGGCACGTTCACCCGGTGCACCCGGGCTGCCGGCAGGATGTACAGGGCACCGGCAAAGGGCGTGGGGACTGAAGGCACGAGCACCACGCACTGGCCATCGGGCAGTTCCTCGACGATCACGGCAGGCACCAGCGCCTCCTCGATTTCCACCAGGGCGGGCATGAACGTGTCGATATCCTCGTCGCCGCTGACTCGGGACACCAGGTTGCGCAACAGCTTGTAGCCGGGGATCTTCTCGAGCACCTGACGTTGCGCCGTGTCGATGGCCCGCCGGCCGGGGCCCGTGCGGACGACGAGCCCGGCGATGAAGCAGGCTACAGCGATCACCAAGCCCGCCAGCAGGCCGGGAAAGTGGGCCGTCGCCGGAATGCCCGCCATGATCGGCGAGACCAGCTGCATGGCCGCCGAGAACATCTTCAGGAGCACCAGCAGCAGCAGGTAGATCGGCAGCAGAACCAGGATGCCGCCAATCAGTGTCGTCCGGACGAATGCGGCCAGTGCGTTCATGGGATGCCCTCCTCCAAATCTCCGGCTGACAGAGGCCTCGTGAAGCACGACATGCGCCGTCGCCGGTGACAACACACGCCGTCGGCCCCTAGACTAACCCTTATCCATCCACGCACACAGGCACACCCCATGAAATCCGCCCTCCATGCGCTGACCCTGGCCGCACTGGCCCGTGTATGACAAGTACATGCTGGACATGAAGTCCGCCGGCGACCTGCGCAAGTTCCGCAAGGCCATCCCCGAGATCAAGCTCGTGCCCGCGGAGTCACCGGGGGGTTAGCAGGCCGCATCGCTGCAGCCTTGTCATCAGCAGAGGTCGGGGGCAGACTCGGGTGAACGGCCAGCCGCGTCGAGACCAACGCGCGCGCAACCAGGCGCCAGGAACAATTCGCGATTGCGCTACCGGAGGCCATCCCCGTGCAAATCGTCCCAACCGCTCGCCGCATCAAAGCGCCAGCCCCGTAATCTCGCCATGAACTCGCGCAGATTACGGTCAAGCCCCAAACACGGCCTGCTGGCGCTGGGGCTTCTGGCCTGCGCCGGCCCGGCCTGGGCGGACAAGACCGACATGGTCTACCTGCGTAACGGGGACCGGGTGACCTGCGAGATCAAGAACCTGGAACGCGGGCGGCTCAAGGTCAGCACCGACAGCATGAGCACTCTGTATATAGAGTGGAAAGACATATTGCGGGTCAGCAGCAAGGAACTCTACATAATCGAGATGGAGGACGGCAGCCGGGTGGAAGGCAGCCTCGCCGCGACGGACGCCGAGAATCAGCTGCTGCTGCATCACGAGGACCAGCAACAACTGGTCGACATGGCGGCCGTCGTCTGGCTCGACCCGCTGAAGCTCGACGCCAGGCGCGTCAAGCGCTGGGATGGCTCCATCAGCGCGGGCTTCGACAAGACCAAGGCAAATGACGACACGTCCCTGAGCGCCAGCTTTGACGCGCGCCGCCGGGCAGAGACGTTCCAGCTCAGCCTTGATGCATCCATGCACTCGCGCTCCCAGGACGGCGCCGAAGACAGCCTCCGGGCCAGTATGAACGGGGTCTATCGGGGTCTGCTCGAGGACCGCTGGTACTGGGCGGCGCTGGGCAGCTTTGAGCGTAACGACGAATTGGGCATCGACCTGCGGACGCTCGCGGGCGCCGGCTATGGGCGCTTCCTGGTGCAGACCGGGCGGACGTTGTGGTCCCTTACGGGCGGCCTCGCGGTGGTGAACGAACAGCGGGCCGGGAATGAGGACGCCGAAACGAATCTCGAGTCGTTCTTCAATACCGACTACGAGTTCTTCACCTACGATACGCCGAAGACTACGCTGACTACGTCGTTCACCGTTTTCCCGAGCCTGACGGACAGCGGCCGGGTCCGTGCCAACCTGGACGTTGCGCTGCGCCGCGAGCTGATCACGGACCTCTTCATTGAACTGAGCGTCTACGACTCCTACGACAGCAAGCCGCCCGAAGACGCGGCGGAAAATGACTACGGTATCGTGACCAGCCTCGGGTACACGTTCTGACGCCAACAGGCCACAAATGCTGAGAAACCGGATTGCGCTGGCGATACTGTTCGGCACCCTTGCGGCGACCGGTGCCCGCGCCGAGGACCCGCCGGTGGCGGCAGCGGCGGATATTCCCACCGCGCCCGTGCGCTTCGACGAGCGCACGCTGTTCACGGTGCGGGGCACGTCGTCGTACCCGGCGTCGGTGCGGGCTGCAGCGATTACAGAGCGAATCAGTGCCGTGGCCCGCGATCCGGCCTTCAGCCCGGATGAGCTGACCATCGTCCCGTCCGGGATTGGGCTGGAAATCCGGGCCGGAAACACCGCCCTGATCGGGCTGGTCCCGGCGGACGCGAACCTGGAATTGGTCCGGCTGGAGACGCTGGCGTCTTCCCACAAGCGGCGAATCGGCGACGCCATCGGACAGTACAGGGAGGAGCGCGAACCGCGAAGGCTGCTCCGTGGCCTTGGCCTGGCGCTGCTGGCGACCCTGGCGTTCGTCGCACTGACCCTGTTGCTCCGTGCCGTATTCCGGCGCCTCGACGGGGCGCTGGAGCGCCGGGTGCAGGCCCGCGTCGCTACCTTCCCGACGGGCAGCCTCCAGTTCGTCCAGGGCAGGCAGCTCTGGGAAGCGGTGACGGCCACGCTGCGCGGGCTGCACCTGATCCTGGTCCTGGTGCTCCTGTATTTCACGGCGCAGTTCGTCCTGGTCCAGTTCCCCTGGACTCGCGGCCTGGGCGAGAAGCTTCTGACGCTCGTCGTCGACCCGCTCCTCGACATCGGCGGGGGCTTCCTGGATTTCGTGCCCAACCTGCTATTCCTGATCGTGCTGGGCATCGTCGTCCGCTACGGGCTGCGGCTGTTCAAGTTGTATTTCTCGGCCCTCGAGCGCGGCACGGCCCAACTCGCCGGCTTCGAGCCGGCCTGGTCCATGCCGGCTTACAAGCTGGTCCGCGCGCTGGCCATCGCCCTGGCACTGGTAATGGCGTACCCGTACCTGCCGGGTGCCGGGTCCGAGGCACTGCAGGGCGTGTCGGTGTTTGCCGGCCTGCTGCTCTCGCTGGGCGCCTCCAGCGCCGTGAGCAACCTGATCGCCGGCTACATCAACACCTTTGGCCGGGTTTTCCGCGTAGGCGACATCATCAAGGTGGGGGACGTCACGGGTGAAGTCACGGAGACGCGCCTGCTGACCACGCGGGTGCGCACCATCAAGAACGAGGAAGTGACCATCCCCAACGGCACGATGATCAATACGTACCTGGTGAACTACAGCGCCCTTGCGGCAAGCCGGGGCCTGGTCCTGTACACGGAGGTTGGCATCGGCTACCAAGTACCCTGGCGCCAGGTTCACGCGATGCTGGAGGACGCCGCGCGCCGCACGCCCGGCCTGCTGCCGGACCCGCCGGCCTTTATCCTGCAGCGGCAGCTGGGCGACTTTGCCGTGGTCTACCAGCTCAACGTGTACTCGGGGACGGCCCGGGGAATGGCGACAATCCGCTCGAATCTCCACCAGCACGTCCTGGACGTCTTCAACGAGTACGGCGTACAGATCATGACGCCAGCCTACGAGGGCGACACGCCGGCGCCGAAAGTGGTGCCCCGCGAGCAGTGGTACGCCGCGCCCGCGAAGCTGCCTGGAACCGGCGACTGAGCCGGATGCCGGGCCCCTGGTCAGAAAGGCTGATTCAGAAGGTGTAGATCAGGCTGGCCGACAGCAGATCGAGGTCAGTGCCGTCCAGGTCGAACAGTTCGTACTCGGCGCGGATCTGGAACGAGGCGATGTGGAAGCGGGCCCCGATGCCATACGCCACGTCCGTCCCGTCGTCGCCCGCGGAACCAAAGCCTGCGATGTCAACGTCCGCGTCCCAGCTGAATGCGCCCACCTTGCCGAAGATCCCGACGGGCCCAAGGTTGACCCCGGCGACGCCAAAGGCAGCCAGGGCGCTGGCATCGAGTTGGACGTCAAGTCCATCGATATTGTCGTCCTGCCTGCCGAAATCGATGTACTCCAGTTCGACGCCCAGATCGATGAGGGGAATGATCCCGAAGTTATAGCCTGCGATCAGCTTGTAGCCGGTGTCGTCACCGTCGAAGCTGAGGCTACCTCCCTCGCCGCCGTCAAAGTCGTCGTCCGCGGAGGCCTGGCCCACACCCACACCGGCGTAGAAGCCGCCGTCGCCGCCGGCGAACGCCGGTGCTGAAACCAGCGCTGCGGACAGAATGGTGCCAGCCGCCAACAGTCTAACTGCGCTCATGAAAGCCTCCTGAAGGTTGACCATGCGACGAGTCTATTCGGTTGGTCTGCCCCTCAGCAACAGGAAGCCGGGGGGACAGCGCATTCCCCAAGCTTGCCGACCCAAACCATCGACCCGCTGGTCGTGCCAATCCTGCTAACGGGGTGGCGGGGGCGATCGGGATTCCCGTAGACTCCAGTTCGTTTTTCAACCTACTCATTACAAGGCACAATTGGCATGAATAACAATCTCGGCTCGTTCCTGGCAGCAACCAGTGCCGTCGCGTTCGTACTGCTCGGTGCGTCACCGGCAATGGCCGGCGCCCATGCCAAGCCCGGCGGGTCAGTTTCCGCAAGCACTACGCGCACTGCGGTTGTGACCAAGATTGACCCGAAGGATCGCTGGGTAACGCTGAAGCTGGCCGACGGTACTCTCGTCGACGTACAGGCCGGGCCGGCCGTCAAGAATTTTGCCCAGATCAAGGTGGGCGACATGCTGGTGGCCAGCGAGCAGGACACCGTGACGATCGAAGTCGTTCCAGGCGGCCAGGCGGCGCCCAACCTGACGGGTGGTACAGCCGTGGTGAGTGCCCCGGCCGGCGCCAAGCCCATGGGCGTCATGGTCGATACGACAGTGATCACGGGTGCCGTGACGGCTATTGACTACGCCAAGCGGACAGTCACTTTGCTGGGCCCCGAGGGCAACTCCCGCACGATCGAGGTCGGTCCCGCCGCAACGAGATTCGACGCGGTCAAGAAGGGCGACAACGTGGTCCTGACCCTGAAAGTTATGACCACGCTCGACGTGACGGCGCCCCCAAAGAAGTAAGCCTGCAAGTAACGAAAGTCTGAAAGCCGTGGCCGGAGATTCCGGTCGCGGCTTTTCTCTGCCTGCCATACGCTATCCGCCGCAGAACATCCCGCTGGATTTCATCGAACGTCTCGCGGCCCTGGTGCTCTATAAGGTCGATTGAGGGCGCGACCGATGGGGTAATCGCTCCATGCAGTGTCTGGTTCGTGCAGATCACACCGTGTGGCGGAGCAGGCCATGCGGGCAACAGCTATTATCCTTGGCTCCGTTGCCGCTACGCAGGTCGTCCGATGCCCATACGATTGTCTTCCCCAGAGAAGCCGCTTCTGCGAGCCCTTGTGCTCCTGACCGGCTGTGCGGGCCCGTTGATGGCGTCTGCAGAGGAGACGGTCTACCGCCTGGAAATCACGCCATTCGCCAGCTATCGCATCGGCGGTAGTTTCGATGCAGAAGAAACCATGGCTGGTGTGGATGTGGACATCGATGACCATGCCAGCTATGGATTGATCGTGAACTGGCCTGCCGAGCAGAACACCGAATACGAAGTGTTCTTCAGCCGGCAGTCGACCTCGCTCGATACCGGCAGCCTGTTCGCGCCCGGCGGGTCGGTACCCGACGACCTGGACGTCAGTTATCTGCAGGTGGGCGGCACCTACCTGTTCGAGGGCGAAAGGGCGTGGCCCTTCATCGTGGCGACGCTCGGGGCATCCCGCTTCCAGCCAGACAACAGTGAGTTCGACAGCGAGACGTTTTTTGCCTTCGGCATTGGCGGCGGTTACAAGATTGCGCCGACGTCACGCATTGGACTGCGTCTGGAAGGTCGCGTACTCGGTTCCTACCTGAACGGCGAGAGCGCGGTCTTTTGCCGTTCCAATGAGGTTTCCAGCGGTTGCCTGATTACCGTCAGCGGCAACATGGTCTGGCAGTGGGAAATGAGTGCGGGCCTCCGCATCCGTTTCTGAAGACCGCTGGACCAGTAACGGTATTCAGTCAGCGCCGGTCCGTCAGACACGCAGTCAAGCAGAACGCCGATCTTCGGTGCCCCCACCAGGTGATTGAACAGTCTGCCGGTCACGAAGGGCCGGGCGGGTGATGTAGCGGCACAGTCCTCGTCATCGGTGGCGATGACCAGCAACTTGCCCCCGCTGAGCACAGCATTGCCGACTACGACGGTCTCGGCAACACTTTTAAGCGCAGACCGCCACCCGCGCAGCCGGCGACCCCCGGCGTCGTGAACTCGACCCGGGCCGCGGCGTCCGACGCCGTTACCGCAACTCCAGCTCGCCCTGGGGTGGCCCCCGCGACGGCGGCCTCGACCCGGCCGGCAGCTCCCGCGAGGCCAGGTGCCCGAGGATCTGGCCGATCACCGTTGGGTCCTCGATGCTGGCGATGACCTTGACCTTGCCCCCGCACTGCTCGGCTTTGTTTGTCCTATGCTCAGGAAGGTGTTCGCGAGCGGCGTTTAGCGTATATGTCGCTGCAGTCTCTTCTGGTTGTTGGCCCTCTCATGGCTCCAGGCTCCGCCGGACAAGAGATGAGACAATAAAAATAGCTGGTCTGGTCGACTTAATTGGGATGCAAACATGGCGGCTGAACTTAGCCTGACAAGCGGACGGACCATCTTGACTAACCTGCTCGCTCCCGTTGTCCGACGATCGATGCCCTACGTCACAACCCCGGCGATTGCGGCGGTACTAGGGGTTCAATTGCTGTGGTCCTTCAATCCCGCTGCGGCGGCGGACACGATCCAGGTACAGTCTGCGTCGCAAACCGCCCGGATCTATACAGCAGTAGGGGACCGTATAAATGCGGCGCGTGTCGTGCATCAAGACGATAGCACTTACTATCTTCAGGGTTACCACGACGCCGATTTGAACATGACAATGCCGATACAATACAGTGCCGGTTACGGTTCCAACGCACACGCGTTGGCATACAGCCAGAAGAATTCGGTCATCACTCCGCACTACATGGCCGGCTGGGGCTATGGAGGCGTCCTCGGCGACGCACAGTCTGGACAAGTTCCCAACACCAACGCCGGCGTCCAAGTGACTTATGTCGCCGACAGTCGATCTGACGTCTACGCGGTTTTCACCGCGCTGGTGGACACGCCCTTTGATGTTGGGGCCTCGGTGACTCAGGGGAGTTCGGAGTCTTTGGAGAATGGCTCAGCGAATATCTCTCTGTGGGACGTGCAGGCTGGCACTTACATCTTTAGCCTCGACACCGAAGCGGGCGCATCGCCTTCGCCTGCCGTGCGCGTGACTGGCATCTTTCAAGCCGGTCATCGGTACGACCTTATAGCCGAAGGGGTACGTCAATGGGGGCGCCACGTCAGGCCCTTCCGCCGGAAATGCGGTCTCATATAGCGGCGGCTATAGCTGGAACTTCGCAATGAACCTTAGCCCAGAGCCTTTGGCTGATTCCGAGAGCGACGGCGTGCCGAACGTAACGGACAACTGCACGCTGTTGGCGAACCCGACGCAGCTCGATACCGACGGCGATGGCTACGGTAACCTTTGCGATGGGGACATCAACAATAGCGGCACAGTGACGACAGCTGACTTTGGACTACTGCGCGCCCGGCTCGGAACCGTTCCGGGGCCGTCGGGGCTGCATCCGTGAGGCTAGCCTGCTCGCGGCTAGACGGGTGCGTGCACACGCCTTGTACGGCCGTTTGCTAACGCGTTGATGAAACGGGCCAGCCAGTCCGGACACCCTCCTTGGCACGACGCAGTACGATGGCATCACTTTCGACAGTCATTTCGACAGCGCCTTCCTGGAGCCCTACCTGGGCAAGGATCGGCTTCGGGATGAGCACCCCCTGCGAATTCCCGAATCTGCATATGGTGGTTTTCACGACCTGGTCGAACACGTGTCACTGAACTCCGTACATGTTGTTACATCGTTATCACGGAGGGCGCATGGGATTCTCGCAGCGATGACCAGTCCCCTCCACCGTCAGATTCCCCTATTCCATGCAGATTCTCCCGGCGGGCCGCACGATTTCGCGGATTGAAAACCAGCCCGGTCGCCCCCATATTTTGCCCGGTAGTTTCGCCGGAGCTACCATGACCGCTTGATCCAGAGAGACGCGCCCTTGTGAACCTGCCCCCCTCTGACGCCGCAGTCGCCGTGCCACCGCTATCGGCCTCAGCCGGGCGGCATCTGGCCCGCGTGGCCCTGCCGGTGCGCGGCATGACCTGCGGAGCCTGCGCCACGCGCCTGGAGAAGGCACTGGGCCTGGTGCCCGGCATCAACTCGGCAGCCGTCAACTTTGCCGTTGAACGCGCCGACGTCGCCTACGACCCGGCGCAGCTGGCCGTGCCCGCGATCGCCGAGGCGATCATCAAGGCGGGCTTCGAGGTCCCCACCGAGTCGTTCTCCTTTCCCATTGAAGGCATGACCTGCAGCGCGTGCTCGCTGCGCGTCGAGAAGGCACTGCGCCAGGTGCCAGGCGTCCTCGAAGCCAACGTCAATCTCGCCATTGAACGGGCCGACGTGCGCGGCGTGCCCGGTGTCACCCGCCTCTCCGACCTGGCCGCTGCGGTGACGAAGGCAGGTTACGGTGCACGGATCGAATCACCCACAGCGTCCCAGGCGCAGGCTGAAGAAGAGCATCGCCAGCGCGACCAGGCCCTGCTGCGGCGGGAACTCGCGCTGCTGCTGATCTCCGCGGCCTTTGCCGCCCCGCTGCTCTTCCAGATGGGTGCCATGTCGCTGAACCTGCACTGGCACCTGCCGGCCTGGGTCGAGCTGCTGCTCGCCACACCGGTGCAGTTCGTCATCGGCGCCCGCTTCTACCGGTCGGCATGGAAAGCACTCCGGGCACGGTCGGGCAACATGGACGTGCTGGTCGTGCTGGGCACGACGGCCGCCTATGGCTACAGCCTGTACCTGCTCGCAACGCTGGGCCCGGATGGCGCCAGGGGCAAGCTGTACTTCGAAGCCTCGGTGATCATCATCACGCTGGTCCTGCTCGGCAAGTTTCTGGAGTCAAAGGCCAAGCGCGGCACCACCGCGGCTATCCGGCAGCTGATGGACCTGCGACCACAGACGGCCCGCCTGAAAAACGCGGATGGCAGCGAGCGCGAACTGCCCATCAACGACGTACGGGCCGGCGATCTCGTGATCGTGCGCCCCGGCGAGCGCATCCCGGTGGATGGCGAAGTCGTGGCCGGCCGCAGCGAGCTTGATGAAGCACTGATCACGGGCGAAAGCCTGCCAGTGGACAAGCAGCCTGGCAGCAAAGTAACTGGCGGCGCGATCAACGGCACTGGACTGCTGGAAATCCGGGCCACTGCCGTCGGTGCTGACTCCACGCTGGCCCGCATCATCCGGCTGGTCGAGAACGCACAGGGCGGCAAGGCGCCAGTGCAACGCCTCGTGGACCAGATCAGTGCTATTTTTGTCCCCATCGTCGTGGCGCTGTCAGTCGTCACCTTTCTCGGCTGGTTCGGCAGTACTGGCAATTTCGAGCAGGCCTTCATCTCGGCCGTGGCCGTGCTGGTGATTGCCTGCCCGTGCGCCCTGGGCCTCGCCACGCCGACCGCGATCATGACGGGGACGGGCGCTGCTGCCAGATCCGGCATTCTGATCAAGAACGTCGAGTCCCTGGAGCGGGCCCATCGGCTGGATACCGTCATCTTCGACAAGACGGGCACGCTCACGGTCGGCAGGCCAACTCTGGTTGGTTTAGAAGCGCTTCGGGGTGAAGAGTCGCAGCTGTTGCAGCTGGCGGCGTCCGTCCAGCACGGCAGCGAGCACCCGCTGGCCCGGGCAATTCTCGGCGCCGCGGAACAGCGGCAGCTATCGCGCCTGCCTGTCAGCGATTTTCGCAGCCACACCGGGCGCGGAGTCAGCGGTCTCGTCGCCGGCCGCGAGATCTTCATCGGCAACGCGGGACTGCTGGATGAGCAGGGTATCGCCGCCTTCGAGGCAGCCGAGCGCGTTCTGGACTGGGAACAACAGGGGCGGACGGCCGTCTTCGTTGCAGATCGCGACGGCGTGCTGGGCATTCTGGCCATTGCCGATCCGCTGCGACCGGAAGCCGTGGAGGCCGTGTCCGCGCTCCGCAGGATGGGCGTGCGCACCGTGATGCTCTCGGGCGATGCGGAACTCGTGGCCGCTGAAATCGGCCGGCAGGCCGGCGTGGACGAGGCGCGCGGCGGTATCCGTCCCGAGGGCAAGGCCGAAGCTATTGGACAACTGCGCAGTGCGGGTCGGGTGGTCGGCATGCTCGGCGACGGGATCAATGACGCGCCCGCCCTGGCCGCTGCCGACGTCGGCATCGCCATGGGTACCGGAACCGACATCGCCATGGAAACCGCCGGCATTACCCTGATGCGCGCCGACCCCCGCCTCGTGGCCGGAGCCATCGACGCCAGCCGTGCCACGTTCCGCAAGATCAAGCAGAACCTGTTCTGGGCCTTCATCTACAATCTCATCGGCATTCCGCTTGCCGCCTTTGGCTACCTGAGCCCCGCCCTCGCCGGCGCGGCGATGGCCATGAGCAGCGTGAGTGTCGTGACCAACTCACTGTTATTGCGCCGCTGGCGCCCACGAAAGTAACCACCAACCATGATGACCGGAGGACGAAACGTCATGAAGACTGAATTCAAGGTGCAGGGGATGACCTGCGGCGGCTGCGAGCGCAGCGTGCAAAACGCGCTGACGAGCCACAAGGGCGTGACAGCGGCCAAGGCGGATCGGGTGAGCGGCACCGTTGCCGTCGAATTCGACCCCGCCCAGATCGAGCAGGCTGCCCTCGCGAAGGCGATCACGGCCGCCGGTTTCCAGGTCGCCGCGTAAGCTGTAGGAGCGGCTTCAGCCGCTCCTACCCCTAGTGCGCGCCCATGAAGCCGCCGCCGGTGGTCATCGGCCCCGGGGCTTTCCAGCGCACCCAGGCGGCGAACAACACCACCAGCACAGTAAGACCGCCCACCATCTCAAAGACAGCGTGCGGCCCGATCGCATCGAACAGTCGCCCGCCGACAGCGGTGCAAACGAAGATACCGAGGGCTCCTGAGATATTGAACATGCCGACCACAGCGCCCCGCGATGCGGCCGGCGCCTCCTGACCGATCAGCGTGGCGGCACCGACAAAGGCGCTGATTTGGCCGATCCCGAGCAGGACGAAGAAGATCAGGGATTCCTTCGCCAGGGGGTCATCCACGAGATCAGTGAAGAGAAAACCGAGGGCAGCAAGCGTCATGCAGATGAGCGTGCCGGTGACCCGATTGACCTTATCGAGCATGTAGCCCATCACGGGTAGCCACAGGAGGCCAGCGCCGGTTGCCGCGGCGAACAACAGGCGCCCCTGGGACGTCGCCTCAGCCGGGTCCATGCCGGCCGCCATGCCCGCACTGGCGCCCCAGAGATTGACGAAAGTGCCGATCACCACCAGGTCCCCACGGGCGATAAAAGCGCACGCATAAGCGAGTGCGATGCGCGGATTTCGCGCGGCTGAGAAGCCGCTGCGCGCGAGCACAGCCAGCGGCAGGCGCTCCTCGCGGCTGACCACCGTACCCTTCTTAAGTCCCGTCGCGACCACCGCTGCCGAGATGAAGCAGAGCCCGGCGACCATGAAGTGCACGATATAGCCGGCCGTTTCCGCGTCCTGGCCCCGCGCCACGAAACTTTTCATCAGCCCACCCAGACCCACGGTGAGCACGATCACTCCAAAACCGTTCAGCGTGCCAATAAGCGCCGTGGCCTTGCCACGGGAAACATTGGCCGGGTAGTCCGCCGCAATGGTCTGGAGCATGGCCGTGGCAAGGCCGATGCCGACCGCGTAGATCACCCGGTAGCCGGTGAGCTCGGTGACAGATTCGGCAAATGGGTACAGGGCGTAGGCGAGCCCCATGAAGATGAAGCCGACGGCAAACACCTGGCTGCGGCCGATGCGATCGGCAAGAATTCCGGCGGGCCCGAACACGAGCAGCAGCGCCACTTCGTTCCACGCCGCAAGGTCGCCTGCAATCTGCCCCTGCTCCGCAATTGGAATTTTAAGGTAGACATTGAGAATGTACGGTGTGCTGACAGAGACGAACGCCAGCAGGCCAATGGCTGTGAACGCGGCATACAGCAGGGTTGCGAAATTCGACCGGCTGATATCGTCGGCAAGCTGGACGAACCAGAATTTCCGGCCTGGCGCTTTCGCGGCGACCGCCGCTGTGGATGCCTCAGACAAAGACGTGAATTGCCTTGTTGTGCGTGTAGCTCAGCAGTTCTTCCAGGCACTCCTCGCGCCCGAGGCCGCTGTTCTTCCAGCCGCCGAAAGGCATCCCCACGAAATGCCGCGCCGTGGTGTTGATCCACACGAAGCCGGACTGCAGCGCGCGCGCGAACGTCATGGCGGCCTTCAGGTCATTAGTCCAGACGCCGGAAGCCAGGCCGTACTCAGTGGCATTTGCCATCGCGATCGCCTCTTCCTGGGTCGTCCATTTGAGGATCGACAGGATGGGCCCGAAAATCTCCTCGCGCGCCACCCGCATGTGCATCGTCACGTCACCATACACTGTCGGGCGCAGCCAGTAGCCGCGGCGAAACGCCTCACCCGCCGGCCGTTCGCCTCCCGTCAGAAGTTTCGCTCCGTCATGGCGGGCAGATTCGACGAACGAGAGAATCCGCTGATAGTGTCCCACGGAATTGACCGGGCCCATCTGCGATGTCGGATCGAGTGCGTCGCCAACCTTGATGGCTGAGACCTGCGCCACAATCCGGTCCACGACCTGGTCGTAGAGGGACTCGTGGATCAGCAGCCGGCTGTTCGAGCCGCAGGACTGCCCCGCCCACGCAAAGTTCATACCAGCGACGGCCGCCTTCGCAACAGTCGCCGGGTCCGCGTCCGCGCAGACGATCATCGGGTTCTTCCCGCCCAGTTCCAGCGAGATGTGTTTGACCGCCACCTCGGCGGCCGAGCGCTGGATGGCCATACCGGTTTGCACCGAACCGGTGAAGCCAATTCGCCAGATCTTCGGGTGGCGTACCAGCGCATCGCCCGTGGGCAGGCCCGGGCCGTGGACGATGTTGACCACGCCCGGCGGCAGTACGTCGCGGCAGATCTCACCCATCAGCGTGCCGGATAGCGGGCTGGTTTCGGGTGTCTTGACGATCACGGTGTTGCCCGCCATGAGCGGCGCGGCGAGATGCGCGGCGGCGAACAGGAACGGGTGATTGAAGGGCACAATCCGCGCAACGACGCCGTAGGGCTCCCGTATGGAAAAGTGGATCCCGTCCTTTGAGGCCGGCACGCTGTCACTTTTCAGTTCCGTCCCCAGCCCCGCGAAGAGTTCGAGGTAGTTGGCAGCCACCTCAACATCACGGCCGAGGCTAGCTATGGTGTTGCCGGTGTCGGCCGCTTCCAGCGGCAGCACCTCGGCAGAGCGGGCCCGCATCGCGGCGGCGAGCGTGCGCAACAGATCGCGCCGCTCCCAGATCGCGTGTTCCGCCCAGGCCGGCTGGGCAGCCTCGGCAGCGACGACTGCGTTGTTTACGTCCTCGACGGTCCCGACGGGCACGCGCCCGTGGACCTCCTCGGTGCCCGGATTGACGGACTCAATCCACTGACCAGTACTGCCGGGCACGAACTGCCCGCCGATGTACATCAGACGATCGCCAAACTTGCGGGACATACGCAGGAAACCCAGGAAAGTTCAGACTTAATTGTGGGGCACAGCGCAGCAGACAGGAACGGCCAGTGGGTGCGGAATTGCCACAGCGACCACCTACCGGCGAGAAAAATGGGGACATGCCTCATTTCCCCGGCCCGCCAGTTGCGGGTCGGGGAAATGAGGCATGTCCCCATTTCTTACTTTGGCGGCTGGGGCTTCTGCTGTTCGGCGTAGTACTCGAGACTCGACAGGCTCCGCACCGCCTCGTACTTCTCGGGCGCGCTGAAGTATTTCTTGTAGTTCTTCTCGGCGAAGTCGAGCACGGGCCGGTGGAGCACCTGCTCCAGGTCATCGCAATTGCCCATGAAGCAGCTGTACTGGGCATTGCCGGGCATCTGGCCCATGAGCATCCAGGGCAGCCAGGGGGTAATGCGGTTCCAGGTGCCCCGGTAGTCCACGGTGGTGAGCTTCTCGTTCTGCAGATCGTCGACGCGCACGTGATGGGCAAAGAACTCCGACACCTGGGCGATGGGGCCGGCGGACTCGCGGGGCCACTTCGCCGGCTGCAGTGCGCTGGGGTACGCGAGGTGGATGTGAATCTCCATCTCGGCCCACGGCCCGTGCTGGTACCACGGCAGAACAAAGGGAATCCGCGGCGGCGGGGCTTCCTTGTTGAGGCCACCGAAGGACGGCGGCGCCGGGAAAAAGTCCTCGATGATATAGTTGAAGGGGTCGTTGTCCACGTGGACCACCTTCACCGTTTCGTTCAGGTAGGGGTTCTTCCACTCCTGCAGCACTTCGCCACTGCGGAGGTCGGTGTAGAAGATCACCTCGCGGCACATGCGCTGGATTGTGCCGTCGGGCAACTGGTTCAGGCGAATCGCGCCGAAGCCCTCGGCGCCGCAGAGGTCATCGATCTTCTTGCCGGGCCGTACGCCGGAGACGTAGCCCTTGAACCAGAAATACTTCTGCTTCGCGTTGTCCAGGTCGCCCTGGAGTCGGGCATAGGCCAGTTTGTTGCCTTTGCCGGTGCGCAGATCCAGGTAGGGGCCTTCGAGGCCGGGACCCTTGCCGTACTTGCTGAGACCAGCCGGGCCGGGACCAGCAGCCGCGGCCCCGAAAGCCGAACCGGACTGGAGCATGCCCAGTGACAGGGCGCCCAGCGGGCCAACGGTGGCAAAGTTGTTCAGCAATTCCCGGCGGGTGGTCGGCATCGGTGCAGTCCTCAAAGTGCGTGAACAGAAGCTAGATGGTATCAAGCCCCGGTAGCCGCCGGGTTTCCCGCTCGGTTACCGCTGGCCCTGCGCGTGGCGACGAAGACCAGAACGGCTGCCAGGACCATGAAGGCGTTGGAACCGGCCATGTAGAGGAACGGCCCGACCGGCTTCCAGTTGTCAAAGAGCCAGCCACCGACCACGCCGACCACCATGATGCCCACGGCCCCGAAGAGACTGAAGAGTCCCAGGACCGCGCCGCGGCCGCGTTCCGGCGCCTCCTTGCCAATCAGCGAGGTGGCCGAAATGTTGGACGACATCTCGCCGGCGCCAACGAAGGCAGCGGCGACATACATCCCCACACTCAGCGGGTTCTCCAGGAGGCCCAGGGAAGCGTAGCCCACGAAGGCCACGCCCATGCCGATCATCAGCCCCTTCACGCGGTCGATCTTGTCCAGCAGGATGCCAAAGACCACCGCCCAGGGCAGCGCAAACGCCTGGATGACGATATAGAAGGTCGTCGCCTTGACCGTGGCCTCGGCAGGTGTCATGCCCTGGGCCATGCCTTCCTGCACCAGCCACAGGGTAAGAAACTGGCTGACGACGGCGAGATCGGCGCGGGACACGAAGGCAGCAGCGTAACCCAGGGCGACCCGCGGCATGCGGGCCGCGGCCAGCCCCACCTTGAGCGTGGCCAGCAGCGGCTCCCGCTCCTTGGACTTGGTCATCGCGCCCGGCTTGAGGCCCCACAGCAGGACGAGAGCCAGCATCACGCAGATTCCCGCCAGGCACCAGTAGGCGTAGCGGCCCGCCCAGACCGGGTCGATGCCCCTCTCGATGAACATCTGGGGCAGCCCGCCGACCAGCCGGGGCAGACTGGCGATCCCCACGCCGTTGAAGATGAAGACGGCGGCAATCGTCTTGGCCCGGGTCCGGTCCACGGGATAGTCGTTGGCCACCGACGACAGCATCACGTTGACGCAGGCCACGCCGGAAGCGATGAAGAGCCGGAAGAAGACCAGTTCCCAGCGGACCGTCTCCAGGTCGCCGCTGGCCAGCGGGTACAGGCAGTAGCCGAGGGCGAGCAGCAGGAAGCCCGTGGCGAAGACGGGCGGCCGCCCCACCCGGTCCGAGAGAGCGCCGGCCACACCCACCAGCAGGATGACGACCAGTTCCTGCACCACCAGCAGGGTCCCGGTCAGAGATCCCTGCTCGTTGGGCGGGATCTTCAGGATCTCGTTGAACAGGTAGGCCTGCATGATGCCCACCGAGTTCATCATGGCGATGCTGAAGAACGAGACGAAGAACAGGGTCCAGAGGTGCTGTCGCGTGACGCCGGAACGCATGACGATGGGGCCGACGCGATAGAGGCCAACCTCGCTCGCAGGATTCGAGGTGGAATCCGCGGACTCCGGAATGCTGGGTGCAGTCATGTTCTGATGCTTCCTGCCCGGGGCAACCCCGGATGCCGAGTGTGGCAAGGAGCCGTGCCGGAGACTAGGGGCAGTGCCCGTCTATCCGTCTGGTGATTCAACCGGTGGTTGACCAGGAACAACTAAAGAAACTAAGGTCCGGTACCTTTTTGCCCTGCAAGGTCGTCCCATGCGCTTTATCAAGCTGCTGCTCAAGATCATTGGCGTCCTCGTGCTGGTTGCGGGGCTCGGTACCCTCTACGCACTGAACCGCGGCGGCGCTTTCCGCACCATCGAGCCCCACTTTGCCGGCAACTGCGAGTCCCTGCCCCTGGATGCCAGCGCCGAAGACATGACGGTCGATCAGGAGCGCGGGCTGGTTTACGTCTCCTATCTGGACCGGCAGGCGCTGGTCAAAGGCGAAGGCACGGCAGTCGGCTCGGTCCAGGGCACGATCATGCGCCTCGACCTCAATCGCGTCCCGCTCAAGCTGGAGGACGCGCTGCTCGACCGGCCGGCGCACCTGCGCACCCACGGCCTGAGCCTCTACATCGACCCGGCCGGCAAGCGCAGCCTGTTCGTGATCAACCATCCGCTGAACCGGGGTATCGAGCCGGAACTGGTGGAAGTCTTCGACGAGGTCCTGCCGGGACAGTTCACGCACCGGGAGACGTTCGGCAGCCCCCTGTTCAATTCGCCCAACGACATGACCGCCGTCGGCCCCCGCCAGTTCTACGTGGCGAACGACAAGGTGCTGACAGGCGGGCTCGCCGCCGGCCTGCAACAGCTCGGCGTCGGCGCCTCTCCGCTCACCTACTTCGACGGCACCACTGCACGCGTGGTGCTGGACGACATCGCCTCCGGCGGCGGCATGAACGTCTCGGCGGACGGCAACACGCTCTACGTTTCCGAAACCTCGGCCCAGCGCCTGCGCGTACTCGCACGCAATCCAGCTGACGGCTCCTTAACCGAGACGGCCCGCATCACCGTCCCGACGTCTCCCGACAACGTGGACGTGGCCACCGACGGCAGCCTCTGGGTCACCGGCCATGCCAACACGGTGAAGCTGATCCAGCACTTCATCAGCGGCAAACCGGCACCCACGCAGGTCCTGCGGGTGGTCCCGGACAGCAACGGCGGCGCCGCGATTGAAGAGATCTACCTGAATGCCGGCGAGCAGATTGCCGCCGGCAGCGTCGGCGTCACCTACGGCAAGAAGCTGCTGATCGGCTCGATCACGGCCCGGCAGATCCTCGTCTGCGAACAGACCTGACCGCCGGCCGAGCGCCTTGCAGGAGCGCTGTAGGAGCGCCTCGTAGGAGCGCCTTCAGGCGCGACAAATAAAGATCGCGCCTGAAGGCGCTCCTACCGGCAGGCCTACTTGCCGAAGCGATAGTTGACGCGCATCCCGTAGGTGCGCGGATCCGGTAGCACCAGCGTACCGTGGCTGAGGAAGCGGAAGGTCGCACCGAATTTCGGGATGTCTCCGTCTTCAAAGCCGGTCTTGACCGTGTCGTCGTCAAAGGCATTGTCGACGTAGGCCATGACGTCCCAGCTTTCATTCACGATCCCGGCCCGGAAGTTGAAGAGCCAGAATGCCGGAAACACCATCTGGTTCTTGTCGCTCGCGAAGCGGTCGTCCTGGAACTCGAAGTCGCCGTCCAGGAAGTAGTCGGTGGAACCCACCAGGGGCGCCTGCCAGCGGGCATTACCGGTCAGCGCGTTTTCCGGCGCACCTTCAAGCTCGTTTCCAGAGTAGTCCGTGGTACAGAACCGGATGACTTCACCGGCGTCGTTGACGGTTGGCGCGTTGGGATCGTCAACAAAGTTGCCATCGCCGTTCAGGTCTTCGGTCGTGGCCCCCATGGTGCAATTACCCACGTAGGAGATCGTGCCGACACCTGTGGTGTTGGCCTTGAAGTCGGTGTACTCGGTATCCAGCCACGTGTAGCCCAGGCCGAACGTCAGATGCTCGCTGGCAAACCAGGTGGCTTCCAGTTCCAGGCCATAGACCTCTGCAGCCCCCGCGTTGATGATCCGCGGGCTCAGGACGCCGGTGTTGGGATCCGTGATCTGGGTGGAGACCTGCTTGTTCTTGAAGTCCTGAAAGAAGAACGCGCCGTTCAGCCGCACGGTACCGTCCAGCCAGCTGGTCTTCGCGCCCAGTTCGTAGTTGTCGAGCTTTTCCCGGTCGAAGCGGTAGTCCTTGATCGGGTCGGTGCAAGTGGGCTGGGTTACGCCGCCACAGGCGGTGTTGAAGAACGCGCCAGTGCCGCCGAGCAGGGCACTGATGCCCTTCGGCTTGAACGACTCTGCCCAGGACAAGTAGTAGAGCTGATCCGGGGTCGCCTGCCAGGTCACGGTCACCTTTGGCGCAAAGTACTGGTCGTCTTCCGTGCCACCCCGGGAGTTGGAGACGGTCGTCAGGCCGGTGGCTGCCGAGGTACCGGGCCCGGAGCTGGTAGGCCCGCCGGGGAATGGCGGGGAGGTAAAGAACAGGCCGTTGTCCTGATCGGGACCCTTGACCTCAAGGTCTTCCCACGTCTGCCGGCCTTCCAGCGTGAGCTTCCACTGTTCAAGGAATTGCCACTCGACCAAGCCATAGACGGAATAGTGGTCGGTGTCGCGCACCCACGTGTCCGCGTTCAGCGGCGTGAGGCCATCGCCCGGTACATTCAGGGGCGCATTCGGCAGAATTGCTGCCAGGGTTGGCCCGCAGGCTATCCCTGCAAGGTTGAAACAGGTGAGGGAACCGTCCAGAACGTCGACCTTCTCCTGCCACAACAGGGCCCCCGCCACCCACGAGATCCGCCCCTCGCCGTTGGAGGCGATCCGGATTTCCTGGCTGAACAGATTCGTGTCGTTGTCGACCCAGAACTCGCCAGGCGCCGAAACCGGACTGGTCCCGCCAAAGTTATTCGGTATCTGCTGGACACTGTTGGCGCTCTGGTCCTCCGAGCCCTCGAACTGGAACGTCTGCGCGTCGGCGTAATGCGTCAGGGACGTGAGCGTAACCGGACCGGCGTCCCAATCCAGAGTCAGGGTACCCCGGGTGATGTCCCGGTCGGTGCCTGAGTAGTTCTTGCACTCAGGCGCGCCAGTCACACTGCAGGTGCGCGGATCCTCGCTCATCGCGAGCACGAGGTCGTCTGCACCGGGGGTATCGCCACGGACGCCCTGCACGGTGGTGGCGGTCGTCAGCGGCCCAAACCCGATGATCGGACCAGCACCGTCCGGGTCGAACGGTGAGCGGGCCTCCAGCGGCACATCAAAGTCTGCGTTGAAGCGCATCACGGCATAGGGTGTTACGCCGAACTCGTCGTTCAGGTTCTCCAGTCTGGTCGTGGCGGAAAATTTGTCCGTAATATTCCAGACGACGGTGCCGGCAAGACTCCTGCCTTTCGAGTCTCCTGCCTTGTCGCCAGTCAGGGTGTTGGTGTAGAACCCATCGTGGGTCCAGAACATGCCATGGAGACCCGCGGCGATGCTGTCGGTCACCGGGCCATCGACGCCGCCTGACAGTTCCAGTTGACCGTCAGTGCCAAAATCCGTGGCAGCCCGCGCACGGAATTCGCCGTCCGGCTTGCGGGTAATGTAGTTGATGGCGCCGGCGAACGCCGACCGGCCGAACAGCGCAATCTGGGGACCCTTGACGATCTCCACCCGTTCGAGATCGAACAGGCGTGGATTGATCAGCAGGGAACCACCGGAGGTTGCAATGGCCTCACTGCCCACCTCAATACCGTCCTGGAGCACGGCCACGTTCTGGCGGCCACGCGTCGGCGCCAGGCCGCGAATCACGATCCGTTGATCCTGCGGCGCGAACCCCTGGTCGAGAATGACGCTCGATGACTGGCTGACGAGGTCCTTGAGGCTCGTGATGCCCTTGCGCTCGATGTCCTCCGCCGAAATGGCGTCCACCGCAATGGGCACCCTCTGAAGGTTTTCCGCCCGCTTGCGGGTGGTGACGATGACCTCGTCGACAGCCAGTGCATCCATCGTGAAAGCCACCAGAGCGGCCGCCATGACAGAACCGGCGACCCGTGTGCCGCTGATCTTTGGTAAGCGCATTGAACACCCCCCGTGCCCGAAAAGACGCGAAGCCCGCAATCCCCATTGCGGCTCCCCGTTGGATAGTAACGACAACTCTTGCTCGTCGTCAAAGAGCCCTGGAGCCCTAGCGGGCGCTCCGGGTCTCGCTATCCAGTTCCCGGCTTTGCAAAATAGCAACACCCGCGACCAGGAACCCGACGAGCACCAACGACATCAGGCCCGCGTACTCAGACGGCCTCACCCAGACTTCCGGGTAGAGCCCCCAGCGCGAAAACGCCTCCGTCGGCAACCAGAGAATGTTCCCGGTCGGAATCGCATAGCGCAGGGCGGCGCCGAGCCCGCGGATCCTTGCCAGCTTCGGCACGAGGTAAAGCCCCCAGCCCAAGAAGCCCACCGTAATGACCATCGCCGCCGTGCTGTCGTAACGGATCAGCCGCGGGTCGTTGATCGTGATGGCACACAAATAAATAAACCAGACGAGAAAGATCGTCTCCAGCGCCGTGTTTCTCGCGTGTTGTCGCTTGTAGCCCGCGGTCAGCTGCCCGGGGCGCAGGCGCAGATTCCGGTGGAACCACATGAACATGCGGCAGCGCGTGTCCTTGTTCGCGCCAAGGAGGACCAGCAGCAGGATCACGATCAGCGATGTGGACTGGATCATCAGGAGGCCGGGGCTGAGAATCGGCATGCCCCGGTCCATGACAGGCTCAAGTTTCAGCCAGTGACTGAAGTACTCCCAGGTCCACTCGAACCAGCCGATCCAGATGAACTGGGCACCGATGTAGCCGAGCCACGTGGCCTGATTCTCGTCCTTCTTCAGGCCGATCCAGACCAGCACAATACCGACCGCCCCCTCCAGCAGGGACACCACGGTATCGAGGGAGGACAGGCCGCCCGTAAGTTGGCGCTGGAGCACCAGCCAGGAGTGACCAAGGGCGAGGCCCATGATCACGACCAGCAGACAGAAGAGCCCCGCGTACGGCGCCTGCTCGAGACTGCGCAATCGACTGGCGAGTCGCTTCCCGATCGTCGTCACCCCAGCAGAAGATTGTCGAAGATCGCCCCCGTCAGCAGCAGGCCAAGTTGCACGATCGAGGCCGCAAAGGTGCGCCAGGCCTGCGGAATGGTCGGCCGGAGCACGAGGCGCCAGCTGGCCAGCAGGAAAAACGCCCCACCCGCCAGCGCGCTCGCGAGGTAGATCCAGCTCATGCCGTACCAGAACGGCACCACCGACAGCGCTACGAGTGCGACCGCGTGACCGAGAATGGTGCGGGTCGAGACCGCGTCGCTGACGACGACGGGCAGCATCGGCACGCCAGCCGCCGCGTAGTCCTTCTTGCAGGCGAATGCCAGCGCCCAGAAATGCGGCGGGGTCCAGAGAAAGAGCACGACTGCGAGAATCAGCGGGGCAGTCTCCAGTTCCCCACCGACGGCGGCGGCGCCGGCCAGCACAGCGAAACTGCCGGCGAGGCCGCCAACGACAATGTTGAGCCAGGTACGGCGCTTCAGCCAGACGGTGTAGACGACTCCGTAGGTGAAAGCGCCGAGGAAGATGTAAAGCGCGGCGGTGGCGTTGGTGGCCAGTCCGGCACTGACGACCGAGATCAGGACCACCAGCAGGATCCCGGCATGCCAGGCGCCCGTGGCGGCGAACCGGCCGGTCGCAAAGGGCCGTTCCCGCGTGCGCTGCATGTCGCGGTCGAGGTCCCGCTCCCACAACTGGTTAAAGGCGCCCGCTGCGGCGGACGACAGCAGGGTGGCGACGCCGAGGATAAGAACCTGCCAGGCGGACAACTCCACACCCCGGCTGGTGGCCGGACTGACTGCCAGGCCCGCCATTGCGCAGGCCATGATCAGGAAGCCGAGGCGAACCTTGGCGGTGTGATAAACGAGTCGCAGAGTCTCCAACGTCAGGACCCTTGTTTGAGGTAGATGTCAGACCATTCGCAAGCCGCAACCGATAGCCGCGGCCACGAAATTGTAGCCCAAATGGGGACCTGCCTCAGTAAATGGGGACATGCCTCATTTCCC
>JANNJM010000056.1:0-75552 GCA_031395645.1 Gammaproteobacteria bacterium | reverse complement strand
TGGAAATGAGGCATGTCCCCATTTCCCCGCTGTCCCCATTGCTGTCGTCTTACAGCGATGCCAATTGTGTCAGCTGCGCTTCCAGCTTGGCCAGATCCCTGCGTAGCGTCTCCTGGCGTTCCCGCTCCCTGGCGACCACGGCTTCCGGTGCGTGGCTGGTAAAGCTTTCGGTCAAGAGTTTCTGGTTCACCCGTTCCAGGTCGGCAACAGTCTTCAGGCGAGTCTTGGTGAGCCTGGCGCGCTCTGCCGCCACATCGATCAGGCCGGCGATTGGTACTAGTACCTTCAGGCCGCCCACCAGTGTGGTCGCGCTGGGTGGGCCCTGTGCGCCGGGTTCGAGGGTGTCGATGCTCGCGACCCGCGCCAGGTCCCGCAGGTACCGGTCGTGCACGGCTAGGAGACGTGCATCTTCCGCCGTCCCGTCCTGTAGTAGCACAGGAATCCGCCGGCCCGGCGGAATGTCCATCTCACCCCGGATCTGGCGCACGGCGAGCACCATGCCCTGTACCCAGAGCATTTCGCTTTCCGCGCCATCGTCCACCGGAAAAAATGCGGCGTCTGGCCAGCTCTGCAGCATGATCGAATCGCCACAAGCACCAGCCAGCGGCGCGACGCGCTGCCAGATCTCCTCCGTGATGAAAGGCATGAACGGGTGGCTCGCACGGAGCAGTGCTTCCAGCACCGTCACCAGCGTGCGGCGGGTCGCTGCCTGATCGCTGGCCGGCGTGTCGGGGTTCTGCAGGATCGGTTTGGTCAGTTCCAGGTACCAGTCGCAGTACTCATTCCAGATGAACTCGTAGAGGGCGCGCGCGGCAAGATCGAACCGATAGGTGCCGAAGTGGCCGGCCACGGCCTCGACGGTCTTGCTAAGCCTGGAGATGATCCAGCGATCAGGCAGACTGAGATTGGCAATAGCCGCAGAGCCATGGGCCAGGTCCCGCCCCTCGACGTTCATCAGTACGTAGCGTGCTGCGTTCCAGATCTTGTTGCAGTAGTTCCGGTATCCGTCGATGCGGTTCATGTCGAAGCGGATATCCCGGCCCGTACTGGCGAGGGCGGCGAACGTGAATCGCAGTGCATCGGTACCGTAGTCGGGGATGCCATTGGGAAACTGCTTCCTGGTGGCCTTCTCGATCTGCGGCTTCAGTTGCGGCTGCATCAGTCCTAAGGTCCGCTTGGCCAGCAGGCTGGGCAGGTCAATGCCGTCGATGAGATCCAGCGGGTCAATGATGTTGCCCTTGGATTTGGACATCTTGTCGCCGTTTTCGTCGCGGATGAGTCCCGTGATGTAGACCTCGCGGAACGGCACGTCGCCGGCAAACTTGAGCCCGAACATGATCATTCGGGCAACCCAGAAGAAAATGATGTCGAAACCCGTCACGAGCACGCTCGAGGGATAGAAAGTCTTGAGTGCAGTAGTTTGTTCCGGCCAGCCCAGCGTCGAGAAGGGCCACAGCGCTGAGGAGAACCAGGTGTCGAGCACGTCCTCGTCCTGGGTCAGGGCGACCTCAGGGGCAAGGCCGTGAGCCGACCGCACGTCCTGCTCGCTCCGGCCGACGTAGGCTCGTCCGTCGGTGTCATACCAGGCCGGGATGCGGTGACCCCACCAGAGCTGCCGGCTGATGCACCAGTCCTGGATGTTGTTCATCCACTGGAAGTAGGTCTTTGCCCAGTTCTCGGGCACGAACCGGATGCGGCCATCGGCCACAGCGGCAATCGCGGGCCCCGCCAGCGGGGCGATCTTCACGTACCACTGGTCGGTGAGCCAGGGCTCCAGGATCGTGCCGCTCCGGTCGCCGCGCGGGACCTGGAGAGTGTGCGCATCAATGCGCTCGACCAGTCCCTGTTCTTCGAGCAGGGCCACGATACGGCGACGCGCGGCCATGCGCTCGACGCCGCGAAGCTCAGACGGAATTTCTTCCAGCGCCCTTGCGGGATCGTAGCCAGAGCCCGCGGCATCCGGCTTGCTGATGATCCGGGCGTCGCGATCGAGGATATTGATGACCGGCAGCTGGTGCCGCCTGCCGACCTCGTAGTCGTTGAAATCGTGACCGGGTGTGATCTTGACGCAGCCCGAGCCGAATTCAGGGTCGACGTAGTCATCGGCCAGCACGGGTATCAGCCGCCCGGTTAACGGCAGGCGGATCTCTCTGCCCACGGACTGCCGGTAGCGCTCGTCAGCCGGATGAACGGCCACAGCCGTGTCGCCGAGCATGGTCTCGGGTCGGGTTGTGGCAACGACCAGGTGACCGTTGCCATCCGCGAACGGGTACTTCACGTGCCAGAGCGACCCTTGCTCGGGTTCCGACTGTACTTCCAGGTCGGACAGGGCGGTATGCAGGACCGGATCCCAGTTCACCAAGCGCTTGCCGCGATAGATCAGGCCCTCTCCGTGCAGGCGGACAAAGACCTCCGTAACGGCCAGCGACAAGCCCTCGTCCATCGTGAAGCGGTCCCGGGACCAGTCCACCGAATTGCCAAGACGCCGCATCTGGCGGGTGATGGTCCCGCCCGACTGCTCTTTCCACTGCCAGATGCGGGCTACGAATGCCTCGCGGCCGAGGTCGTGCCGGCGTTTACCTTCGGCGTTGAGTTGTCGTTCGACTACCATCTGCGTGGCTATGCCGGCATGGTCCGAGCCGGGTTGCCACAGGGTGTTATCGCCCCGCATGCGGTGATAGCGGGTCAACGCGTCCTGCAGCGTGTGCTGGAAGGCGTGCCCCATGTGCAGGGTGCCGGTCACGTTAGGCGGTGGAATCATGATGCAGTAGGGCGCGCCGCGGCCAGCCGGCCCAAAGTAGCCGGCAGCCTCCCAGTGTGCGTACCAGCGCTGCTCGATACCGGCGGGTTGATAGGCTTTGTCGAGAGGTGCAGCGGTGCCGTCGGCAGAAACGTCGGTCACTCAGTCATCCTTGAGATCTCGTTCGAAGTGCTCGCGCAGGACCTGGTCTATCAGTTCCGGGAGTTCGTGCCGGAGGCGCCCCACGACTTCGTCGAAGAGCGTTGCCTCCATTTCCT
Source organism: Gammaproteobacteria bacterium (assembly GCA_031395645.1). GTDB lineage: Bacteria > Pseudomonadota > Gammaproteobacteria > Steroidobacterales > SHZI01. The sequence goes on along the minus strand of JANNJM010000056.1, from coordinate 72,534 downwards.
TGTAGGCCTGATGCAGCAGCTTTTCCACCAGCATGAAGCTACCGGTAGCGATCCTGACCTGCAGTTCTGCCAGCTCGGATTCCGTGAGGGTCGGGCGCGCCGTTTCGTCCACCGCAGTGCGCCGCGGGCGGGCTACGGCATCGGTCAGTACGGGGATGCGTGACTGGTCCATGCTCAGGGTACCTCGTGGGTTTCCGGTTCCAGGCCGTGGTCCCGATAAAAGCGGTGTCGGACGCGGCCAGCTTCGCGACTTGCCGGACTGCTGTCTACAATTTCAGCGATACGCGCGTAGCGTTCGAAAAATGTCGGGATTTCGCCGGCAAGGTTGATCAGGAGGTCCGCGGTCGGTGGTTCGACCGGGGCGGGATTGCCGGCGAATCCTATCGTGATCGGTGCGTTCAACTGACTGTCTGGCGTCAGCATTTCGTGGGGTACAAAGCTGCCCTGTCGAAATGTCCAGAGCAGGTTATCAAGCGCCTGCGCCATTCCGGCATCGCTGGCATGCGCGTGGATCCGGTTCCGCAATTTGTAAGCCTTCTCCGCCAGCCGGCAGGCGAATCCTAGTCGGGCCAGGGGTTCGGCGCCGCTCAGTACGTAAAAGGACACTCGCGTTGTACTCATTGACGGGATCCGCCGCAGCCGCGTTACTTTCTGTGCAGCAGGAACTCCATCAGTAGCGGGATCGGGCGGCCGGTGCCGCCCTTGCCGCTGCCTTGGGTCCAGGCCGTGCCTGCGATGTCGAGGTGTGCCCAGTCCGTCTTGCCGACAAAGCGTGAGAGGAAGGCTGCGGCCGTGATTGTCCCGGCGTCTCGTCCGCCAATATTGGCCACATCGGCAAACGGGCTCTTCAGGAGCTCCGCGTAGTCATCATCGAGCGGCAGCCTCCATGCCCGGTCGTCTGCTGCCTGGCCGGCGTCGAGCAGGTCGTCCGCCAACTGGTCCGAATTGCCGAGCAGGCCGGAACGGACCCGACCCAGGGCGACCAGGCAGGCACCGGTGAGCGTGGCAATGTCGATAAGCGCCGCTGGTTTGAATCGCAATGCGTACGTGATGGCATCGCAGAGAATCAGACGGCCTTCCGCGTCGGTATTCAGGATTTCCACGGTCTGCCCCGACATTGTGCGCACGATGTCGCTGGGCCGCGTCGCTGTGCCGCTGGGCAGGTTTTCACACGTCGGCACGACGCCAATCACGTTGATCGGAAGCTTGAGCTCGGCCACCGCCTGGAGCACGCCAAGGACCGTGGCTGCGCCACACATGTCGTACTTCATCTCGTCCATCCCGCCAGCCGGTTTGATGGAGATGCCGCCGGAATCAAATGTGATGCCCTTGCCCACGAGCACGACGGGCCTGGCGGTAGCGGGTCCGCCCCGGTACCGCAGGACAATAAAGCGGGGGGGCTCGGCCGCGCCCTGCGTGACCGCAAGGAAAGCCCCCATGCGCAGCTTCCGGATCTCCGCGATACCCATAGCCTTCAGGGACAGTTTTTTCCCGTGCCTGACGATGTTGCGCGCCTGCTCCACCAGGTAGCTTGGGGTGCAGATGTTCGGCGGGAGATTGCCCAGATCCTTGGCAAGCGCCACGGCCCGGCCTATGGCCTCGCCGTGCTCGATGCCCCGCCGAGCCTGGCGCAGGTCCCGGCTGTTTGTGGCGATACCGAGCCGTTTGATGGAAGGCCCACTCTCTCCGGGTTCGGATTTCATCGCGACAAACCGGTAGCTGACCTCGTGCCAGATTTCCACCGCCAGTCGTGCCCTGCGGTAGGCGTCAGCGTCACTCGTGGTCTCGGCCGTGAGATGCAGGGTGGCCTCGGCGTACTTGCCGCGCGCCACCGCACCGAGCGCGCTGCGCGTGGCCTTCCGCCACGTCCGGCGATCCAGCTTGCCTTTGGGGCCAAGCCCCACGAGCAGAATCCGCTGGCAGGGCAGGTCCCCCGTGTCGGTCAGCAGCAGCAGCTCGCCGGGGTCGCCCTTTATGTCGCGATTCCGGATCACGCGGGTGATCAGGCCTCCGCCGGCGGTGTCGAGGCCCCTGGCCGGGCCTGAGAGCTCGCCACCGGAGTAGATTGCAACGATCGCGCAGGGTGTCCGTTGCTGGCTGGCGGTACCAGTTTTCACCTGGAATTGCATGCTGACCTCGATATGCGCGTGCTTGACTCCATGCGACCTGTAAACCAAGGTTGGTCCACGTCCGGACTCTCGCAGGAAATCCGTTGCCTGAAGGCACAATAGTGTACCCGATTCATCCTGAGGCTTCCTTAAGGCTGCCGTCGCAATGAATGGCCTCATCCAGCGCTACGTCCTGCGCGAAATACTGCAAACCTGGCTGGTAGTCACACTGGTTCTGCTCCTGATCCTTGTCACCAACCAGTTCGCATCCGTGCTTGGGGACGCCGCTGCGAGCAAGCTGCCACGCGCGGCCATTCTGCAGGTGCTCGGGCTGACGACGGTCCAATACCTCACCATTCTGATTCCGGTCGGGTTTTTTCTGGCGATCATGCTGGCGCTTGCCAGGCTCTATCACGACAGTGAAATGGCCGCCATGATGGCCTGTGGCGTCGGGCCGGCGCAGCTCTATTCTGCCGTGCTCTCGCTGGGTGCGATCCTCGCGGTGCTAGTTGGATTCCTTGGCCTGGTCGTTTCGCCGGCGGCTCTGCGCCAGGTTGAGACTTTTGCTGCACAGGCCAAACGGGATGCCAGTCTCGGGCTGCCGGCGGCGGGCCGCTTCGTCAGCTTCGCTGATGGTACTGCTGCGCTGTATGCCGAATCGCTCACGCCTGACAGGCACCTCCATCAGGTGTTCGTGCAACGGCGAAACGGCGACAAGCTGGAAATTATCGTCGCTGACGAGGCCTGGCAACAGGACGCCGGCAACGGCATTCGTGTGCTCACCTTCGCGCGCGGACACCGCTACGAAGGCCAGCCGGGCGATCAGCGCTTTCGTCTTGTCGATTTTGAGGAGCACGGTATTCCGTTTGAGCTGCCAGCAAGCGGCCCCCTGAAGCTGAAGCCTGAGGCCCGCTCCACATCCGCCTTGCTTGCGTCGAAGGATCCAGCCGACCTGGCCGAATTTCACTGGCGCCTGGGTGTTCCACTGACGCTGCTTACGCTGGCCATCCTCGCTGTCCCACTCGCCAAGACGGAGCCGCGCAAGGGGCGTTTTGCCGGGCTTGCGTCGGCTGTCCTCGTCTACCTCATCTACGCCAATCTGCTCGCTGCCGGGCGCGGCTGGCTCGAGCGTGGCCAGATCCCCGCGTTCGTGGGGCTCTGGTGGGTACATGCATTGTTCCTCGTGGCAGCGTTCCTCATGCTGTTCTTCCAGCTCGGTATCTGGCGACGGTGGGTGCCAGGGCCGCCCAGCCCAGCCGTTCCCGGCGGTGGAATGCACGCATGAGAATTCTGCGCGGCTACCTGTTCCGCACCATCATCGGTACCACCGGGCTGGTGCTAGCTGTGCTGATTAGCCTCGGCGCCTTCATCGAGTTTGTCGGCCAGCTGGACGACATCGGAATTGGTAACTACGGACTGCTGAACGCACTCGGCTGGGTGGCGCTGCAGATGCCGAGCGTCGTTGCGCAGATGCTGCCTATTGCGACGCTGCTCGGTGCACTTCTCGGGCTCGGTGCATTGGCCGGTCGCAGCGAACTGATCGTACTGCGGGCCGCCGGCGTCTCCCCGCGCGGCTTGGCAAATTCGGTGTTGGCGACGGGTATCGTTCTTGCCCTGGCAGGACTCGCCACCAGCATGTATCTCGCGCCACCGCTCGAGCGCTACGCGCGCCAGCAACGGGAACTGGCCAAATTCGGCCAGGCAGGCATCAGTGCGGGTGACAGCGCCTGGATTCGTGACCGGAGGACCATCCTCAACATCGTTCCTCCAAGTGAAGAGCATCCGGCGGGCAACGTCTACGTTTTTCGCCTCGGCGAGGATGGCACACTCAAGGCGATTGGCCGCGCAGCGTCGGTGCGAGCTGAGCCGGACCGGCGCTGGTTCCTGCAAAACTACGCCGAGAGTCGCTTCACGGCAACGGCCATCCAGACGAGCGTTACGACGCAATCGCTGGCGCTGGAGGGCGTCAATCCGGATCTCCTGGGGCTGACAGTCATCCGTGAGGAGACTATGACCGGCGCCGCTCTCTGGCGCTACGTCCAGTACCTTAAACGCAGTGGCCTGCAGGCACGCAGCTACGAGGTGGCGTTCTGGAGCCGCATCGCGTCCCTCCTTGCGGTGCCGCTGATGTGCGTACTCGCTGTGCCGTTCGTTCTCGGACCGTTGCGATCAGGCGGCGCGGGCTCGAGGCTGCTGGCGGGTCTTGGTATCGGTCTCGCGTGGTTTCTCCTGAGCCGAACGCTCTCGGATGGCGGCGAGGTATGGAATCTCAATGCGGTCGCCGTTGCCTGGCTGCCAACGGGCCTCCTGGCGATCGTGACGATCGGCCTTCTTAGCCGGAGCCGCTGAGACCGATCACCCCAACTGCTTCGCGAGCACCAGTACCTGGGTCCCAGCGAGCCTGTCGTGCCAGGTCAGTTCGTTCCGGTCAATCCACAACCACAGCAGGCCAATACCGCCGGTCAGAACCGACACCAAGCCGCCGATAAACCGGACGATGCCGGTCGTTACATCGAGCGGTTCGCCCGATGCCCGTTCCACCCGGAGACGCCAGGCGCGCATGCCGATGGTCTGGCCACCACGCAACCACGAGGAGATGAAGTACAGGGCGGTCGCACTAATGAGCAGCAGTTGATAGCCAAGCTGGCCCGGCGGCACTGGCTCTCCGCCGCGCAGCGCGACGATGGCCAGTGTGGTGAGCATCCACACGGCAACGACCAGCAGTCCGTCGTAGCATACGGCTGCCAGCCGGCGGAAAACGCCAGCAGGTTGGACCGGAGGCCCTGCAGCAGGGCTCTGGGTTGCCGAAGGTTGGGTTGCCGAAGACATGTCTGACAGAGGCAATGGTGTGGCGCTCCCTACGAGAATTGAACTCGTGTTTCAGCCTTGAGAGGGCCGCGTCCTAACCCCTAGACGAAGGGAGCGTGAGTGACTGTGCCGCCGGAGCGGCACTGCTATTATAGTCGGCCTTGCCGTTGGCTCAAGCCGGAGCTGCTTTGACGCAACCCATCCCCACTGTGGATTCGCCCCGCATCATCCCGCGGTCTGACCACCACATCTCCCGCGCGAACATCTCCCGGAACGCCCTTAAGGTCCTTTATCGACTCAAAGACGGCGGGTATCAGGCGTTTATCGTCGGCGGCGGGGTGCGGGACCTGCTGCTGAACCGGCAACCCAAGGATTTCGATATCGCGACTGACGCGAGTCCCGAGCAGGTGCGCGCGCTGTTTGGTAGCGCGCGGATCATCGGCCGGCGCTTTCGTCTGGTGCACGTCCGCTTCAGGGACGAAATCGTGGAGGTCGCGACCTTTCGCGGCCTTGGCAACGAGGACCTGGAGAGCGAGGATCGGCAGATCCTCGATGCTGCCGGTCGCATCATCAAGGACAACTCCTTCGGCTCGATCGAAGAAGATGCCTGGCGGCGGGATTTCACGGTCAATGCGCTCTACTACAATATCGCCGATTTCTCGATCTGGGATTTCGTCGATGCCATGCCGGACATCGAGGCGCGCCGGATCCGGCTGATTGGCGACCCCGAAACACGCTACCGGGAGGACCCGGTGCGCATGCTCCGTGCGGTACGCCTCGCGGCCAAGCTGGATCTCGAGATTCACCCTGAGGCGGCAGCTCCCATGGCGCGTCTCGGCGCACTGATAGACAGCGTGCCCCCCGCCCGGTTGTTCGATGAATTCCTCAAGATTTTCGAGACCGGTCACGCGCTCGAAGCGTATCGGCGGCTGCGGATCCACGGACTGTTTGAGCACCTGTTTCCGGCCACGGCGGCCTGGCTTGCCGGTGGCGGGGCTGACCCACGCCGCAACCGGTTCATCGAACGGGCGCTGGCCAATACCGACCTGCGGGTGGCCGAGAGCTTGCCCGTAACGCCAATGTTTCTCTTCGGCGTCTTCCTGTGGGGGCCGGTCCAGGAGCGCGCCAATGCGATGCGTCGCAAGGGCCAACTGTCGGAGGTGCAGGCGCTGATTGATGCGGGTGTCGAAATTGCCGACGAGCAGATCACGCGCATTATGCTCCCGCGGCGCTTCTCCGTACCCATGCGTGAAATGCTCCAGCTTCAGCCCCGATTCAACCGCCGCCAGGGCCGCCGCGCTGCGGTCCTGTTGCAGCACCGGCGGTTTCGTGCCGCCTACGACTTGCTCTTGCTGCGCACGGAACTCGGTGATGTCCCTGCGGAACTGGCGGAGTGGTGGACACGGGTCCAGACGCTGTCATCCGAGGACCAGCACCGGGAGTTCAACGGCGGTCGCGGTGGTGGCCGCGACGCGCAGCGGCCGGGTCCCGCGGAACAAGCCTTCTGATTGCAACGCCGATGCCGGCCCGAAGCTGGGTGCCTGCCTACGTCGGAGTCGGCAGCAACCTGGACGAGCCAGAGCGGCAGGTGCACTTAGCCCTCGAGGCACTGGCCGGACTGCCCGCTACCCGTTGTGTCAGCCACTCGGCAACGTTGCGCAATCCCGCTCTTGGGCCGCAGCCTCAACCGGAATTTTTCAACGCGGTGGCCGGGCTGCTGACGCGCCTCGACCCGCTCGCTCTGCTGGATGCGCTGCTGGCGCTCGAACGCCGACAGGGCAGGGATCGCAGCGCGGGTTCTCGCTGGGGTCCCCGACGCATCGATCTCGACTTGCTGGTCTACGGCGAGGTGACCCTCGTTACAGAGCGTCTTACCGTGCCACACCCAGGCATTGTCAGCCGGAATTTTGTATTGTTGCCACTGCGGGAGATCGCCCCTGCATTACGGATTCCGGGACTGGGTCCGGTCTGGCGCCTGGCAGCGGCGTTTGACCAATAACAACAAGAGTCCAGGCGGAAGAGGACCAAGCACAACCAGATATGGGCAATTCCCGTTACATCGCTATCGAAGGCCCCATCGGTGTCGGCAAGACCAGTTTGGCGCGTCGTCTCGCGGATGCGCTGGGTGGTGAGCTGCTACTTGAGCAGCCGGAAGCCAACCCGTTTCTCGAGCGCTTTTACCGGGATCCCCGCGGCGCTTCTCTGCCCACCCAGCTCTTCTTCCTGTTTCAGAGGGTGCAGCAGATTGAACAGCTGCGGCAAAATGACATCTTTGCCGACACACGCATCTCCGACTTCCTGATCAACAAGGACCGGCTGTTCGCCGAGATCAATCTCGATCTGGCCGAGCTTGCCTTGTACGAAAAAGTGGCCGAGTCTCTGGCCTTTGAGGCGCCGGCGCCGGATCTTGTGGTCTATCTGCAGGCACCTGTGGATACGCTGCTGTTCAGGATTGCCCGGCGGGGCATCGACTTTGAGCAGCGGATCGGACGGCGATACCTGGAGCGGCTGACTGAAGCCTACGCCCGTTTCTTCCACGACTACGATGCAGCGCCACTGTTGATCGTGAATGCGGCCGTGATCGACCCGGTCCATAATGACGCCCACTTCGGCCTGTTGCTTGAGGAGATCGGACGCATTCGCAACGGCCGGCATTTTTTCAACCCCGTGGCCTCGGCATTCGCGTAACGACCATGTACAAGCAACTGCAACAGCGTGACCTGCCGGAAGCCCCGGTGAACATCTCGACACTGCGCGCGATGCGGGATGCAGGCGAGCCAATTGCCTGCCTTACGGCCTACGACGCTAGTTTCGCCCTGCTGGTGGACAGGGCAGGGGCGGATCTCGTTCTGGTGGGGGATTCCCTCGGCATGGTCGTGCAGGGACATGACACGACGGTGCCAGTAACGATGCAGGACATCATCTACCACTCACGAATCGTCCGTCGCGGACTGGGGCGGGCCTTTCTTGTGGCGGATATGCCGTTCATGAGCTACACGAACCCGACCCAGGCGCTGGAGAATGCCGTGCGGTTGATGCAGGAAGGCGCGGCCATGATGGTCAAGCTGGAAGGCGGCGCCAGTCAGGTGAAGATCGTGGAGCATCTGGCTGGTCACGACATTCCCGTCTGCGCTCACCTCGGGTTGCGACCCCAGTCCGTCCACAAGATCGGCGGGTTCAAGGTTCAGGGCCGGGATCAGGCGCAGGCGGAACAGATGCTCGAGGACGCTGTCGCGCTGGAACAGGCGGGCGCCGACATCCTGCTCCTGGAGTGCGTGCCCAATGAGCTGGGGCAAGCCGTGCGGGATGCAGTCACGGTCCCTGTAATTGGCATCGGTGCCGGTCCTGGCGTGGACGGCCAGATCCTGGTGCTCTACGACATGCTGGGCATCACGCAGGGGCGGCTGCCGCGGTTCGTGCGCAACTTCATGCAGGGCAGTGCCTCGCCGCTCGAAGCACTGCAGGCCTACGTGGCTGCGGTGAAGGACCACAGTTATCCAGCTCCCGAGCATTGCTTTTCCTGACCTTGAAGACCGTCCGTACGATTGCCAGCCTGCGCGAAAACCTGAGCGGCTGGCGCACACATGAGGAAACCGTCGCCCTGGTGCCCACGATGGGCAATCTTCACGCCGGGCACCTGAGTCTCGTGGAGATCGCCCGGACGCTGGCCGATAGGGTAGTCGTTTCGATTTTCGTCAATCCGACCCAATTCGGGCCCGGCGAGGACTTCGCCGCCTACCCACGCACCTTCGACCGCGATCGGCGTCTGTTGACCCAGGCCAACGTGGACATCCTGTTTGCGCCAGCAGTCGAGGAGATTTATCCACAGCGGGAGCGGGCGGGCACGGTCGTCTCAGTTCCGGAGCTCTCCCGTATCCTGTGCGGTGAATTTCGGCCGGGCCACTTCGACGGCGTGGCCTCGGTCGTCACCCGGTTATTCAATCTGGTTCAGCCCGACAGTGCTGTGTTCGGGCAGAAGGACTATCAGCAACTCCTGGTGATCCGCCGCTTGCAGGTCGATCTGCACCTGACAGTGAAGGTGGTCGTGGGCCCGACGCTGCGTGAACCGGATGGCCTGGCGCTCAGTTCCCGCAACCAGTACCTGGACGCGGACGGTCGGGCGAGGGCACCGGGCCTGCACCGGGCCCTTGGAACCTGTGCCGAACGATTGCGCAAGGGAGACCGGGCGTTCGGCGCGCTCGAAAAGCGCGGCCAGGCTGACCTCGTGAATGCCGGTTTCCTGCCGGACTATTTCTCGATCCGGAACGCGGCTGACCTCAGTCCACCGAACTCCTCGAGTCGGAACCTGGTGGTGATGGCCGCCGCGCACCTTGATCGTGCGCGCCTGATCGACAACGAGTTGGTCGATCTCTAAGCGATAGTCAGCCTGGTCGCCGGCCGTGCTGTTCAATCGCCCAGGCTACATGCTCCCTCACCAGTTCCGAAATGTGGCTGGCCCGGGCTTGTAGCGCGTCGAGTACTTCAACCGTCGATGGCGCATTGCCCAGGGCCACCGCGATATTGCGCAGCCAGCCCAGGTAGCCCGGCCGCCGCAGTGCGCTACCCGTGGTTCGCTCTGACCATTCCAGCTCGGACCAGGCAAACAGATCCGTTAACCGGGCCGCATCGAGGCCGTGCCGGGGCGCGAAATCCGGTTCGGCCGTTGCGCGGGCATAGCGGTTCCAGGGGCAGACGAGCTGGCAGTCATCGCAACCAAAGATGCGATTGCCCATCGGCTTGCGAAACTCGACCGGTATGGGTCCCTGCGCTTCGATGGTGAAGTAGGAGATGCAGCGCCGGGCGTCCAGTACGTACGGTGCAATGATGGCTTGGGTCGGGCAGACGTCGAGGCAAGCGTTGCAGCTGCCGCAGTGGTTGGCGACCGGCTGGTCTAAAGGTAGCGGGAGGTCCGTGTAGATTTCGCCCAGGAGGAACCAGGACCCTGCCTTCAGATTGATCAGGTTGGTGTGTTTGCCCTGCCAGCCCAGGCCGGCAGCGGCGGCTATGGGCTTCTCGAGAACCGGCGCGCTGTCCACAAACACCCGGTAGCCGTGCGCGGCACCGGCCAGACTGATGCGGTCTGCTAATCGCTGGAGGCGCGGGCGGAGCAGCTTGTGGTAGTCGCGGCCGAGAGCATAGCGGGCTATGTAGGCCTGCTCGCCGTCGGCAAGCACGGTGCTCGCGGGGGCCGCCGCGACGGGCAGGCAGTCCATCCGCGCCGAAATGATCCGCACCGTGCCCGGGAGGAGATCGGCTGGTCGCGTTCGCTTGCGGCCATGCCGGGTCATGTAGTCAAGCTCCCCGTGCAGGCCACGGGCTGTCCATTCCTCGAAGCGCCCCTCGGCTTCAGTGAGCGTGGTCCCTGAGATGCCGATCTGCTGGAAGCCCGCCGCCCGACCCCAGCCCCTTATCTGCACAGCGAGCTGCTGGAGGTCCATGAGCACACGCACCCGGTTCGCCAAAGGCGATCAGTATAATGACGTGCATGTGGGAAGCAGAGAGCGGCGTGTGGACTCCCGAGTCGGTGCGAACGTTCGACCGCACGGCGACGAACGCCTTTGGGATCACGGGCTACCAGCTCATGACCCGCGCCGCCGAAGCGGTCTGCGCGGCGGTTTCTGTCGCGTGGCCCGCTGCTCGCCGCTGGGTCGTGTTGTGCGGGAGCGGCAACAACGCCGGCGATGGTTATGTGATCGCACGCCTCGCGCGCCGTGCCGGTGTGGAGATCCGGGTGTGTGCCCTCGCGGACCCGGCCCAGTTGGCGGGCGATGCGGCGACAGCGTGGCGGGACTTTGCGGCGGACGGCTGCGCCCTGACGCCCTTTGCGCCCGAGGTCCTTGCCGGGGCCGACCTGGTGGTTGACGCGATTCTGGGTATTGGCCTCGCGAGGCCCGTGACCGGGGCCATCTGCACAGCGATCGAGGCGGTGAACGGTGCCGGACGGCCGGTGGTCGCTGTCGATATTCCTTCGGGGCTCGATGCAACAACCGGTTTGCCTTGCGGGGCCGCTGTTCGCGCCGATCTCACGGTGACCTTCGTGGGGCGCAAGCTCGGGCTCTATCTCGGTGAAGGACCGGCATACACGGGCCGGGTGGAGTTTGCTGATCTTGGCATCCCACGCGCTGTGGTCGCTCGTGCCAGCCTGGCCGGCGAGGCCCGTTTGCGACTCTTCGTGGCCAGCGAGTTGCCCCGCCTGCTGCCACGCCGGTTAGCCACGGCGCACAAGGGCGATTTCGGGCATGTGCTGGTCATTGGTGGCAACCACGGCATGAGCGGCGCCGTGCGTCTGGCGGGCGAAGCCGCCCTGCGCTCTGGTGCGGGGCTGGTCAGCGTCGCCACGCGGCCGGCGCAGGCCGCACTTCTGCCGCTTACGCGACCGGAACTCATGTGTCATGGCATCGATGATCCAGCTGAAATCGTCACATTGCTGGCTCGCGCGACCGTCGTCGCCATTGGTCCGGGGCTTGGTCAGGACGCCTGGGCCCGGGCACTACTGGCCGCTGTGCTCGCGACCGCATTGCCGCTGGTCCTGGATGCCGACGCCCTTAACTTGCTCGCCGAAAGCCCGTCCGCGCGCCATAACTGGATTTTGACACCGCACCCCGGTGAAGCCGGACGCCTCCTTGGGAGTTCCTCGGCTGCCATCCAGCGCGAGCGGCTGGGCGCGCTCAACGCTCTGCACCAACGCTATGGCGGCACCATCGTACTGAAAGGCAGCGGCACGCTGGTGGGTGGCGCCAGCCTGCCCCCCTGGCTGATTACCAGCGGTAATCCGGGTATGGCCACCGCGGGTATGGGTGATGTACTCACTGGCGTTGTCGCGGGGCTGATCGCGCAGGCGCCAGACAAACTGCAGTCGCCCGCGTCGGCCCAGGATCTTGCCGCCGCCGCGGCCTTTGTGCACGGAGCTGCCGGCGACGCTGCAGCCCGGGCCGGCCAGCGCGGAGTGGTGGCGAGCGACGTGCTCGCAAACCTGCGGTCGTGCCTGAATCCCTAGCCCGGTATCTGCCCGATCCGGCAGCGACGGCGCAGCTGGGTACGTTGCTGGCCGGCGCGTTGCTCGCCGCGGCGCCGGCGAACCTGGTGGTGTATTTCGAGGGTGAGTTGGGCGCCGGCAAGACCGCCCTGATTCGGGCGTTGCTGGCCGGACTGGGCCACCGTGGACGAGTGCCGAGTCCCACCTACACCCTGGTCGAACCCTACGCGCTGGACCGCTATCGCGTCGTCCACGTGGACCTGTACCGATTGCGAGACCCGGCCGAACTCGACGATCTGGGTCTGGACGATGAACTGCGTTCAAGCGACGCGGCGGGTCCGGGCTACCTGCTGCTGGCCGAGTGGCCGGGTCGCGGCGCGGGGCGATTGCCAGTGGCGGACCTTGAGTGCCGGCTGGTCAGCGCAGGCAACGGCCGGGACGCCATCCTGACCGCCCAGACCGTGGTCGCCGGCCGGGTACTTCGCGAGCTGGGCCGGGCTCTGCCACCAGGTTTCTGATCCTGGCGGGAGGTAAGCTGCCTATCTACCTATTTCCTATGAGAAAAGTGTTTATCCACCTCTCCGTATTACGTATAGTGGACGGTAGGGATTATAAATTCGGGGGGTCGAAACTTGGTCTGGCAGAAAGCCGTCGCCCGCGGGTCTTGCGCCCTGGCGCTGGTGGTTGCGGGGACGCTCCATGCCGCTGCACAGGCAGCGCCGCAGAGTCGCCTGCAGGTTCAGTCCATTGCAATCTCCGAACTTGGAGCCGCCACGCGGGTCGATCTGAGCCTCAGCCGGGCTGCAAGCTATAACCTGTTCACGCTGACTGGCCCGCACCGGGTCGTCCTCGATATTTCGACGGCGGCATTGGGCCGCTCTGCCCTGCCGCTACCTACCGCCGTCGGAGTCATCCGCGAGGTGCGGGTTGCACACCGTCCTGGCGGCAACCTGCGCATTGTCTTTGACGTCACGAACGCCATGCTGCCATCGGCGACGCCGGCTACCGATGGTGGCGTTCCGCGACTGGCCATTGAGCTGCGCCCCGTGACCTGGATGGTCGCCGCACCTCCTGTCGAAGCGCCACCCCCGGTCGCTCCAGCGCCTGCAGAACGTCGGCGCGACATAGTGGTGGTCGTGGACGCCGGACACGGTGGTCACGATCCCGGAGCCCATGGACCCTCCGGCACCCGGGAAAAAGACGTTACGCTCGCTATCAGTCGTCGCCTCGTTGGACTTCTGAATGCGGAGCCGGGTATGCGTGGGGTACTGACGCGCAGCGATGACCGCTTCCTCGGGTTGCGTGAGCGGATGGAAAAGGCGCGCAGCGTCAGTGCAGATCTGTTCATTTCGATTCATGCCGATGCCGCCTATAACAGGAGCGCGCAGGGATCTACGGTGTACGTGCTCTCAGACAAGGCGGCCAGCGATGAGGCCTCGCGCCGGCTCGCGGCCCGCGAGAATGCCGCATTGATTGGTGGCGTTGAACTGGGAGACAAGGATCCCGTGCTGGCGTCCGTTCTCATGGACCTGTCACAGAATGCGTCGATCAGTTCCAGTATCGCCGTTGGCGATGCAATTCTCGGCCGTATGAGCGGGCTCGGGCGCTTGCATAGGCGCAGTGTGCAGCAGGCACCCTTCATGGTGCTGAAATCGCCGGATGTGCCTTCGGTACTCCTGGAAACGGCCTACATTTCCAATCCAACCGACGAGGAAAACCTGCGTTCGCCAAGCCATCAGCAGAGCCTCGCTCTGGCAGTTTTAGAGGGCATCCGGACTTACTTTGCGGAAAACCCTCCAGGCAGCCCCGTCAGGCGCACGCCGACCACCGTGGCCGCCACGGACTTGCCCCCGCGGGCCCCGGCAGGACCCGCCGGTTCCCGGCAGCACGTCGTTCGGCACGGTGACACCCTGTCCGGGGTTGCCAGCCTTTACCGGGTGAGCCTCAGCAGGCTCCGCGCCGCTAATCGCCTGCGCTCTGACATGGTTAGAGTGGGGCAGACATTGCGAATTCCCAGCCGGCAGAGCTGAACGCTGGCGCCCGCATAGGCAAGCGGCCCGGCATTTGAAAGAATGCCGCTATGCCGATTCGCCAATTGCCAGCACATCTCGTTAATCAGATCGCGGCCGGGGAAGTGGTGGAGCGACCTGCCTCTGTCGTGAAAGAGCTGCTTGAGAACAGTCTGGACGCCGGAGCCACCCGGGTAGAAGTTGAGCTTGAGGAAGCGGGTATCCGCCTCTGCCGGATTCGGGACAACGGGGCGGGTATTCCACGGGACGAGATGCCAATTGCTCTGGCGCGCCATGCCACCAGCAAGATCGAGAGCCTGCAAGACCTCGAACAGGTCGCCACACTTGGGTTCCGCGGTGAGGCACTTCCGAGTATTGCCTCGGTGTCCCGCCTCACACTCACCTCGCGATACCGGGAGTCTGCAACCGGATTTTCCGTCACGGGCGACGCTGCCGGTCCGGGCCTCGTGACTCCGGCCGCCCACCCGACGGGTACCACGGTGGAAGTCCGGGACCTGTTCTTCAGCACGCCGGCCCGGCGCCGCTTCTTGCGCAGCGAACGGACCGAGTTCACCCATGTACGTGCCGCGATCGAGAGTATCGCGCTGTCGCGTGGCTCAGTAGCGCTCCGGGTTATGCACAATCAGCGTGTCGTACTCGATCTCGCGGCGGCGAATTCGCCGGCTGAACTTGTTGCGCGGGTCGGCACGGTGTGCGGCGATGAGTTCGTCCGTCACGCGATGTACGTGGAGCGCGACGCATTGGGTCTGACTTTGCGCGGCTGGATCACGCTGCCCACGCACGCTCGAAGCCAGCCGGATCTGCAACATGTGTTCCTGAATGGCCGCGCCATTCGTGACAAATTGCTGACGGGCGCTGTTCGGGCAGCCTACCGCGACGTGCTCTATCGGGACCGCTGGCCAGCCTATGTGCTCTATCTCGATATGGATCCTGCCTGGGTGGACGTAAACGCGCACCCGGCGAAGCTCGAGGTGCGGTTTCGGGATCCAGGCCGTGTGCGTGACTTTGTTCGGCGCGTTGTGGAAGAGGCGTTGGCCGGGAACGGCGAGGGCACAGATGCGTCGCCCCGTGCCGCCGTTGGCCCCATTGCAGGTGAGAGTTCGGTCAGCGGGGTCCTGCCGTTTGGCGCACCGGGCCAACGGGCCGAGGCGTCGGGCATCGGGTCGTCGACCCGGGAATCTGCGGCAGGCTACTCGGTACCGCCTCTTTCGCCGGAGACGGAAGCGAGACAGGCGGTACTCGGCTTTGCCATTGCCCAACTCCACGGCATCTATATCCTCGCCGAGACAGCTGACGGTCTGGTGATGGTCGATACCCACGCAGCCCACGAACGGGTGACGTACGAGCGGTTGAAGGCTGAGATTCGCCAGGCGGCCGTTCAGTCCCAGACACTGCTGCTCCCGGTCAGTCTCGCCGTGAACGAAGCCGACGCCGAGCGCGCCATACACCACAGCAGACTGCTCGAACGTTGTGGATTTGATCTCCTGCGCTCCGGACCGGACCGCCTGACGTTGCGGGCGGTGCCCGCCATGCTCGCAGGCGATGACGTCGCTGCTTTTGTTCGCCGGCTGATTGCAGTTCTTCACGACGACGTGACGCTCGATGAACTATTCGGGTTGCTCGATCGTTGCCTGGCCGACGTGGCATGCCACGCCTCCATCCGCGCCCACCGTCGTCTGTCGATCGACGAAATGAACAGCTTGCTCCGCGACATGGAGCGGACGCCGCGCAGCGAGCAATGCAATCATGGGCGGCCCACCCGCGTTACCCTGTCGCTGCCAGAACTCGATCGCCTGTTTGCGCGTGGTCGCTGATTGACTGGCGCCATGGGGCCGGTGCCAGCCAACGTTGCGGTGTGCCTCATGGGTCCGACGGCCACGGGAAAAACGGAGCTGGCACTGGCGCTCGCGGACCGGCTGCCGGTCGGGCTGATCAGCGTTGACTCGGCCATGGTGTACCGGCACCTCGACATTGGCACCGGCAAACCGTCGCCGGAAGTACTCGCGCGACACCCGCACCGGCTGGTCGATATCCGGGAGCCCTGGGAGCAGTACTCAGCCGGCGAATTTGTCCGGGACGCGTCCGAGGCACTCGAGCAGATCCGGGTTATGGGCCAAATGCCGCTGCTGGTCGGCGGCACCTTGCTGTACTTTCGCAGCCTGACCGACGGGCTCTCGGTATTGCCCGCAGCAAATCCCCATGTGCGTGCTGAACTGGAGAGGCGCGCGGCTCGTGACGGCTGGGCCGCGCTCCATGCGGAGCTTTCAAGAGTTGATCCCGCCGCCGCCGCCCGTATCAGTATTCACGACCGCCAACGCGTTCAACGCGCCCTCGAGGTCTGGCTGCTGACCGGGTGCCCGATCAGCGAGCTGCAGGCAAGGCGGCGGGCCACGCCGAACGTGCGGGAGGGCGGCAAGTTCCTGAAGATCGGCCTGGTCCCCCGTGATCGTAAGCTCCTTGGAGTCCGCATTGCCCGGCGTTTCGGCGCGATGCTCGACCGCGGCTTTATCGCTGAGGTCGAGGCATTGCTCTCCCGGCCCGAAATGCAACCTGACAGTCCCGCACTCCGGGCCGTCGGCTACCGGCAGATCGCACATTTCGTGGGCGGGTTCTGCAGTCGCGCCGAGGCCGAGGAACACGCCCTGGCCGCCACTCGTCAGCTGGCCAAGCGGCAGCTGACGTGGCTGCGGAGGGAAGCTTGCGACTACTGGCTGGATATGGCGTCCGAGACCCTGGTCGCAGATCTTGAAGAGGTCCTGAGCGTCGCCGTTCCACGGATGCAAAATCAGCACTAAACGGCTAGAATGGAGGCTCCGGTGAAGCAAATAAGAATAATTCGGGAGTCCAAGATGGCCAAAGGTCAGGTGCTGCAAGATCCGTTCCTGAACACGCTTCGCAAGGAAAAGGTGCCTGTCTCCGTCTATCTCGTTAACGGGATCAAGCTGCAGGGGACCGTCGAGTCCTTCGACCAGTTCGTGGTGCTGCTCAAGAACGGCGTCAGCCAGATGGTCTACAAGCATGCTATTTCCACCGTCGTGCCGTCCCGCGCGATCCAGGTGCCGGACGCAGACGAAGAGGGCAAGGACTGATCAGTCTTCCTGCTATCCGAGGTGCCTTTCTGAGTAAGGCCTGGCTGAGTATGGCCTGGCTTATCGGGACACTCTTCAGGCCAATCCGGGAGCCCTCTCTTGTTTGACCGGCCGAGTCATGGCGAGCGGGCGGTGCTGGTTCACATTGGTCTCGGTCACGTTCCCGGGCCGGAAGCCCGGGAGGAATTTCAATCCCTTGCCTTGTCCGCAGGCGCCGAAATCGCGGGCGCACTGACGGCTTCTCTCCGCCAGTTCAATCCGCGCTACCTCATCGGTACCGGCAAGATGGAGGAACTGCGGCAACTTCTGCACGATTCCTGTGCCGAGATCGTGCTCATCGACCATCGCCTCAGCCCAGCCCAGCAGCGCAATCTCGAAAAGGAGCTCGATCGGCGCGTGATTGATCGCACCGGCCTTATTCTTGACATCTTCGCCCAGCGTGCCCGCACCCACGAAGGCAAGTTGCAGGTTGAACTGGCCCAGATGGAGCACCTCTCGACCCGGTTGGTACGAGGCTGGACCCACCTCGAGCGGCAGAAGGGCGGTATCGGCATGCGAGGGCCTGGAGAAAGCCAGCTGGAGACGGACCGCCGATTGATCGGACTGCGTATCCGGAGCCTCGGTGAGCGGCTCGAGCGCGTTGCGCGCCAGCGGCGCACGTCCGGTCAGCAGCGGCGTAAAGATGCAGTCCCTACGGTCTCGCTGGTGGGATACACCAATGCCGGCAAATCGACCCTGTTCAACCTGCTGACGCACGCGGGCGTGCTGGTTGCCGATCAGCTGTTCGCCACCCTCGACCCCACGCTGCGCCGTGTCACCCTGCCGGATGGCAATGGCATCGTGCTGGCTGACACGGTGGGCTTCATTCGGGAACTGCCACACGAGCTGATCGCTGCATTCCGCTCGACTTTGGAGGAGACCCAGCACTCCCGGCTGTTGCTGCACGTGATCGACTGCTCGGATCCGGCCCACGAAGAACGCATGCACGCAGTGGTAAAGGTGCTGGAGGAGATCGGAGCCGACCATCTGCCGCGCCTCCAGGTCTACAACAAGGCTGATATACTCAATCTTGAGCCACGCGTGGACCGTAGCGAAACAGGTATTCCGACGCGCGTCTGGGTGTCTTCGCGCACGGGCCTCGGTATCGAGGCGCTGCTTGGCGCGATCGCAGAATACCTCCACGTTGCCCGGTTTAAGTGTACGGTGGAATTGACGGCGGCCGAGGCCCGTTTGCGGGCCCGACTGTATGAAATGGGAGCTATTGTCGCTGAGCGGTTGCGGGAAGATGGCGGTTGGCAACTTGACCTTGAACTCGACCGCCGCGGCTTTGAGGACCTCAACCGTAGTGAGCATCTCCGTGTGTTGTCGGGCTCAGGGTTGCCAGACTCAGCGTGGTCGGATCCAGTGGCAATTCGGCCGGCGGCTGCACAATAGGCAACGTCACAATAGAGTGTCTATCACTATGAAAGTCTGGGACTGAAGGCATGGCCTGGAACGAGTCTGGCAACGGCAAAAATCCATGGGATCGCGGGCGCAACGAAGGCCCACCTGACCTGGACAAGATTGTCCGCGAGTGGCAACAGCGTCTCAATGCTTTCCTGCGGGGTGGACGAGGCGGGCCGCGTTCAACGGGGCCGAGTGGGAGCGCGGTGAGCGGTCCACTGGTCGGTCTCTTCGGAATTCTTGCGGTAGTGATCTGGCTCGCCACGGGGTTCTACCGGGTTGATGCCGCTGAGCGAGGCGTCGTCACGCGATTCGGCGAGTATCAGACCTCCACCGAGCCCGGCTTGCGATGGCACCTGCCATGGCCCATTGAGCGTGTTGAGCGCGTCAATATCAATGAGGTCGTGCCCTTCAAGCAGCAGACCCGCATGCTGACAGCGGACGAAAACATTGTTGTTGTCGACCTGGTGGTCCAATACCGTCGCGCAGATCCGGTGAAGTACCTGTTTAATGTCCGCGACCCGGAAGCTACTTTGCAGGACATCAGCGAAAGCGCCATTCGTGAAGTCATCGGCAAGAACAAACTGGACTTCGTGTTGCTGGAGGGCCGAACTGAAATTGCCGTACTGACGGAGAAGTTGATTCAGCAGACTCTGGATGAGTATCAGACCGGCATGCTGGTGACCAAGGTTAATCTTCAGGATGCTAATTTTCCAAGTCAGGTGGAGGCGGCCGTGCAGGACGCCATCAAGGCGCGCGAAGACCGTGAGCGGCTCTCCTTCGAGGCCCAGGCCTACGCCAACGACGTACTGCCGAGGGCCCGCGGTGAAGCCGTCCGCCGCCAGCAGGACTCCGAAGGTTACCGGGCCAGGGTGGTCGCAGATGCGCAGGGTGAGGCATCCCGCTTCACCCAGTTGCTGGGCCAGTATCAACTGGCGCCAGACGTTACGCGTCGGCGGCTTTACCTCGAAGCGATGGAGGATATCTATGCCAATTCGAGCAAGGTGCTCGTCGATACGGGCAAGGGCAACAATCTGATTTACCTGCCGGTGGACAAGATCCTGGAGCAGCGGCGTCAGCCGGCTGCGGCGGCTGTTGGGCAGCCCAATCGGGCCCCGGCCGCCAGCGCCGCTGCCGAAGCGTCGACCGCCACCCGTGACCGTGAAGACCGTCGCACCCGGGAAGCCCGATGAACATTCGCGCACTTCTGCCGCTTGGTTTGCTGCTGCTGGCGTGGGTCGCCAGCATGTCGGTGTTCACCGTCGATCAGCGCGAGCTCGCCATAAAGTTCCGGCTGGGCAAGATCATCCAGACGGAATTCGAGCCCGGGCTTCACTTCAAGGTTCCCTTCATCAACGACGTGAGGAAGTACCCGCGGCAGATCCTGACGCAGACGAACCCGCAGGAGCTGTTCCTGACGTTTGAGAAGAAAAATCTTTTTGTGGATTTCTTCGTCAAGTGGCGAATCATTGACGTCGGTGCCTACTACCGTGCTACACGCGGTGACGAATTGCTGGCTGCTCAGCGTCTGATCGAAATCGTGAAAGATGGTGTTCGCAGCGAGTTCGCCAAGCGAACGGTTCCTCAGGTGGTTACCGCCGAGCGCCGGGAGTTGCTCGACAACATGCTCGCCAGTGCCCGCAAGAACGCGCGAACCCTCGGCATCGAGGTCGTCGACGTGCGCGTCAAGCGAACTGAATTTCCGGAACAGGTCAGCGATTCTGTATTTGACCGGATGCGGCAGGAGCGCGCGCGTACCGCCTCCGAGTTGCGAGCTCAGGGAGCCGAGGCTGCCGAGCAGATTCGTGCGGAAGCAGACCGCGAGCGCACTGTGACCCTTGCCGAGGCCTATCGGGACGCCGAAAAGGTCCGGGGTGCCGGGGATGCCGAGGCCGCGCGGATCTACGCGGAGGCCTATCGCAAGGATCCGGAGTTCTTTGCTTTCTACCGGAGCATCCAGGCCTATCGCCGGTCACTGGGCAAAGAAAATGACCTCCTCGTTCTCGACAAGAGCAGCGAATTCTTCCGCTACATGGAGAGGCCGGACGCAGGGCGCTGATGCGGCGCTGCTCGCCTGCGGATAGGACTCAGCGGCCTGCTGCGGCACTACGCTGCGGGTGGACCGCCGACTGATTCGATGGACTGGAACGATTTTCTGACGGCTCTCGCGCTGTACCTGGTGCTCGAGGGCGTTCTGCCCTTCTTGAGTCCCGAGGGTTGGCGACGCAGCATGAGTGCGATTGCGGAGTTGTCTCCGGGGCAGCTGCGCGTGTTCGGACTGGTAAGCATGCTGGTGGGCCTTGTGCTGCTGGTGTTCGTGCGGGGCGGAAGCTGATCGTGGGCAAGAGCGTAATCGTCATTGGCACCCAGTGGGGTGACGAAGGCAAGGGCAAGATCGTGGACCTGTTGACCGAGCAGGCCCACGCCGTGGTCCGCTTTCAGGGCGGGCACAACGCCGGACACACGCTCATCATCAATGGGCAGAAGACGGTCCTGCACCTGATTCCGTCGGGCATCCTGCGCCCGGCGGTCGTCTGCGTCATCGGCAATGGCGTGGTGGTGCACCTCCCGTCGTTGCTGACTGAGATCGATGGCCTGGAGGCCCGCGGCATCAGTGTCGCGGATCGCCTGAAGCTCAGCGCGGCATGCCCGCTCATTCTTCCCACGCACATCGCCCTGGATCAGGCGCGGGAGAGGGCGCTCGGCAATCGCCCAATTGGGACCACGGGCCGGGGAATTGGCCCGGCCTACGAAGACAAGGTGGGACGCCGCTCGCTGCGCCTGGCCGATCTTTTCGATGAGCGGCAGTTTGTGGAACGACTCGCTGAGGTCATGGAGTTGCACAACTTCATGCTCGAGAAGTACTACGCGACCGCAACGGTGAGCGTGGAGGCTACTCGTGACGAGTGGCTTGGGCTCGCAGCACGTGTCCGGCCAATGGTGACCGACACGGTAGCGTATCTCAGTGACCTGCGCCGGAGCGGTGCCAGGCTGATGTTCGAGGGCGCCCAGGGTGCGATGCTCGATGTTGATCACGGTACCTATCCCTACGTGACGTCTTCAAATACTTCGGCAGGTGCTGCTGCCACCGGTTCCGGCCTCGGGCCGGCCGATTTTGACTACGTGCTCGGGGTCGTGAAAGCCTATGCCACGCGCGTGGGCAGTGGGCCATTTCCCACCGAACTGTTCGACGAGGTCGGAGGGCGGCTGGCGCGGGTCGGCGTTGAATTCGGCTCAACCACAGGCCGGCCGCGGCGCTGCGGGTGGTTCGATGCCGTAGCCGTGCGCCGGGCGGTGATCAACAGCAGCGTGACCGGCCTGTGTGTCACCAAGCTCGACGTTCTGGACGGATTTCCGGTGGTTAAGATCTGCACGGGCTACCGCTTGCAGGGGCATGTCACCAGTAATCCGCCGCTGCTCGTCGATCACTACACAGATGTCGTGCCCGTCTATGAGGAGCTGCCGGGCTGGTCAGCCTCCACGCTTGGCGTCCGGACTATCGACGGACTTCCTGTTGAGGCCCGGGACTACCTCCGCCGCCTGGAGACCATTGTTGGCGTGCCGGTGGACATGATTTCCACTGGCGCTGATCGCGATCACAACATCGTACTGCGCCACCCTTTCGACTGACGCTGCAGGTCGCCCCCCTATGCCACACCGGATACCGCTAGCGGTCAACAGCTGGACGCGCGGTTTTACGTGGCTGCGACTGGCGGTGACTGGTCTGCTGGCGGCTACCCTGCTCGGCGGTTGCGTCATCCGCGTGGTTTACAACCAGCTCGACTGGCTGGCGCTCTGGTATGTGCAGGACTACTTCGACATGGACGACGCCCAGGAAGCCCAGGCGAAGGCAGTGATCGCCCGGACACTCACCTGGCATCGGGCCACTCAGCTGCCGCGCTACTCGACACTGACACGCAACCTGCTTGAGGGCATTGGAGCGCCTCCAGACCCGCTCTTTATAGCTGATCGCTACGCCGAGATCGTCGAACTGTGGGACACCCTGCTGCAGCGGATCTGTCCCGAGGTCGCGGCGCTACTGCAGACGCTCTCCGACGAGCAGGTTGAGGAGCTTTTTGCGAATCTGGCCGAGGAGAACGAGGAGCTCGCTGAGGACTACTCGGGCAGCACGGCTGAGGAGCGCCGGAAAAAACAGGACAAGGCGATCATTCGGACATTTCGTCGTTTCACCGGGCGGCTGAACGATACCCAGGACGCACTCATACACCGCAGCGGGGCGGGACTGCACGAACTGTCAGCCGACTGGCTGCGCCGGCGGGCCGCCTGGCAGCAGCAGCTTCGGATCCTGCTGGTCGGCAGGAAGTCTGACCCTAGGTTCGCCGAGCGGCTGACGAATCTCATGCTGAACCCGAACCAGTTCGACCCGCCGGGCTACCGGCAGCTGGTCGTCGAAAACCAGCAGCGATCTTTTCAGTTGGTCACCGAAGTCCTAGGCAGTCTCTCTGTAGCCCAGTCCGAGCATCTGCGGAAGAACCTGACCACCTACGCCGGTGACTTCGACGCGCTCGTTCGTGGCAAGGACTGAGTAAATGCCATCTCGTGGAGTAATCCCGTGCTAAAGCCGCTCGAAATATTGCAATGGGAACGGCGCCGGAACCTGCAGGTTCGCGAGGCCTTTAGGGCCGGTATCGAGGCCTGGTCGAAGCTGCCGGGGGATCCGATCGGGTTCTATCTGGCCTGTGCGGACTACCTCGTCCCCGCCCAGCGCCGGCTGATCGGCCAGGATCTGCGCCTGGCCGATCTGATCGCCGGCCGGGTGGCAGCGACGCAGACCGAAGATCACGAGAGGATTGCCGGCCTCAAGACCCGGCTGCACGACAGCGCCACGGCGCTTGGCGCCTTCGACGCGGCTGCCGGCGAGCTTCGTCAGCTGGGCTTTCCGGCCCGGGCCCGGTTCGAAGTGGCGGCCCGGACGTACATTGATTTTGTCGTCAATGTGCTGGGGGCGCGCAGTCATTCGCTTCGCCACCTGACGTCCACACTGCTCAGCGAGGCAGACTGGGAGCTGATAACGGGCAGCACGTCGTCACTCCTTGGCGAGGAGAGCGAGCGCTTTGTGCGGGTGCAATCGACAGCGCCGGCCGGGATTGATCCCGCCGCAGTGTCGACCGAGCGGCCGGTGAGACCAGCGTTAAGGAACTGACGTTGGCTCTCGTGGGCCGTCAAGCGTGGTGCCGAGGAAAGGACTTGAACCTTCACGGGGTTGCCCCCACTGGCACCTGAAGCCAGCGCGTCTACCAATTCCGCCACCCCGGCGCGGTGGTAAGGCCGAATAAGAGTGCGGCAATCTAATGGCAGGCTGTATGCTTGTCAACGCAATGACCAAATTGGCAGATGTCTTTCATGCGTAAGCGGCGCGGGCACCGCACGTCAACAGCAGTTTCTCCGGTACGAAGCGACGCGAAGGCCCCCTACCGCCACCCTGTCCCCGATCCTGGCGCCTTGCTCGACGCGCTCCGCACGCAGGGGGTGCCACTGACGCTGGCCGCTCTGGCGGCTGCGCTGGGCATCTCGGGCGAACGCCCGGTCGCGGATCTCGGTCGCCGCCTGGAGGCATTGCGCACAGCGGGCCAGTTGCTCGTCAATCGCCGCGGTGAATATTGCCTGAGCGACAAGCTCGACGTCGTTCCGGGCACCGTCACGGCCCACCGGGACGGATTCGGCTTTCTCGTTCCCGACGACGGGTCTGATGATGTCTACCTCCCGGTGCCGGAAATGCGCGCCGTGCTCGACGGCGATCGGGTCGCCGTGCGGGTTGGTGGCAGTGGCCGCGGTGGGCGGCGTGCAGGCACCGTGGTTGAAATCCTCACCCGCAGTCGTGACAGTCTCGTGGGACGCTACCACCGTGAGCGCGATCTCGGCTGGGTCGTTGAAACCGGCCGCTCGCCTCACCACTTTATCGTGACCGATCGTGACCGGGGCGGCGCCGAGCCTGGTCAGCTCGTCAAGCTGGAGATTCTCGAGTATCCCGGTCCCGCCCACGAGGCCCGGGGCCGGGTGGTTGAGGTTCTGGGCGATCCCCGCGATCCACGCGTACTTACCAATGCTGCCATCGAAATGTTCCACATTCCGTCCCGCTGGCCCGAGCGCGCCATCGGCGACGCGCGGCTGATCGGCGCGGAAGTCGATGCCGCGGACAAGCGTGGGCGGACCAACCTGCGCGATCTGCCGCTGGTGACGATCGATGGGGAGGACGCACGGGATTTCGATGATGCGGTCTACGCCGAGCCCTTGGGCGATGGCTGGCGACTCGTCGTGGCCATTGCGGATGTCTCGCACTACGTCCGGAGCGGGGAGGCCATTGATACGGAAGCCCGACGGCGCGGCACGTCCGTGTATTTCCCTGACCGGGTGGTACCGATGCTCCCGGAGGAATTATCCAATGAACTGTGCTCTCTCAAGCCTGCCGTAGATCGGCTGTGCATGGTTTGCGACATGCGCGTGGACCAGAAGGGCAACGTTTCTGGCTCTACGTTCTACCGCGCCGTGATGCATTCCCGGGCACGACTTACCTACAACGCCGTTGACCAGTACCAGCGCGGAGAGCCGGGTTCCGGAGTTCCGGATCCGGTCCGGCCCGTGCTGGATAATTTGTACGGGGTCTATGCTAGTTTGCGCACGGCGCGGGAGCGTCGCGGTGCCCTCGACCTTGACCTGCCCGAGATCAAAATCCAGCTGAATGCCTCGGGTGGCATCATCGGCGTGGCATCCCGGCGTCGCAATGATGCCCACCGGCTGATTGAAGAATGCATGATTGCCGCCAACGTGGAGGCAGCCCGCTACCTGGGCAAGCACAAGCTGACCACGTTGTACCGGGTCCACGCCGGACCGGAGGGCGACCGGCTCGAAGACCTCCGCCTGCTGTTTCAGGGCCTCGGCATTCCGATCGCGGATACGGCGGGTACCAAGCCTCGCGAAATCAATCGCGTGCTGAAACTGATCAGCGACCGGCCCGACTTTCCCATGCTCGCCACTGCCGTTCTGCGCAGCATGAAGCAGGCGGTGTACCAGCCCGCAAACAAGGGACACTTTGGACTTGCCCTCAACAGTTATGCCCACTTCACATCCCCGATACGGCGCTATCCGGATCTGCTCGTGCACCGGGGCATTGGCCACCTGCTCGATAGCGGGAAACCGGCGGCCTTTGCCACTGATTTACCGGCCGCCGAGCAGCTGGGCACTACCACGTCCATGCAGGAGCGCCGGGCCGACGAGGCAACGCGCTACGTCGAGGCCCGCTGCAAGTGTCTCTTCATGCAGGATCAGGTTGGTGCCACGCTCGATGGCGTCGTCACTGGCGTTACTCATTTTGGCCTGTTCGTGATGCTCCGTGACCTGCTCGTCGACGGGCTTATTCATGTCACCAGCCTGCCGAGCGACTACTACCACCTGGAGCCGGGTGCTCGCGGCCTCAAGGGCGAACGCACCGGACGAGCCTTCCGGCTTGGTGACGACGTACGGGTGCGAGTCGTTCGCGTGGATCCCGACGAGGCGCGCATCGATCTGGCGCTCAGCGTTGAGGGTGGGGTCAGCGGGCGAGTTCAGGGGCCGGTGCGTGCAAGGAGCGGAGGGCCGAAACGCGGACCCCGCGCGCGGCGCTGACAGCCCGATGAATCAGCGTCTGGTCTATGGCATTCACCCGGTGCGGCAGCTCCTCCTGTCACGGCCCGGTACTGTCGACCGCGTCTACCTGCAGTCTGACCTCGGGGAAGAACGTCGCGCCCGCCTGGGCGACGTGCTGTCGGACACCATCCGCGTACAGCAGGTTACGGCAGCCGAACTCGAGCAGCTTACGGGTACGGTGAAGCATCAGGGGGTAGCGGCCACCGCCATTGAGACCGGGCCATTGTCCGAAGGCGCAGCGCGGGACCTTGTGGCGCGTGTCGAGCGGCCGCTCGTGCTCGTCCTGGACGGAGTACAGGATCCGCGCAATTTTGGTGCCTGCCTGCGGACGGCTGACGCCGCGGGCGTCAATCTCGTGGTGGTCGCGAGGCACCGGAATGTGGACGTCACCCCCATAGTCAGCAAGGTCGCCGCCGGTGCCGCGGAAACCCAGCCGATCGTGCAGGTAAGTAATCTGGTGCGATTTCTGGAAAGCCTGAAGAGTCAGAACTTGTGGATTGTCGGTACCGATGACTCGGCTGAAGCCTCCCTCTACGACGTGGACCTGACTACCGGCATTGCGTTGGTGCTGGGCGCGGAGGGGGAGGGCCTCCGCCACCTGACGCTTGAGCGTTGTGACCTTAAGGTCCGGCTGCCGATGCACGGCACGGTCAGCAGCCTTAATGTCTCCGTAGCCACCGGGATCTGCCTGTATGAGTGCCTGCGCCAGCGTTCGGTTCTGGCTGCGGTCCCGGCCGGGTTGCCTCGGACCCGCCCGGTCCGGTAGCATGCGCCTCCCGCCGCGTAAGCCTTTGCCCCGGCGGCCCTTGCCACACCACACGGCCTGACGGCTCATGGCCAGATGGGTGGCTCTAATCCACAAGGAGTTTCCATGCGTCATTACGAGATTGTGTTTCTCGTCCATCCGGACCAGAGCGAGCAGGTGCCTGCCATGGTCGAGCGCTATCGCGCCATGATCACGGCCGGCGGTGGCCAGATCCATCGTTTCGAGGACTGGGGTCGCCGCCAGCTCGCCCACTCCATCAACAAGGTCCACAAGGCCCACTACGCGCTCATGAATATCGAATGCGACCAGCCCACTCTTGCCGAGCTGGTCGGCGCATTCCGCTTCAGTGATGCAGTGTTGCGCCATCTGGTCATGGGCCGGGATGACGCTGTCAGCGATCCATCACCGCTCGTCAAGGCTGCGGATGACGGCAGCAAGGCAGTGCTCGGTCGCCCCGACGAGGATGACGGTCCGGGCAAATCGCGCGGCGATGACGGCGAGTCCGCCGGCCTCAACGCCTAACCCGCAGCCAGATCCGCACGAAGGACGCTTAAAGTTCATGAGCAAGTATTTTCGCCGTCGCAAGTTCTGCAAGTTCACCGCTGAAGGCATCAAGGAGATCGACTACAAGGATCTCGAGACGCTGCGCGCCTATGTCACCGAAACCGGCAAGATTGTCCCGAGCCGCATCACGGGCACCAAGGCCCGCTACCAGCGCCAGTTGTCGACCGCTGTAAAGCGGGCGCGTTTCCTCGCCTTGCTGCCCTATACCGACAAGCATTGACGGGCTGACACCGGCGGCCGCTGCGCTGTTCGTGGGCCGCCTGTCGGGTTGGTCACTGCAGTGAAGGCCTTTGCGACCCGGCTCCGCGCCAACCGGCTCTTGCGGATTGCTATGGTCGTTCTCACCTCTGTATTGCCACTGGCTCCTGTGGTGAGCGGGGCGATCGTGGTGGTGACGGCCCGTCGCGACGGCTGGCGCCTTGCGGCCATCGACGCGGTGGCAGCCTTGCTGATCCTCGTCGGACTGCTGCAACTGACGAGCGGCGATGTCGTCAGGCCGATGCTCAGTGCTCTCGCCCTGTGGGGTGGCGCGTTGCTCGCCGGAAGCCTGCTGCGCAGTTTTAGCTCGATTGACCTGGCCGTGCAGGCGCTGGTGTTGCTCGCACTGACGGAACTCCTTGTTGCGACGCTCGTGATCCCCGACGCCCAGGGTTACTGGCAACCGTTCCTGGAGGCGCTGATCCAGGCAGCGGGCCTTCCGCAGGTGGGTGGCTTGCCGCCTGAATGGCTGGGCACGATGGCGACCCTGATGCACGGTGTGTTTGCGGCAAGCCTGCTATCCACGCTCATTCCAGCGCTGATGTTTGCTCTTTGGCTGGACGGGGAGGGGCTGGACGGGGAGGCGCCGGACGGCGGGAGGCCCGACGGGGACGTCGGGGGTGGCCAGTGGCGCAGGCGCTTTCTGGAATTGCGCCTCGGGCGGGTCTTGTCGCTGGCGGCTTTCGGCGCCGCAGTGCTGCTCCTGACGGGCTTCCCAAGCCTGGGCGGCGGCGCCCTGCTCGTGCTCGGGACGGGCTTTGTGGCCCAGGGCCTCGCGATCGTCCACTGGACGGCAGACAAGCGGAGTTGGCCACGCGTCTGGCCGCTTGGCCTCTATGGCACGCTGGTTTTTGGGGCACCAGCCGCGGGGTTGTTATTGGTAGCTCTGGCGCTCGCGGGCCTGGTGGATAACGCTTTCGGCCTGCGCCGTTACCGATCGAATGTGGTTTAATACGCGGCCGCGACGGACACCAGCACAACTCTTCCCAAGCCAGCAATACTCCAAGAGAGCGCAAGCATGGACGTGATTCTCCTCGAAAAAGTCGAAAACCTGGGCAGCATCGGTGACCGGGTCAAAGTTCGTTCCGGCTACGGCCGCAACTTCCTGGTACCCCGGGGCAAGGCCACGCTGGCGACCTCGTCCAATATTGCAATATTTGAGGCCCGGCGTGCAGAGCTCGAAAAGAAGGAAGCCGAGGAGCTTCAGGTCGCGAAGCAGCGGGCTGCCAGTGCCGGCAAACTCACACTGCGCCTGGCGGCGAAGGCGGGCACTGAAGGCAAGCTGTTCGGCTCCCTCGGGACTGCCGACATTGCCGAGGCCTGTACGGCAGCCGGTGTGACCGTGCGGCGTAGCGAGATCCGGCTTCCCGATGGGCCTATCCGCACACTGGGCGAGCACTCGATTGAGCTCCACCTGCACAGCGACGTGAATGCAACGATCCGCATTACGGTGGTGGCCGAGGACGATCCGGGCCAGACGGGCTAAGTAGACCGGCCAAGCCAGGAACCCCGACCGAATGGCATTGCCCGGGCCGCGACGCGATGCCGGGTCCTTGAGCGATCTCCCGGCCCCGCCCAGTTCCAATCAGACCGAGCAGGCCCTGCTGGGCGGTCTCATGCTCGACAACAGCAGCTGGGACCGGATTGCCGATCTCGTCTCTGCTCCGGACTTCTTCCGCCCCGATCACCGGCTGATCTTCGACGCGATCCGCGGGCTGGCGGAACGCAGTCAGCCTGCCGACCCCGTTACCCTCGGCGAGTACCTCTCATCCCGGGGGGAACTTGCCGACGCGGGCGGGGCGGCCTACTTAGGCGACCTGGTCAACGACACCCCAAGTGCGGCCAACGTCGCGCACTACGCCCGCATCATTCGCGAGCACGCCTTGTTGCGCCGGCTGATCGAAGTTGGCAACGGCATCGCGTCGTCTGCGTACCGACCGGAGGGCCGGCCGATCGCTGAGCTGGTCGACGAGGCCGAGCGCCGCGTTTTCGAGATCGCGGAGCGCGGCCAGCGTCGTGGATCCGGATTCGTGCGGTTGAGCGAGATCCTGCCCTCGACGATTGATCGCCTCGACAAGCTGCACCAGTCCCAGGGGTCGATCACAGGCCTGCCGACCGGGTTCAACCGCCTCGATGACATTACTGCAGGTTTGCAACCTGGCGAGCTGATCATCATCGCTGGTCGTCCCTCGATGGGCAAAACCAGCCTCGCGCTGAACATCGCTGAGAACGCGGCCCTGGGCGCCGGCAAGTCGGCGGCCGTGTTCAGTATGGAAATGTCAGTCGAGCAGCTGGCGTTTCGCATGGTCTCTTCACTGGGTCGAGTCGACCAGGCGCACCTGCGCAACGGACGCTTCGGTGACGACGACTGGCCGCGCATCAACGGGGCCATTCAGCAGATGGCGGAAGCTCCCATCTACATCGACGACACCCCGTCCATGACGCCTACCGAGATTCGTGCGCGGGCCCGCCGCCTGCAGCGTGAACGGGGGCTCGACCTGATTGTGATTGACTACCTGCAGCTGATGCGGGTGGCCGGTACCGCAGAGAACCGGGCGACGGAGATTTCCGAGATTTCTCGTTCGCTGAAGGGTCTGGCGCGCGAGCTGCGCATACCCGTCATTGCACTCTCCCAGCTCAACCGGAGCGTCGAGTCGCGAACCGACAAGAAGCCGGTGATGTCCGATCTGCGGGAGTCCGGCGCCATCGAGCAGGATGCTGACCTGATCCTGTTTATCTATCGCGACGAGGTCTACAACCACGACAGTCCGCGCAAGGGCATCGCCGATATCAACGTCGCCAAGCAACGGAATGGCCCGACCGGTGAGTTTCCCCTGACGTTCCTCGGCAGGTTTACCAAGTTCGAGAACTACTCACCGGAGCTCGAGGGCTTTCAGTGATCCCAGCGGCGGTCGCCGTGATCCGGCCGACGGCGCTCCGCAGAAACCTCGCCCGGGTGCGGGAGCTGGCCCCGGATTGTCCGGTGCTCGCCGTGATCAAGGCGAACGCCTACGGCCACGGGCTGATCCAGGTGGCGCGCATCCTTCCGGACGTCGAGGCGTTTGCGGTCGCGCGCCTTGAGGAAGCAATCCAGTTGCGCGAGGCGGGCATTCGCAACCGCCTCGTGATCCTCGGCGGTTGTCTCACCGCCGAGGAACTCCGGGCCGCCTCCGGCCTGGCGCTCGACGTGGTCGTGCATTCGCCCCAGCAGGCCGCGCTGCTCGCAGCGACGGCCCTGGGCGCCCCGGTGGCCTGCTGGCTGAAGGTAGACACCGGCATGGGGCGTCTCGGAGTGGAGCCTGCCGCGGTTCCCGACACCGTGGCCCAGCTGCAGTCCGCGACGGCCGTGAGTTGCCTGACCCTGATGACGCACCTGGGCTGTGCCGACGATCACACGGATCCTGCAACGCCGGAGCAGCTGCAGAGCTTCAGCAGCGTGCTGGGCAGCTGGGAGGGCGACGTGAGTGTCGCCAACTCCGCCGCAATCCTGCAATGGCCGGCGACTTTGCAGAGTGGCGGGGTACTGCGCTATTCAGCACGGAACTGGGTCCGGCCGGGAATCATGCTGTTCGGCGCGTCACCCCTGCGCGGACAGACAGCGAGGGAACTGGGTCTGCAGCCGGCAATGTCGTTCGAGACCCGATTGATCTCGGTAAAACCGGTCCGCGCCGGCCAGAGGGTGGGCTATGGTGGGCATTGGGTTGCCCCTCGCGACAGTGTCATCGGCGTTGCCGCCGCCGGTTACGCCGATGGCTATCCCTGGCACGCCGGTACCGGCACGCCGGTTAGCGTCCGGGACCGGATCGCGCCGCTGGTGGGCCGCGTGTCCATGGACATGCTGACGATCGATCTCACCGATATACCCGGCGCGAGCGCCGGTGACCGGGTGATTCTCTGGGGAGACCGTCCCACGGTGGAGGAGATCGCCGGCGCCGCCCGCACGATCCCCTGGACGCTGATGACTGGTATTAACCGGCGTGTGGCGGTGCGGGTGGAGGGGGCCTAGGCGGTGGGGTGTCAACGGGCGCCGAGTATTGACCCTGTTTCTTGCTTCGGAGCGCGGGCTAATTTTCCCAGCATAATTGTGGACCCGGTGGGAGGGCATCGGACGATGGACAATGCAGTTTGGGTTTGGAAAGGGTGTCTAGGATACTGCCATCGTCATGTCCGTGGTCATGCTCCTATCGCTGCTGGTTGGGGTAATTTTATTCCCGCACATGTACCGGTCAGCCATTGCTGGAGCGATCATTTTTGGTTTTATCCTTTGGCGCGGTTGCCGCGACGTGCGTCCAACAGAGCCTGTAAATTGAAATATGTCACTGGTCGAGGATGGGACAAACGAAGCCCGGCGCTCCCCGTGCGGAGCGTGACGCCGATTGGGCGCTGACGGACAATCCTCGTGACACAGCCAGAAGGTTGGATTAGGAAGCAGGCTCGTCGATTCGCCAATTCCAAGTTGGCAGCAATGGTGTTTTACGGTGCCGGGTTCGCGCTCACCATGCTCCTTACTTTCGGAAAACCTGTGTGGAATAGCCCGACACACTCCTACTTCGACGCACTTTGGCTGGTGGTAATATCGATCGTCGGCGGGGGCATTTTTGCAGCCGTCATGTGGCGGGCAGAACGTTTTTTGAGAAAGCGCAGCCAACAGCGCCGCTCGATGCGCGGTCCAAATCCCTGACCGTTTGAATCGTGATGCTGGACTGCGGCCTGATCTACGGCAACCCGACGAACGTTTTTAGGCACGCTATTCAGTAAGTTCAACCTGGCGGCGTCTCGCCTGTTTCATGCTTCGGAGCGCGGGCTGATGCCAAGCTGTTGTCAGAGTAGCGCCCGGAAGCGATCCACGGTCAATCCTGCATCACGCACGATCCCGCCAAGGGTGTAGGAGTTGACAGGATTGTTGCGCGGGATGCTGATGATCCGTGCGCCGTCACTCATGATGATGTGGCCGCCCTGGCGGACAATACTGAAACCGGCCTTCTGCAGCGCACGGACGGCGTCAAGATGATTGACGCCGGGAATTTTTGGAAAGACTAAACCGCGACCTCTATTTCGCGGACATCTTCGCCTCGGAGCTGGTCGTCGACGGCGGCCAGGTAACCGCGGATTGCATCCTTGATGTTCTCCAGGGCCTCCTGTTCGCTGAGTCCCTGGGACCAGCACCCGGGTAGTCCCGGAACGTGCACCGCGTACCCTTCCTCGGACTGGTGCAGCGCGATTCGGTATTTCATCAAGACCTCCAGCTCGACCTGGCAACGTTCAGCCGGATTCTACACATTAGCCAGCCGGACCTACTGTGCGAGATTGCAGACATTCCATGGAGAAATGTCTACCCATGTCATCCGGGGCCTCGGATGCGCACGCCGGCCTTCGCGCCTGTTATGTCACGTTCCCGACTGGCAATTCCGCCGCGAGAACCAGCGCAAATGCAGGTCGGTATGCTCAGATCAAAAAGAACCCCATCTTGATCCCGATGATTTCGATCACGTCGTTGTCGGTAAGTTTCCGGGCCTGCTGTCCGAGGTTCTCGCCATTCAGCTTGGGCGGGCTGTTCTCCGAAGTGTTCTCGACCTGCACCAGGTGATACCCATCCGCGCGCCGGGTGATAGCCACGACCTGTGATCCGGGTCGTCCCAGAGTGGTCAGGGCCTTGTTCAGCGTGATCTCGCGCCCCGCAAACGAGCCGTTCAGGACCTGCACCTTGGCGACAGCCAGGGGCTTGGCCCCCGGATCTGCGCCCGAGGGCCGCGCCGCTGACGATGGCGCCGAGGCTGAACTTGCGCCGCCATTCAGGCTGGCGGACAGGGCAGCCGCCTTGGCCAGCGCCTCGACTCCACCCGCCTGGCGTTCAATGACCATCGTGCTGGCGAACTCGTCTTCTTCGTCCACCGTGCCGTCTACAAAGCGCAGCTGGTGGCGACCCACGGTAACCACGTCGCCATTCTGCAGGGCGTGCTTCTTGATCAGGCGCCCGTTGACGTAGGTGCCGTTGGTGCTGTTCAGGTCCTCAAGAAAGGAATCATTGAGGATGTTGATCACGAGCGAATGGTGCCCGCTGATCGTGGGGTTATCGATCCGAATGTCATTGTCCTGAAGCCGGCCTACGGTGTACCGCTCCTTGGACATGTTGTATTCGGCGAGAACCTGTCCGTCGAGGCTTAAAATCATTCGTGCCATGACCGGAATGCCTAACTAATACGTTACTGAAAAATGCGCCGAAACTGGGTCAATACGCTGGTCTTGGCCGGAAAAGGCTCTATGACCTGCGTGAGGATGACCGAGATATTGTCCTTGCCCCCATGGTCATTGCTGAGCTGGATCAGCTGTTGACCTGCCATTTCAAGATTAGCACTAAAAGTGCTGATCGTTAAGTGAATATCCTCGTCTTCAACCATGTCGGGAAGGCCGTCCGAGCAGAGCAGGTAGACGTCCCCTTCCTGAACCTCCACCTCCTGGACCTCCACCTGGACACTGGCCTCGACCCCCAGCGCGCGGGTGACGTAATTGCGGTTGGTGGACCGGGCGGCCTCTTCCTGGGAGTAGAAGCCCCGGTCCACGAGCTCCTGGAGTAGCGAGTGGTCCATGGTCAGCTGCTCGAACCGGTTCTTTCGAAAACGGTACAGGCGGGAGTCCCCGACGTGGGCGATGGAGACCCGGTTGTCGTAGAACAGGCAGGCCACGATGGTGGTGCCCATGCCTTCACACTGGGGCTGCATCTGGGCAGTCTGGTGGATCACCCGATTGGCGCGGGCGACGGCATCGCGCAGGATGATGGTCTGGCGCATGAGGCTGGTTTCAGGGTCGGTCGCGTTCCGCGCTTCCCGAGCACAGGCAGGTGGCACCAGTTCCAGCACTGTCCGGACGGCGATGCCACTGGCAACCTCGCCGGCGTTGTACCCGCCCATGCCGTCCGCGAGCACGAGCAGCCCGGTATCGCCGTTGGTCCCAACCGCATCTTCGTTGTGCTCCCTGACCCTTCCCGTGTCAGAGAGCTGGACGTTATTGAATTTGCTGCGCAGGCTCATACGATGTCTGCCGGCAACCTACTACAACACTCCCGCAAGGCCAAGGCCATGGCTTTGCCGCTCTCGTACCGGTCCCCTGGATTTTTCGCCAGTGCGCGGTCCAGGATCTCATCCACACAGGCGGGCACGTCGTCGCGGATGTCTGCGATGGGGCGGTGCCGTTGATGCACGATCTTGTCCATCAGCTTCGGGATGGAGTCTGCCTGGAATGGCGGCAAGCCGGTTAGCAGGTGGTACATCGTGACGCCAAGCGAATAGAGATCGGTCTGTCCGGAGACCGCGCTGGCGGAGAGCTGCTCCGGGGACATGTAGGACGGTGTACCGAGAATGATCCCGGTCCGCGTCCGGCTGCAGTCTGTCAGTCTTGCGATGCCGAAATCGGTGAGCTTGAGGCGATCAGAGCCCTGATCGTACATCAGGTTCGCAGGCTTCACGTCCCTGTGGACGACGTTCTGACCGTGGGCATAGTGCAGTGCCTCTGCCGCCCGCGCCATGAGCTCAATGACCACCTTGGGAGGCAATAGCCGGCCCAGCTGCGCGTAGTAGCTCAAGGGCTTGCCTTCGAAGTATTCCATGGCCAGATAGGCCACCCGACTGTCCTCGCCAGCGTCATGAATAGTAATGATATAGGGGTGATTGAGACGGCCCGCCGATTCCGCTTCCCGGAGAAATTGCGACCGGGCGGTAGCCAGGTCGTTGTCCGCAAACTCCTCTGCAAGTGGCAGAATCTTGATCGCGACCCGGCGGTTGATCGTCGGGTCCCGGCCCAGGTACACGGTGGCCATGGCGCCGCGACCGATCACCCGGTCCAGTTCGTAGCGCCCCAGCGTCCGCCCCACCGGCGAAATGCCCGCAGGCTGAGCCCCGCTGCCGGACGCGGGACTGACGGCCAAAGCATCGCCGGGCGGCAGCTCTTTGGGCCGGGGTTTTGGTGGGACTACGCCGCGCGCGCCCGACAGCTTGACCAGTTTTTCGGCAACGTCGCGATAGCCAGGATCCCGCGCGGCGAGGTGGCGGAAGACCCGCTCCGCTTTTGCGTAGTCCCGCTTCTTCCCGTGTTCCATCGCTAACTGGTAGAGCTGAACCTTCGTACGGTCTGTGGTCGGCTGCTGCCGCAGCACTGAGAATCCGAGATCGAGTTCCTGACTTGCCCCCGGCCCGTCGCCGCCTGACGCCTCGGTACGAGTGGACGCAACGCCCCGTGCCCTCCTGGCAAGCTGCAGGGTGAGCTGGAGTATGGCGCTCCCTGTCAGACAAAAGAGTGCCAGACTGGCAAGGTGGATCCAGAGTCCGGCGACGGCAACCAGGATGAACTCCGCGACGAGCAGCACAGCCGCGCCAAGTACAGCAACGAGCGCGGCCGTGGGCAGGCGCATCCGCCCCCCGAGTACCGCGACGATGGCCAGCAGCAGGGCGAGCCCGATCTCCACCCAGACAGCCCAGTCGGGTCGTCTGAGGTGGTCCCCGGAGAGGTAGTTGGCAATATCAGTGGCTATCAGCACGGCGGTCCCGGAGTTGCCGGCCAGCGGCGTGCGCACGCTGTCCAGGGCCCCAGCCTCGGGATTCCCGATCACGACATAGGTGCCACGCAACTGCCGGGCAGCCCGCCCGTCCAGGATGTCGGCGGCGTTGATCACCCTAAAGCCAGCTACCCCATCGGGTGATCGATAAAAGCGGGCCAGCTTCCCAGAGGCATTTTCACGGCCCGCATCCGCTCCGACCGCCGCCAGCGCCGTCGAGGGGATAATCCCCGCATCCGTCGTCAGAACCGGTGCTGCCTGACGGACCACCCCGTCGCGGTCTGTCAGCAGGGCGACATGGCCGATGGCGGCTGCCGCCTCACAGAGCAGGGAGGTTGCAGGTTCGAGCGTCGCCAGGTTGGGCTGGTCGCGGGCATTGGTGGCATAGCGGGTACTCGCCGCCGTGATGCGCCCGGCGCAGACCCCCGGACCGTTGTCCGAACCTTC
Organism: Gammaproteobacteria bacterium; assembly: GCA_031395645.1. Lineage (GTDB taxonomy): Bacteria > Pseudomonadota > Gammaproteobacteria > Steroidobacterales > SHZI01. The sequence continues at coordinate 35,853 of JANNJM010000056.1, read as the reverse complement.
AGCCGTTCGATGTTCGGCAGTTGCCACGCCCAGAATCACGTTCCCAGCCGCAAGGACCGCCTCGGCGAGCCGCTGCTGCTGGGTCAGGTCGTCCGGCCCTGCCGGCGGTGGTGCGGGAGCAGCGGGAATGATTGCCCTGGCGCCGGCCGCCTTGACGTCCACGAGAAGGTCATCCAGCCGCGGCAGGGCCCAAAGGTCGCCGTTGGCGCTCTCTGGATTGACGATGACCACCTGCGCGTCAGGGGCGGTCGCGGACAGGCGCTGGGTCAGGTCGTAGAAGCCGCCTTCGATGCCAGCCAGGCGATCGCCGCCCAGTGCAAAGCACAGAGCCAGAACCGCGCATAGCGCGGCCTGTGCGGCCTCGCTCGGCAGGCCGACTCCCTGTGTGGCTGGTGAGAGCATTACAAAATAGTATGCGGATCAGCGTTTCCGGGGTGAGACCTGAGTGGTGGTTTTTGGGCCAATGGCCGCGTTTCGCGTCTCGAAATGGCGCGTTTCCAGGCCCACAATGCACCCCGGTCGAACTCTCAGGGTCCCCATGGCCAAAGTCCAGAAGAGCTTTGTTTGCAACGAGTGCGGCGGCGCTGCTCCCAAGTGGCAGGGTCAATGCCCCGGCTGCGGTGCGTGGAATTCGCTCGAACCGGGGGCCCACAGCCCGGGGACGACTTCTACCTCGACAGCCATGGCGCCAATCCGTCGGCTCGCAGACGTGGGTACCGAATCAGTTGCCCGGATCTCGACGGGTCTTGCAGAGCTCGATCGCACGCTCGGTGGGGGCCTTGTCCCGGGCTCCGTCGTCCTGCTCGGTGGTGACCCGGGCATCGGCAAGTCGACCTTGCTGCTGCAGGCGGCAACCCGTCTGCAGACGAAAGGCGGATCTTTGTACGCGAGCGGGGAGGAGTCTCTCCAGCAGATCAGCTTGCGTGGCCAGCGACTCGGTGCCGAGCTTGGGGCCGTGGCAGCGATCGCCACGACGCGGGTCGAGGACGTACTCGCTGCAGTTCACGAGACGCGACCCGGCTGCCTGATCGTCGATTCGATCCAGACGATGGCGACTGACCAGTTACCGTCCATCCCCGGCTCGCCAAACCAGCTCCGTACCTGCGCAGGCCTCCTGGTGCGACTCGCGAAGCAATCGGGCATTGCAGTGTTTCTTGTCGGGCACGTCACCAAGGACGGACAGATCGCCGGGCCGCGCCTTCTCGAGCACATGGTGGACGTCGTCCTCTATTTTGAAAGTGAGGTGGGCAGCCGGTATCGGATCCTGCGCGCGGTAAAGAATCGCTTTGGTGCCGCCAACGAGTTGGGGATCTTCGTCATGTCGGAAGGAGGTATCAGGGAGGTGCGAAATCCTTCCGCCCTGTTCGTCTCTCAGCGTGGCGAGCCAGTTCCCGGGAGTGTCGTGACCGCGTTGCATCAGGGTAGCCGGCCCCTGCTCGTTGAAGTCCAGGCTCTCGCCGACCAGGGCAGTGGCGGTCCGCCCAGACGTGTGGCGATTGGCCTTGAGCAGAACCGGCTCACGTTGCTGCTTGCCGCCCTGCACCGCCACGGCGGGATTGGGACGCATACGAGCGACGTGTTCGTCAACGTCGTCGGCGGGGTGCGCATCGTGGAGCCTGCCGCAGATCTGGCCGCGCTCCTGGCGACGATCTCGAGTATTCGGGACCGGCCACTTCCCCGGGATCTGGTGGTGTTTGGTGAGGTCGGTCTGGCCGGTGAGATCCGGCCAGTGCCCTATGGTGAGGAACGCCTGCGTGAAGCGGCCAAAGTTGGTTTTGCGCGCGCGGTGATCCCCAGGGCAAACGCGCCTAAGCAGCCGATCGAGGGCCTCGCAATTACAGTGGCTGACCATCTGCGGGACATCATGCGGATGCTGCCAGCGCTGGAGGTTTGATGCGCACACTGCTCACCACGTTGTCGCCCGTTGCCAGGATTTCGACCTCATAACCATTCAGCACCAGGATCGAGCCGTCTGCAGGGATCGTTTCCAGTTGCTCAAGAATCAGCCCGTTCAGCGTCGTCGGACCGTCGGTCGGCAGGCTCCAGCGCATCATGCGGTTCAGGGCCCGGACGTTGATGCTGGCATTGACCACCCAGGACTCGGCCGCATCGTCTTTGCGTACGTCCGCATCTGTTGCGTCATCGTTAGCGGAGAAGCCGCCCAGTATCTCCTCAAGAATATCCTCGATGGTTACCATGCCCTGTATATCGCCGTACTCATCGACAACAAAAGCTGTGCGTTGCCCAGTCCGGCGAAACTGAACCAGCAAGCCATGCACCGAGGTGCCCTCCGGAACGAAGAAGGGTTCTGCCATCAGGCTTTCAATAGTTGCCTGATTCAGCGTCGCCGATAAGGCCCCAATCAGTGAGCGCACGTGGAGCAGTCCCAGCAGATTTTCGATATTTCCGCGAAAGACTGGCAGGCGGTTGTGCGGTGTCCTGGCGATCGCGCTAACGATGGTTTCCCAGTCATCGTCCAGATCGACGCCGATCAGGTCGTTGTCTGGAATCATCATTTCGTCCACGGTCATGTCCTCAAGTTCGAGTATCGACATGAGCATGCGTTGCCGTCGCCGCGGCAGTAGTGCCCCTGCGTCGGTAACAATCGTGCGCAGTTCGTCGAGCGTCAGGTTATGCTGGTTGTGTTCGCCTTGGCGCACACCGAAGAGTCGGAGCAGCCCGTTCGAAATCGCCGTGACCAGCCAGACGACGGGCAGGGTGACTTTTAGCAGGAAGTAATAGAAGACTGCCGCCGGCAAGCCGAGGCGCTCCGAACGCAACGCGCCCACGGTCTTGGGCATCACATCGGTGAAGACCATGATCACGAACGCCAGTCCGATACTGGCGACTGCAACCCCGCCCGGGCCGCCAATCCGCAATGCCGCGAGCGTGACCAGCGATGTCGCCAGCGTGTTCGCGATGTTGCTGCCGATCAGGATCAGAGAGATCAGCCGGTCAGGCCGGGCCAACAGTTGCTCCGCCAGCCGCGCTCCAAAATGCCCTTGACGGGCCCGGTGTCGCAACCGGTAGCGATTGAGAGTCAGCAGGGCTGTTTCCGACCCCGAAAAGAACGCGGAAATCAACAGCAGGAGGACCAGCAGGCCAATCAAAGCACCGGCAGAGACGTCATCAGCCAAGTTGGGGGACCACCGATGCGGGTATTCAAAGGATATGGTGACCAACGTCCGGCAAGACTGTCAACCGGGATCGCCCGGCTTACAATTAGTGGCCCAACGCCCAGTGGGTGGCGGCTTCCGGGTATCAGGTTCATGTTCAGTTCGCTCAGTGATCGCCTGCGTGGCGTGCTTGATCAGGTTCGAGGTCGCGGCCGGCTCACCGAGGCCAACATTCAGGATGCGGTCGGAGACGTCCGGCGCGCTCTGATTGAGGCAGACGTCGCGTTGCCCGTAGTGCGCGATTTCATCGAACAGGTCCGGCAGCGCGCGCTGGGCAATGACGTGCTCCGCAGCCTGACTCCCGGCCAGGTTTTTGTCCGGATCATTCATGAGGAACTGACGCGGACGCTGGGTGAAGGCGTCGCGGAGCTGAACCTGCGGCACCAGCCACCAGCCGTGATTCTGCTGGCTGGACTTCAGGGTGCGGGGAAGACGACTACCGCCGCAAAGCTCGCATTACTCATCCGCGAACGGCTTGGTAAGCGGGTCGGCCTCGTGAGCACCGACACGCAGCGGCCGGCCGCCATTCTGCAGTTGGAGCGGCTGGCCGGCTCGATCGGAGTGCCATTCCTGCCGGTCGAGGTCGGTCTCGGTCCGGTCGGCATCGCCGAACGGGCGCTCGGCGATGCGCGCCGGGACCAGCTGGAAGTGCTCATCGTCGACACGGCGGGTCGGAGCCGACTGGACGTGGACCTCCTGAACGAGTTGCGTGCGATACGCGACAAGGTCGATCCCGTCGAGACCCTGTTTGTCGTGGATTGCATGGCCGGCCAGGATGCCGTGAACGCAGCTCGGGCGTTTGCAGATGCCCTGGCGCTAACCGGTGTGATCCTCGCCAAAGCCGACGGCGATGCCCGGGGTGGTGCCGCATTGTCGGTAAAGACCGTCACGGGCCAGCCCATCAAGTTCCTGGGCACTGGCGAAGCCGTGACTGAATTCGAGCCGTTCCACCCGGACAGGATGGCTTCCCGCATCCTTGGTATGGGCGACGTTTTAAGCCTCGTGGAGGAGGTCCAGCGCAAGGCTAGCCATGACTCGACCGCCCGGCTTGCCGAAAAGGTGGCCACGGGCAAGCAATTCGACCTGAACGACTTGCGGACCCAGCTCCAGCAGATTGTCGGCCTGGGCGGGATCGAGAGCCTGCTTGAGAAGCTGCCGCTACCGGGCGGAATGTCGGCCCAGAAGATGGCCGGGCAGATGGACCCCCGTCTGTTGCGTCGCCAGATCGCCATCATCGACTCCATGACCCCCCGGGAACGGCGCCGGCCCGCCATTGTGGACGGCTCGCGTCGACGCCGGATCGCTGGCGGGGCGGGCCTTGCAGTTCAGGAGGTTAATCGCCTCCTGAAGCAGCATGCCCAGATGCAGAAGATGATGAAGAAGATGGGGCAGGGCGGACTCCGGCGCCTGATGCGGGGTTTCCCTGGCCTGGCCCCCTAGGCCTGGAAACGGTGCCCTCGGGCCGTTTTTCGAGTAACATTCGGCGGTTATTCGGCTCCCACCACGTCAAAAACCGGCATAAGGAAGCTAAAGAGCGATGGTTACTATCCGTCTGTCCCGCGGAGGCGCCAAGGGGCGGCCCTTCTATCACCTCGTCGTCTGCGACTCGCGGCGCGCCAGAGATGGCCGCTATATCGAGCGTCTTGGGTTTTTCAGCCCATTTGCCACCCCATCGGAAGAGCGACTCCGGGTTGATCTGGGCCGCTTCGAATACTGGCTGGGCGTTGGCGCCCAGGCTTCAGAGCGTGTCGCCGCGTTGGTCAAGGAATTTCGGCAGCAGGCTCCGGCTCTGGCCGCCTGAACAAGCGATCTGAATAAGCGAGTAGCCATAGGTCGTGTCTCAGGCGTGTTTGGAGTGCGCGGCTGGGTCAAGGTTTATTCCTACACCTCGCCGCGCGCAAATGTGGTCCGCTACAGCCCCTGGTACTTGCGACAGCATGGCCAGGAGTTCCTGCAAGCGGTGTCGGCTGGCCATGCCCACGGCGACGGGGTTGTAGCGCAGCTCGCCGGAGTTGACGACCGGGAGGCCGCCGCGGCACTGATCGGGGCCGAGATTGAGATCGACCGGGCAACCCTTGGTTCCGTATCGGGAGAGTTTTACTGGGTTGATCTCGAGGGTATGGAAGTGCGAACCGTAACTGGTACGAGCCTGGGTGTTGTAGACCAGTTGTTCGAGACCGGGGCCAACGACGTCATGATCGTCGTTGGTGCAAGTCGACACCTGATCCCGTTCTTGTTCGGTAGCGTGGTGGAGGCGGTGGATACGGAACGGCGCGTGATTACCGTGGACTGGGATCCTGACTTCTGAGCTGCCTCGAGAGGTGACCCGGGAGGCTGCGAGGCGAGGAATTTTGTCGTGGACGTGGCGGTCGTGTCTCTGTTTCCCGAAATGTTTACGCCCCTGGCGCAATTCGGGGTTGTAGGTCGGGCTATCCGGCGAAATTTGGCGCGAATCACTCCGGTTGATCCGCGGACCTTCGCTACTGATGTCCACGGTACGGTGGACGATCGGCCGTATGGCGGTGGTCCGGGAATGGTCATTCGGGTGGAGCCTTTCGCGACGGCGATTGCCGCGGCTCGGGGCCTGGTCCCCGCCGGCAGTCCGGTTGTGTTTCTGAGCCCGCAGGGCCAGCACTTCGACCAGGCGACCGCACGCCGCTATGCCGCGTTGCCAGGACTGGTGCTGGTGGCGGGCCGCTACGAGGGATTCGACGAGCGCCTGCTGGAAATTGTTGCCGGCGAGGAGATTTCAGTCGGCGACTTCGTTATGAGTGGAGGCGAGATAGCGGCACTGGCGATCCTGGATGCCACACTGAGGTTGCGTCCTGGGGTCTTGGGAGATGAGCAGTCGGCGGATGAAGAGTCGTTCAGCGCCGGGTTGCTGGATTTCCCACACTACACACGGCCGGAAGTTGCCCATGGCAGATCCGTGCCGCGCGTGCTGTTAGACGGGAACCATGAGGCAATCCGGCGGTGGCGACGCAAGCAGTCGCTTGGTCGGACCAGCCTGCGACGCCCGGACCTGCTGGGGAACCGCGAGTTGAGCGATGAGGACTGTCGATTACTCGAGGAGTTTCGAGCTGAGCAAAGGTCCAATTGAGAGCTGAACGGTACAACTTAAGTTACTGACATTGGGATAATTTGGTATGACAAACATTATTGCAAAGCTGGAAGCGGAAGCGCTGAAGACCGACGTGCCGGACTTCGCCCCCGGCGATACCGTGGTGGTGCAGGTTCGTGTCAAGGAAGGCACGCGCGAGCGCCTTCAGGCGTACGAGGGGGTCGTCATTGCCCGGCGGAATCGTGGTCTGAACTCGTCATTTACAGTGCGAAAGGTTTCGCATGGCGAGGGCGTTGAGCGGGTGTTCCCCCTGCACAGTCCCACCGTCGCGGAAATCACCGTAAAGCGTCGTGGCGCTGTGCGCCGCGCCAAGCTCTACTTCCTGCGTGATCGCAGCGGCAAGTCGGCCCGTATCCGCGAGAAGGTCTGAGACCCCGGATCGGGCCGGATTTAGTCCCGATGAGAGTTGTACGACCCGGCTGGCAGGCGGTTGCCATCGCGGTTGGCTGCGGACTGGCGCTCGGCGGCTGTGGCAGCATCGCCACTTCTGCCGGCGCCGGCCTGGCAGGCAACCTGTCGCAGGCCATACTGAACCAGGATGATCCTGAACTCGTGCGGGAGAGCCTGCCGGCCTATCTCGTGTTGCTGGACTCCCTTGCCGTGGATGCCGGTGCCGGGCCCGCACTGCTGGGCGCTGCAGCCCGCCTGTACGCTGCCTATGCGGTGGTCTTTGTCACCGATCCGGTTCGGTCCGCCACCCTGGCCAGTCGCGCCCGCACCTACGGTGACCGCGCGTCGTGTGCAGCCAGTAAACTGATCTGCAACCTGGACGAAGTGCCGTTCGCCGAACTCAATGCCAGACTCGACCAGGTGAAGCCGGCGCAGTCATCGGCGCTGTTCAGTTCTGCCATTGGCGCACTCGCCTATATCCGGACCCACAGTGATGACTGGCAGGCGCTTGCTGGGCTGCCGCGCGTCGAGGCCGTCCTCAAGCGTCTGTTGATCATTGGCGCGCCGGCGGATGCAGGCCAGGTTAATACTTATCTCGGTATCCTGAACACCCTGCGGCCGCCCGCGCTGGGTGGCGAGCCGGAACTGGGGCGGTCGTATTTTGAGAAAGCTATTGAACTGACGGGCGGCCGTGACCTCAGTGTGCTCGTCGAGTTTGCCCGGAGCTATGCCCGTCTGGTCTATGACCGGGAATTGCACGATGCGCTTCTTGAACGGGTGCTGGCGGCCGAGCCACGGCAAGACGGCTATACACTGCTGAATACCCTGGCGCAGGAGCAGGCAACTGATCTCCTGGCCTCAGCGAACGATTACTTCTGATTTCATTCTCCTGGATTAAGGATGCGTCCGTGATGTTGCGTTCCCGCACCCTGCCGCTTGTCTGCCTGATCATGCTGGCCGGTCTGCCGTGCAACCTCCGCGCGACCGAACTCAAACTGGCCACGGTCGCGCCTGAAGGCTCGAGCTGGATGAAGGAACTGCGTGCCGCAGGCCTTGCCGTCCGGGACCGGACCGGCGGCCGGGTCAGTCTCAAGTTTTACGGCGGCGGTATTCAGGGTAACGACAAGAAAGTCCTGCGCAAGATCCGCATCGGCCAGCTGCAGGGCGGAATGTTTACGTCGAACGGTATTGAGGAGCGCTACCCCGATATCCTCATTTACGGTCTGCCGATGCTCTTCAATTCTGAGGAGGAGGTGGCCTACGTCCGGCAGAAAATGGATGCGAAGCTCGCCACTGGCCTCGAGAAAGCCGGCTTCGTGTCCTACGGCTTCGCTGGCGGAGGCTTCGCCTACTTCATGACCGGCAAGCCCGTGACCGGTCTCGCCGATCTTCGCGGCCAGAAAATCTGGGTACCGGAAGGCGATGAGACCAGCTACGCCGCCATGCAGGCGCTGCGGCTCTCGCCGGTGGTATTGCCGATCACCGACGTCCTGACGGGACTCGAGACCGGCCTGCTGGATATTGTCGCCACCCCACCTGTCGGCGCCGTCATCCTGCAGTGGTATACCAAGACGAAATACATCACTGATCAGCCCCTGAGCTACACCCTGGGCTTCCTGGCGATCGACCGGACTGCACTCCAGCCGGTGAGCACCGCTGACCAGGCCGTCCTTCGCGAGTTGATGTCGTCGGTTTACGTGCGCCTGGACGCCCAAAATCGCGTCGACAACGCCAAGGCCAGGCTGGCCCTGAAGGCCAGTGGCCTCACATTTATCGCACCCAATGCAGCCGAGATTCCGGAATGGAAGGCGGCCGTTTCCTCTGCCATGGATAGTCTCGCTGCCAAGGGGGTTTTCTCTCCGGCGCTGCTGGCAGAGGTTCGTGGACATCTGCAGGACTTCCGCAAGAGCCGGCCCGCCACTCCGCCGCCTGCCGCCCGGCCGTGAGCGAGTCCAGTCCTGAGGGCGAGGACCCCGGCCGCGCCGAACGCCTGGGTCGTTGGCTGGAAAACACGCTGCTCGCCGCAGTCCTCTTTGCCATGATCGGCCTTGCCGCCACTCAGGTGGTGATGCGCAGCGCGTTCGGCGGTGGCGTGGCCTGGGCTGATGAAGCGCTGCGCTTGCTCGTGCTGTGGGCGGCCATGCTGGGGGCAATCGCCGCCAGCCGCGACAACGTGCACCTGCGCATCGACCTGTTGTCGCGGTTTCTCCCCGGGGCGTGGCGCCGGCTGGCGGCCGTACTGGTGGACCTCTTTGCCGCCGGCGTTTCGGCCGTGCTTGCCTGGTACTCGTGGCGCTTCGTGGCGGAATCTCGCGAATTCGGCGATCAGGTCCTCGGCGATTGGCCAGCCTGGGCCTTCCAGGCGATCCTGCCAGCGGCGTTCGCACTGATCGCGTACCGCTACCTCGCGGGACTGCACAAACACTTCCGGCGCCACTTGCCCGCAACGGGAACCGACCCGGCGTAATGCTTGCCGGTCTTGCCATGCTGCTGCTAGCGCTCCTCGGGGCGCCGTTGTTCGCGATTATCGGCGCGGGTGCGCTACTGGGCTTCGCGCGCTCTGGCGTGGATCTGACGGCCGTCCCAATCGAGATCTACGGCATCGCGGAAACGCCGATCCTGCTCGCCATTCCGCTGTTCACATTCGCCGGGTATGTGCTTAGCGAAAGCCGAGCCGCAGCGCGGCTGGTGCGGCTGAGCGCCGCGCTGATCGGCTGGTTGCCAGGCGGGCTAGCGATGGTTGCCGTGGCCACCTGCTCACTGTTCACCGCCTTCACCGGGGGTTCCGGCGTCACGATCATTGCCATCGGGGCGCTGCTGTTTCCCGCGCTGGTACAGGCTGGCTATAGCGAGCGGTTTACGCTCGGCCTGGTAACCTCGTCGGGCAGCCTCGGCCTGCTCTTTGCCCCGTCGCTGCCGCTGATAATCTACGGGATCATCGCCGAGGTCTCGATTGATTCGCTGTTCCTAGCCGGCATTGTTCCAGGCGTTCTTATGATGCTGGCCCTTGCCGCGTTTTGCCTGCTGCGCAATCGGGACAATCGCCGGCCGCTGGCCGAATTTTCCTGGCGGGAGGTTCGTGCAGCGATCCGGGAGTCGATCTGGGAACTGCCCTTGCCCGTGGTTGTTCTCGGCGGGATCTACAGTGGCTACTTCGCCGTGTCCGAGGCAGCGGCAGTTACGGTCGTCTACGTCCTGATCGTTGAATCGCTGATCTACCGGGAAGTACCCTGGCGGCGCCTGCCGGGCATCGTCCGCGACTCCATGGTGCTGGTCGGAGGCATTCTCCTGATCCTGGGCATTTCCCTCGCATCAACGAACTATATGATCGACGCTCAGGTGCCGCAGCAGCTGATCGAGCTGGTCACTAGTCGGATCTCGGACCAGGTAAGCTTCCTGCTGCTGCTGGTCGGTTTTCTGCTGCTCATCGGGTGCATTCTGCACATCTTCTCGGCGCTCGTGCTCATCGTTCCTCTTATGCTGCCGGTGGCTGAGCGCTACGGCGTCGATCCCGTCCATCTGGGTATTATCTTCGTGGCCACGATGGAGCTTGGGTACCTGTTGCCACCCATTGGCCTCAATCTGTACATCTCAAGCTATCGTTTCAATCGGCCCGTCATGGAGGTCTGCATCGCGACGCTGCCGTTCATTCTGATACTGTTGGTCGCGGTGCTGTTGATCACATTTGTGCCCGCCCTGTCCCTCGCGCTGGTCCCTAAATAGCACTTCAGGAGATGCAGAAATGATCCGGCCACCTTTACTGCTCCTGGCGCTGCTGCTGACCGCCGGTTGCGCGACTGAGACGTCTGCGGTCCCGGCCGGAAGGGTAGCTGAATTCCTGCGTGTGCCTGCCGGCTTTCGTGCCGAGATCCTGGTCGAAAACCTGCCGAACGCCCGGTCTATGGCTCTCGGTGAGCGCGGCACCCTGTTCGTCGGCACCCGGTCCGGCGGCACGGTCTATGCCGTGCGGAACGCGCTCGGAGTCAATCCGACTGTGTCGAAATTTGCCGAGGGCCTGACGATGCCGAACGGCGTTGCCCTGTACAAGGGTGCGCTGTACGTGGCCGAACAGCAGCGCCTGATTCGCTATCCCGATGCCGAGGCGAACCTCGAGAAAGCGCCCGCGCCTGAGGTGGTCGATCCGGCCCTGCCATTCAAGGGGGTCCTCCATTCCTGGAAATACCTCGCCGTTGGTCCTGATAACAAGCTGTATGTTCCGGTCGGCGCACCCTGCAATGTGTGTGAGGCGCCGGGCTTCGGAGTCATCCTGCGCATGAATCCGGATGGCTCCGGGCGGGAAGTGGTGGCCTCTGGCATCCGTAACTCTGTTGGTCTGACCTGGCATCCCAGCTCCAGGGAGCTGTGGTTCACGGATAATGGCCGGGACATGCTGGGCGATGACGTCCCGCCCTGCGAACTGAACCGTGCTACCCGTGCGGGGCTCGATTTCGGGTTCCCGTACTGCCACGGCGGCAGCATCCCTGACCCACAATTCGGCGCGCTGGGAAGCTGCGCGACTGCCGTGGCGCCGGTCCAGAAACTTGGCCCCCATGTTGCGCCGCTAGCCGTCAAGTTCTACACGGGCCGGATGTTTCCAGCCGAATATCGCGGGCAGGTCCTGATTGCTGAACACGGTTCATGGAACCGCAGCAAGGCGGCAGGCAAGACGGGTTACCGGGTCAGCCTGGTTCGTCTGAAGGGCGATACCGCTGTGTCGTATGAGCCGTTCATTGAAGGCTGGCTGGAGGGCGACGAGGTGCGTGGCCGTCCGGTTGACCTGCTCGTCGCCCCCGACGGTTCGCTGCTCGTTAGCGATGACCAGCGCGGCGTGATCTACCGGATCAGCTACCAGGGCTAGGAGAGAACCCACACATGTTTATTTTCCGCTTCCTAGGCAATCTCGTGCGGGCCATCTGGTTTGGCCTGGACACGCTGCGCCGGATTCTGCATCTAATCCTGCTGATTGGGCTGTTCGCGATTCTGCTCGCTGGCTCCGTTGGCCAGCCGGTGCCGGTACCGTCATCGGCCGCGCTCGTGATTAATCCAACCGGCATGCTCGTCGACCAGCTCGAGGGCAGTCCGCTCGATCGCGCTCTTGCTGATCTCAATGATCAAGCCCCACCAGAGACGCTCTTGCGCGATGTGACTGACGGCCTCGACCGAGCCGCTTCCGACCCCCGAATCAAGGCGGTCGTGCTCGATCTCGACGGCCTCGAGGGTGGCGGCCTGGCCAAGCTGCAGGCCATCGCCGATCAGGTGCAGAAAGTGCGAGGCGCGGGCAAGAAGGTCATTGCGATTGGCAGTGGCTATACGCGCGATCAGTATTACCTCGCGTCGCGGTCCGACGAAGTGCTCATGCATGAGTTCGGAATGGTGTATCTCGAAGGCTATGAGTATTACCGGACGTTCTTCCGCGGTGCCCTGGAAAAGCTCCAGGTAGATCTCAATGTATTCCGCGTCGGCGAGTTCAAGTCTTTCGTGGAACCATATATCCGCGACGATATGTCCGCCGAGGACAAGCAGGCCAGCGCGGCCTGGCTCGGCGGACTCTGGGCGACCTGGCAGCAGGACGTGACGGCCGCCCGCAAGCTGAAGCCCGGCGCCGTGCAGGCTTACGCCGATGAACTGGCGGACCGTATCGAGGCCGAGAAAGGTAATGCGGCTCGCGCAGCCGTCTCCGCGGGCCTCGTCGACAAATTGATGAGCCGTCCCGAGGTCGACGCCTACCTGGCCGGTCTCGTAGGGGACGACGAAACCGACGATGGCAGTTTCAATGCCATCGACTTTCGGGCCTACGCGCGTGCCACCCGCATCGAGCAGCGCCTGCAGGAAGTCAGGGAGCGCGACAACGTGGCTGTAATTGTCGCATCTGGCGAGATAGTGGACGGCGAAGCGGCACCCGGGGTCGTGGGTGGTGACAGTCTGGCTGCCGAGATTCGCCGCGCAAGGCTGGATGACTCGGTGGCCGCAGTTGTGCTGCAAATCGACAGCCCCGGCGGCAGCATGTTTGCTTCCGAGGTTATCTTCGATGAACTGGAGGCCCTCAAGGCCGATGGCAAGCCGCTCGTCGCGTCGATGAGCAGCGTCGCTGCTTCCGGTGGTTATTACATCGCGATGCCTGCAGACGAAATCTGGGCATGGAATACCACGATTACCGGGTCTATCGGTGTTGGTGCCCTGGTGCCGACGGTGCCGCGCACTCTGGATAAGCTCGGCGTGCACGTGGATGGTTTTGGAACCACGCGACTGGCAGGGCAGTTGCGGCTGGACCGGCCACTCGGTGACGACGCCCGGCGCGTACTGACGGCCAGTGTGGAAGACGCCTACCGGATTTTCGTCAGCAAGGTGGCCGCTTCCCGCAAGATGAGCTTCGAGCAGGCCGACAGCATCGCCCGCGGCCGCGTCTGGACCGGTGCAGATGCCCGGGAGCGTGGCCTGGTGGACAGCATTGGCGGGCTTGATGAGGCCATCGCTGCTGCTGCCGCCCTGGCTGGCCTTGAGGACGGTGCCTACGGGCGGCGATATCTGGAGCCTGAGCAGTCGCTCCTGCAGCGGGTTGCTGGCGAAATGGGGGCGCAGGTCGTGCGCACTGCAGATCTTCTGGGTCTTGGCCGGGTGCTGGCCAGTCTGCGGGGCGGCTCCGGCATGACGCGTGCGGTGCTCGCCGGGATCGACAACGAATTGCTGTTGCTAGCGCGCTTTAACGACCCGCGCGGGATTTATACCCACTGTGATTGCGTTATCGAGTAGTAACTGCAGATAGCGTCGTTCGGTTCAGGGCACCAACCCGGAAGGTCCGGGCACGGTGCCGAGCCTGGCGCGGAGCAAGCCAAAGTCTGCCGTGGTGACGGTTCCGCTGCCATTCATGTCCGCGGCGGCGGCTGTCGCGCTGGCCGACGCGGGCTGGCCGAGCACGGCGCGCAGCAGGCCAAAGTCCGCGGTCGTCACCAGTCCGCTGTTATTCAGATCTGCGTCGCAGAAGTTTCCGTAGCTGTCGGCATCGCTATCCCTCTGGTTCGCATTGACCACGAGCCGACAGTTATCCAGCGAATCGACGACACCATCGATATCCGTGTCTGGTGCTGCAGCATAGATTGTGCGGATTCCAGCCACATCGTCTGGATTCAAAGCACGGTTGATAGCATAGGTCGGCTGGTTGTCGAAGATGCAGGTATGCGGGAAACCGCACATCACCGCGTCGCTAATGTTGCTGTGGTCCATCCCCAGCGCGTGACCGATTTCGTGCAGGATCAGCCCCTGGAAGTCGTTCAGAAATGGCCCGCCGCCGGGCGGGAACGGCTGAAGCGGGTCGCCTTCGTTGCCGACGGGATTCTGGTAGGCGTACTGGCTGTTGAACAGGATGTCGCCAGCGCCTGTGGCTAGCTGCGAACTGTTCGGAATGAAGCCGTTCGGGGGTGGTGCATAGCCCACGGCGGCCGGTCCCGTGAAGCCAGGGTTGAACACGCCGATGCGGATATGCCCCGTGCCCGGTGGCTCCGCCGCCGCATCATTGACGGGCACGCCGGAGTCAATCGGCAGGTAGCGGAACGTGACGTTCGCCGATTTTGCCCAGGTATTGAACGAGTTCTGGATGTAACCGAGCACGATCGGGTCTGACAGCTGTACGGATGCAAAGCTTTGGGTGCTCCAGTCGTAGAAATTTGGCAGCGCCAACGTGCTTCCGCCCGGGCAGGCCCCGCCACAGTAAGCAGAGCCCACGGTGCCTGGCGCCATCAGGCTCCAGTAGATCACGGCGCCGGTGCCGACGGCCGGGTCACCCCATTTATTGTAGGTATATCCCAGGAAGCCGTTAGCGGGGTACAGCGCAAAGGCTGCTGCAGTACCGGCCGAGAGCACGGCCGAGAGACTGGTAAACATTGCGGCGCCGAGTTTCTGGTGCATCGCCATAGCCCGGGCGGTAGATGAGCCGCCGCTTGTGAGGTTGAGTCTAGCCAGGAGAAATGAGTCTGGCCAGACGTCGAAAACTTCTATGGATTATGTGCAGTCCGCCGCGGGTAGTCGAACAACAGCAGCTCACCCTGCGCTCCATCCAGATCAGCCCACTGATGCAGATTCAGCGCGATGACGGCCAGCCCGGCGGTAGGGATGTTATCGATCCCGGCGCCTGTCAGTCGATTGGCCAGCTCGGTCAGGCCCGGGTTGTGACCGCACACGATGACATCGCGGAAACTGCTGTCCTGACGGGCGATGACTGCCACGATCTGGTTTGGAGATGCCAGGTACAGGTCTTCCTCGCGCTGCAGAAATTCCTCTGGATAGCCGATTTCGCGTGCAATGATCTGGGCGGTCCGCAGGGCGCGCACGGCGGGACTGGTAACCATCAGGGTGGGGCGGGCCCCGCAATCACGCAGGCGCCGGCCCATCAGGGGCGCATCGCGCGCCCCACGCTCATTCAGCGGCCGGTTCCTGTCCTTCCGGGCCGACTCTTCCCAGGAGGACTTTGCGTGCCGGAGCAGCGTCAATTGCCGGCGCATCTGGGCTACATGAGCCCGGCTTCGAGTTGCGCTGCCTCAGACATCATCTCCCGGCTCCAGGGCGGGTCGAAGACGAGCTCTACGTTGACCTCGCCAACCGTGGGGATGATGCTGATCTTCTGTCGGGCTTCCTCGACAAGGATTTCGCCCATGCCGCACCCGGGGGCCGTGACGGTCATCTGGAGGCTGACGGCGCGCTGCCCGGATGGCAGGCGGCTGATCGCACATTGATAGACCAGTCCCAACTCGACGATATTGATGGGAATCTCAGGATCATAGATAGTCTTTAGCTGCTCCCAGGCAAGTGCCTCGAACTGCTCATCAGTGGCGTCATCCGGCAATGCAGGCGGCGTCACGGACTCCTTGCCCAGGGCGTCGGCGTCGATGCCGGGAACGCGAACCAGATTACCCTCGAAATACACCGTAAAGCTGCCACCCATGGCCTGGGTGATGTACACCAGTGAATCCTTGGGGAGCGTCACGGGGACACCGGACGGCACCATCAGGCCCTCAACGTTTCGTCTGACGACGACGGGCTCGTTGTCTCCACTGCTCATCGGGAAACACTCATCTCTTCCGTATTTACCGTCCCGGGAGCCGAACCGGGCGCCGAGTCGAGGGCCGCCCGGAGCGTCTTCCAGGGCAGCGTTGCGCACCGGATTCTGGATGGATACTGACTGACTCCCGCTAGTGCGGCGAGATCGCCGGCAAGGTTTCCTCCTTTGTCCATCGACAGCGCCCTGTCGAACTGGTCGATCGCTATCCTGGCGTCGTCAACGGGACGGGACTGAACCGTCTCGGTCATCAGCGACGCGGATGCAAGGCAGATCGCACAGCCGGAGGCTTCGAAAGCGATGTCCTGAATGAAGCCTGAATTGAGTCGCAGATAGACGCGGAGCTTGTCGCCGCAGAGAGGGTTGTGCCCTTCCGCCTCCTGGTCGTACCGTTCCGGCCGGCGCTGGTTGCGGGGGTGCCGGCTGTGATCGAGCACGATCTGGCGGTAAAGGCTGGTCAGGTCCTGAGCCGGTGCGTGCATCAGGCGAACATCCGTTGTGCCAGGCGGAGTCCGTCGATGAGCTGGTCGATTTCTCTGTGAGTGTTGTAGAACGCAAACGATGCCCGGGCAGTGCCTGGCAGGCCGAAACGCTCCATCACGGGCATGGCGCAGTGGTGGCCGGCACGGATGGCAACTCCCCTTTGGTCGAGGACAGTGCCGAGATCGTGGGGGTGTATGCCATCGATAGTGAAGGACACCACGCTGGCCTTGCCTGGCGCTGTTCCCACGATCTTCAGGCCGGGCAGTTCGAGCAGCAGCCGGGTGGCGTAGTCGAGTAGCTGGGCTTCCCAGGCTGCGATATTGCTCATTCCGATCCCGCTGAGGTAATTGATGGCAGCAGCAAGCCCTATGGCACCAGCAATATGCGGCGTACCGGCCTCCAGACGGTAAGGCAGGTCGTTGTAGGTCGTGCCGTTGAAGCTGACGGTCAGGATCATGTCACCACCGCCCTGATACGGCGGCAGCTCCCGGAGCAGCGCTTCGCGGCCATAAAGCACGCCGATACCGGTCGGGCCGCACATCTTGTGCGCCGAGAACACATAGAAATCGCAGTCCAGATCCCGGACGTCAACGCCCTGGTGCGGAACGGCCTGGGCGCCGTCCAGGAGTACAGGAACGCCCCGCGCCCTGGCAGCGGTCACGATCTTCTTCACCGGATTAACGGTGCCCAGGGCATTGGACACGTGGGTGACCGCGACCATTTTCGTGCGCGGACCCAGCAGCTGCATGAAGTCGTCAAGCAGGAGCTCCCCTGCGTCATTGATCGGTGCCACACGCAGTACCGCGCCGCTGCGTTCGCAAAGCATTTGCCACGGCACGATATTGGAGTGGTGCTCCATCGTTGTAATCAGGATCTCGTCACCTGGCGCCAGACGCTGGCCAAAACTTGCGGCGACCAGATTGATTGCTTCGGTTGCGCCCCGCGTAAAGACAATTTCACGCACGGATGCTGCGTTGATGAAAGCCCGTACTGTTTCGCGTGCTCCCTCGTAGAGGTCCGTGGCGCGGTGACTCAGCGTGTGCACACCCCGATGTACGTTGGCATGGTCGTGAGTGTAGTAACTCTGAATGGCATCCAGGACCTGGAGGGGCCGCTGGGATGAGGCGGCATTGTCGAGGTACGCCAGTGGATACCCATTGACTTGCTGCGCAAGAATCGGGAAATCGCGTCGAATAAGTTCTATATCCAGGGCCGGCGCTGCAGAGGACTCAAGGCGCAGCTCGCGAGGAATATTGCTTGTGGTCAGGGCGTTCATTTCATTCTCTCAGATGCAGGGCCAGCCGGGCCTCCGGCGGCGAAGTCACCACCCAGTTTGGCCTCCAGTCTCGCCTCCAGCCGGGCGCGCAGCTCCGGCACAGCGACGCTTGTGAGGCTCTCGCGCAGGAAAGCCGCCGTAAGAACCTGCCGGGCAGCCACAGGATCCAGCCCCCGCGACCGCAGGTAGAAGAGGGCGTTCACGTCGAGCTGGCCCGTGGTTGCGCCGTGACTGCAGCGGACATCATCCACGTAGATTTCGAGCTCCGGTTTCGTGTCGATCTCCGCAGTCGCTGCGAGCAGGAGATTGCGATTCGTCAGCGCCGCGTTGCTTCCAGCAGCGCCAGGCAGCACGATGATCTTGCCGTTAAAAACGCCGTGACCACGGCCGTCAGCGATGCCCCGGAAGGTCTCTTTGCTCGTTGTCCGCGGGGCGTGATGCTCAAGCCGCGTCCGGTTGGCGATATGTCGATTCCCATCGGCGAGAAACATCCCGTGCACGGTCGCAGTCGACCCGGCTCCTGCGAGCAGTACGGTCAATGCCTGCCGACTGAGTTGCCCGCCAAGATCCACGCTCGTCACCGTGACCACAGCAGCCTCTGCAAGGCTGATGCAGGTGGTCTCCGTGAGCATGCCGTCGTCAGGCAGCATCTGGACACGCACCAGATCCAGCTGGCTGCCGCGACCAAGCCAGAGATGGCTCACGGCATTCACCAGTGCGCCGCCGACTCCCGTGTGTTCGACGATCAGGGTCAGGCGGCTGTCGGGGGCCAGGTCCACCAGGACTCTCGGCTGGCTGAACGCAGGTGACAGCCCGCTCTGAAGCCGGACGTGAACAGGCTCGGTTTGGCAACTGCCGGGATCGGTTGCAATCAGGAGCGCGTCAGTCAGCAGCGCCATGTTCAGATCCTGCAGGCTGTCCGGTGGCCACAGATCGGTCTGGCTGAGGAGGCCTTCAGCGCGTCTCCGCAGTTCGGGCGTTGGGTGGCGCAGAGAGCAGACCGTCAGCCCCGGTCGCATGTTGGGAGGCGGTGCGCTGACCACGCCGTCGATGATATCGACGATGTCCGAATCAGCGGTCGGTAATGGTTGTACTGCTGGCGCCAGCCGTGGTCCGGAAACTCCAGCAGTCGCCAGGTAATCTACCCACCGTTGCGTGTAAGCAGCCAGGCTGGTGTAGCGCCAGTCTTCGCTGACCGGGTCTGGCATGCCAGATGCCTCTACGCGGGCGAGTGCAGCAGTCCGCCTCGCTGCAAGCCAGTCCAGCCCGGGCGGGCCGGGTATCAGGCGTTCCCATGCAACCTGCCAGGGCCGACGATCACTCGTCCGCGCAACAGTTGCCGACTGGACAGTGGTTGTCGCCACGCTCATCTGCCTTGAGGGCTGGCGGCTGCAAGGACAGGATCGTAGCCGCCAGCCTCCAGCTCGAGGGCGAGAGTCCGATCACCGGTCCGGACAATCCTGCCTGCCGCCAGCACGTGGACAAAGTCGGGCCGGATATGCTCGAGGAGGCGCTGGTAGTGCGTGACCAGGATGAAGGCCCGGTCGGCGTTTCGCAGGCTGTTGACGCCGTTCGAAACAACCTTCAGGGCATCAATATCCAGGCCTGAGTCTGTCTCGTCGAGGATGGCGAGGACGGGTTCCAGAACCGACATCTGGAAAATCTCATTGCGTTTTTTTTCGCCGCCCGAAAAACCCTCATTCACGCCCCGCTGCAGGAAGCTCTCGTCCATTTGCATGAGGCGCGCCTTGTCCTTGACGAGCCGGAGAAAGCGTGCGGCATCAATCTCACTCTCGCCCCGGGCTGCCCGCCGCGCATTCAGGGCGGAGCGGAGCAGGTAGACGTTGCTGACTCCCGGAATCTCGACCGGGTACTGAAAGCCGAGGAAAACTCCAGCTCGTGCCCGTTCCTCAGGTTGCATGGCAAGCAGGTCCTGGCCCATGAATCTGACTGATCCGGCGGTCACCTCGTAGCCGTCCCGTCCCGACAGGACGTGGGCAAGGGTGCTCTTGCCGGAGCCGTTTGGACCCATGATCGCGTGGACCTCACCGGCCCGGACAGTGAGGTCCAGGCCTTTGAGGATTTCCGTGCCACCAACCACAACGCGAAGTCCAGAGACTTGCAACAGAGCGTTCAACCGACCGCACCTTCCAGGCTGACGTTCAGCAGATTCTGGGCTTCCACCGCGAACTCCATCGGCAACTGACGAAACACCTGCTTGCAGAAGCCGTTGACAATCAGGTTCACGGCATCCTCCGTCGACAGGCCGCGTTGCCGGCAGTAGAAGAGCTGGTCGTCGCCGATCCGGGACGTCGTGGCTTCGTGCTCGACGACCGCGGAGGGATTGCGTACTTCCATGTAGGGGAAGGTATGGGCGCCACACCGGGGACCCATCAGCAGGGAGTCGCACTGGGTGTAGTTGCGGGCATTTTCGGCCGTGGGAAAAATCTTGACCAGGCCGCGATAGGCGTTCTGTGCCTGTCCCGCCGAAATACCCTTTGAGACAATCGTGCTGCGGGTGTTCCGGCCAATATGGATCATCTTGGTGCCGGTATCGGCCTGCTGCCGGTTGTTGGTGACGGCTACTGAATAGAACTCTCCGACCGAATTCTCGCCGCGCAGGATGCAACTCGGGTATTTCCAGGTGATCGCTGACCCGGCTTCGACCTGGGTCCAGGAGATGCGCGAATTGGCGCCCCGGCAATCACCCCGTTTGGTCACAAAATTGTAGATGCCACCCCGACCCTCCTCGTCGCCCGGATACCAGTTCTGCACCGTCGAGTACTTGATCGTGGCGTCCTTCTGGGCCACCAGTTCCACGACCGCGGCATGCAGCTGGTTCTCGTCGCGCTGAGGCGCGGTGCAGCCCTCGAGATAGCTCACGTGGCTGCCTTCCTCTGCGACGATAAGCGTGCGTTCGAACTGACCGGTCTTGGCCTGATTGATTCGGAAGTAGGTGGACAACTCCATCGGGCAGCGCACGCCTTTCGGAATATAGACAAAGGAGCCATCGGTAAATACCGCCGAATTCAGTGCGGCGAAGTAATTGTCCCGGTACGGGACCACGGTGCCGAGGTATTGCCGGACGAGTTCCGGATGCTGGCGGACCGCCTCGGAAAATGAACAGAAGATCACGCCAACCGCCGCGAGTTTGTCTTTAAAGGTCGTGGTGACCGACACACTGTCGAATACGGCGTCGACCGCCACGCCGGCCAGCCGGGCGCGCTCGTGGAGGGGGATGCCGAGCTTCTCATAGGTCTGGAGGAGCTTCGGGTCCACGTCGTCGATGGATTTAAGTCCCTGGGGCGGCTTCGGTGCCGAGTAGTACGAGATTGCCTGGTAATCGATCGGAGCGTGGTGCAGTTTCGCCCAGCGCGGCTCACGCAGTGTCAGCCAGTGCCGGTAGGCTTTGAGGCGCCAGTCAAGCAGAAACCGGGGCTCGCCCTTCTTGGCTGAAATGAAGCGGATCACGTCCTCGCTGAGTCCCGGCGCCACCGTGTCTGATTCAACGTCGGTGACGAAGCCATGCGCGTACCGGCGGCCAAGGAGGTCTTCAAGACCCTGGTTGGGTGCACTATCGCTCATGATCGTTGATCCTCAGGCAGAGGGCACGCGCTGGCGAATGCGCCCGGCGCGCCCGGACAGGTCCACCAGCGGGAACTCCCGTGGCGGGTGTGCAAGATCGGCCAGCGTGATCTCGCTGAGCGCGCCCCGGATACCCCGGTTGATCTTTTGCCAGGCGCCACCGACCTGGCAGCTATCTTCCAGTTCACAGTGGCTGTCCGCAGTGCTGCACTCAGTGATGCCGACTGGCCCCTCCAGCACATCAAGGATGTCCGCGGCGGTGATACTGGCCGGTGCGCGCGCGAGCACATAGCCGCCCTCGGCACCCCGGACGGAACGCACCAGATCGCTACGTGCAAGAAGCTTCAGCAATTTCTGCACCGTCGGCAGCGCCAGTCGCGTTCCAGCGGCGACATCGCTGGCCGAGCACAGGTGTCCGGCGCGCACGGCCCGACCGCGCCCGGCAAGGTGTACCAGGATCATCGTGCCGTAGTCGGTCAGTTTGCTGATACGGAGCATGGTTGAGGGCAGTATTGAGGCCTGAATCTATATGGGACTATCTTAGTCCAGTATGCCGGCAGGCGGAAGCCTGAGGGGCCGGCCGATCACGTTCGGGAATTTGCTATTCTTGATGCTGCAACATGGAAGCCCTCTTACGAAGTGACGGTGGATAACCTCGTTGAGATCAGCGGCCTCCGGTTCGGACGGTCGGGCCGCCCGATTTTTGCCGGGCTGGACCTCACCATACGGCGGGGCAGCATCACCGCGATCATGGGCCCGAGCGGGACCGGCAAGACGACCCTGCTGCGGATGATTACCGGTCAGTTGCGACCTGAGTCCGGCACGGTCACGGTAGCCGGCCAAAACGTGGCTGGGCTCTCCCGCAGTGAGCTCTTCAGCCTGCGACGGCGCATGGGGATGCTGTTTCAAAACAGCGCGCTGCTGACGGATTTCGACGTCTTCGAGAATGTGGCGTTTCCCGTCCGCGAGAACACCAGGCTCCCGGATGCACTGATCCGCCACGTGGTACTGACGAAGCTCAATTCCGTCGGCCTGCGCGGGGCTGCTGACCTGATGCCCATTGAACTGTCCGGCGGAATGGCCCGGCGCGTCGCGATGGCGCGTGCAATGGTCCTCGATCCCGAACTCTTGCTGTATGACGAGCCGTTCTCCGGGCTCGACCCCATTTCTCTCGGCGTCGTTCTCCGGCTGATTCGGCTGAACAACGACGTGCTCGGCCTGACCAGTATCGTTGTGTCCCACGATGTTGCCGAAATCAGCCACATTGCCGACCACTGCATCGTGATTTCAGAGGGCCGGGTCATTGCCTCAGGAGCACCAAAGGAGCTGGCCAGCAGTTCGTCGGAGCTCGTCCGGCAATTCATGACCGGGGCTGCAGATGGTCCTGTGCCGTTTCATTATCCGGCCGCCGACTACGCCGAGCAGCTGCTTGGCTCCTCGTCATGACGCTGGCTGTGCAACTCTGGGACGGGCTGCTTGAGTCCCTGCGGAAGCTGGGCGCAGCGGTCCTGTTCCTGTTCGCGATTCTCCGGCAGTGCCCTGCGGCTCTCGCCCGGCCCAGGCTGATTTCCCAGCAGGTGCGGAATTCGGGCGTCCTCTCGCTCGTCATCATCATGACGTCGGGGTTCTTTGTCGGCATGGTCATTGGCCTCCAGGCGTACGATGCGCTGTCCCGGCTCCGGCAGGAAGACATCCTGGGGGCTGGCGTCGCCCTGACACTGTTCAAGGAACTGGGGCCGGTAGTTACGGCCTTGCTGTTTGCCGGGCGGGCGGGGACCGCACTGGCCTCCGAGATCGGCCTGATGCGTGCTACTGACCAGCTTGCTGCCATGGAAGTCATGGCGATTGATCCGATCCGCCGGATCGTTGCGCCGCGTTTCGTCGGCGCCGTGATCTCCGTGCCGCTCCTGACAGCAGTCTTCAATGCCGTTGGGATCCTCGGCGCCTGGTTTATCGGAGTGCAGGTCATGGGCGTCGACAACGGCGCGTTCTGGTCCCAGATGCAGGAATACGTCGACCCGGCGGATATTTTTGAAGGCGTCCTGAAGAGCGTCGTGTTCGGCATTACGGCCGGACTCGTGGCGGTGTTCGAAGGGTACAATGCGCCGCCCACGGCTGAGGGCGTCGGGATGGCGACCACGCGGACGGTAGTTACCACGTCAATTCTGGTTCTGGTCCTCGATTACCTGATTACCGCCTACCTTCTCTAAGGGCTGTTCGAACATGGAAAACTCCCGCACTCGTGAACTTGGTACTGGTCTCTTCATTTTCCTGGGTTTTGCTGCGCTACTTTTCCTGGCAACCCAAACCACTGATCTCGATGAATACGGTGGTGCCGAGGGGTATCGGGTTACCGCCCGCTTTGACGACGTGGCAGGACTGAAAGTGCGGTCCCCGGTGACTATGTCGGGCGTGAATATCGGCCGCGTCGAGAGCATCGCGTTTGACAATGACCAACTGGACGCCGTCGTGACCATGCGTATTAACGCGCGGTTCAATCAGATCCCCGATGATTCGGACGCCAGTATCCTGACGGCTGGACTGCTCGGCAGTAAGTATGTCGGCATTGGCGCCGGCGGCTCCGAGACGTATCTGGCGGACCAGAGTCAGCTCGAGATTACGCAGTCGGCCATAGTCCTCGAGCAGCTGGTCAGCAAGTTCCTGTTCAACCAGGCAGAGAAGGGACCGGCCACGGAGCCAGCGACGACCGCCGCACCGGACGACAACGTTGGTGGTGCGGAAAATTAACTCAGGAGATTTTCGATGCGTACCCTGGCCGTCCTCAGCCTGACCCTGCTGACCAGCCTTGCAGCAGCCCAGACCAGCAAGCCGGATCAGCGGACCCCCGATCAGGTCGTGCAGGAGACTGCCGATTCTCTCGCTGGCCTCATAGCAGGTCGTCAGCAGCAGCTGGCGGACAATCCGCCCGAACTCTACAAGCTGGTTGGAGAAGTTTTCCTGCCGGTGTTCGACACCGACTATGCGGGCCGTCTCGTGCTTGGCAAGCACTGGCGCACAGCCACGCCCGTGCAACGCCAGCAGTTCATTGACACCTTCTATGATTTCCTGCTGCGCAGCTATTCGCGCTACGTGCTCCGTTTCGAGAAGGGCAAAGTCCGGATTCTGCCCGGTTCCGCTGGTGCACCCGACCCAAAGCGCGCAGTGGTCAAGACTGAAATGCAGCTGGCGGACGGCACCCGGCTGCCCGTCCACTATTCAATGCATCAGGTCAGTGCTGGCTGGCGGGCTTTCGATGTGCGGATTGAAGGAATCTCCTACGTGCAGAACTATCGGAACCAGTTCAACGCAGAAATCGGTGCCAAAGGAATCGACGCCGTTATTGCCCGTCTGAAAGCCGACGCTGCGCGGCTGACCACCACCGCACCCCGGACTGGCAAAAAGTGACTGGCAGCCCGCTCAGTCAGAGCTCGCAGCCCCCATCGCTAACTCTGATCGGCGCGGGGCTTCTGGGCGTGACGGGTCCGGTGACCTTTGCGACGGCTGGCCAGCTCCTCGAGGCCGGTCGAGCGGTGTTCAGCAGTCAGGCCGATGTCAGCATCGATCTGCACGAGGTCACCAGTGTCGACAGTGCCGGGCTGGCCCTGCTGCTCGAGTGGCTGCGTCAGGCGAGGGCAGACCGCCGTACGGTGCACTTTCTCGGCATGCCGGAAAAACTGCTGGCCATCGCCCGTCTGAGTGGGGTGGAGGCAATGCTCACCGGCGGCTACTCGCCAGCCGGTGCGGCCTCTTTGCTCTCGCCACCTGCGGTCTCGCCAGCCTCGGCTTTATCAGGCTCGGACTCGTCGAGGTAGGAGTCGTCGAGGTAGGAGTCGTCCTCTGGGACGTTGCCGTCCAGAGCCCGGTACCGCCGGTTCTGCAGGTAGGCGTCCCTGACAAAAGCGTAGGGGTCAAAGGCCTCGTAGACCTGCTGGTCGGCATCGAGAAATCCCGCCCGACGGTCCACCTGATTGAGCGCCCAGATGCCGAGCGCCAATTCGTCATCGTTCAGGTAGAGATATGGCGTTAGCGGCGAGTCGACGGCGTCGCCGAAGAAGTGCCGCAGGGTTCGCGGACCGAACACCGGGAGTACGAGGTACGGGCCTTCCCCCACACCCCACACGGCCAGTGTCTGGTCGAAATCCTCGTTGTTCTCCTGGAGCCCGAAGCGCGTGGCGGGGTCAAACAGTCCCGCAAGGCCCACCGTGGAGTTAACCAGGAAGCGTGCCCCATCGTGGCCAACCTGGCGTAGCTTGCCTTGCAGGAAACCATTGGCAATCGTGATGGGGTAGAGGAGGTTGCTGAAGAAGTTGTGCACGCCGTTGCGCACCGGTTGTGGCAGTACGCGGGTGTATCCCTTGGCTACGGGCCGCACCAGGTACCGGTCCCCGAGGTCGTTGAAGCGGTAGATGGCGCGGTTTACCGGCTGGAAAGGGTCATTTGCCTCAGCTGACGTCGCCGCGTTCCGGCTGGCACACCCGGTGCCCGCCAGAGCAGCGGTCGCGGCGAGCAGGACCGTGAGAACAAACTGCCGGAGGCCGCCGCCGTTAAAGTGGCCTTTCATAGTCGCTTCTCCGCCGATGCCTGCGGGCGACGGTTCGACTGCTCACGATCGAGCCATTCCTGGATCTCGGCAAGCCGGGACGTGAACCGCGCTTTCTGCACACTATCCAGACCCGGGATCGATAGCGCGAGGCGAAGCTGGTCCGCGCCCATGACGACGTCACCTTTCAGAAGATGCAACTCCGCCATGTAGTAGTGGGCGTCAGCGGTATCGCCCGCAGCACTGGCTGCCAGGGCGATGAGCCGGACCTGTTCAGCCGTCGGTGGTACGTTATTGAGCAGGTCGAGGAGGATGGTATGCGCCTCCTTGGCGCGTCCTGCACCCAGCAGCGCCTCGGCGTAGCGCACTGTGAGCGGTGTATTGCGCGGGAACAGGCCCATGGCCTTTTCGTAATCAGAGAAGGCTACTTCCCGGTTGCCCAGGGCGAGTTCCGCGCCCGCGAGACCGGTGTGGAACGGGATGACCCCCGGATGAGTCGCCAGCAGGCCCTGAAACAGTGCCCGTGCCGCGGTGTACTGGCCCAACTCCATGCGCACAAGGGCAATGCCATATTCAGTGCCCGGATCCCCCGCGTGCCTGGGATCCTGCTGTTCGCCAAGGAAGAATGCCAGGGCCTTTTCTGGCGTGGGGCTCGACAGCACACGAATGCGGGCCCGCGTGACTGAGTAGCCCGCGGCGTCCTCGACCTCAGTTCGTGGGAAGCTCGCTGCGCGTTCGCGGGTTTCCGCGATGCGATTTACTGTTACGGGGTGCGTGCGCAGAAATTCGGGTGCCTGACTGGCCAGTGGGCCCGTCTGACGCGCCAGCGTTTCGAAGAAGGCGGGCATGCCCAGTGGATCGAAACCGGCTGCCGCGAGTACGCCGACGCCCACCCGGTCGGCCTCGTACTCGTTGGCGCGGGTGAAGTTGATCTGCTGCTGGGCTGCGATACCCTGGGCAGTGGCGATCGCGCCAGTGATGACATCGCCACTTCCACCCACCGCGCCGAGCAGAATCGCGCCGAGCATCGCGGCCATCGTCAGGATACTGCTGCGCTGGTTGGCGAATACCGCCCGCGAAATATGCCGTTGTGTGACGTGCGAGATTTCATGCGCGAGAACGCCGGCCAGTTCGCTCTCGGACTCCGTTGCGAGGATCAGTCCCGAGTGCACGCCGATGTAACCGCCGGGCAATGCAAAGGCATTGATGGCGGTGTCATTGACAACGAAGAAGGTGAACCGGAAGTCCCCATCCTGGGCTTGAGCCGCCAGTTTTGACCCGACGTCCTGCAAGTACTCGTGGACTTCGGGGTCCCCCATAACGCGGTCGGTATCGACCAGGCTGCGGTAGATCGAGCGGCCGATCTGCAGTTCCTTTTCCCGGGACAGTACGGAGTTGGCGGGACTGCCGATATCCGGCAGATCGTCGCCCGTAGCCGCCGGCACGGCTGGCGGTACCAGCAGGGTCAGGGCCGCTATGGCCACAATAATCTTTCGGGCCATATCGTGCGGAGGTTCTCAGAGTGCCCCGACCGCCGCGAGCACCAGTTCGGCATGCCCCTTGACGCTCACCTTTCTCCACTCGGCGCGCAACTTGCCCTCGGTATCGAGCAGGAACGTGCTGCGTTCCACGCCCAGCACTTTCTTGCCATACATGTTCTTTTCCCTGATGACGTCGAAAAGCCTGCACAGGGTTTCGTCACCGTCCGAAAGCAGGTCGAAGGGGAATTCGAATTTCGCCTTGAATTTCTCGTGGGATGCCAGCGAATCCCTCGACACCCCTAGGATAACAGTGTTTTTCCGGCGGAACTTTTCATGCAGGCTGCCGAAGTCACAGCCTTCCGTGGTGCAGCCCGGCGTGCTGTCCCGCGGGTAAAAATAGATCACGACGTTGCTGCCGCGAAGTCCCTTGAGGTCTACGGACTTGCCGCCCGTTGCCGTCAGGCTGAAATTCGGGACGCTCTTGCCAATACTGACGGTGCTCATTGCTGCTGGACTGTCCTTAACGCTGCGCAGGTTCGATGACGGCGTCGAGATTCTGTTCGTCGCAGTATTCGAGAAACTCATCCCGCAGCGTTGCCACGTGCACGGTGCCAGGGACGTTGATGGTCATCTGGACGCTGAACATCAGTGCTCCGGTGTGCGCCGCATTGTACCGGCGGGTGCTGACCTCAGCGATTTCGAGTCCCCGGGAGGCAAAAAAGTTCGACAGGCCGAAAACGATGCCCTCGTGATCGAGCGTGACGATGTCTACCAGGTACGGCGCCGCTGTCTCGACCGGCCGCTGGCGGGTTTCCCGCAACGTGACCGTAAGGTCGGATTGCTGCTGCAGTACCTGGAAGGCGCTCTGCAGCTTCGTCACCGTGTGCCAGTTGCCGGAGATCAGCATCATCACGGCGAACTCGGAGCCCAGGGCGATCATCCGGCTCTCCCGGATGCTGCCGCCGGCCGAGGTGACGGCCTGACTCAGGTCCCGGACGACACCGGCCCGGTCTGGCCCGATGGCGGTGACCGCCAGTAGCTTTTCCATGAATACAATCTGGGCGGGTTGCGCAACGAATAGCAGTGTACCGGGAAATCGACTTCCGGCAAGCGTGGCCTTGCGACACACAGGGTCGGCAAGTACCATCCGCCGCTCATTCAGGAGCTGTTCTCCCCGATGTTTTCAGGCAGCAGTGTCGCGCTCGTAACTCCCATGACGGCGGACGGGGCGGTGGATTTTCCCTGCCTCGAGCGGCTCGTGGATATGCACGTCGCCGAGGGCACCGACTACCTCGTCATTGCCGGCACTACCGGGGAGTCGGCAACACTCACCAGGGCTGAACACATTGAAGTGATTCGCGTGGCGGCCCAGCGGGCGGCCGGACGGATCCCCGTGGTGGCCGGGACAGGTTCGAATTCCACCGCCCAGACCATCGACCTGTCGCGGGCCGTGGCCGGCTTTCCGATCGATGGTTATCTGATCGTCACGCCGTACTACAACAAGCCAACCCAGGAAGGTCTTTGCCAGCACTACCTGGCGATCGCCGATGCTCTGGATCGGCCGGTGATCCTCTACAACGTGCCGGGCCGCACGGGGGTGGACATGCTGCCGGAGACGGTGGCGCGTGTGTCTTCGCACCTCGGCATCGTGGGCATCAAGGAAGCCACTGGCGACCTCAGCCGATTGCCCGCGCTGCGCGCCGGGTGCGGCGAGGACTTCCTGCTCTTGAGCGGCGACGATGCCACGTGCCGCGAGTTCATCCTGCACGGTGGGCAGGGCGTCATCTCCGTCACGGCCAACGTGGCGCCGGCACTGATGGCGGACATGTGCGAGGCTGCCTTGGAGGGCGACGTGGTGCTTGCCGGCGAGCTGGATGCCCGCCTTGCCGATCTGCACCGCGACCTGTTCATCGAATCCAATCCGATCCCCGTGAAGTGGGCGCTGGAACGTCTCGGCCTGATTCCGGGTGGCCTGCGCCTGCCGCTGACCCCACTGACCGCAAGCGCCCGGCCGGTCGTCGAGGCGGCCTTGCGGCGCGCCGGGCTGCTGGCGGCTGCGGTGCTCGGCGTGGCGCTGTCGGGCTGTTTCTCTGCCAAGGACCCGAATGCCCACTGCAGCGATCCGGAGGAGTATCAGGCAAGCAGCAGCGTTCCCGGCGTCACCGCACCCGAAGGGCTGGCGGCACCGAACCAGACGTCGGGCTACACGGTCCCCGCGGCGGCCACCGAGGCGCCAGACGCCGGAGGCGCCGCCTGCCTGGCCCGGCCACCGGACTTCTTCCGCAAGGACCCCGTGGCGGCACCGGTGAAATAGCAGGCGACCGCCATAAATCGACGCCGGCAATTGAAGCGCGGTGCCCCGGTGGGCTACCCTGCAGGCCGCTTTCGACCCGGTTGGAGTGCGATTACGGAGAGGTGGCCGAGTGGCTGAAGGCGCCCGCTTGGAAAGCGTGTTTACGGTAACCCCGTAACGTGGGTTCGAATCCCACCCTCTCCGCCACACCTGACCTCCCGTCTCCGGGGCGCGTACACTCTCAAACTGTGGCGATACCGTCGTGAGGGTTGCATCGCCGCGCGCCGGTAATTGAAAAAAAGAGGACCTCCCCGTGTCCCGCCAACTTGGCCTTGTGCTGCTTTCCTGGCTTACCACCGCCGCCGGCGCCGCCGAGCTCGCCAGCATGAGCGTATCGCCGCAGAATCCCGTCATCATCGATGGAGCGACGCAACTCTTTACCGCGACTGGCACGTTTAAGGACAACACGACGGGGCGGCTCAGCAACGCCACTCTGGCGGCGGGGGCCAAGCACACCTGCACGATTGTCTGGAACGGCGAGGCGCGCTGCTGGGGCCAGGACGGCGCCGGCCAGCTGGGCAATGGCGGCGGGGACGCCATGACGCGCGTGCCGGTGACCGTTACGGGGATCAGCAACGCCACCGCACTCGCCGCCGGCTTTGAGCACAGCTGCGCCGTCCAGGCCGACGGCGTGGTGAAGTGCTGGGGGCGGGGCAGCGAGGGCCAACTTGGCAACGGCGGCTTCGTGGGCGCGACCTCTCCCGCTACCGTCTCCGGTCTGACCGGCAGTACTGCAATTGCGGCCGGGGCCGGCTTCCAGCACAGCTGCGCGTTGCTCATCGGTGGTGGTGTCCGCTGCTGGGGCGCCAACGGCGACGGCCAGCTCGGCAACGGTGCGCTGTCGGGTACCAACACCCCGGTCGCCGTCAGCGGCATCAGCAACGCCGTCGGCATCGCGGTCGGCGGCAACAACAGCTGCGCTGTATTGGCGAGCGGCGTAGTGCAGTGCTGGGGCGCGAACAACTTTGGGCAGCTGGGCAACGGCGGCGGTGCCGGCTCCAGCACGCCGGTGAACGTTACAGGCATCACCCAGGCGGTCGCTGTCGCGACCGGTTTCGAATACAGCTGCGCGCTACTGGCGGGCGGCAACGCGCAGTGCTGGGGCCGTGGCCTCGAGGGTCAGCTCGGCAATGGTGGCCTCGTAAGTTCGCCCACGCCGGTCAACGTGGTCCTCTTCGGCCGCGCCGTGGCGCTCAGTGCCTCAATGGGACACACCTGCGCGGTGATGGAAGGTGGTTGGCTGCAGTGCTGGGGCGGCAACGGCACCGTCGTCGGTACGTTCCCGACGCCCAACATCGTGAACAGTGGCGTCCTTGCCGTCGCCATCGCCATCACGGCCGGCTCGCAGCACACCTGTGCGCTCCTCACCACGGGCGCGGTGCACTGTTGGGGGCTCAATCAAAACGGCGAGCTCGGCAACGGGAGCGCGGTGGCGCGGACGGGCACGCCGGTGAGCGCGAACGGTACGGCCGTGGTCGTGGACACGGGGGGCAATCACAGTTGCGCAATCGGGCCTTCCGGGACCGTGACCTGCTGGGGGACCAACGTCTACGGCCAGCTGGGCCGGGTCACCGGCCCTCCGCCGCGACTAACCGTCGCATCCGGGATCCAGGACGCCACCGATATCGCCCTCGGTTTCGATCACAGCTGCGCATTGCTTGCCAACGGTAGCGGCAAATGCTGGGGCCGCAACAATAGCGGGCAACTCGGCATAAATTCCATCACTCCATCGCAAACGGCGACGCCGACGAGCCTCACCTACCTGGCCCCCGCGAAGGCGATCGCCGCCGGGGCGTATCACACCTGCGCTGTACTCATAAGTGGCGGCGTACAGTGCTGGGGACAGGGCAACGCCGGGCAGCTTGCCTATGACCTCGGTGCCGGAATCAACGTCACTTTTCCCAGCACGGTGCCTGGGATCAGCACGGCCACCGCCATTACTGCCGGGTTTGAGCACACCTGCGCGCTCCTCAGCTCCGGCAGCGTGTTGTGCTGGGGTCGTGGCGATGAAGGCGAGCTCGGCAACGGCGGCACCAGCAACACGAATTCGCCTGTCACGGTAACCGGCATTACCACGGCCACCGCCATCTCTGCCGGCAACTATCACACCTGCGCACGCCTCGCTAACAACGATATCCGGTGCTGGGGCCGGGGCGACGAGGGCCAGCTCGGCAATGGCGGCTTTGTCGATGCCCTGACGCCGGTCGACGTTCTCAACGACCTCAACGCCGCTGAGATCACCAGCGGCGGATTCCACAGCTGCTTCCGGTCGCTGTTTGGGTCAATGCGCTGCTGGGGGCGCGGCGATCTGGGGCAAATCGGCAATGGCGGCTTCGTCAATGTCGCAAGCCCCCAGCAAGTGACCATCATTAGCACGGTGATGGCGATCGACGCCGGACGCTCGCACACGTGTGCCCTGCTGACAAATGGCAGCCTGCAATGCTGGGGCTACGACGAGTTCGGTCAGCTCGGCGACGGTGGCAGTGCCAATTCCGCACTGCCCGTGCTGGCCAGTGGCCTGAACATGGAGGCGGTTGCCCTGGCCTGGAGCTCCGGTGGCAGCCCCATTACGTCGGTGAGTATGAGTGGTCACGTGCAGGTCGTCGGCACGGGCGATTCGTTAGTGACAGCGAGCTACGACGACTACTTTACCTACAGCGTGGGCCTGACGGCCGCGTACGACTCAGACGTAGACGGCGTTGCCGATCCGCTCGACAACTGCCTGTTGATTCCGAACAGCGCCCAGCTGGATGCCAATGGCGATGGCTACGGCAACATCTGTGATGCGGACCTCAACAACAGCGGCCTCGTAACGACCGCCGACTTCGCCATCCTCCGCTCTGTACTGAACCAGGCGGCCGCAGCGAGCCCCGCGGCGGCCGCGGCCGACCTGAACGGCAGCGGGACAGTCACGACGGCCGACTTCGCCATCCTGCGCAGTCAGCTCAATCTGGTGCCAGGACCCTCCGGGTTTCACCCTTGAAGACGCGCTTGACCCCGGACATCGTTATGTCGAATGGAGGCAATCCCATGAAAAACGCCAATCCCGGTCAATGCCGATACACTCCGCCGCAAATAGCGGCATGGAAGTTCTGCGCTGTACTGCTCAGCTGCCTGCTCCTGGCACCGCCGCACACCGCGAGCGCCCATGAACTGACCAACATCACCCTGAGTCCGGGCACTCCGGTGGTGGCCGTTGGCGGCAACGTACAGTTCACCGTGACCGGCTTCTTCGACGATCTCACAGCGCACAGTCTGCGGGCGGCCACCATCGCGGCTGGCGACGACCACACCTGTGTGCTGACGGCGATTGGGACGGTACGCTGCTGGGGGCAGAATGGCTCGGGGCAACTGGGTGACGGAACGTCCGTGCCTCTCGCGGTGATCCCGGTGCAGGTCAGCGGTATCACCACCGCTGCTGTGCTTGGCGCCGGCAGCAACCATACCTGTGCGGTGCTGGCTTCGGGCGCCGTTCGCTGCTGGGGCGACAACAGCGCCGGCCAGCTCGGCAATGGCACCGTGAATCCCACCACGACATCGGTGGAGGTCACCGGCATCACGACCGCCAAAGCAGTCGCGGCTGGCAACAGTCACAGCTGCGCACTCCTTGCCAACGGCACAGTGCGTTGCTGGGGGGCAAATGCTGCCGGTCAGCTCGGCAACGGACTGAACTCCCCGTCGCTGGCGTCGGTTGCCGTTTTAGGCATCACCACGGCTACCGACATTGCGGCCGGAGCCTTTCACAGCTGCGCGCGCCTGGCAGACGGCACGCTGCGGTGCTGGGGTAGCAATGGTTTCGGCCAGCTCGGCGACACCACCACCGACAACTCGCCCACGCCGGTGGCCGTGGCCGGCATCACGAATGGCAGCAGCATTACGGCCGGGAATGACCACACTTGCGCGCTGCTCCTCGGTGGTGCGGTACGCTGCTGGGGCTTCAATATGTTCGGTAACCTGGGCAATGGCACCGCGGTCAATTCCCCCATTCCGGTCGCGGTGAGCGGAATCAGCTCGGCGCGCGCATTGACTACCGGCAGCCACCACAACTGCGTGCGTCTGGCGGACGACACCTTGCGGTGCTGGGGCTTCAACTCCAACGGCCAGCTCGGCAATAACAGCATTGTCGATTCGACGATTCCGGTGACCACCGGGATCGCCAACGTCGTCGCCATCGAAAACGGGGGGCTCCACAGCTGCGCCGCATTGGCGAATGGCAGTCTGCGCTGCTGGGGTTCCAACGGCTCGGGCCAGCTCGGCAACAACGCAGCTACTAATACGCAACCGACCGCGGTCGCCGTCTGGGGAATCAGCGCCGTGTCCTCGATCGCCACCGGCGCCGCGCATAGCTGTGCAGCTCTCGGTGGCCTGGTGCATTGCTGGGGATCCAACGGGTCCGGGCAGCTCGGCGACGGGTCATTTTTCTCCAGCGATATCCTTGTGCCCGTCCAGGTGGTCGAAATCACCAATGCCACCGTTCTGGGAGCTGGGAACTCGCACAACTGCGCGGTCCTCGCTAGCGGTTTGCTCAAATGCTGGGGGGCTGGCGCTAACGGCCAGCTTGGCGACGGCGAAGGCACGACGACAGCAGCTCCCGTGTCCGTCAGCGGCATCACCACGGCGACCGCCGTCGCCGGCGGGGCCAACCACACCTGCGCCGTTCTGTCGTCCGGCGGAGTGCGTTGCTGGGGGCTGAACGGCTTCGGCCAGCTCGGAGATGGTACTAACGATAATTCGCTGACACCGGTAACCGTGACCGGCATCTCCACGGCTACAGCAATCGCCGCGGGCTACAACCACACCTGCGCGCGACTGGCTAACAGCACGGTACGTTGCTGGGGCTCCAACTTCGCGGGTGCACTTGGCAATAACACGTTCGATGATTCCACCACGCCCGTCACCGTGAGCGGGGTCAGCACCGCGACGGGTGTTGCCGCCGGCGGTGACAACAGCTGCACGGCGCTGGCGAGTGGTGGAGTTCGCTGCTGGGGTGACAACAGCTCTGGACAGCTTGGGAACGGTACCTTCGCAGGCTCCCCCCTGCCGGTCACGGTCAGCGACATCACCACGGCCGTCGCCGTCAGCACCGGCGAGGCGCACAGTTGCGCACGCCGCAGCGACGGCAGGCTGCTCTGCTGGGGCGCCAACGGCAGCGGTCAGCTGGGCGATGGCGGCACGACGAATTCGGCTGTACCTCTGAACGTCATTCAGACGATTTTCGCGACATCGGTTGTGGCCGGGAGCACTCACACGTGTGCGCTGCGTGCCGACAGCGCCGCGCTTTGCTGGGGAAGCAACGGTTTGAGCCAGCTTGGGGACGTGATCCCAACGCCTGCGGCGGTGCTTGCCTGGACCAGCAGCAACCAGGCCGTCGCCGCGATTGATGACAGCGGGCGCGCCAGGGCCATCGCGCCGGGCGGCAGCACCATTGGCGCGAGCTATGGCGGACGGAGCATCAGCACGCTGCTGACGGTTCCGGGACCGCCGGATGCCGACAGCGACGGCGTTGCTGACGGCGCGGACAACTGCACGCTTCAGGCGAATCCGGGTCAGCTCGATGCCAACGGCGACGGGTACGGCAACCTCTGCGATGCCGATCTCAACAACAGCGGGCTCGTGACGACGGCCGACTTCGCCATCCTCCGCTCGGTGCTAAATCAGAGCGCCGGCTCGAGCGCCACGGCTGCTACCGCTGACTTAAACGGCAGTGGGCTCGTGACCACAGCCGATTTCGCCATCCTGCGCAGCCATCTCAATTTGGCACCCGGGCCCTCCGGGCTGCATCCGTAATTCCCGGCTAACCGCTGCCGCCGCAGGGTAAGAATTGTCGACCCCGTCGAAACTCGTTGATAGTGGGCGGTGGTAGGATTACGTGAATAGACAAGCCGGACGTTGCGTCATGCACCCAAGCTCCTCGCCGTGTACTCCCGCCCGTTTTCGCTTCCCGGCCGCCGCGAGCGCCCTGGTTGGTGCGCTCGGGCTCCTGTCGGCCGCTGCGCTGCAAGCTGAGCCGCCGGAAGATCCGGCCACGATCGACGTCGGGCATCCGACGGGGCACGTGCACGACCACGCGAACCAGACCTGGCCGCCGCAGCCACCCGGGATGCAGAACGCACTGCCGCTGAACAATCCCGGCACGGAGCGGTCACTGGCACAGTGCGCGCGCGCGATGCCTTCGGCCTCGGCCGCCTCCACGTCGTCAATCTCGGGTTGATACACCGCCGGTTCAATCGAACGGACGCTGCGCACCTGCTGGCCGTTGACCGTCACTTCGACCGTCCGGTTCTGTGAATGACTGAAGTACACCAGCCGCGACGGCCGCTCGGCGCCGGCCTTGTCGCGACCGTCGATGAGCTGCGCCTGGGTGTGCCGCGTGCCCAATGCCCGGCGCACGTCGGCGCG
>JANNJM010000017.1:0-20504 GCA_031395645.1 Gammaproteobacteria bacterium | reverse complement strand
CCCCCCCTTCGGGGAGCCGCCGGGCCCGGTGGAAAACCGCGCCACGCCCATCGGCGTGTTGGCGCGCCTTCAGGCGCCACTCATATGCACGCCCCCCCTTAAGCCGCTCCTACGGCCGCCCGTGAACGCAGTCACGGGGGCGAATGCAAACGGCAGGCCATGACCGCGTCAGCTTCGCGTCGAAGGTTACCAGGGGTACTCCCTCGCGATCAGCCAGCTCCACGAACAGTGTGTCGTACACTGCGGCGCCCGACTGAATCGCCCGGAGCACGGCGCCATGCCACAAGCGTTGATTCGGGATGGAATGAACACCCAGGCGCGCCGCCATGTTCAGCCTGGCTGGAGCCTCGCCAGGCGGAAGAACACCGGTACGGACGGCCATCCAGATGACGTTGGCGAATTCCGCCTCCCACAAGGTGGGTGCCAGCAACTCGTTGACTGAAGACCAGAAAGGACGAACTTCTTCTTCGAATGCGGCGGTACCCAGGACAAAGTACGCAATGACGTTGGTGTCGACTACAGCCTTCATTCCGCCAGCGGCAGCTCCCGGCCCGCCGCAATCCACGCATCGATTTCTTCAGCGGTTGGCCGACGAACCTGGGCCTCCCATGACACCTCGATCTGTTTCAGGACGGAGGTACGTTCCGCGACGTAGTCCTCGAGGATATCCCGCACTTCCTGCTCCATAGACTGGTTTCGACGCTTCGCAAGCGCCTTCAGGCCCCGTACCACCCGGGCCGGGACGTTCCGGATCGTGAGCGTTGCCGAATCGCGTTTCATGCCAGCATTATGCTGGCAATCAATGAAAATCGGGTGAACTCCTGTCGCATTTTGCGTACCCTGATAGCATCTGATCCAGCCGCAAAACTGCCGTGCTCATGCAGTAAGGCAGAATCCGGGCGCTACAACACGCCGATCCTTTCCAGGTCATAGACGGAGAAGTACGCATGCTGCGCCTTTCAGCGCTTCTGACGGCCGCTCTCCTGGTCACCGGAGGCCCCGCCGCCGCCACGGAAGAGCCCGACTACACCGTTGTGGAGAAGGACGGGGCCTTTGAGCTGCGTCAGTACCCGGCGCTGCTGGCTGCCGAGACCCTGGTGACTGGCACGGACTTCGACGACGCCGGTAACGTCGCCTTCAACCGGCTGTTCCGCTACATCACGGGCAATAACCGGGGCCAGGCGGAGATCGCCATGACTTCGCCGGTTGTCCAGAGTCGCGACGGCCAGAGTCGCGACGGCGAGAACATAGCCATGACAGCGCCGGTGATCCAGCAGGCTGGCAAACCCGGCGACGCGCGTGGCGGTTACAAGGTGGCCTTCCTCCTCCCGGCGGAATACACCCGGGAGACGGCGCCTGAGCCACTGGACCCCAGCGTCCGCATCGTCGCCACGCCGGCGCGGCTGATTGCAGCGCTCCGCTACCCGGGCCGAATGTCCGAAGCGCTACACGGCAAGCAGGAGCAGGCGCTGCGCGCCGAACTGGCCAGGCGGAAGCTGGCTGTTAGTGGCGAGGTCATCACCGCCCAGTACGACGCCCCCTTTATTCCGGGGCCTTTCCGGCGCAACGAGGTACTGATCCCCGTCCGTCGGGACTAGTGGTCACTCCACCGCGATCTCGAGGAGAGCCCGCAGGCTGGCGCGCGTCTGCTGTGCCAGGTCCGGCAGGTACTCGAGGGTCCTCTCATCCATGTAGCTGCGCTGGGCGAGTTCCAGTTGCACGGCGTTGATGCTGGAAGCAGGGTCACCGTAGGCGCGGGTGATGTACCCGCCCTTGAATCGCCCGTCGAGGACCGCCGTGCAGTGCGGGACGCCGAGCGCACAACCCAGCAGTCGTGCGGCCAGCGCGGGATCGCACGAGCGACCGTCGTTGGTACCGAGATTCAGCACCGGCAGATCACCTGCAAACAGGCGCGGCACCTGGCTCCTGATGGAATGGGCATCCCACAAGACGACGGCGCCGTGGCGCAAGCGCAGCTTGCCAAGCTCCGCACGCAGGCAAGCGTGGTATGGCTCCCAGTAGCGGGCAACCCGATCGGCAATCTCCGCCGTCGCCGGGGCGGACGGCGGTAGCCAGATCGGATCCCCATCGAAGGTTTCGACCGGGCAGAGGCCGGTTCCCCCAAGGCCCGGGTACAGCGCCGAGTCGTCGGCCGGTCGATTGAGGTCGACGACGTAGCGCGAATGCGTGGCGACCAGCACGGTCGCGCCGCTATCGACAAGGAAGTCGTACAGACGGTCGACGTGCCAGTCCGTGTCTGGCAGCGCCCGTGCCCCTGGGGTCATGCGGGCGGCTAACGCGGGCGGCACGTACGTGCCCGCATGCGGGATGCTAACGAGAAGGCGGGAGCTGCCGGGAATCAGCCGGTAGATGTCCATGTCAGGCGTGCCAGGACGGCAGGATCGTCCGTGCCTCCCGGACGAAGCGCCCTTCGAGGATCATCTTCTGCAGCACCTGGATGTCGCCCGACAGTGGCCGGTCCCGAACGAAACGGGCGCTGACCTCGCGAACGGCATCCAGCACGGCTTCGAGCGACGCCGAGCTCCGCAGCGGCCGATGAAACTCGACGCCCTGGCAGGCCGCCAGCAGTTCGATCGCCACGACGCCGGCCGTGTTCTCCGCCATGCGGTACAGGCGCAGCGCCGCCGTCGTGGCCATGCTGACGTGATCCTCCTGGTTGGCAGAAGTAGGCAGGCTGTCGACGCTGGCGGGGTGGGCCAGCGACTTGTTCTCCGAGGCCAGCGCCGCCGCCGTGACCTGGGGCACCATGAATCCGGAATTCAGGCCGCTGTTCTCGACCAGGAACGGCGGCAGGCCACTCATGCGCGCATCGACCAGCAAAGCAATGCGTCGCTCGGACAGCGCGCCAATCTCGGCGATGGCAGTGGCGAGATAGTCGCAGGCGAGCGCCACCGGTTCCGCGTGGAAGTTGCCGCCGGACAGGATCACGCCGTCGTCGCTGAAGACCAGCGGGTTGTCCGTCACAGCGCGCGCCTCGACGAGGAGGACGTCAGCCACGTGGCGAATAACCTGCAGGCAGGCGCCCATCACCTGCGGCTGACAACGCAGGCTGTAGGGATCCTGCACGCGGTCGCACTCACTGTGGGAAGCGCGGATCCGGCTCCCGGCCATGAGCGCCCGGAACAGCCCCGCCACATCGATCTGGCCCTGGTGGCCCCGGACCCGGCTCACGCGCTCGTCGAACGGCGTGTCGCTGCCGCGGGCGGCGTCGAGGGACAGCCCGCCCGCGAGACAGGCCGCGGCAAACACGTTTTCGGCCTGGAACAGGGCGCCAAGCGCCAGTGCAGTGGACACCTGCGTGCCATTGAGCAGCGCAAGGCCTTCCTTCGGCTGTAGCTCAAGCGGCGCAACACCGGCCAGCTTCAGGGCCTCCAGCGCAGCGTGCTCCCGTCCGCCGTGCCGCGCCCGGCCGACTCCCAGCAACACCGCGGACAGG
Organism: Gammaproteobacteria bacterium; assembly: GCA_031395645.1. Lineage (GTDB taxonomy): Bacteria > Pseudomonadota > Gammaproteobacteria > Steroidobacterales > SHZI01. The sequence continues at coordinate 17,047 of JANNJM010000017.1, read as the reverse complement.
TGGGCCAGCGGCGCGAGATCACCCGAGGCGCCGACCGAACCGCGGGAGGGTATGCAGGGATAGATCTCGTGGTTCAGCAGCGTCGCCAGCGCTTCGATCACTCCGGGTGTGACACCCGAGTAGCCCTGGGCGAGGCTCAGCACCTTGAGCAAAAGGATGAGGCGCACCGCGCGATCCTCGAGGTTCTCGCCAATACCGGCGCAGTGCGAGAGGATCAGGTTCTCCTGCAACTCGACCAGCTGATCGTCCGGGATGCGCACATTGGCCAGCATGCCGAAGCCCGTGTTGATCCCGTAGATCGGCTGATGCGAAGCGAGTGCACTACTCACGGCCTGCTGGCCGCGGCGCACCCGGGCCAGCGCTGGCTCATCGAGCTGCACGCTGACCGGACCCTGCCAGGCCTTGCGCAGTTGCGCGAGGTCCAGCTCGTCGGCCCGGGCAGATATTGCCGTGGTCTTTTCCACACTCATGGCTGGTCCCCTCCCTTGTCGCCGCCTGGGCCGATCATCGGCAGGTTCAACCCGCAGTGCCGGGCGTGCTCGATGGCCGTCTCGTAGCCGGCGTCGGCATGCCGCATAACGCCTGAGGCCGGGTCGTTCCACAGCACGCGCTCAATACGGCGCGCCGCCGCGGCAGTGCCGTCGCAAACGATGACCACGCCGGCGTGCTGGGAATAACCCATGCCGACGCCGCCGCCGTGGTGAAACGACACCCAGGTCGCGCCGCTCGCCGTATTCAGCAGCGCGTTCAGGATCGGCCAGTCGGAGACGGCATCGGAACCGTCACGCATGGCCTCGGTCTCGCGGTTCGGGCTCGCCACCGAGCCGGAATCCAGGTGGTCCCGACCGATAACGACCGGGGCACGGAGCTCACCGCTCGCGACCATGGCGTTGAACGCCAGGCCGAGGCGATGCCGCTCGCCGAGGCCCACCCAGCAGATCCGCGCGGGCAGTCCCTGGCTCTGGATGCGGGCTGCCGCCATGTCGAGCCAGCGGTGCAGCCCGGGATTGTCCGGGATCAGTTCCTTCACCTTGCGATCGGTGGCCGCGATATCGGCCGGGTCACCGGAGAGCGCGACCCAGCGGAAGGGGCCAATGCCGCGGCAGAAGAGTGGCCTGATGTACGCTGGCACGAAGCCTGGGAAATCGAACGCGTTGGTCACGCCCTCGTCGAGCGCAACCTGGCGGATGTTGTTGCCGTAGTCGAACACCGGCACGCCCTGGGCCTGAAAGGCGAGCATGGCGCGCACGTGCTGCGCGATCGAGGCGCGGGCGGCCGTGGCCACGCCCCTGGGGTCCGCCTGCTGCGCGTCGTGCCAGCGCGCCACGGTCCAGCCTTCGGGCAGGTAGCCGTGCGCGGGATCGTGGGCGGAGGTCTGGTCGGTGACGGCGTCGGGCCGGATCCCACGCCGCAGCAGCTCGGGAAGGACCTCAGCGGCGTTGCCGGTCAAACCGACAGAGACGGGTCTGCCCGTGCGCGCCGCGTCGGCCAGCATGCCGAGCGCCTCGTCGAGGCTGGCCGCGCGCCGGTCGAGGTAGCGCGTCGCGAGGCGCTTCGCGATCCGATCTTCCTGGCACTCGATGGCCAGCAGGGACAGCCCGGCCATGGTGGCCGCGAGTGGCTGCGCGCCGCCCATGCCGCCGAGGCCCGCCGTGAGAATCCACTTCCCGGCGACCACTCCGCCGAAATGCTGCCGGGCCAGCTCCGCAAAGGTCTCGTAGGTTCCCTGCACGATGCCCTGGCTACCGATATAGATCCATGAGCCCGCTGTCATCTGGCCGTACATCATCAGGCCCTTACGGTCGAGTTCGTTGAAGTGCTCCCAGGTGGCCCAGTGGGGCACGAGGTTGGAGTTGGCGAGCAGCACACGTGGCGCATCCACGTGCGTGCGAAAGACGCCCACCGGCTTGCCGGACTGGATCAGCAGCGTTTCCTCGTCGCCGAGCTCCCGCAGCGTCGTGACGATCCGGTCGAAGGACTCCCAGTCACGGGCTGCCCGGCCAATGCCCCCGTAGACGACGAGTTCCTCCGGGTGCTCGGCAACGTCAGGGTCGAGATTGTTCATCAGCATGCGCAACGGCGCTTCCGTGAGCCAGCTCCTGGCCGACAGCACGGAGCCTCGCGGTGCGCGGATAACGCGATCACTGTGTCTGGTGCTCATCGGGTTCCTCGACGGGTGCGGCCGTCCGCCGCCGGTCCACTCTCAAGTCTGCGCATGACGGCCGCAAACTCCGCTGCCGCCGCCCCGGCCAATGGATGGCGCCCGTCGCGTACGACCTGCCGCCCCGCGACCATGACATTGGTCACCAGCGGCCGGTTGCCGGCGAACACGAAGCGATCAAGCAGTTCGTCGCCGTCCCCGCCCACGAGCAGCGGGTGATCTGCGTTCAGTTCGACCAGGTCAGCCGCGCTGCCAGCAGCGATACGGCCCGCATCCTGACCAAGCGCCTGCCGGCCGCCGGCCAGTGCCGCTCTGACGAGCCGGGCACCGGTATTCGGTTCGGTAGCGCTGGCGGCGACGTTTCGTCGCCCGTGCTTCAGGCGCTGGCCGTACTCCAGCCAGCGGAGTTCCTCCACGGGGCTGACAGAAACGTGACTGTCGGAGCCAATGCCGATACGGCCGCCAGCCGCCAGGAACTCGGCCAGTGGGAACAGGCCGTCACCGAGATTGGCTTCCGTGGTCGGGCACAGGCCGACCACCGCGTTCGTCGCCGCCAGGGCATGGATTTCGTCACCGCTCATGTGCGTCGCATGGATGAGGCACCAGTTTTCGTCCACATAGCCGCGCTCGAGCAGCCACTCCACGGGTCGCCGGCCGGACCAGGTCTCGCAGTCGTGGATTTCCTGGAGTTGCTCGGCAACGTGGATATGCACCGGGCAGCCGGGAGCGACGCTGGCCCGCCAGGCGAGCACCTCCTCCATGGCTTCCGGAGAAACAGCGCGCAGGCTGTGAAATGCAATGCCAATCCGCAGGGTTTCGCCCTGGCACACATGCAGCGTGGCGAGGAGTGCCAGGTAGTCGCGCACCGTGTGGATGAAGGCGGCTTGCGCCGGCTCGGGTGGTTGCGCGCCAAAACCGGCGTGCAGGTACAGCACCGGCAGTAGCGTGAGCCGGATCCCGGCCGTCTCTGCCGCGCGGATCAGGGCGCGGCTCGCAGCCGCCGGATCGGCATGCGCAGTGCCATCCGGGCCGTGGTGCAGGTAGTGAAACTCGCACACCGACGTGTAGCCGGACTCGAGCATCTCGACATACAGGAGCGTGGCGATGGTCTCGAGGTCGGCCGGTGCAAGCTGACGCGAGAGTTCATACATCCGTTGCCTCCACATCAGGAAGGCATCCGGGCCGCGGCCTGCCTGCTCGGCCCGCCCGGCAAGGGCCCGCTGAAAGGCGTGACTGTGGACGTTGGGCATCCCGGGAATGACCAGCCCTGAAGTTGCGCCCGCTGCAGCGGGTTCGAGCCGGACAATCCGGCCCGCGGCATCGACATGCAACGAGACATCGCTGGCCCAGCCAGTGCCGAGAAGGGCACGATGCGCGCGCAGAATCGTCACGGTGGATCCTAAAGAATGAGTGCCCGGCGAGGTTGTATAGCCTACCCGGGGCGAAATACTATCCCCGACGATGGCGCAATGGGATTCTCTCTGGATCGACGGTCACGTGGCCACGATGGTTCGCGGCCTCGCGCCGTACGGGGCCATTCGCGACGGCGCCGTGGCTGTACTCGACGGGCGCATTGCCTGGGTCGGCCTTCAGTCTGACCTGCCGGATGCTCCGGAACGCTGCGCGCGGCGTGTGCACGCGCTGGGCGGCGCCTGGCTGACGCCCGGGCTCATCGACTGCCACACTCACCTGGTCTTTGCCGGCAATCGCATTGCCGAATTCGAAGAGCGATGCAACGGCGCCACGTATACGGAGATCGCCAGAAAAGGCGGCGGAGTCCTCTCCACCGTCGCTGCCACCCGCGCGGCCAGCCCGGAGGCCCTGCTCGCAGGCGCCCGCTCACGCATCAAGTCCCTGGTGGCCGGGGGTGTAACGACGCTCGAGATCAAGTCCGGCTACGGACTCGACCTGGACACCGAGCGGCGCATGCTCGGCGCTGCCCGGCAACTGGGCATGGAACTCGGCATCGGCGTCAGCACCACCTATCTCGGCGCCCATGCAGTGCCGCCCGAGTTCGCCGGGCGAGCGGACGACTACCTCGCCTTCATCTGCGACGAGGCGCTGCCAACGCTGGCTGCCGAAGGCCTGATCGACGCGGTGGACGCCTTCTGCGAAAGCATTGCCTTCAGTGCCGCCCAGGTCGAGCGCCTGTTCCGTCGCGCCCGTGAACTGAAACTGCCCGTGAAACTGCATGCCGACCAGCTCTCCGATAGCGGCGGCGCCGCCCTGGCGGCCCGCTACGCGGCCCTGTCGGCCGACCACCTGGAGTACACGAGCCCTGCCGGGGTCGAGGCGCTGGCGCGTTCAGGCACGGTCGCCGTACTGCTGCCCGGCGCGTTCTACGCCCTCGGCGAAACCCGCCTGCCCCCGGTGGCCGAATTGCGCCGCCACGGTGTGCTGATCGCGGTAGCCACCGACTGCAACCCCGGTAGCTCGCCCGTGCTCTCGCTCCTGATGATGATGAACATGGCCTGTCACCTTTTCCGCATGACTCCGGAAGAATGCCTCGCCGGAGTCACGCGCTGTGCCGCCAGGGCACTCGGCCTCGAGAGCGATCGTGGCACTATTGCGACTGGCAAGCGCGCCGACCTGGTTGCCTGGAACATCAGCGAGCCGGCTGAGTTGAGCTACTGGATCGGCCACAATCCGATGGTCTCCGTCGTTGCGGGTGGGCAGGTCATCGCTACAAAGTGATATGACCATTAGGCGACCTGTCGTACAATGGTCTGGACCATTTGACGATTGATCGTATAATGGTCCAATCGGGGCGATGGGGCGGGGGGATGCCGCAATGACTGACCGGATACGCTTGTACGACCGCCTCCTGCAGGATCATTTCCGTCGCCATCGGCAGATGGCGCTCGTTAGTGGCCCCCGTCAGGTTGGCAAGACGACAACCTGCCGGATGGAAAGCACTGACTACCTGAATTGGGATAACGCCGACGACCGTCGCGTCATCCTTCGCGGCCCGGCAGCTGTGGTAAAGAAACTCGCACTCGAACAACTGCGCCCGTCCCCGCCCATCGTCGTGTTCGATGAGCTGCACAAGAATGCCCGATGGAAGGCCTTCCTGAAGGGGTTCTTCGACGTCCACGGCAAGCGCGTGCGAATCATTGTCACCGGCAGCTCACGACTCGATGTGTTCCGTCGCGGCGGCGACAGCCTTATGGGGCGATACTTCCTGTACCGCATGCACCCCTTCAGTGTTGGCGAATGCCTGCGCGTCGATTTGCCGGACGATGTCATTCAGCCGCCAGTTCGTCTCGCCGACGAGGAATGGCAGGCGCTTTGGGACCACGGCGGTTTTCCAGAACCGTTTCTGCGCCGTGATACGCGCTTCACGCGGCGCTGGCGCTCCCTGCGTCACGACCAGCTTACCCGGGAAGACATGCGGACGATTACGCAGATCCAGACGCTCGGGACAATGGAGACGCTGAGCCACATTCTGGCCGAGCGCTCCGGGCAGCAACTGATTTACGCCAACCTCGCGCGGGAGGTGGGCGTCGCCATCGATACCGTACGGCGCTGGATCGATGTGCTCGAGCGCCTGCATTTCGGCTTCATTGTGCGGCCCTGGTTCGCCAACGTCAGCAAGGCGCTGCGCAAGGAGCCGAAATGGTTCCTGCGTGACTGGTCCGGCATTGAAGACCTCGGGCAACGAGCCGAGACCTTTGTGGGCTGTCATCTCCTCAAAGCCGTGGAAGGCTGGACCGACCTGGGCCTTGGAGACTTCGAGCTGCGATACCTGCGCGACAAACAGAAGCGCGAAGTGGACTTTCTCGTGGTGCGTAACCGGAAACCGTGGTTTCTCGCTGAGGCGAAAATGGCCGACACGAAACTGTCGGACTCACTGGGTTACTTTCAGGAGGCTACGAAGGCGAAGCATGCCTTTCAGGTCGTCATCGACCTGCCCTTCGTGCAGGCCGATTGCTTCACCCGCACTACCCCGGCAGTCGTGCCGGCAAGGACGCTGCTCGCTCAGTTGCTGTAGGGCGGTCAACGCATCCGGGCTCCCGCCCATTTGATATGGGCGCCCATATCACCTAACATGGGTACCCATATGAAAACCACACTAGAGATTGCCAGCCCGCTGCTTGAAAAGGCGAAGGCCCTGGCGCGCAAGGAAGGCACGACGGTGCGGGCGCTCGTCGAACGCGGCCTGCAACTCGTGCTGTCCGACCGCCGGGCGCGGCCCGCTTTCACGCTGCGTGATGCGTCCGTGGATGGCACGGGTATGCACCCGGACGCCGCCGGGCGTTCCTGGGACGAGTTGCGCGCCCGCAGCTACCCAGGTGGCGACAATTGATCGCGGTCGATACCAATATCCTGGTTTACGCCCATCGGCGGGACAGCCAGTGGCATCAGCCGGCTGCCGCCTGCCTACGCGAACTGGCCGAAGGCACTGCGACCTGGGCTCTTCCGTGGCCCTGCCTGCACGAGTTCCTCGCGATCGTGACCCACGAGCGGATCTTCTCGCCCCCCACCGCCCCGTCCAAGGCGCTGGCGCAGGTCACCGCGTGGCTCGAGTCACCGACGCTGGTCGTCCTGGCTGAGGGTGCGGGCTACTGGGACGTGTTGGCGCGAGTGATTGAGCAGTCGAAGGTCACGGGCCCACGCGTGCACGATGGCCGTATCGCAGCCTTGTGTATCCTGCACGGCGTACGGGAACTGTTCAGCGCCGACCGGGATTTCACGCGTTTTGGTGAACTGAAAACTCGCAACCCGCTGGCAGCGTGAAGCAGGCGGCAAGCGCGCCAACCTGGTCGACTGGAACATCCTGACTGACACATACGAGGTTCTGAAGATGAGCAATGCAAAATCGATAACGGCCACGGCTCGCCTGGCGGCCCGCACACTCGCCACAATTCTCGGGTTCTGCATCCCGCTCACGCTCATGGCCGACCAGTCCGTGCTGCACATGGAGATCGGTGATCCGGCCCGGAAGGGTCGCGAGATTCCGCTCGTACTGGACGGCATCACGGATACGGCCACCGGGGATCTGGTCACACCGGAGGAAATGGCGAAGCGGCTCGCCAACACCGGGATCCTCTTTATCGGCGAGAACCACACCAACCAGGAGTTCCACGACGTCCAATTCCGCACCATCAAGGCCCTGCGCGAGGCAGGGCGCGAGGTGCTGATCGGCCTCGAGATGTTTCCCTACACCGAACAGCCGATCCTGGACAACTGGAATGCACGGCGCTACACGGAAGAAGGGTTCGTGGAACTCGGCCGCTGGTATGACAACTGGGGCTATCACTGGAACTACTACCGCAACATCTTCCTCTACGCCCAGAAGAACGGCATCAACATGTACGCGGTCAACAGCCCGCGGGACGTGGTGAAGTCCGTGCGCACCAAGGGCTTCGAAAACCTGACGCCGGAGGAAGCCGCGCACCTGCCGCCGAAGCTCGCCGGCAACGACGATGAGCACCGAAGGATGTACCGCGCGTTCTTCGACAAGGACGACGCGCTGCACATGAACGAGACGGCGCTGGACGGGCTGTACCGGGCGCAGACCATGTGGGACGCCACCATGGGCTGGAACGCGCTGCAGGCACTGAAGCAGCATGGTGGCCCAAACGCGATCATGGTGGTGCTGATCGGGGCCGGCCACGTGACCTTCGGTCTGGGCTCCGAGCGGCAGATCGCGGCGCACTACGACGGGCGCATCGCCTCGCTCGTACCGGTGACCGTCGTGGATGACGAGGCCAAGCCCGTAAAGACCGTCCGGGGGTCCTACGCGTCCTTCGTCTGGGGACTCCCGGAGGAGATCGACACCGTCTACCCGAGCATCGGCTTGTCGCTGATGGGCAAGCTCGGCAAGGATCCCGGACAGATCATTCAGGTCAGCAAGAAGTCCGTGGCGGAACGGGCGGGACTCAAGGTTGGCGATGTACTGCTGAGCCTCGACGGCACGCCGATCGCGTCGGACAACACACTGCGCAAGCTGATGGCCGGCTACCGCTGGGGCGACGTGGCGAAGGCGCGGATCCGCCGCGACGGCAAAGAGACGGGAGTCGACGTCGGCTTCCGGCGGGCGCCGGCGAACTGACGCCGACCCGCCGCAGCTATTTCACCGCAGCGCCGAACCGCATCCTCGCGCTGATCCCGAAAGTCCGCTCGTTCGGATAGGTCACCGTGTAGCGCAAGGGCACAAAATCGTCGAAGCCCGGACGGGCGCCCGGGATGGTGGCGCCGACCGGCACCGCTGAGTACTGGTCGGTTGAATTGGTCCAGTAGATGTCGCGAAAGGCTGCAACGGCCCCGTTGTCGTTAAACACGTTGCGCGCCCAGAGTTCAAATGTGTACACGCCGTTCTTCACGCCGAGCCTGGGGTCCACGTAGGTGTGGGCCGGCAGGTATCCCTGATTGTCGTTGCCCACGTATACACCGCTCTGGTAATTCGCGTTGACGCCAGCGTACCAGTCCCAATCATTCACAAGGACGTGCTTGTAGTCGAGCGAGCCGCTGAGCAGCCATTCAGGCTGGCGCAACACCTTGTTGCCGGAGACGTCGCCACCGCCGGGCAAATAGCCCTCCGCTGCATAGGTCGGGAATGGTGCAAAATTCTCCTGCAACGCCTCGTTAAACTCCGCATAGGCCCAGCCGACGGTCAAGCGGCTGGAAAGATTGTCGGTGAACGCCAGGTTAGTCTCGATCTCGAGACCCAGGACACCGGCATCGCCTGCGTTGACGTTCAACGACAGCGGCTGCTCCAGTCGCCGGCCGTTGTCGGGGTTGGTTTCAACCAACTGCCGAAACACGATTTTTTGCCAGTCGTTATAGAACACGGACGAGCTGACGGTCATTCGGCCATCCCAGGTCGTGCCCTTGAAACCAAGCTCGTATGCCGTCAGCTGCTCCTCTTCGAAAGGATTTGTGATAACGACGGTTGTGATTTCCCCGCCCGGCGCTATTTCTCGCGCCGAAGTCAACTGCAGTCCGCCTGGCTTCTCGCCATAGGCAATCGAGCCGTACACAATCCAATCGTCAGTGATCGCGAAGTCGAGGCCGACGCGCCCCGTCAGGGAGTCGAAGCGCGACGAACCGTTACGACTGCACTGACCGGGAGTCCCTGGCTTCAATAGACCCTCCAGACTCGTAAACTGACAGTCGGGGCCAAACAACGGCACCGCCTCCGGAACTCGCAGATCGTATTTGGCATCGCCGGTGATGGGCACGAGCTGGTCGGGAAAAAGGCAATTGCCGAGGACGCCGTTGGTTGTAGCAGACGTGACGCAACGGGTATACCGCAGGATGTTCGTCTCCTGCCTCTCCTCGGACGAACGCAATTCGGCGCGGCCAGTCAAGCGATCCGTGAAATCGAAGTCCGTGCTCGCGAATATTGCCCAACCTTCGGTTTCACTATTCCCGACTGGTCGGAACAGCGGATCTATGCCACCGTTTGGCGTAAAGGTTTCGGCAAAAATCGCGCTACCGATCGCCAGATTGGGCGAATCGGGTGGATCGGAAAAGGGCGGCAACGCGATATTCCCGTTGTCCGGCAAAGGACGCGTGGCGAAAATTCCGCCGGTTTGACTCTCTGTCTCCACCTTGAACCAATACCCCCCCACGGAATAACGGATTCGTTTGTCCACGGGGCTGTCGAAACGGAGTTCCTGGCTCAAATCCTTGGTTTCGCCGCCGAGGCTGCGGAGATAAATGCCAGTCCTGAAGAAACTCAGGAACTCATCGGGGCCAGTCGTGCAGGTATTGGGAATCCCCGGCGTGTTCACGGCGTTTGGGCAATACAGGAAAATCGATTGCTCACCCAGGCTCTGCTGGAAGTCAGTTGCCGAATCCTGCTGCGTCTTTGAATAACCGGTCAGTGCCGAGATCGTGCCGTTGTCCTCCAGGTCCCACTCGACCTTGAAATTGGCCCGGTCCAGTTCACGGTTTTCACCGGTCGCCTGCGCGACTTTGGGGATCGCGCGGCCGCCGTTCAGGCCGGGGATATCCTCGATATCCGGCACCTCGCCGCAGAAGTTCTGCAGTCGTACGGCGGCGTTATTGTCGTTAACACGATCCTCGCAGTTGGCCGGCAGGGAAACATTTGCGCCCTCATCAATAGAGTCGTTCGACTTGAAGTAGCTAAGGCTGACACTCCAGGCCTCCGCGGGGAGCCACAGCAGGCTGCCCTGGACGGTTCGAAAGCGGCGCCCACCAATGTCATTGTCGGAGAGAGCATTCTCGTAGGAGCCGTCCCAGTCGTCATACAGACCGGCAATCCTGCCCCGAAATTTCTCGCCCAGGATTGGCCCACTGATCATGGCCGTGCCCTTGAGTTTGTCATCGCTGCCAACCTCAAGACTGGTTTTGGCTTCGAAAGCCTCGCTTGGCGGCTTGACTACATAATTGATCGCGCCGCTGAAGGCATTGCGCCCGTAAAGCGCGCTCTGCGGTCCTTTCACAACCTCGATGCGTTCGAGGTCAAGCAAGCCGAAGTTCAGCCCCTCCCGGCCGGAGATGTACACCCCGTCGATAAAAAAAGCGGCGTTGTTCGCCCCGAAAATGTCGGTCGGCGCGATGCCGCGGATGACGGGCACTGGCAGCTGCTCGCCGAACGGGTTGAAGAAGGAAAAACCCGGCGTCTGCGTGGCGACATCCGTAATATTCGCAATGCCCTTCGACTCGATCGTGTCGGCGCCGAAGGCGGTGATGGCGAGAGGCACCTCCAGCAGCTTTTCCTCGATCTTGCGCGACGTGACTACGATCTCTGTCAAAGCCGCGCTGCTCCGCGCATCGGCAGCTTTCGGTGGGCTCGGCCCCTGGACCTGGCCCGATGCGCCCACGCTCGCGGCCATCAGCATGAGCGCGGCAACGACACGGATCCTGGAGCTGGCGCTTCCCCGTGGCCGGCGCCGGAAGCGGCGCAGAACTGGCGCGCCGGCGAACAACAGCAGGCTCCAGGGATCCATGGAGCTGGCGCCACCGATCGGCGAAGGCTCGACTACCTTGACCGAGACGGTGGTCGTAGCAAAATCACCATCGCCGTCAGTCACCGTCAGCGCGCAGCCATTGTCCGGGCCGACATATGCACGGTCTGTTGGTGTGTAGACGAGCGTGAACCAGACCTGGTCGACTCCGTCTTCTTCCTGTAGCGCGCAAGTACCGTGTGCGCCCGGGGCCGACACCTCCAGCACGTGATCCTCAAGTCTGCCGTTGCCGAGCCTGAGTTCCAGCAACCCGCCGTCCTTGTCGATCCGGACGTTTAGCGGCACCGAGGTCTTGCCCTTCGCCGTAACGATGAAGATTGGCGCAAGGACCGGCACACCGTCATCGGCGAAGATGGTCAGCACACCGGAATCGCTTTCTCCGTCGGCATCCGTGATGGTGTAGGTGATCGTGTCGGTGCCCACCAGAAAGGTCTGGTCGGTGATGGTGTAGGTGATCACATTGCCCGGCGGAATGGTCGACACCGTAGCCGTCCCTCTTGCGCCCTGCGTGTCAATTGTCAGCGTGATCGGCAGGTCGCCGACGGGACCTGAAAGGTCCACCGTGTAGGTACCGAAGAAAGTGTCGGCCTTGGGGGGCGCGAAACCCAGCGTGCTGACGGCAAAGTTCGCATCCGCGGCGACTGGCGCACTGTTGACCACCGTCACCGACACCGTGCCGGTGGAAACCGGCAGCACCCCGTCGTCAATGGTGTAGCTGAAGGTCTCCGTGTAGGTCGACGATTCGGCTGCGACAGCCGGCGTGTAGGTAACAACGACACCCGCTGGCGGACCGGGGTTACCGGCGGAGACCACAGCGGATCCGCCGTTGCTGAAGGAACCGGCATTCACCGTGACGGTTACCGAATCGTCGAAGCCGATATCGTTGGCCGCGACGTTGATGTCCACAGGCGTGTTCTTCTTCGTCTCTGCCGTGTCGTCATTGGCGCCGGGGCCCATGACAATGGCCACCGTCGCCGAATCCGAGCCAGTGCTGTCGGCAGCGGTATAGACGAAGCTGTCCGTGCCAGTGGCCCCAGCGTTGGCGATGTAGCGAATGCGGATTCCGGCTGGAGCGCCTGGCGAATTCTGCACGGCGACCACCCCCTGCGCCGGCTGAGTAGCAATGCTGACCGTGACGGGGTTGGCGAAATTCAGGTCATTGGCCAGAACGGCAATGTCCACCGGTACACCTGGCAAGTCGAAGACGGGACCGTCGTCGATGGCTGTGCGGCCCCCCGCTGCGGCGAGCGTGAATCGACCGCTGGTCCAGGAGTTGCAGATGGCCACATAGGAACCGGTGCCGGCGGTGTTGTCGCCGCAGCGCACCTGGCCGAAAACTTTGTAGTCGTCGACATTGAAGCCTTCCACTGCGATGACCTGGCCGGCGGCGTCGGTGGAAACCTTGAGCAGCAGCTGGTCCCAGCCCACGTCCTCGGCAGCGCCGCGGACCGCGCCGGGCTGGCCCTCTTTGCCGGTGCAGCCGCCCGGGGTGGCGCACGAGCCGACGTTAACGTTGGCCCAGGGGCTGTAGGACACGCCGCTGTCGAGGCAGTCATTGGAATCCACACCGGTGGCCGACTTGGAGTCGTTGCAGGCTAGATTCGTCACGGTACCGACGGTCTTGGCGCCCAGGTTGCCCTCAAGGAGCCCGAGTCCGGCGAGGCTCGTGCCGTCCCAGAAGTCCGGGTCGGGTCCGACACTGAAGGAGTGACCGCATTCCGCCTCGCCGAAGGCCCGGCCGAAGCAGGCGCCGGGCACGGCGAAGCTCAGTGGCGTCGGGAAACCCTCGGAACCAATGATGTAGTCGAAACCACCCGCTTCGTTGACGGTGGCGCTGCTCGCGGCAAAGGGCGCCAGCGTCTGGGTCATGCTCGTGTACTTGTCGACGACCGACGTGCTGTAGTGCCTGATGATGTCCCCGGTGCCCGGGGAGGTCAGGATCAGCGAGAAACTGATGAGGTCTCCCGCGCCGAAGCCGTTGCCGCCGTCGTCAATCGTGATCGTGCCGTTGATCTTCTGGGCAATCTTGCCGTCACCGACCGTGGTGACATACAGACGTTCCGCCAGTCCATCGACGGTGGTTTCAAAAGCCGCCGGGGTGGCGACCGAGTCGTAATACGAGACCTGATTGTTGGGCCCGGTGACCTCGGTGCCAATCGGGTCGTTGCCGCCGGCGGCGGGACCGCCGTCGTACATGCAGTTTTCGCCGTCACCGACCGCGTTGGCGAGACCCTGAAAACAGGTCTCCTGAGTAGGGCTCATGGTGCCGCTGACCGGCGTAGTGACGGTGGCGGCCAGGAGCGGCAAATTGCCGCAGAGGCAGGCGGCCACGAGCAGGCCAGAGAGTGTCCCCAGACGTCCAGTGCGAATCATCGATTGTCCCCCTTCGGATACCGATTGCGGCGGGCGAAGCGAACAGCCGCCCGCCCTGTTACCGGCTTTATCGCTGTTTTCAGCGGGCAAACCCGCCGGTTGCCCGGCACTTCCCCCGCACCGCAACAGCTCTTTATATTCAGCAGATTTTGACGCCTGCCTGTTGCAAGTTTAGCAAGAACTCAGGGCTATTGACGCCCGGCAGCCTGGGAGCCGGCGATGCGCGCTGTATGTAAACTGGGGCTTCCGGCACGCAGCGGTTGCGCTAGACTCGGAAAGCGAGCAGGCCGCCACATTTCAAGAATGTTTGCTGGCAAACATACACCGATGGCCCGCCGTATTCGCGACACGTTCAATAATTTCTTGGGGGATTCAGCCAATGAAGCGCAGCACAGTTTCTCTTACCGTCATGGCCTCAGGACTCCTGTGGCTCGCCACCCCAGCGCTCGCCGCCACCAAAGTCTCCACCGTGGTCGGCAACCTCGGCACCGATGAGGACACCTGCTTTCAGTCGCTGGTAGCGAACGTCGGCGAGGGTGAAAACTGCATGTACGATGGCGGCCCGAGCAGTATTCCGTCGATTGCACCGTTCGGCGAAGTGACGGGGCCCTTCAACCATATCGCCTACTACGATTCAGTGGCCACGCCGGCCGCGTTCGTGACCACGCCCTCGGGCCTGGGCAGGACTCTCTACGCACAGGTGAATGGTGACGGCAAGATTGCCCAGAAGATCAACGGCACGATCACGATCGACGACGCCGGCAACGGCTTCGGTGCGGACGACCTCCTGAGCTTTACGCTCACCCTGACCTCACCGGGCACAGGTGCCATCATCAGGCACTACAGCACGTCGGTCGTCGACAAGTACGACAGCATGTCCCAGACGCTGGCACCGCGCACGGTGAACAGTGTCGCGGCCAACGGCTTCGGCGGCCTGGACTATGTCATTGGCACGGAGGGCTTTCCGACGCTCCTCACTTACAGTCAGGCGGGCGTCTGCTTTGGCCTGATCTTCGGCTCCGTTGAATGCGGCCACGGGTTTTCCGCGCCGCCACTCCCGCCGCCGAACCTCGATCCCGACTACTGGAACGGCGTGTCTGCAGCGGGCCTGGGCAGCCTGGAAGGCAACCTCGGCGCCAAGACCACGGGTACTGTCGTGAATCTCGCCTGTATCGATACGGCCTCGACGACCACCGGCGCCGAGTCGAACGACTGCCGGGACAGCCAGGTGTCGCTCGCGCCGTGGGTGATTGGCCCGTGCCTCACTTCGGGGACTTCCGGCAGTTGCTCCGGCAATGAAAGCACCGGGGGGTCCGTCCGCGGTAACGTCGAAGACGTGGGTTGGGACCAGCTGCTGCTGAAGGTGTCCACCAATGCTGTCGGCAATGTTGTCGCAATGGCCGGCTTTACCGTCGACGAGTACCGGATTTTTAACCAGACCCGCTGCGGCGACAACACGACGGGCTCCGGCACCTACCTCCTTGAGTGCAACTCCTGGACCTCCGGTTACTTCTCGGGCCAGTCGGCAGATACCGACAGCGACGGCATTCAGAACTCCCTGGACAACTGCTCGGCGGTTGCAAACCCGACCCAGCTCGACGCCAACGGCGACGGCTACGGCAACATCTGCGATGCGGACATCAATAACAGCGGGACGGTGACGACGGCGGACTTCGGTCTGTTGCGCTCGGTGCTGGGTCAGGCTGCCGGCTTTAGCGCCACCGCCGCCGCGGCCGACATGAATGGCAGTGGCACGGTGACGACGGCTGATTTCGGCCTGCTCCGCGCCAGGCTCGGCACGGTACCGGGACCGTCGGGACTGCACTAACCGCAAGACCAGGCCTATAAGTCTGCCGGGGAATCCGCGGGGATTCCCCGGCGCTGTGCCGCAGGACCGGCGCAGATTATGGAAACCATGTGCTGATCCCGGTCCGTCGGGACTAGAATTCCCGCATGAGCATCCAGACTCGCAGCTGTCTCGTTCTCCTCATCCTGGCGCTCAGCGCCTGCGGCACCAATCCGGTGACCGGCAGGAAGGAGCTCCAGTTCGTTTCCGAGTCTTCGGAACTCGCCATCGGCGCCCGGGAATACGCGCCCACCCGCCAGAGCCAGGGTGGCGACCTGAAGGTGCTGCCTGAGCTCTCAGCGTACGTGAACGGCGTGGGCCAGAAGCTCGCCGCCGTCTCGGATCGGCAGTTGCCCTACGAGTTCACCGTTTTGAACAGCTCCGTACCCAACGCCTGGGCACTACCCGGTGGCAAGATCGCCATCAATCGTGGCCTGCTGACCGAGCTTGAGAACGAGGCAGAGCTGGCTGCCGTGCTGGGTCACGAAATCGTGCACGCCGCCGCCCGTCACGGCGCGAAAGCGCAGGAACGCGGCACGCTCCTCCAGGTCGGGATGGTGGCTGCCCAGGTGGGCGTTGCGATGAGCGACGTGGGCGCCACGGCCGGAAACCTGATGGTCCAGGGCGCAGGTGTCGGCGCGGCGCTGGTCAGTTCGAAATACGGCCGCGAAGCGGAGCTCGAGAGCGACCTCTACGGCATGCGCTACATGCAGCGTTCAGGCTACGACCCCCGGGGCGCGGTGACGCTCCAGGAAAAGTTTGTAAAGCTCGCGGCCGCCAGCGGCCGTAACCAGAACTGGCTGGAAGGCATGTTTGCCAGCCACCCGCCGTCGCCGGAGCGGGTCGCACGCAACCAGGCGACCCTTGCGGAACTGGGCAATCCTGGCGGTGATCTTGGGCTGGAGCGCTTCGCCGGTCGGGTTGGCCCGCTGCTCGCCATCAAACCGGGCTACGACAAGCAGGACCAGGCGCTCGCCCTGGCCCGCAGGGGCGACGTGCCCGGCGCACAGAAGCTCGCCGCCGAGGCGGTAAGACTGGTGCCGAAGGAGGCACGTTTTCACCAGCTGCAGGGCGATCTCGCGCTGGCCAGCAAGGACCCGCAGGGCGCCCTCAGGTACTACGAGAAGTCCATTGCGCTGGACGATGGCTACTTTGCCTCGTACCTCGGCGCCGGCACGGCCCAGTACAAGCTGCGCACCGGGGACCGGGGCGAGGCGCTGCTGACCAAAAGCGCGAAGCTGCTGCCCACTGCCCCCGCACTCTACTATCTTGGGTCCATCGCGAAGGACGCCGGCAACAAGCAACGCGCGATGGAGTTGTTCAAGGGCGCCGCCGGATCAAAGAGCGTGCTCGGCAAGGAGGCCGCCGCAGAGTACGTCCGCCTAGACTTCGCCGAGAACAGTACGAAGTATGTCGCCAGCGGGATCCAGGTGGACACGCGGGGGAACCTGATGGCGGTGGTGGAGAACCGGGCGCCGTTCCCGGTCAGTCAGATCGTAATCACGCCGGTACTGCTTGACGCCAACGGCCAGGTCGCCCAGCAGGGCCGGCAGTTGAAGATTTCTCAGCGCCTGCAGTCAGGCGAACGGGCCTCCGTGAACGCGGGCCTCGGCACCCTGACAGACGAAGCGCGCTCCCGCCTGCGCATCCGCGTGGATTCCGTCCGCGAGTAGGAGCGCCTTCAGGCGCGACGGGAAATGGGGACATGCCTAATTTCCCGAGCGGAAA
>JANNJM010000053.1:0-3356 GCA_031395645.1 Gammaproteobacteria bacterium | reverse complement strand
GGGAAATGAGGCATGTCCCCTTTTCGGGTCGCGCCTGAAGGCGCTCCTACGCTGTTGGAGGCCGCTTTTTGAGGCGTGCCCGCGGATGGGCTTTGTCGTACACCTGGGCCAGGTGCTGGAAGTTCAGGTGGGTATAAATCTGCGTGGTACTGATGTCCGCGTGACCGAGCATCTCCTGCACGCTCCGCAGGTCGCTGCTGGACTCCAGCAAGTGGGTCGCAAAGCTGTGGCGGAACAGGTGGGGGTAGACGCGCTGGGAGACGCCGGCGCGCAGCGCCCAGAACTGCACGCGCATCTGCACCGTGCGTGGACTGATCCGGCTGCCTCGCGGGCCAACGAAGAGCGCCCGCTCGGCAACTCCGGCGAGCTGTACGCGAATCTTCAGCCACTTGTGGATCTGCTCCCGCGCGTGGCGACCTACGGGCACGATGCGGGTCTTGTTGCCCTTGCCGGTGACCCGCACGGTGCCGTCGGCCAGGTCCACGGCTCCCAGATCCAGGCCCACCAGCTCGGAGAGGCGCAGGCCGGATGAATAGAAGAGCTCCAGCATGGCCCGGTCCCGAACCGTTTCTGGCTCTTCGCCCTCGATCTTGAGCAGCTGGGCCATCTGGTCCACATCGAGGGTGTTCGGCAGCTTGCGCGGCGCCTGGGGCGCCGACACGTCAGCTCCGGGGTTACTTTTCAATTGCCCTTCGCGGATCAGGTAATTCATGAAACTGCGGGCCCCCGACAGCCGCCGCTGGATGCTCCGGGGCGCCAGCCCGCCCGCATGGCTCACAGCAGCAAAGCGTCGCAAGTGATGGGAGCGCAGGTCGGTGAAGGCGGGGATGCTGTGCCGGTCGCAGAATTCAGCGAGGCAGACCAGGTCGCGACGGTAACTCTTCGAGGTGTTTGCCGAGAGTCGCCGCTCGAGCGTCAGGTGCTCGAGAAAGCGTTCGGCGGTTTGCCAGTGCCGCGCATCCATTCGCGGATGCTTTCAGCTGGTCGCCCTGGTCTGCAAGGCGCAGCTGACGAGTTCACCCAGCCGCGCCAGGAAATCGATGCTCATGCCGGGGTGAAAGTGATCGGAATCCCGGCTCCCGATGGCGAGGAAGCCATGTTCGGATTTCTGACCAAGCGGTACCAGCGCGACGGAGCCGATCTCGACATTGCCTGCTCCGAACAGGTAGTCCCTTTGGGCGTCGCGTACCTGGCCGCACCGGGGTGCATTGGATTGGAGAAAGGTCCGGAATGGCCCGATGGCAGGGTCGTCGCGGCCAACAACGCGCAGAAAGCGTTCGGCGACCCCACTCCCGGCCGGGTGCTCGAACACCACGAGGACTGACTGATCGGCGTTGAACGAGATCCGAAGCTGCTCTTCCAGGACCTGAACTACACCCGCCTGGTCTGGCGCAGCGAGCATCAACATGGCGAGGGCGTGGATGCGTGTGGCCAGGGCATCGTTGCTGCGTGCCACGGCGAGAAAATCGTTGAGTTTGCGCTCGAGTTTCAGATTTTTCTGGCGCAGCACCAGCACTTGACGTTCGACCAGAGACACTGCCGAGCCACCAGCGTCGTGCGGGAGTCGCAGGCTGCTCAGCAAACCGGCATGGCGTTCGAAAAAGTCGGGATTTGCCTGGAGGTACTCAGCGATGCTGTCTTCAGTGAGTCCGGTGTTGGCAACCTGCAGCTGCTTCAGCGTGCTCATATCCGAACTGTTCCTTCGTACACCGTGACTGCTTCGCCAGACATCCATACCGGGAGGCCTGGCCCTTGCCAGCTGACTGCCAGGGACCCGCCGGGCAAGTCGACGGTTACCTCGGGTTCCAGCAGCCTCCACGCACGGCCGACAGCCACTGCCGCGCAGGCGCCCGTACCGCAGGCTGTTGTTTCTCCGACGCCGCGCTCGAAAACCCGCAGACGAATACGGTTCGGCGACAGCACCTGCATAAAGCCGATGTTAGCACGGTTGGGAAAGCGCTCATGGTGCTCGAGGAGTGCACCGAGACGCTGAACCGGCGCCGAATCCACATCGGGAACTTGCAGCACCGCGTGTGGATTCCCCATGGATACCACGCCGACGTCGACCAAGTCTTTCCCGGCCTGCAGTTCGTAGCGCAGGGCCTCGTCTTGCGATTTGAATGGCACCAGCACCGGGCGAAACTCCGGCACTGCCATCTCCACGCTGACCGTGCCGTCCGTCGCCAGTCGGGCAAGGACGGAACCCGTGCTGTGACCGAGGCGCAATTCAACCTGTCCGGGTCTGGCCAGCAGACGAGCGATGCAACGGACTCCATTCCCGCACTGCTCGGCTTCACTGCCGTCGGTATTGAAGATCCGGTAGTAGACGGCGTCACCCGCCCGCTTGGCTTTCTCGAGCCACAGCAGCTGGTCGAAACCGATGCCGCGGCGGCGGTCAGCAAGCGTTCGGATGCGTTCTGGTTCGGGCAACGCCAGCCCATCGCCGTGGATCAGCACGAAGTCGTTGCCGAGCCCGTGCATCTTGGTGAACGGAACGTGCATGGTGCGCGACAGATTAAGCCTGGATCCGGAGGGCCACAGCGGCCGGAATTATAGCGGGCGATGGTCCGCGTAGACTTTTGTTAAATCGACCGCTAATGTTACGCGTCCGCCGCGCTGCGGGGGACAGAAAGTCCAAGAAAAACAAGGGTAGCCGATTCATGCGTCACATCATGGTACTGAATTCCAAAGGCGGTAGTGGCAAGAGCACGATTGCCACCAGCCTGGCCGCCTACTATGCGGGTCGCGACGAGAAGGTCACTCTCGTCGACTACGACCGCCAGGCTTCGAGCCTCGACTGGCTTTCGCGCCGTCCCGAGAACCGCCCCCCGATCGTCGGCGTGGCTGGATTCGATGAGGGCTTCCGCCCGGTACCGCGCAATACGGATGTCGTGATCATCGATGCCCCGGCGGGCTGCCACGGCCGTGATCTCACGGAGCTGGTGCGTCATGCTGAAACAGTCGTGGTGCCGGTGCTGCCGTCCACCATCGACATCACGGCCTCCGGCAAATTCATTGACGAGCTCCGCGAAGTGGGCAAGGTCGAGCGCAAGGAAGTGAAGCTGGCAGTGGTCGGCAACCGCGTCCGGGAGGTTACCCTCATCGCCCAGGAGCTCGACGAATACCTCAGCAAGCTGCGGATGCCGTACGTCACCAAGCTGCGGGAAGCCCAGAACTACGTCCGCGCCTACACGCGAGGCCTTGGCATCCACGAGCTGCCAGAGTACCTGGCGTGGCCCGACTGGGAGCAGTGGAAGCCCCTGGTGAGCTGGCTGAACAGCAAGCGGAGTCAGCCGCAGTAGCGGGCCTGAAGCAGCGCTTGTAGGAGCGCCTTCAGGCGCGACGTCGGTCGATCG
>JANNJM010000103.1:0-15156 GCA_031395645.1 Gammaproteobacteria bacterium | reverse complement strand
CCGCGATAAACAGTGTTTTCTGGTGCATGGGCGTTGTTTGACTCCAAGGCATGGGACACCTCCTGCGGTGTCCCGAGTATCGTCAAACTGTCACCCATGTCCCTGGACCAAAGTGTTACCTATGTCCCCAGACCGTACCGTCGGCTGGCTAACCAATCGCTCGAGCGCTCGCGCGAACGAGGAGCAATCACATGTACTCAAAGACACTACTGGCGAGTTGGGCCGACATGGACTTCAACGCTCACATGAGAAATACGGCCTTTCTGGACAAGTCCGCCGACGTACGTTTGATGTATTTCTCAGAGATGGGCTTTCCTGCGGGAGAGTTCTCGCGTCTTAGGCTTGGGCCGGTCGTCATGAAGGATGAGGTGGAATACCGGAAGGAGGTCAGCCTGCTGCAGGAAATCACGGTGACCTTAGCGATCGCTGGCCATTCTGAAGACGGCAGTCGCTTCCCACTACGAAACGAGATTCTCCGTCTGGACGGGACACTCTGTGCCAGGGTTACGAGTTCAGGCGGGTGGCTGGATCTTGCCGCCCGGAAGCTTGTTTCACCGCCGGAAGCCTTGCATAACGCGATGAAGTCTCTTCAACAAACAAGTGACTTCGTGGCGCTTCCCTCCAGCGTCAAGGACCGTGGTGGCTAACCCCTCTACTCCTCAAGCCACCGAAAAATTCCCGGCGCCGCGATCAACAGCAACCCGGCGGCGATTGCCAACGGACTCTGCAGCACCCACGCCAGTTCCGGCCAGCGGCTGCCGAGCTGCGCCAGCTGCTGCCCGAGCAGTACCGCGATGTTCCAGACCGGCTGCCAGGCGATGGCGAGCCCCACGGCTCCGGCCGTCGCCAGCACCAGGCGCCGATGCCAGGCGCGGCGGGCCACGCGGCGCATTACCGTCGCGCTGAAGCCGTCGTCCGCGACCGGACTCGCCGCCGGGCGAAACAGCATCTCGAGTCGTCGGTCTTCGTCTTCAGGCAGGGAACTACGCATGGGGAGACTCCTCCGGGAAAAACCGCAGGCGGATTTTTTCCTTGCCGCGGTTAATGTGTGACTTGATGGTGCCAACCGGCATGCCTAACGTCTCGCTCGCCTCGCCGTGGGACTGCCCCTGCGCATAGCACAGGATCATCACGATCCGTTCCTCGTCGCCGAGCACGCCAAGCAGGCGCTCCAGGTCGGCGGCCACGTTCTGCTCACCGGAAGGATCGTGCGCCGGCGGCTCGGTGATCTCTGCCTCGACCGCGTCGGCGAGGCGCAGCTCAGCCTTCGCCTTGCGGTGGGTCATCAGGAACTCAGTGTAGGCGATCTTCATGAGCCAGGCCGCGAAGCGTCCCTGCCCGCCGAAGGTGTGCAGTTTGTCCCAGGCCTTGATGAAGGTGTCCTGGGCAATGTCATCGGCCGTCGCCGGATTGCGCGTGAGCTGGCGCAGCCAGCTGCGCACCCGGGACTGGTGCCGGCGCACGAGCTCGCCGAAGGCCGCCTGGTCCCGGGCGGTGACCGCCCGGGCGACCAGTTCCTCGTCGGAAGCGTGCATGGCCTGAAGCACTTGTCGCCGTCAGGACTTGTCACCACCGAGGCGCCACAGGATGAGGTAGGCAAGGCCCAGCAACAGCGGCACCATCCCGACGGCCAGCATCGGGCGCACCGCATCCGGTTCACCGACCACCAGACCGAAGACGCCGAGACCGATGCCCAGACCGATGCCGATCACACCGCGGCGCAGGTCCGTGCGCCGTGGAGCCGGCGGCTGCACGAGGCGATCCAGCAGATCAGCCGTCAGCGGGTCGCCCCGCTCCAGGGCCACGCGCACCGTGCTCTGCACGTCCTGGCGGGTGCGGTGCGCGAAGTAGTACTTCACGCAGTAGATGACCGCAATGGCGACGAAGAGCACCATCGGCACCAGCTCGCCCGCGAGTGTTTCCGCCGCGTCGTCGACCGACGGCTCATTCGCGGCGGCCACGATCTCGGCCACCAGCTCGCCCGCATCAGCAGGCTTGCCCATCTCAATCGTTAGGTCTGCCATGTCACTACGCCTCGCCAAGGTTGCTGAATAGGAACAACAGGACCGCCGCGTAAAACACGACGGGGATCAGGGTCTCAAACAGGTATTCCACGACTGGCATCTCCTCGTTTGAGGCGGGCCATTTCCCGCCTCTCGAGGGTACGATGCGGTGACCACCCGTTTTGGATGCATAGCTACACCCAATAACACCCAATTGAGGGCCCTACCCAGGCCCGGAAAGCCTCATCCAGAGTGTCTTCAAGTAGGCGGGCTCCTCGCGGGTGACGGGAAAGTCCGGTGGCTGAGGCACATAGTGCTCCTGAATGATGCGTCGGCCCGCGCCCTGGATGGCAACGTGGACCTGCCCGATAAAAGCCTCGGGCATCAGTCGCGCGGTATTGGTCGAGGCCAGCAATACGCCATCCGGTCGCAGCATCGGCAGCGCCAGGGATACCAGGCTGCCATAGTCCGTCTCCGAGCGAAAATCCCCATGCTCCCGGGACCGCGAGAACGTGGGCGGGTCGAGTATCAGTACATCAAATTGCCGGGCCTTCTTCGCCAGGCGTCTTAACCAGTCAAAGACGTCGCCGTAGATGAAGTCATGGTTGGCGGCGTCCAGGCCGTTTAACTCGAAGTTGCGCCGTCCCCAGTCCAGGTATTTGCGGGACAGATCCAGACTGGTAACCCGGGCCCCGCCGAGTGCAGCGCAGACGCTGAAGGCACAGGTGTAGGCAAAGCAGTTGAGTACTTCCGGAACTCCAGCCTTCTCTTCCCCATACAGCGGAAAGCTGGCGGCCACGTGGCCCATTAAAAGACGCCGACGGTTGTCCCGCTGGTCGAGGAAGAGCCCCACCGAATAGCCCTCAGTAACGCTGAGTGCATAGGTCACGCCGTTCTCCCGCACCTGAAAGCGTTCAGGGGCGGGTGTGCCTGCCACGAGTTGCGGCGCCGCTTCGGTGGTCGAGGCTTGCCGGACCTGGCGCAAAAGCCGCTTGAAGTAGACACCCTCGGCGTTGTCGAGCAGCGCGCTGGCCTCCTCCGCCGTTGGCAGGTCCTCACCCTCCAGCAGCATCCAGGCGCCGAGCCAGTCCCTGAAGCACCCGGGTTTCCCATCCGCCGCGCCGTGCACGCAGCGAAACGCGTTCGTGCCGGTCGGTTCGATAATGGCGTCCCGTAATTGTTGCGAGGCCGCCAACACGAAATCAGGCAATGCTTCGAAACGCAGGAACTCGCCGGAACGAGGATGCCGGAACTCGAGCGCAGCAGCGTGCAAATGGAGCCGCGAAGCGACACCGCCACCGTACAGCGGATCACCCAGGATGGGCAGGCCTTCGGCGGCCGCATGGACGCGTATCTGGTGAGTTCGTCCGGTCACGGGTTCCGCTGCGAGCCAGGTGTGCGCGCCCTCCCGGCGTAGCACCCGGAAGCGGGTTTCGGCCCGATCGCCGCCCTCGGCAAGGGTCCGGGCTGCATATTTGTCACCACTACGCACGATTGCCGAGATCACGGTGAACTCGTGCCGCAGCACTGGCCGGTCGGTGACCAGGGTGTAGCGCTTATGGACCTCCCGTTCGGTGAACTGGCGGGTCAGGGAACGATTCGCCTCGGTGGTCTTGCCGAAGACCAGCATCCCACTCGTGTCCTTGTCGAGCCGATGGATGATGGCGAGCCGCGCCCACCGCGGTTCCCGGTGTTTCAGCCAGTCGTAGATACCCTCGCCCGCATGGGGTGCAGGCGCGTGGGTGTTCCAGCCGGGTGGCTTGTTGACCACCAGCAGATCGTCGTCTTCGTAAACGATGCAGGCGGGCGCGACGGAAGCTGACGCCGTCATTGGCCGTCGGTCGCCTGGCCTCCTGCGGGACCCGGCTGCCGGACCTGGAGATAGAGACTCTCGACCTTCGAGCGCGCCCAGGGCGTCCGGCGCAGAAAGGTGAGGCTCGAGGCGACGCTCGGATCGTGCAGGAAACAGCGGATCGGAATGCGCTGGCCAAGTTGCTCCCAGCCCAGCTCGTCGGAGAGTTCAGTGACGATGGCTTCGAGCGTAATGCCGTGCAACGGATTCTTCGGCTGTGGTCTGGTCGTCACTTGCCGGTACCGAGCCTGAAGACGCGAAAGGACTTGCCCTTGATCTTGCCGGCGCGCAGCCCCCGCAATGCGGCCTCGGCACGGTCGCTGCGGATCGCGACATAGGCGCGTTGCGCGCCGATGTCGATCTTGCCAATCGCATCGCCGGGCAGGCCGACGTCGCCTGTGAGGGCCCCGAGCAGATCGCCTGCCCGCAGCTTGTCCTGCCGGCCACCTTCGATGATCAAGGTCGTCATCGCGGGCGGCGGCGGCCTGCTGTGGTCAGTGGCTGGCAGCTGACCCCAGCGCACCGGGGCGCCCGATTTCAATTCGAGTGCAGCGATCCGCCCACGCTCACGCGGTGAGCAGAGGGCGAGTGCCAGCCCCTTGTGGCCCGCACGACCGGTGCGGCCGATCCGATGCAGGTGCACATCGGGATCCGTGGGCAGCTCCCACGCCACGACCATGGCGAGTTCCTTGATGTCGAGTCCCCGGGCCGCGACGTCCGTCGCCACCAGCACCGTGCAGCTGTGGTTCGCGAAGCGCAGCAGGGCCTCGTCGCGCTCGCGCTGGTCCAGCTCACCGTGCAGCGCCAGCACGGAGAAACCGCGCTTCGCCAGCTCGGCTGCAACATCCCGGACGTCGTTGCGCGTGTGACAGAACACCAGCACGGATTCAGGCTGATGGTGGAGGAGCAATGCGGCCAGCGCATCACTCCGGCTCCCTGACTCGACCTCGAAGAAGATCTCCTCGATATCGGTCGCGCTGACGACGTTGTCGACAGTGACCTCGACCGGATGGACCTGCAGCCGGCGGCTTAAGGACCGGATCTCATCGGGGTAGGTTGCCGAAAACAGCAGTGTCTGGCGCTCCTTCGGCGCCTGGTCGACAACGGCAGTGATGGCGTCGATGAAGCCCATGTCGAGCATCCGATCGGCCTCGTCGAGCACCAGCACCCGCAGGCCAGCCAACTCAAAGGTCGCGCGCTGAAGGTGATCGAGAATGCGGCCCGGCGTGCCCACGATGACATGGGGCGGCGTTTGCAGCGACGGCGTCTGCGTCCGCACCGGTACGCCGCCACAGAGGGTCACCACACGAAGATTGGGCATGAAGCGGGCGAGGCGCCGGACCTCGGTGCTCACCTGATCGGCGAGCTCACGGGTGGGACACAGCACGAGCACCTGCACACGATCGAGCGCCAGGTCGATACGGGCGAGTAATGCGAGGCCAAACGCCACCGTCTTGCCGCTGCCGGTGCGGGCCTGGGCGATCACATCCTTGCCGGCGAGCAGGCTCGGCAACGCGTGCTCCTGCACTGGAGTCATGAGCGTAAACCCCAGCACGTCGATCGCCCGGGCGAGTGGCGGCGCCAGAGAGAGTGCGGAGAAGGCGTTGGCCGTCGGCTGGTCGTTCACCCGCACAGACCGCGGAGCACGTCGCCATAGCGGGCGCTGCGCCGTGTGCCGAGCTGGGGAACTGCGACGAGGTCAGCAGCACCGTGGAGGGTGAGATGCTCGAGGGCCCGCGCCGGCAACACGAGCTGCAGTGGCACGGTGCGCCCCTCCGCGCGGGTACGCCGCTCCGCTTCCTCGCGCCGCCAGAGCTTGAGGCGCTGCTCGCGGGCCTGGGACTCTGGCGACATGCGCAACATCTCCCGCCGCAGCGGTGCCGGATCGTTCGGGGCCTGCGCGATCGCTTCGAGCAGGGCAGCGCCGTAGCGGTCGACGATGAAGCCCTTCAGGCGCGACTTCCGGAGTTCGCCGAGGGATGCTGGGCGGTGCCGGGCCACCAGTAACAAGACCTCGTTGTTGACCATGCGGCCAGCCGGCAGGTTCTCGGCTTCCGCCGCGGCATTGCGCCAGGCGTACAGGCGCGCCAGCACGCGCAACCCGTCCGCGCCCAATGCATTTGCGTCCCGTATCCGCCACATGCCGCCGGGATCGAAGCCACCGTTCCACTCTGAGGCGGCAACGACGGCGTTGGCCTGCGCCACTTCGTCCTCGATATCGGCAGCGGCGACGGCGGACTTCAGGGTCTCGGCGATGCCCGGCAGATAGACGACGTCATCGACAGCGTAGGCCAGGGCCTCGGGATGCAATGGGCGCGTTGCCCAGTCGTAGGTGGCCCAGGCCTTGCCAAGGACGACGCCGGTCAGAGCCTCGACAATGCTGCCATAGCCGGTCTTCGGCCAGCCGAGCAGGGAAGCAGCCTGTTGCGTGTCCCAGACGCCGCCCATCGCAATGCCGAAGTCGCGACGCATGCAGGCAGCGTCGTACTCGCCACCATGCAGGTACAGCGGCCGGTCAATGCGCTCAAGCTCGGCGCGCAAGGGCGCCAGGACCGCCGACGGCGTCTGGCCAGCGACGACGCCAAGGGCCAGCGGATCGATCACGAAGAAAGCGCCGCCGGCGTTGATCTGCAGCAGACAGACCTGCTCCCGGTACACGAACATCGAGTTGGACTCGCTGTCGAGGGCTACCCACGGGGCCGCGGCGAGTGCGGCGGCGACGGTGGCCAGCCCGTCGGGATGGTCGATGCGGAGGTGGTCGGGGATAGTCATGGGTCCCAGTATAAAGATCCAACGATCAACCGTGCATAATGCTGCTGGACTTCGGATTTTGACTAGCGGGTCAGGGTGAACCAAATGGAACAAAAGCGACTGCACGCGCTCCTCGCCGAGCTCGACCAGGAACTGAAGTCGGCGGGGTCGCTGGACGCCAGGTCGCAGGAACTCGTGGCACGGGTGCTCTCGGACATCCGCCGGCTCGATGCGCCAGCCGACCCGAATGAGCATCAGTCGGCAGAGGCCCGCCTGCGGGAGCTGGTGCTGCGCTTCGAAACGGACCACCCCCGGCTGTCCGGAGCCGTGGGTCAGGTTGCCGACGCACTCGGCAAACTCGGCATCTGACCGCTCGCCCGGATCGCGAGTCGTGCTTCGCAATCCCGACAAGTACGATCAGCTGAACTCAGGCATTTCCACCTGCGATGGCTGATGCAATTGCCGTGCTCAACGCCGGCTCGTCGAGCATCAAGTTCTCGGTGTTCGTCGTCGGGCGAGACGGACTCGAGCAGGATGTCCACGGGCAGATCGAAGGTCTCTATTCGTCGCCGCACTTCGTTGCGAAGGACGCGGCCGGCAAGCGGACGGCAGAACATGCGTGGGGTAGCGGTGTCGAGCTGGGCCACACGGGCGCTCTCGGGTATCTCGTGGAGTTCCTGCGGACCGGTCTCGGCAGCCACCGGGTGGTCGGCTTTGGCCATCGCGTTGTGCACGGCGGGCTCATCTATCAGCAACCGGTGCGAGTGGATGCGGGCGTGCTGGCTGCGCTTGAGAAGCTGGTACCTCTGGCGCCACTGCACCAGCCACACAACCTGCAACCAATACGCCTGCTCATGGCTTCCGCTCCGCAACTGCCACAGGTCGCCTGCTTCGACACCGCCTTCCACGGCAGCAGTCCCGAAATCGCGCAGATGTTCGCGCTGCCCGCGGAATTGCACGCGGAAGGCGTGCGTCGCTTTGGCTTTCATGGACTGTCCTACGAGTACATCGCATCGGTTCTCCCGGATTTCGACGGCAGGGCCGCCAGTGGCCGGTGTGTCGTGATGCACCTGGGCAACGGCGCCAGCATGTGCGCCCTGCTGGCGGGGAGGAGCGTGGCGAGTACGATGGGCTTCACCGCGGTGGACGGCCTGATGATGGGCACGCGCAGCGGCGCGCTCGATCCCGGCGTTATCCTTTACCTGATGAATCATCGGGGGATGGATGCGCGGGCGATCGAACGGCTCATCTATGAAGAATCCGGACTGCTCGGCGTGTCGGGCATCTCCAGCGACATGCGCACGCTGCTGGCCAGCACCGAACCTCGTGCCCGTCTCGCGATCGATCTGTACGTGTACCGCATCCGCCGCGAACTGGGCTCGCTCGCCGCGGCGCTGGGGGGCCTGGATGCGATCGTCTTTACCGCCGGCATCGGCGAGCACGCCGCACTGATCCGCGAGCGTGTCTGCCAGGATGCCGAATGGCTCGGCGTCGAGCTTGACCCTGCTGCAAATCGCGCGGGCGGGCCACGGATCGGGACTTCACAGTCGCGCGTGCAGGCCTGGGTGATCCCGACCAGTGAAGAACTGATGATCGCGCGGCATACGCACCGGTTGCTTGGAGGCTACGCCGCGAGCTGAGTCCCGGTTCCTTCGCCGCCGCCCGGCTCAGGACAGTGCCTAGGGCTTCATTCTCGCGGAAAAATCCCAGGAGGTAAGCCACCCGGGTTCGATCCGGATCGCCACCTCGTCGTCCTGCCGGGCAAGCAGCCAGCGGGCAAAGTCCGAATCGCGGCTGTGCAGATACCGGTCGATCAGGCGCTGCAATACCCGTGGCCCCTCCTCCCGGGACAACCGGGCGCTGCCCTGGCCGCGGACGCCGCAGTAGGGCATCTGGTCGCCGGCTATCTCGAAGGCGCAGCGGGGGTCGTTTTCGAGCCAGCGGACCACCGCAGCACTCTGTGGGGTAGCACACCAGATCGCTTCGTCGTCGCAGTAAAACCAGAGTGAAACAAGCAGCGGCGCACCTGTGCTCGACAGGCAGGCGAGTCGGACCGGGATCTCCGTGCTCCGGAGGTATTGCCGGATAGTCGGGCCAGACCAGGTGCTGCTGGACCGGATCAGTGCGTCCCGCACGCCGGCAACCTAGGCCGCCACCGGCGGCATCTTCACCTGGGTCACCACGAAGCCCTTCAGGTTCTCCATCCGGGCGAGCCAGGCCGCCACGCTGGGACACTCGGAGTAGTCGAGCCTGCGGCCCATCTTGGTGACCAGGTAGGCGACGATGGCGAAATCCACCACGGTCAGGCTGCCGAGCACGTAGTCCTTGCCACGCAGCTGCTGGTCGAGAACCTTGAGCAAAGGAGTGACGGCACCGATGTCCTTCTCGTCGGACATCTTGAGTGCGCCCATCGCGGGCATCAGGTGGCAGCTCTGCCAGTGCAGCCAGCGGTCGACATCGGCGCGGCCGCGCGGGTCGGTGGGCAGCGCCTTCGTGGCAGGGAACATGGTAGCCAGGTAGGTCAGGATCGCGTTCGACTCCCAAAGCTTGAAATCGCCATCGGTCAGGGCAGGAACCCGGCCCATCGGGTTGATGGCCAGATAGTCGGCGCTCTGGGTTTCCCTGTCCTTGAAACTGACGTGATGGATGTCAACGTCGAGATCGAAGTGGCGAACAAAGGCCTCGACCTTGCGATTGTTCGGCGTGATGGTGAAGGTATACAGGCGCATGCTTGCTGGCCTTCCTTGTTCCGGCCGGGACCCTGGCGAAGCGCCAATACTACCGCGTCGAGTCAGTCTCCCGCCGCCGTCGCCGCCTGCGGCATTCCCGTATACCGTCCGGGTGCTGACGGCCGGAGCATAAGCACGGCACATTCAGGGAGCTTCTAATGACAGCATTTCGCGTGCTCGTGGCCGACAAGGTCAAGGCGCAGCTTTACGAGCTGCCCAGCCGCCGAAATTCGTTGAAGGCATTGCCGCTCTCGGCCACGTCGCGCTCTCCCGCGACGCGTCGGCAATTGAAGACGTAGGTACCCGCGGCACCGGACTCCGGGGCGACCGACCATGTACCAGGACTGGACCGCGAACCTGATCGTGGTGCTCGGCACCGTGTTTGCCGTTGGCTCGTCAGTCCTGTTGCACTACGAGGGCCTGAGCCTGCTGTCCCAGTGGCTCGCGAAGCGCCGGGATCACCATCCGCGACGCAAGGTTCTCTATGGCATTTTTGGCGTGCTCAGCCTGCACATCGTGGAGATCTGGATCTTTGGCCTGACCCTGTGGGTCCTGCTGATGTTTGCGAATACCGGCAGCGTCACCGGCAGCGAAGCCCGGAGCCTGCTGGATGCCGTCTACCTCTCGGCGAACACCTACACCACAGTTGGTTTCGGCGACCTGGCGCCCGTGGGCCCGGTGCGTTTCATCGGGGGCACCATGGCCCTGACCGGCCTCGTGCTCATCACCTGGTCCGCATCGTTTACCTTCCTGGAAATGCAGAGTTTCTGGCGGCGGTAGGCTCCACCTGTCGCCGGGGCCCGGGCAGACCGGCTATCCTAGAGGCCTGGGCGCCCCCCTGACGGCGGCGCGGAATCAGTTCACCCGCCCGGAGCGCCCGTGCCCAGCCAGGATCTGAACACTTACCGATGGATGCATGCCGCTCGTCGCGTCGACGAGATGGAACGCCAGCTGGTCGGCCGGGGTGAGGCCTTCTTTCACGCCAGTGGCACGGGCCACGAGGCCGGCGCTGCCCTTGCCCCACTGCTTATCCCCGAGGACTACCTGCACTGCCACTACCGGGACAAGGCGCTGCTGCTCGCCCGCGGCGTGCCGATGGTCGAGTTCTTCAATACGGTGCTGTGCAATGCCTCGGGCAACTCTGCCGGTCGCCAGCTCTCGCCACTGCTCAGCGTCCCGGCCCTGAACGTGCTGAGCATCGTCGGCCCGGTTGCCAACAACGCGCTGCAGTCGGTCGGAGTCGCCCAGCAAATCGTGGATTTCGCCAGCCGCCCCCTGGTGGTCTGCGCCATCGGTGACGGTGGCACCCAGCAGGGTGAATTTCTCGAAGCCGTGGCGGAAGCGGTGCGCTGGAACCTGCCCGTGCTGTTTCTCATCGAGGACAACCAGCTCGCCATCTCGACGCGCACGGCGGGACGAACCTTCTTCTCCCTGCCGGACGGGGACGCGCCCTCGTTCTACGGCCTGCCGATTCACCGGGTCGACGGTCGGGATGCCCGTGCGTGTGCCATGACCTTCGCTCGGCTCGTGGGTGAAATTCGCAAGCGGCGCGGCCCTGCGCTCTGTGTCATGTCGGTAGAGCGACTCGCGGATCACAGCAACGCCGACGACGAACGCGTGTATCGCGATGCCGCTGAGCGCGAAGCAGCCCGGCGCACGGGCGACCCCGTTACGCTGTTGCGCGCCGCACTGCTTGGAGAAGGTATTGCGGAGACTACGCTTGCCACGCTGGAAGCCACCGTGGAGGCGGAGGTGCAGGCAGCTGTGGACGAGGCACTGCGCCAGCCGCCGCCCGTGTCCACCCGCGAGGCGAAACTGCCCTGCGCCGGCGGCTCGAACAATCCTGAGTACCGGGGCACGGCAGGCCCCGTGCTGATGACCGAGGCGTTTCGAGAGGTGCTCCGCGCGCGGCTCGCTGCTGACGACCGGGTTTCGCTGTACGGCCAGGACCTGGAAGATCCGAAGGGTGATGTCTTCGGTGTCACGCGTAGCCTTAGCACCCAGTTTCCAGGCCGCGTGCGCAACTCGCCCTTGAGCGAATCCACGATTCTCGGCACCTGCATTGGCCGTGCCCTCGCCGGCGGCCGGCCGGTGGCGTTCCTGCAATTTGCCGATTTCATGCCCCTGGCCTTCAATCAGATCGCTACGGAACTGGCGACGATGGCCTGGCGAACCAACGGCGGCTGGCGCGCCCCGCTGATCGTGCTCACCGCCTGCGGCGCCTACCGTCCGGGCCTCGGTCCGTTTCACGCCCACACGTTCGAGGCGCTGCTGGCGCACTTGCCCGGCATCGACGTCGGCATGCCCGCAACGGCCGCCGATGCCGCCGGCATGCTGAATGCTGCCTTCGACAGTGAGCGGCCGACGGTGATCCTGTATCCGAAGGCCCTGCTGAACGACCGGGACCGGGGCACCTCCGCGGATGTGGCACGGCAGACCATTCCGGTCGGTGTGGCACGCCTGCTCCGGACTGGCAGCGACCTCACGATGGTGGGCTGGGGTAACACGGTCCCGCTGTGCGAGAAGGTCGCGGGGGCGCTGGAGACGATCGGCGTGACGGCGGAAGTCCTGGACCTGCGCTGGCTATCCCCCTTCGACCGGCACGCCGTCGTCAGGTCTGTTGAGAAGACCCGGCGACTGCTCGTGGTCCATGAAGACAACGAGACCGCGGGCTTTGGTGCGGAAGTGATTGCTGCCGTCGCCGAGTCGGTTCACGGCCCGGTGCAGTGCCGCCGGCTCGCCCGTCCTGACACCTTCGTGCCCTGTCATTTCGGCAACCAGCTTGAAGTGCTGCCGTCCTTCGAGGGCCTGCTGACTCTCGCTGCGGAGATGCTCGACCTAACGCTGACGTGGGACCGGCCGCGCGCGGCCGATGCAGATCACTTTGTCGTTACCGCCATCGGCTCCAGCCCGGCTGATCAACAGGTCGAGGTGGTCGAGCTGCTCGTGAAGATCGGCGACCGCGTCACGGCAGGTCAGCCGCTGGCCACGCTCGAAGCGGACAAGGCGATGGTCGACCTGGTGAGTCCCGCTGACGGCACGGTGGAAGTCATCCATCTGGCCATTGGTGACCAGGCGCCGGTCGATGCACCGTTGATGACGCTCGCCGTGGAGAATGCGCGCGAGCGCCAGCGGACCCGAGAGACTGCTGGCACGCCCCGCCTCGCCCGGAAGAGCGGGGCCCGGCGAAGCGCGCCCACCAGAGTTCCGACAGGTGAGCCAGCAGAAAGACCGTCGGTGGTCATTACAGGCCTCGGCGTCTGCAGGGGTCAGGATCGCCTGGGCAACCGCGAACTCCTCGCGCGCTTCCCCGCCTTCAGCGTCGACGGTCACGATGGCATCGTGGAGCGCACCGGGATCACGAGTCGCATCGTTGCGTCCTCGTCCCAGGATGCCATCTCCATGGCGGTGGAAGCCGCCGACAGCGCGCTGCGGGAAGCGGGGCTGCAGGCCGCGGATCTCAGTCTCGTGATCTGCAGCACCAGCACGCCGGTCACGATCGTGCCATCCACGGCGTGTCTGGTCCTTCAGCGCATTGCACCGGAGGCCAACGTGCCCGCCTACGACCTGCTGGCGGCCTGCAGCGGCTACCTGTACGCGCTGGCGAGTGCCTGGGATTTTCTCCAGACCCGGCCGGGAGCCCAGGTGCTCGTGCTGACGACGGAAGTAATGCGCCGGGCCATCAATCCGGACGACCCGGAGACCTCGCCAATTTTTGGCGATGCCGCGACCGCCACGATCGTGACCACCTCGGGCACCGATTTCGCAGGGCTCGCGCGGCTGCACCGCCCGCTGATTGACGGCCGTGGCGAAGACGGCACGACGCTGCTCGTACCCCTGCCCGGTTCGGGCCAGGGCGTGAAGATGGAAGGGCGGCGCGTGTTCTCGGAGGCCGTGCGGCGCATGAACGCAGTGCTGGCGGACGCCTGCGTCGAAGCCGGCATCGACATCGGCGACCTCGACCTCATCGTCCCGCACCAGGCGAATGGCCGCATCATCGAGGCCATGCGCACCCGGCTCAAGCTGGCGCCGGATCGCGTGTGGAACGAGATTCGCGAACAGGGCAACACGTCGTCGAGCACCATTCCGCTGGCGCTGGACACCGTACTGCGCCGGCCCGGCGCGG
Source organism: Gammaproteobacteria bacterium (assembly GCA_031395645.1). Taxonomy (GTDB): domain Bacteria; phylum Pseudomonadota; class Gammaproteobacteria; order Steroidobacterales; genus SHZI01. The sequence continues at coordinate 1,695 of JANNJM010000103.1, read as the reverse complement.
CAGCACAGATCGGCCTGTGCGCATTCGGCGGCGGATTCACCTGGGCCGGCGCCATCCTGGCGAAGCCGGCAGTTCTGCCGGTGACCCGGCCCAAGGTTCCGGAATCGCTGGCTCAGGCGACTTCCGACACCGTCCGGTGATTCCTGCCCAGGACGACGTACACCGCGGGGACCACAAAAATGGTGAACAGGGTGCCCACGCTCATCCCGGTGGCGATCACGAGGCCCAGGTTGTAGCGACTCACAGCCCCCGCACCGCTGGCCATCAGGAGTGGCGCCACCCCGAGCACGGTAGCGGCAGTGGTCATGAGGATCGGCCGTAGCCGAATCCCGGCGGCTTTCTCCACGGCCTCGCGCTTCGACAGGCCCTGTTTCTGCAACTGGTTGGCGAACTCGACAATCAGGATGCCGTGCTTGCTGATCAGCCCGATCAGCGTGATCAGTCCCACCTGCGTGTAGATGTTGATCGTGGCCGCGCCCAGCGTCAGAAACACCAGTGCGCCCGCAATCGACATCGGCACGCTGACCAGCATGATCAGCGGATCCCGGAACGATTCGAACTGGGCGGCGAGCACGAGATAGATCACGACAATGGCAAAGAAGAAGGCGACGATCAGGCTGCTGCCCTCCTGAATGTACTGACGGGCGGGCCCCGCGTAGTCGAACTGATAGCCCTCCGGTGCCAGTCTTTCCGCAGTCTCCCGGAGGTAACTCAACGCGGCCCCCAGCGTGACGCCAGGCGCTGGCACTGCGGACAGCGTGACTGAGTTCTGCTGCTGGAAACGTTTCAGCTCCTGGGGCTGCACGGAATCTTCCAGAGTGACGAGCGCGGAGAGCGGCACGAGCTTGTTGCTGGCGGTGCGCACGGGAAAAGATCCCAGCTGTTCCGGGTTCAGCCGGTGCTGGCGGTCGACCTGGGGAATCACCTTGTAGCTGCGGCCCTGGATACTGAACCGGTTGGTGTAGTTGCCACCGAGCATGACGCCGAGTTCCTCGCCCAGCTGCTCCATGTTGATACCCAGGCTCGCCGCTTTCTCGCGGTCGATCCTGACCGTCGCCTGCGGGCGGTCAAACTTCACGTCCAGATCGGCATACACGAACAGTCCACTGGCGTATGCGGCACCGAGCAGCTCCTGGCCAGTCGTGTAGATCTCCAGGGGCTCCCGCGTCGAGCCCAGCACGAACTGCACGGGCAGGCCCTCCCCCGCCCCGGGCATCGGCGGCAGGTTGAAGGCCGCCGATTGCAGCCCGGCGACGCCATTGGCCACCATCTGCACGGCGTTGGTCACTTCCATCTGGCTGCGGGTGCGCTTGCTCCAGGGCTTCAGGACAATCCCGGACAGCGCGGTGTTGCTGGTCGACGCCGGGCCACTCCCGATACTGCCGTTGAAGAGAAACGTCTGCTCGGTTTCCGGGATGCTCTCGTAGCCCTTGACCAGCGCGCTCGTGTAGCGCGGCAGCTGCTCCGGCGAGGTGTTCGCCTCCGCCGTGGAATAGACCAGCACCAGCCCCTGGTCCTCGGTCGGCGCGAGCTCTGCCGGCGTGGAGACGAACATGAAATAGATGCTGACCAGCACCAGGACGCTGAACACCAGCATGACTGGCACGATATCCAGGCACCGATGGAGCACGCGGGTGTAACGCTCGCGCAGCGCCTCGAACTGCCGGTCAAGAAACCGCGCCAGACGCGCCTCCT
>JANNJM010000101.1:0-11133 GCA_031395645.1 Gammaproteobacteria bacterium | reverse complement strand
CCGCGATAAACAGTGTTTTCTGGTGCATGGGCGTTGTTTGACTCCAAGGCATGGGACACCTCCTGCGGTGTCCCGAGTATCGTCAAACTGTCACCCATGTCCCTGGACCAAAGTGTTACCTATGTCCCCAGACCGTACCGTGAGCGGTCTAACTAGGCGTCGGAGCGGTCCGTGACGGGTTTCAGCGAGCGCGCCGCAGGCGCGCAGCCAATTATCGCGCCTGCGACGCGCCGGCCACGCCTCGCGCGGCCCGCTCAACGCGGACGTTAGACGACGGGATTCTGCCCTTGCACGGCAGTATCACCAGTAGTATCATTCTGCGGTGACAAAAGCGGCGAAGACGCTCGCTCGGATGAAGGCCAATCCGCGGGATTGGCGAATAGCCAGCCTGATGGCGGTGGCGGAAGCCCACGGCCTCGTGGGCCGTCAGCCCGGTGGCAGCCACGTGATCTTCAGGCATCCCAATGGGTCCATGATCAGCGTGCCCGCACATCGCCCGATCAAGCCTATTTACGTCAAGAAGTTCGTTCGTCTTGTGGAAGATGGAGTCGCGGAATGAAAATACCCCGGATTGAGTACCCGTTTGAGGTCCGTCCCTTGGCGAAAGATGAGGGTGGCGGATACGCCATCACGTTCCCGGATCTTCCCGGATGTCGTTCCGATGGCGCCACTCCGGAGGAAGCAATCGAGAATGGTCGGGATGCCCTGCAGTCGTGGCTTGCGGTGGCCAGCGAATTCGGCGACAAAACTCCCGGACCCTTTGCCGCGGTCAGCGGACGCTTTGTACAGCGGGTTCCTCGCTCGCTCCATGCCCAGCTTATCGCTTGTGCCAAAGCTGAAGGGGTGTCGCTCAATACCCTGATTGTGTCATTGGTGTCTCAGGGCCTGGGCTCCCGCTCCGACTTGCCCGCGACGCCCCGTCGTCTAACCACGCGCTCAAACAGGACCGCCCGCAAGCGGGCGGCCGGTTAGCGCCATCGTTAGCAACCATGGGAGCGGTTATGGCTAAGGGCCCGAAGTTCATGCAACACTTCATTCCTCTCATTGAGTCACTGCTCGAACAAGTCACAATTCATTGCCGAGTCCGTTGCCTACGACTCTAACGGCTTTGAAGTCGGCCGCGGAAGCGGTGTCTTCGTTCGCGGCAAGTTCCCCTTGGGCAAGGCTTTGGGCTACGCGTCGGCCCATGACACCTGACCAGCCGATGCATATCGAAATCGACGACCTCTCCCGCCCCGAAGTGCATGCACTGCTCAATGAGCATCTGCAGAGCATGTATGCGCTGTCCCCGCCCGAGAGCGTGCACGCGCTTGATCTCGGGAAACTGCGCACGCCCGAAATCACGTTCTGGTCCGCCTGGGACGGCTCGCAACTGCTGGGTTGTGGCGCCCTCAAGGAACTGGACCCGAGGCACGGCGAAGTAAAGTCCATGCGCACTCCCAAGGCACGCCGTCGCCAGGGCATTGGACGCGCTATCCTTGCTCACATCGTTGCTGTTGCCCGGTCGCGCGGCTATGCGCGCCTGAGCCTTGAAACCGGCTCGATGGATGCCTTCACGCCCGCACACAGGCTCTATGAGAGTTTCGGTTTCACCTTCTGCGGGCCGTTCGGCGCGTACGTCGAAGACCCGAACAGCGTGTTCATGACCATTCGCCTGCAGGACTGATGCATGGGTCTGATCTTCGAAAATCCGTCCAGCGTCCACGCGCCGCTCGGACTCTATAGTCATACCGTCGTGGTGCCCGAGGGCACAGAACTGCTGTTTATTTCGGGCCAGCTGGGCGTTCGGCCGGACGGGTCCACACCCTCCACAATGGCCGGGCAGGCCGATCAGGTCTTCGCAAATATCGTGGCGTTACTGCGGTCCCATGGTCTTGTTCCGTCAGATATCATCAAACTCACCACGTTCATGGTGGTCGGGCAGGACGGTGACGCAGTGCGCGCCGCGCGACTGAGGTACCTGGGTTCGCACAGGCCCACATCCACTGCAGTGTTCGTGTCCGCGCTGGTGGATCCTGGCTGGTTTGTGGAGGTTGAGGCTGTTGCGGCCAAACGCAAATCTGTGAAATGACGAAAAGGATGCCCCGTGACTGTCCTTGCGCCCATGCAGCCAGAAAATTATCCCCCCTATCTCGCCGCCGCCATCGCCGGTTATGCGGAGGACAACGTCGCGTCCGGTCGCTGGCCGGAAGCCGGCGCCACGGAGCGCTCACAAACCGAGTTCGCGGCGCTGCTGCCGCTCGGTCTCGCGACTCCGGACAACTTTCTTTTTGAGATCCGCGCCCGCGACGACGGACCGGTCGTGGGGTTCATCTGGCTCGCGATCGAGCGCCGCGGAGCCGTCGTGTCCGGCTTCATCTACGACCTCGGTGTCAGCACGGAACACCGCCGGCAGGGTCACGCTTCCGGGGCACTCACGGCACTGGAAAGCATCGCGCGGGCGCAGGGCGCCACGAGTCTTGGCTTACACGTCTTCGCCTTCAACCAGGGCGCCCAGGCCCTCTACCACCAGCTGGGCTACACCGTGGCAAGCCTGAACATGCGCAAGTCACTGACCGGGTAGTCTTGCACCCATGGCCCACGCGGAACTCCACAAGACCGACACTATTGGCTGGCTCAGGGCCGCCGTGCTTGGCGCCAATGACGGCCTGATCTCCGTCAGCAGTCTCGTGGCAGGCGTCGCCGCTGCGGCGACAACCCGCGACCCCGTCGTGGTGGCCGCGCTGGCAGGCCTCGTGGCCGGCGCGCTGTCCATGGCCGCCGGGGAATACGTATCGGTGAGTTCCCAGGCAGACACCGAACACGCAGACCTCGAACGTGAGCGGGGCGAACTCGCCGCTGCGCCGGAACGCGAGCACGCTGAGCTCGCCGGCATCTACGTGAGCCGCGGCCTCACGCCCGAACTCGCCCGGCAGGTAGCGGATCAGCTCACGGCCCACGATGCGCTCGGCGCCCACGCGCGCGACGAACTCGGGCTGTCGGACATCACACGGGCCCGGCCGATCCAGGCGGCGCTGGCCTCTGCGGCCGCCTTCGCCTGCGGCGCGGCGTTACCAACACTGCTCGTACTGCTCATGCCGCTCGAGAGCCTCACCATCGTTGTGAGCGGCAGTTCACTGCTCCTGCTGGCCGTGCTCGGGAGTCTCGCGGCCCGCCTCGGCGGCGCCTCACTCCTGAAGGGGGCGGCCCGCGTGACTTTCTGGGGCGCCATCGCCATGGGCTGCACCGCGCTGGTCGGCCGCTGGTTCGGTACCGTCGTGTAGCCGGCAGGACTACACTGACCATAGCTTTCAGAATCAGGAGACTGCCGCCATGCTGCCGAAGTTCATAGCCCTGGGTATCGCCACCGCCGTGACACTGTTGCCCGGCACGGGAACCGCCGCCCCCACCCGCTACAAGCTGGAATCCGAGCACACCTTCCCGAGCCTTGAGTTCCCGCACATGGGGCTTTCCATCTGGCGCGGCAAGTTCAATCGCACCACTGGTACGGCCACGCTCGATCGTGCGGCGAAGACCGGCAGTGTCACGGTCAATGTGGACACGACGAGCATCGACTTCGGCCTCGACTCAATTAATGAATACGCACTGCGCCCCGAGTGGCTCAATACGGCGAAATTCCCCACCATGAGTTACTCAGGCACGCTCGTCTTCCAGGGCGAACAGCCCGTCGCCGTGGACGGGCAGCTGACGCTGCTGGGCGTCACCCGGCCCCTGCGACTGAAACTCAACAGTTTCAGATGCATCGATCATCCCTTCTACAAGAAGGAAGCCTGCGGCGCGGACGCAGAAGGCGAACTGGACCGTGCCGATTTCGGTATGAAACAGTACACGGAGGATGGCGCCAGCAAGATCCGCCTGCGTATCCAGGTTGAAGCGGTGAAGGAGGACTGACCCATGTTGAAGAACCTTGGTTTTCTCATCGTCGTACTCGTGGTCGGGCTGCTGGCCTACGCCGCCACCCGACCTGACAGCTTCCGGGTGGAACGGTCGATCACCATCAATGCACCGGCGGAAATGATTTTTCCGCTCATCGACGACTACCGCCGCTGGACCGCCTGGTCGCCCTGGGAGACACGGGACCCGGCGATGACGAAGACTTACAGCGGGGCCGGTAGCGGCGTCGGTGCGGTCTACGAATGGTCCGGTAACAGCGAGGTAGGCACCGGGCGTATGGAAACCACGGGGTCCGTTGTGCCGTCGAAGGTTACGATCGATCTGCACTTCATGAAGCCGTTCGAGGCGCGCAACACTACGGAATTCACCCTCGTCGACCAGGGTGGGACAACGACCGTCAGGTGGGCCATGTACGGGCCATCGCCGTTCATCTCGAAGGTCATGGGTTTGTTCGTGAGCATGGACGAGATGGTGGGCGGGGATTTCGCCTTAGGGCTGGCCAACCTGAAGGCCGCGGCCGAGGGCCAGCCGCGTTAGGCTGGCGTGACGAGGGCGACGACGCATGCTCCGCGACGCGACGACGGCCGATTTTCCGGCCATCCTCCGGCTCAACGGGGAGTCCGAGCACTTCCTGAGCCCGCTGACACCGACGCGGCTGGCGCAACTGCACGGCCAGGCTGCGTATCACCAGGTTGCCGTGCTCGAGCGCGAGGTCCTGGGATTCCTTTTGGTTTTTCGCGAACACGCGGACTACGACAGCCCCAACTTCCGCTGGTTTGCCGCCCGCTACACCCGGTTCCTGTATATCGATCGCGTCGTCGTCAGCACGGCCCACCAGGGCAAGCGCCTCGGTGCGCTCCTTTATGAAGATCTGTTCGCCTTCGCCGGCACGTCCGGCGCAGGGCGGGTGGTCTGCGAGTTTGATATCGACCCGCCGAATGAGATCTCCCGAAAGTTCCATGCCCGCTTCGGCTTTCGGGAGGTGGGTACGCAATGGGTGGCCACTGGCAGGAAGCAGGTTTCACTCCAGGAGGCGCCGGTCAGCCGGTCCGGTGCAACGCCCTCGCCCGAGGATTCTGCAAGTGCGCACGCCAGATAGCGCCGTCTTCAACGGCCACTGCACCTGCGGCGCGCTCCGCTTTCAGATGACATCGGCGCCACTGTTCGTGCATTGCTGCCACTGCCGCTGGTGCCAGCGGGAGAGCGGCGCATCGTTCGCACTGAATGCAATGCTCGAGGCGGACCGTGTCGAACTCCTCAGCGGCGAGCCCGAGGTCGTGATGACGCCGACTAATAGCGGCCAGGGCCAGAAGGTCAGTCGCTGCCCTGTGTGCCGGATTGCACTCTGGAGCAGCTACTCCGGCGCGGGCGACGCGGTGCGCTTCGTCCGTGTCGGTACGCTCGACGAGCCCGACCGGCTGCCGCCCGACATCCACATCTTCACGTCCTCGAAACAACCCTGGGTCTTACTCCCGGCAGACACGCCGGCCGTCGCGGAGTACTACGACCGGAAACAGTACTGGCCGCCTGCAAGCCTGGAGCGGCGGCGGGTATTGCTGGCCCGACCTGGCGGCTGATCACGAGCGCCCATGAGCAACGTGAGCATCCGCGGCGCCGGCCCCGAACACGCCGCCGACATCTGTCGCCTGCTGGCCGTGCAGCTCGCAGAGCATCATGTCGATATCTCCAGCGCTGCGCTGGCAAGCTCGGTCGCCGGCGTGCTGGACGTGCCGAGGCGGGGTTTCTTCCTCGTCGCCATTCGCGACGCGGTGTGTATCGGCGTTGCCTACGTGTCCTTCATCTGGGCGCTTGAGCACGGCGGGCAGGCCGGCTGGCTTGAGGAACTCTATGTCGTGCCGGAGCACCGCACGGGCGGCATTGGCACGCAGCTGCTTGAGGCCGTAATGGCCGCTGCCCTGGCAGCCGGGTGCGCCGCGCTGGACCTCGAGATCAACAACGACCACGAACGGGTGCGCTCACTGTACGCACGCCACGGTTTTACCACCCTGCCCCGCAGCCGGGTTGTGAGGAAGCTGGTTAGTCACTGAGGATCTGGTCCCAAACCGTGAACCGGTCGCGGTTTTCGGCCGGTCTTCCGTTGACAATCCGCAGGTTACAGCCTAGCGTTGATGCTTCAGTCGAACCCGCGAGGACAAGCTCCATGAAGACCCGGTTGCCCCGTAACCCGTTGCTCGGCGCGGTAGTCGCTGCCCTCCTGGCCACGTCACCACTGGCCAGCGCTGCCGACAGCGTCCGCTACGATGACGCGTCGTTCGGAACCATGGTAGTGGATGCCGCCGTCGCGCGGCCACTCGGCCTCGGCGCCACCGTAGTCGGCACCGCCGCGTGGATTGTCACCCTGCCCTTCAGCGCTCTCGGCGGCAACGTCCGCGCAGCAGCGCAGAAGCTGATCGTCGAACCGGCACGCTTCACGTTTGTCCGGCCGCTCGGGGAATTGTAGGAGCGCCTTCAGGCGCGACCTTTAATGGCCGACAGAAACTGCTCGCCGAAGGCAGCGAGCTTGCGTTCGCCAATGCCGGAGAGCGCGCCAAGCTCGTCCAGCGTCTGCGGCCGGCGACGCACCATCTCCTGAAGCGTAGCGTCGTGAAAGACCACGTAGGGCGGCACGTTCTGGGCCCTAGCCAGCTCCATACGCAGACTGCGCAGCGCTACCCACAGCGACTGGTCCTCCGGCGTAGTAAAACTGCCGATTTGCGCCTTGCCAGCCGGAGACTTTCCGGCTGCCGGCTTCGCGGCCCGCGCACGCGGACCCGCCGCGATCGCCACCTCCCGCCGTAGCCACAGCGGTTCGTCCCCCCGCAGGACGGGGCGGCAGGCATCAGTGAGTTGCAGCCCGCCATGCCCCTCCACGTCCACGCTCAACAGGCCGCGTGCAATGAGCTGGCGATACACGCCACGCCAGGCTTTTGCATCGAGCTCCGTGCCGATGCCAAACGTCGAGAGGCGATCGTGGCCGAAGCGCCGGATGCGCTCGTCTTCCTTACCCAGCAGGACATCGATGAGGTACATCACGCCGAAACGCTGTCCGGTCCGGTGCACGCAGGAAAGCGCCTTCTGCGCCGCCACTGATGCGTCCCAGGTCTCAGGCGGCGCCAGGCAGGTGTCGCAGTTGCCGCAGGCCCTGGGCAACGACTCTCCGAAGTAGGCCAGCAGCGCCTGGCGGCGGCAGCCCGTCAGCTCGCAGAGGCCGAGCATGGCATCGAGCTTGTGGCGCTCGACGCGCTTGTGCGCCTCGCCGGCTCCGGAGTCGGCCAGCATCTGCCGCAGCATGATCACATCCTGCAGGCCATAGCTCATCCAGGCGTCCGCCGGCAGGCCGTCACGGCCGGCGCGACCGGTTTCCTGATAGTAAGCCTCGACACTCTTCGGCAGGCTGAGATGCGCCACAAAGCGCACATTGGGCTTGTCGATGCCCATGCCGAAGGCGATGGTGGCCACCATCACCAGGCCTTCCTCATTGATGAAACGTGACTGGTTCAGAGCCCGCACCTCGGCCGTCAGGCCCGCGTGATACGGCAGCGCCGGCACGCCCTTCTCCGTCAGCCAGTCCGCCAGATCGCCGGTCTTCTTGCGCGAGAGGCAATAGACGATGCCGGCCTCGCCGTCGTGCTCGCTCCGGAGAAAACGCAGCAGCTGCTCACGTGCATTGCCCTGGCCCTCATGAATCCGGTAGCGGATGTTGGGGCGATCGAAACTGCTGACGAACAACCGTGCGTTCTTCAGACCCAGCCGCTGCAAGATTTCCACGCGCGTGCGTTCATCCGCCGTCGCTGTCAGCGCGATGCGCGGGACCGCTGGAAAGCGTTCCGCCAGAACGGCCAGCTGCAGGTACTCGGGCCGAAAGTCGTGGCCCCACTGGGAGACGCAGTGCGCCTCGTCTATGGCAAACAGGGCGAGCGCGGATCCGGCCAGCAGCTCCAGCGTCCGGTCCAGCAGCAGACGCTCCGGTGCGAGATACAGCAGGTCCAGTTCCCCGGCACGAAACTGCGTCTCCACCCGGCGGGCCTCGTCGGGCCGCTGCGACGAATTGAGAAACGCTGCGCGGACACCCGCCTGCCTGAGCGCAGCAACCTGGTCCTGCATGAGCGAGATGAGTGGTGAGACGACGATCCCCGTGCCGAAGCGCACGAGCGCAGGAATCTGGTAGCAGAGTGACTTGCCGCCACCAGTCGGCATCAGCACCAGCGAGTCCCCGCCCGCAATCAGGTGGGCGACCACCTCGTCCTGCGGCGGACGGAAGCGGTCGTAGCCGAATACCGCGCGCAGGACGTGGGTCGCCTGGTCTGGCTCGAGGAGGTCTGGCATGCGCCGCTCACGCTCCCTGGGGGCCGCGCATCTTAACCGTCTTCGGGCACCGCTGCCCGCCATCGATCAGCGCATCTCGATATCCGGCACCGGCCCGAAGTACATCTCGAAGCCAACGCCGACGCCAGGGTTGATTTCGCGCCGTTCATCCAGCGTCTCGCGCGGCCAGGTCACGCTGGCGGAGAGCTCCATAAACAGCCACTTGCGAAAGACGGACTGGCGGTATTTGCTCTCGACGCCGTAGTTCTGGAATGCGACGTCGGCACGCGTCTCGCCCACTACCAGGGCGGTGTAGCTGATGGCGCGCCGCTTCTTGAGACTCTGATAGGCCGTGACGCTGGTACCCCACTCCACGCCGTCGGTGTCCTCCGCTACCGTCGCCGTGCTGTTCCAGCGCAGCAGGAGCGTCTCGCTGGCCAGGCGGTCGAGCGCCACCTGGGTGGTCGCGCCGAAGCCGCGGCTGTCGCGCCAGAACGGCGTCTCGCGAAAGCGCAGCATCGTGTCGCCGCTGAAAATGAAGTTGTGGCGATAGGTGGCCTTCACGTAAGGATCGACGGGGAAGTTCAGGCGTACGCCGACGCCAAAATCAAAGCCGTTCTCAAGGCCATTCTGCTTGGAGTAACCGAGACCAAGGAGCCAGGCGTCGTCACCGACAGTCTGAAAGCTTGGCGGCAGTGGGTTCTCGGTGCTGGTCGGCCGCTCCTCGACGAGCTCCTGCTCCTCGCCGCGGCCGAGCGTCACGCGCAGGCGGTTCTCCATGATCGGGAGCGCCACGCGGGCCCGCAGGCGCAGCCTTGTATCGAAGTTGTCACGGCGGTCATAGGTTTCGAAGAAACCGATGCGGCCAAAAGTTTCGTCGGAGTCCTGGTCGTAGCGGGGGTTGCCGAACAGGCCGTCGAACCACAGCGCCGTGCCGCACACGCCCGTGTACACCCCGCGCTGCATACGGTCGATCCAGGCGTTGGTGTCGGAACCGGGCGTGTCGCAGGGCGTTATTGCGACTGGCGCAATCGGGCTCGGTGCCGGCGGTCCTGCGGCATCGGCCAGCGCTACGGATGTGGCCAGCAGCCAGGACAGGACGGCAGCAATACCCGCAGTGTAGAAACAGTTCCGCATGCGACGACTCTGCCTCCAGCCAGTGCAAATTGCTGCGCGTGGCCACGCAATTCCCGCGGGAATTCGTCCTACAAGACTGCGAAGCCGGTCACGGCTGCGGATTGCCCCCGCTCAGGGCGGCACCGATAGCGACGCGATCTCGGCCAAATAAGCGCTTTCCTCCGTGCGACAGCGGCGCTCATCCCAGCCAAGGTAGCTGGCGGCCACCGAGAGCGCAGGTTGCATAGCTCCCCGCCCAAGATCGGGTCCGAGACCCGCCATGCAACGGCGCAATAACACGTCACCCAGCGTCACAGCGAATTCCTCGCGGACCGCAAACACGATTTCTGCGCCGATCGCGCCGCTGCGGGCGCCAATCGGCTGACCCAGTTCCGGCGTGTCACGGGTCAGGCTGGCCACGAGCGGTGCCCGGCTGCCGTAGACGTCATAGAGATGTGCGTGGCTGGCAACCGGCACGGCCGTGAACGTTGCTAGCTCCTTCAGCACTTCGTCCCGTCCAGCTTCACCCCCGGGCAGCGGCGTACTCACTGTGGTGCAGGAGCGCGCCGCGAGGCGGTGCCTGGCTGCCACCTGGTCCACGACCTCCTCGGCCAGGTGCCGGTAAGTGGTGATCTTGCCGCCGATGACGGATGACAGCCCGCGGGCCGACCGGCCGTGGTGGCGAATGAGATGACGGCGTGTGATCGCCGTCGTTTCCTTCAGCCCCTGCCGTGGCAAGGGCCGCACGCCACAGTAGGTGTAGAGAATAGAGTCGCGGGTGAGACCGCAGGCCGGGAATGTCTGAAGCGTTTCGGCCAGCAGGTACTGGATTTCCGTTTCACTCGCCCGCAGGGTTGTGGGGTCGTCGTCGCAACGCGTGTCAGTCGTGCCAATCAGCACGAGGCCATTCCACGGCAGGATGAAGAACGGGCGGCCGTCGGAGCGCGCCTCGGCGTAGCACGCCGTATCTGTGAGGCCGGGAAATGATCGGACGACAATGTGGGTGCCCCTGGTCGGTCCGAGAAAACGGGGCAGCGGCCGACCCGCAGTGGCGAGGATCCTGTCGACCCAGGGACCGGCTGCATTGACCACGGCCTTGGCATGCCGGGTGGAGCGCTCGCCAGTACGGGTGTTGCGCACTTCGACCCCAGTGACGTGATTGCGCTCGAGAAGGACTTTCTCGACCGTCGTGTGAGTCTCGATCCGGGCGCCGGCTGCCGCCGCGCCCAGCGCATTTTCAACGACCAGCCGTTCGACATAGGTCGCCTGAGCATCGTAGTAGACGACCGCGCCAGTGAGCCCGTCGGCCAGCAGCCCGGGCATTTCCTTAAGCGCCTCGTCCTTCGACAGCCGCCGGTGGCCGGGCAGCGAACGGCCGATGGAGAGCAGGTCGTAGACATACAGGCCGAAATCCACCGTGTTCATGCCACGCCTGGCGTGCTCGTAGACCGGAATCAGCAGCGGCAGCGGCCGGACCAGATGCGGTGCATTGCGCAGGAGATTCTCGCGCTCCTGCAGGGATTCGTGCACGAGCCCTAGCTCACCAAATTCCAGGTAGCGGAGCCCGCCATGGATCAGGCGACTGGACCAGCGCGTGGTGCTGTTGCAGAGATCGCCCTGCTCAATCAGGCAGATGGACAGGCCGCGGAGCGCGGCATCCCTGGCAATGCCGGCGCCGTTGATGCCGGCACCAACAACGATCAGGTCAAATGGGGACATGCCTAATTACTGGAACTCAGGCCAGGCAAGCGGATCTCTTGTCCGCTGCCAGCCGCGCATGCCTGGCCTGAGTTCCAGTAATTAGGCATGTCCCCATTT
>JANNJM010000102.1:0-12106 GCA_031395645.1 Gammaproteobacteria bacterium | reverse complement strand
CCCCCGCGCCCCCCCCCCCCCCCGGGGCGCCGCGCCCCCCCCCGACTGGAAGGCCTTGGCCCTGAGGTATGATGTCGGTCAGTGAAACCCTGCCTGAAACACAACGCCGGAGTCCCGGCGGCAGTCGTTTCAGGAGCGCTGGCTTTGCCGGTGCCGGCGGAGCCTCAGACCGATTGACCACCAACTCCATACTTGAGCGCGTTGCGGCCGGCGATCCAACGGCTGTAAAGGATTGCCTGGAACGCTACGGTGATCTGGTCTGGTCGCTGGCGCGCCGGTACCTGCGCAATGCGGCCGATGCTGAAGACGCCGTTCAGGACATCTTCATCGATATCTGGGGCAGTTCCGGCCGCTATGACCGGAACATTGCCAGCGAAGTCGCCTTCATTTCCACGATCGCGCGCCGCCGCCTCATCGACAAGATCCGCCAGGCGGGGCGCCGTCCGCTCATGGATTCCCTCGACGACGACGAAGGCACGCCCGTTGATCCCGGCGTTCCCGCTACGGTCGAGGACGATGCCGAAGTGACCATCGTGGAACGCGTCCTTGCCGAGATGGACCCAGAGCACCAGAAGGTTCTGGCGATGTCCCTCTACGAGGGCTACAGCCACAGCGAAATCGCCGAGCGCCTGTCGCTGCCGCTCGGCACGGTAAAGACCCGGGTACGCCGCGGCCTGATTCACATCCGTGGACAGCTGCAGATTTCCGGGGCTAGCGACTCAGAATCGGAGCTGCTGGGATGAGCGCCGGGGACAGGGACCGCCTTGACGACCTGTTGGCAGACGAGGCGGCTGCGGCGCTGGAATCTGCGGCGGCCCCGGAGCTTGCCAGCCTGCTGATTCGTCACCCCCGCGTGGTCCGCGACGAGCTTCTGCAGGCTGCCGCCCTGACCCAGGTCGCCTTTCTGCGTCGGGGCGCCGTCGAGCGCATGCCCGCTGGGCTCACGGAGCGACTGGCCAGCCAGGGCCGAGCGCGGCTCGTCCGCCCGGTGGCAGTTCAACGGCCGGCGATACAGACGACCAGCAGGCCCGCAAGCCGAACAGTCAGCACACTGGGATGGGCGCTCGCCGCTATGCTGGCAGTGGCCTTCGTCGTGGTCCGGAATGAACCCTCGGTCGTTGCCCCGGCCGTTGACGACGTAACCGCCCGGATGAGCCTCGTCCGCAGCACGCCGGATGTTCTAAAGCTCCCCTGGGCGCCGCCGACCGCGGCCGGCTACGAACGAGTCACGGGCGACGTCGTGTGGAGTCAGTCCCGCCAGCAGGGTTATCTGCGGCTCGCCAACCTGCCCGTGAATGACCCGGCCCGCACCCAGTACCAACTGTGGATTGTAGATCCGGAGCGGGACACGCACCCGGTGGACGGCGGCGTATTCAATGTCAGCGTAGCCGGCGAAGTCATCATTCCAATCCAGGCGAAGCTGCTGATCCGGTCGCCAAAGGCCTTTGCGATCACGGCCGAGCAGCCGGGCGGCGTGGTGGTGTCTGCCGGTCCACTGCTGGTGGTCGCGGCTATCTAAGGTCGCTTCGCGCTAACGCTTGCTGCCGGCCGCGGCACTTTGTTCAAACTCGTGCCGGACAGCCTCGCCCATCCACTTCATGAAATTGGGATGATTGACCAGGCCCTTTGCGTTGAACTCGAAGGCGAGGCCCTTCAGATCACTGCGTAACTTGGCCTGAACAGTCCGCGCGCCGATCAGATTGGTGACCACCAGCACCCTCTGCCCCTTCTTCACCGCCGTCTCCACAACTTCCCGCAGCTTCTGCACATTCGCGTCGCGAATCGCTGGCGGCGCGTCATCCTGCAGCGTCATGCCGCGGACGTCTGCGAACCCACCATCCTGCTTGATGATCTTCGCCAGACCGCTCAGCACCCGGAGCTCCTCCGCGTTGTCCTCGGCTGAGGTCGGGCCATGCCCCGCGATGATGACCACCTCCTGCCTGGGGTCCTTGCTCATTTCGGCAGCGTGATCCAGCAGGATTTCGGCGACCAGCGGGTCGTCCCCGGGCGGCGCCACGAAATGCAGCTTCGCATCCGTTTTTATGCGCGGGACAGTGGCAAATTCAGGCTTGTCCTGCTTGCCGAAGATGTATAGCCACTGACGATACAGCTCGTTGGTGCCTGACGAGGTGACCGGCACTACCACTATTTCCCTCGCCCCAGCACCCTTCAATTGATCGAGCGCCACCTGAATATGATTCGACATCATCATCGCCATGCCGACGCCCATCGCGGTGGGGAAAATGTTGCCAATAGACTGGACCTGCTCCTTGAAGTTCTTGTCTCCCTGCTCCCGGAAGCCGTGCATGAGGATCAGGATCCCCTGGGAGCCCTTCACATCCGGCGGACTGATGTACCAGGCGTACTCCGGCCCCATCATGTCCATGGACAGGGTGATTTCCGCGTCGCTGTAGTTTTGGTAGAGCGCGACCTTGTCGCGCAGCTCCTTCGTCATTGCCGGGTCCATCTTGTGCTTCATGCCGTAGAGGCTTCGGCCTTCGGCATCCGGCACCGTGCTCATCTGGCTCATGTCGTGACCCGCATGGTCGTCTGCCTGTTCTGCGGCGTCAGCCGTGAGGACCGACAGGGAAAGACCAAAGGTGGCCACGGCGCAGAGCGCCCGTGAGCTGGTCATGGATTTCACGATACTTCTCCCGGTGGTCAATGAGATACGGAGGCGCTAACGAGACGTGGCCGATACTAGGCGGGATCCCTGCGCCCAAGCAACTGGCGGCGAAAGAAGCGCCAGATCTCCTCTGCGGCGGGGACGTCGTGGCTGGTCCGGCCGAAGATTCGCGGCATCGTCTTCAGAGGGTGCGGAATGGTGTGGCCGCCCCCATGGATCGTGATCAGATCGACCTCAGGCCGGTCAGCGGCAGACCACACCCTGCGGCTCGCCACCGTGCCGTCAGCCGGATCGGCGTCCGGATAGCGGTGCTCGAATGGCGGTTCCGCATAGCCGGCGAGCTGGCGGAAATAGTCCGCCGTGGCTTCGGCGGGCTGAACGGCACCACGCCGGTTGAAGGGTCCCAGTGCCCAGACGTTCCCGCCTCCATACGGGCTGATCGGGTCCGCGTCGCCATTGATGAGCATGACGGGCACTGGCCGCCCGGCCATCCAACAGCTCAAGTTGCCGGTCGCGGGCAGACTGGCGGCAATGGCCGCCACACCCGCAATGAATTCCGGTGCCTCCAGTGCGAGTCGCAGCGCCATGTGGCCACCGTTGGAGAGGCCAACGGCAAACACTTCGTCCGCTGCTATGCGCCGGCCGCCCAGGGCGGGGTCACCGTCCAGCCGGGCCACAACGGCGCGCAGGAAGCCCACATCGTCCACAGCGCGCTGCTTCGCCGCGTAGTCACCCGTGGCGCGGCAGTCATTCCAATGCTCTGCGAAGCCTTGCGGGTAGACGATGATCGCCCCATCCCGGTCGGCCAACCCCTCAAAGGCCCAGGCGGTGTCGCTGCGCATGCGCTCGGCCGAGCCGCCGGAACCGTGCAGTACGAGCACTACGGACGCGGGGTCGCGCAGGCGCTGGGGAACATAGACGAGGAAGGAGCGAGGCAGGCCACCAAACTCGAGCCGTCGTTGCTCCACCGTGCCCGTGACGGGAGGCTGCGGAAATGGAGGGGTGCGCAGCCCCCACCACCAGAGCGCAACCCCGCCCGCCAGCGTGAGGACCACCAGCGCCGCCATCGCCTGAAGCAGCCACGACCGCATTACTCACCCGGAAATGAGGCATGTCCCCATTTCTTCAGGTACTCGTCCCACTTGCTGTCCACCAGGGGAAAGCTCTCCGGTGCACCCTCTGCCAGCAGTTCGCGATTCAGCGGCGCCCAGCTCTTCGGGCCCCCCTCTGCCTCCAGCTGGCGGGTGGCGTCGATAATCATCTTGCTGGAGAGCGCCCAGTGGGTGCGGCTGGGGTCCGGCATCATCATCTGGGTCTGGGGAATCATCAGGCTGGCGGATGGCTGCCAGCGGGCGCCCAGTGCGTGCAGGATCTGGCTGGGCTCGAGGATGTTGATGTCCTTGTCCACCACGATCACGACCTTGTTGAGGCCAATGTTGGCCGCCAGGTACTGACCCGCTGCCATGCCCTCGCCCGGTAGCTTCTTGTCGATGCTGATCACGATCACGCCGTTTGCACCGCGTGGTGAGTACAGGCCGGTGAGGTTCGGAATCAGCTTGCGGTACATGAAGAAGTTCGCCGCGATCTGCGGCGAGCGCGGCATGTCACAGGTGAGCCCGGTGAACGAGTTCAGGATCCAGGGCTTTTCCCGATGGGTGATGCACTGGATGTTCATGAAAAAGTTGTTGGGCTTCATGGGGCCCAGGTAGCCGTACATTTCGCCGTAGGGGCCCTCGTCCATGCCCTCGTCGAGCGGCACTTCGCCCTCAATGATCATCTCGGCATGGGCCGGCACGCGGATGTCGCTGGTCTCGCACTTCACGACTTCGAGGGCGCGGCCTCGGAGCCCGCCGGCGAACTCCAGCTCGTCCTCCTGATAGTTGGCCATCTTCGTGCTGCTGGCACAGAAGGTGAACGGGTCCGCGCCAACAGCGATCGCCACCTTCGCCACCTTGTCGCCCCGCTTGCGCATCGACGTAAGAATCCGCCAGCCGTGCTGGCTCGGCTCAGGGTTGATGCTGATACGCTTGCTGTCGCGAACCTGGCAACGGTAGGTGCCGGTGTTCTTGCCGAACTCCGGATCGTCCATGATCACCGACGTGATGTTGATGTAGCGGCCCGCATCCGCCGGGTTGTTCCTGAGCCAGGCAAACTTCTCGATGTCCACCGCGTCGCCCTTCAGGATGACCTGCTTGCAGGGTGCGCTGCGGGGGCTGCCGAACTCCACCGGCGGAATCCGCTTCCAGCCGCCGCTGGGATCCAGCCGCTTTTCCATCTCCTTCATCACCGCTTGGTACATCTGCTGGTAGTCGCTGGTGATCTCCGGCACGCCGAAGAGCACGGCCTCGTCCGGCCAGCGGCCGTAGGGATTGGCCAGCAGCGGCCCTTCCATCCACTGATTGTTGATCCTGATGCGGTCCACCATGAAGGCGGGTGCGTGTTCGATGCCGAACTTGTCGATCAGGCGGTAGGCAAAGGCGGTGACCTCATACTGATCCTGGTCCATGGCGTCCACGTGCAGGACCCGTCCGTGGGCTTCCAGGGCCCGGATGAAATCGCGAATCGAATTGAAGGGGGTGGATGGCAGCTGGACAACGGGTGGCGAAATACCGGCGCTCATGGCGATGACCTCACAACACCTCCGGTTATCATGCCATTCTTTGCTTTGACCCTTGTCCGGGCGGCGGATTGCGCATGAAGTGGCTGAAACGACTGCTCGGGGGCCTCCTCGGCCTTCTCGTCCTGCTCTGGATCGGGCTCACGGCCTATGCCTACTGGCCGACCGGAGTCGAAGAAGTCCCCGCCGTGAACCTGGCCGGTCCGGCGGACCGGTTCGTGAACGTCGATGGCCTGAACATCCGCTACCAGACCTGGGGCACGCCGGCGCCAGACAAACCCACTGCCCTGCTGCTGCACGGCTTCGGCAATTCACTGCAGAGTTTCCGGCTGCTGGCACCACTGCTGACCGACCGGTACTACGTAGTGGCCTACGACATGCCCGGGTTTGGCCTCTCGGACAAGCCGGCGCCCTTCGATTACAAGAACGGTCATCAGGCGGAATTCGCTGGCCAGCTGATCAAGACGCTCGGCCTGCAGAAGGTCGTGGTGGCCGGCCATTCCCTGGGCGGAGCCATTGCGCTCCGTGTGGCACTCGAATCTCCCGAAGTCATCGGCCTGGTCGTCATGAACCCCGGCATCATCACGAGCGGCGTGCCAGCCATAGCCAAGTACCTGGTCTTCCCGTTTCCCCGAATCCAGGCGAAAATCTTCGGCGATCCGGAATTCCGCGGCAATTTCCTGCGCCGCTCCTTTGTCGACCCGTCAATCGTCACGGACGATGTGATCCGCGACCTCGGCCGGACGGCACGCACGCAAGGTTACCTCCGCGGCATGACCGAAATGATGGGCCAGTACAGCGAGCCGGATGAGGTGCCCATGCTGCCCGGACTCACCGTCCCGTCCCTGATCGTGTGGGGCCAGCAGGATCGCAACAAGACCCTGGGCGAGTTCGAGGAACTGAAGGCGAAGCTGCCACGGAACACAGCCGTTCTCGTCCCGACCTCCGGGCACTATGTGCAGGAGGAAGCGCCGGCCGAAGCTGCCGCCGCCATGAATACCTTCGCAGATCGCGCGATGAATCGCCTGTACGAGCGCCTGTAGGAGCGCCTTCAGGCGCGATTCCCATCAATGACCACCATCGGCACCCCCCTCTCCCCCGGCGCAACCCGCCTGCTGCTGCTCGGCTCCGGCGAACTCGGCAAGGAAGTGGCCATCGAGGCCCAGCGCCTCGGCCTGGAAGTAATCGCGGTGGACCGCTACGCGAATGCACCGGCGATGCAGGTGGCCCACCGGTCCCACGTGATCAGCATGCTCGACCCGATCGCTTTGCGTGCCACGATCGAAAAGGAGCGGCCCCACTTCATCGTGCCGGAGATCGAGGCCATCGCCACCGCCGAACTCGCGGCACTCGAGTCCGAAGGCTTCACCGTCATTCCCACGGCGCGCGCCGCCCGGCTGACCATGGACCGGGAAGGCATTCGCCGTCTCGCCGCAGAGACACTGGGACTTGCAACCTCCCCGTACCACTTCGCCGGTACGCTTGACGAATATCGCGCGGCTGTCCTGGCGATCGGCATGCCGTGCATCGTCAAGCCGGTGATGTCGAGCTCGGGCAAAGGTCAAAGCACGGTGCGGAGCTCGGCAGATATCCAGAAGGCGTGGGACTACGCACAGGGTGGCGGCCGGGCCGGCGCGGGTCGCGTGATCGTCGAGGGCTTTATCGACTTCGACTACGAAATTACCCAGCTCACGATCCGCCATGCCGGTGGCCTGGCCTTTTGCGAGCCCATTGGGCACCTGCAGATCGACGGTGACTACCGAGAGTCCTGGCAGCCCCATCCCATGAGTCCGAAGGCGCTGGCCGAGGGCCGGCGCATTGCCGCCGCGGTGACGGGAGAGCTCGGTGGCCGGGGCATCTTCGGTGTGGAGCTCTTCGTGAAGGGCAACCAGGTCTGGTTCAGCGAGGTCTCGCCCCGCCCCCACGATACCGGTCTTGTCACGCTCATCTCCCAGGATCTCTCCCAGTTTTCCCTGCACGTGCGGGCCATTCTCGGCCTGCCGATCCCGAACATCGCCCAGCACGGCCCGTCGGCGTCCTGTGCACTACTGATCGAAGGCGACTCCGCCAACCTCCAGTTCAATAACGTGGAAGCAGCACTCACGGAACCCGACACGGCGCTGCGCCTGTTCGGGAAACCGGAAGTGCGCGGCAGGCGCCGCATGGGCGTGACGCTGGCACGCGCCGCGACGCTCGACGAGGCGCGGGCGAAAGCGCGACGGGCGGCTGCTGCGATCACAACCAGCGCGCGCCCCGCGTAGGAGCGCGTTCAGGCGCGATTCGAACCCACCGCAGCAGCGGCAGCGTGGTCGGGTGTCCCTTCCGCGCTCACCGTGTACTCACGGTAGCGGAAGGGATCCCGGCCGGGATGCCGCGGCTACGGAGTGCAGGGTCGCGCGTGAACGCGCTCCTACGCGGGCAGCGGGCCGCCGGTGTCGAGCAGCGCGTCGACTTCGTCTTTCTGCAGCTCGAAGATGCGGGCGTAGACACCGCCCTTCGCGAGCAGCTGCGCATGGCGCCCCTGCTCGACGACACGCCCCTGCTCCAGCACCAGGATTCGATCAGCGTTCTGCACGGTGGAGAGGCGGTGGGCGATGGTCAGCGTCGTGCGACCAGACTGAAGTTCGCGGATCGCCGCGTTCACCTCGCGCTCGGTCTCCACATCGAGATTGGACGTCGCCTCATCCAGCACCAGGATTGGTGCGTCCTTGAGCAACGCCCGCGCAATCGCCAGGCGCTGGCGCTGACCGCCGGAGATTTTAGAACCCATCTCGCCGACGGCCGTCTCGTAACCGTCGGGCAGGCTGTCGATCCAGGTCTTGAGATTCGCCCGCCGCGCAGCCTGGTCCAGCTCGGCCTGGGTAGCATCCGGCTTACCCATGCGGATGTTGTCGCCAATCGTGGTGTTAAACACGTAGTTGCGCTGGGACACCACCGCCACGAGGTTCCGCAGCTCCTCGAGCGGCAATTCCTGGATCGACCGACCGCCAAGGTGAATGTTGCCCCCCGTTGCGTCCCAGAAGCGCAGCAGCAGGTTCACAATCGTCGATTTGCCAGCGCCGCTGGTGCCGACCAGTGCCACGTGCTCGCCGGGCGCAAGATCGAAGCTGATTCCCCGCAGGATATCGTTGCCGGACTGATACCCGAACTGCACATTATCGAAACTCAGTGCTGGCCTGAGCGTACCCAGCGGGCCTTTGGCGAGATCCCTGACCGCCGGCTCCTGGTCCATGAGCTCGAACAACCGGTCGGCACAGACGATGGAGACGCGATAGTCATTAATGACGTTATTGAGACCAATCACGGCCCCGAAGCTCGTCACCGTGATGGCGAACACGGTGGGTAAGTCCCGCAGCACCTCCACGGCACCCGACTGCACGAGGTCCTGACCGACCATCAGCATGGCGACGGCAGCCGCCGCCACCACAAACTCGGTAACACCCCTCTGGAAGGCATCAGCCCTTGTGAGCTTTTCCTGGCCCCTGCCAAGTTCCTCGCCCATGCGCCGCGCCTCCAGCCGACGGCGCTCGCCGGCGCCGAACGCCAGGGTATCCCGCAGGCCCTGGAAGCTGTCGGTAAGGAACGCGTTCACCTCGCCCTGGGTGCGCCGCCAGTCGGCGTCTCCGGAGCCGCCGATGAGGGCAATCAGCGCTGGCAGGACGAAGACCATGAAGAGCATGAACGGCAGCAGGGTCCACGCAAACGTGGGGTGGATCGCGTACAGCCAGCCCAGCAGTGAGGCAGGCACAATGATTGAGCAAATCGCTGGTGCGATGGTGTGCGCGTAGAACGGCTCCACGCGCTCGCAGTCGTTGATCACGCGCGAGATCGCGTCCCCCGTCCGCAGCGTGCCCATGCCTGCGGGAGCCAGCGGCTCCAGCCGCTTGTAGAAGTCATTGCGCAGCATGGCAAGCAGGCGGAACGCCACGTAATGCCCGGTGAACTGCTCGATGTAGTGCGTCAGGCCCAGTCCAAATGCGCCAAGCACGAGCCAGCCGGCGATCGACCAGAGTTCGCCGCTGGTCGGGTTGGCTATGAACTTGCCGACCGAAGCGGCGGCGACGGCCACGAGGAGCGTTGCACCCCACATCTTGCCAGTCCGCGCCGTGACGGAGATGGCCATGACGCCGTTTAGCGGCTTCATGAACGCAAGCAGCCGAAGCATCGTGCCCCAGTGCGATTTCTGCTGCGTGCTCACGCCACACCTCCCGCGACCGCGTGACCGCTTTCCATCGTGCGCGTGGTGCCGACCATCTGCGCGTAGGTGCCGTTCCGCGCCAGGAGCTCGTCGTGACTGCCCTGCTCGATGACCCGGCCATGGGCCATGACGACGATCCTGTCGGCTGTCTGCACGGTCTTCAGGCGGTGGGCAATCAGGAGCACGGTGCGATTTGCCGTCAGTCGGGCCAGCGCTTCGTGAATCACCGACTCGGTCTCGAGATCGATCTGGGACGTCGGTTCGTCGAGAACGATGATCGGGGCGTTCTTGAGCAACGCCCGGGCGATCGCTACACGCTGTACCTGGCCGCCAGAGAGCGACAGGCCGCGTTCGCCGACCAGTGTCTGCATGCCATCCGGGCTGGCCCAGATGAAGTCCCAGATATTGGCTGCCTTTGCCGCGTCGATCAGTTCCTGGTCCGTGGCCTCAGGCCTGGCCAGGCGGAGGTTGTCCGCAATCGTGCCGTAGAAAAGGTACGGATCCTGCGGCACCAGGGCGATCTGCTCGCGCACCCAGTCGAGAGTCACTTTCTCCACGGGATGGCCGTCGATCTCGATCGTGCCGGAGGTGGGTGCCAGGGTCCGCAGCACGAGATTCGCGACCGTCGTCTTGCCGGAACCGCTGTGGCCGATCAGTGCCACGGTCTCACCGGGCCGTACATCGAGGGAGAAACGATCCACCGCGGGCTTGTCTGTGCCGGGATAGCTGAACACCACGTCGCGGAAGCGTAGTGCGCCGGTGCCCCTGGTCGCCGGCGCGACGGCGCCGGCTGCCTCGCCGACAGTCGGGGTCTCGCCGAGAAAGGCGATGATCTTCTTGGCAAATTCCCGGCCGATCGCCCCGGCGAAGAAAAACTCGCCGATCAGGCTCAGGGGCTTGGCGAATTCGGCGCTGATGAGAATCAGCGCCACGACCTGGCCAGGACTCAGAAACCCGGCATCCATCCGCAGGAGCGCGACGATGGTCAGAACCAGCGTGGTGCCCAGCGCAAAGCCGAAATCCACGAGCAGGATCATTACCTGGTTGACGAAGAGCAGCCGCATGGTGATCACCCGCTGTTCCTCGGTAGCGGCGTACATTTCGGCGCCGCGTCGTGCACCGAGGTTAAACATCTTGAGGGTGGTCATGCCCTGGAGGGCGTCGAGGAAGGCGGCGCTCTGCTGATTATTCACGTCCGCGTACTTCTCGCTGACCTTGCGGAACTGAGCAGACAGCGCTTTAAGAAACATCGGTGTGAGGGGAATCGCAACGATCAGTGCGAGACCAACTACCCAGTCGACGACGCCAATATAGATACACAGGGCGATCGGCGTGGCCATGCCGACCACAAACTGGACGAAGTACACGCCATAAAACAGCTCGATCCAGTCCATGCCGTCCACAGCGATGTTCACGAGTTCGCCGGTGCGCTTGCGGTCCAGTACGGCCGGCCCGAGGCGCAGCGCGTGCGCATAGACCATGTCCCGCACCGACAGTTTGGTCTGCGAGGAGGCCCGATACTGGGCGAAGCGGAAGAACCAGCCCGCCGCCAGCTTGGCAGCCAGGAGGCCGATGAGGACCGGCAGGTACTTGCTGACTACCTCCTCACCATTCAGCAGCCCGTCGATGCCGAGGCCCAGGACAGTAAACAGTCCGAGGCTCAGGAGCACATTCGCGATGCCGGCGACGATCCCTGAGATCAGCCATTGGCTGGTCGACTTGACGATCAGCCGCTTATCGATGCCGAGCATGGGAATTTCCTAAAGAAGTTACTATAGACCTTCAAGTCACATTCAAGGTCAACCGGCATGACCACCATTACCCGTCGCGAATACACCATCGGCGCGCTTGCCAGGCGGGCCCGGGTGGCCACCTCGGTACTTCGTTACTACGAGAAGGAGGGATTGCTGAATCCGGGACGGCGGACGGCGTCCGGGTACCGGGTGTACGGCCCGGAGGCCGAGAAGACCCTGCTGTTCATCAACCGCGCCAAGCGCCTGGGGTTTTCCCTCGACGATATCCGCCAGTTCCTGACGGCCGGCCAGGTTGAGGCTGGACTACCGCCCGGCAGAAAAGCTGGCCGGAAGACCGCGGTCCAGGGTAGCGGGAAAGCGGGCGACGTGGCGCAGATCGCCGGGGACCGTTTCCTCGAGATTGAGCGGCGGCTCACCGAACTGCTCGTGCTCCGCCACGAGCTGGAAGTGTTTCTCCGGGAGATGTCCGAGCAATTGCCCGCCGCGGACAGCGCGCGGCGCCTCTACCGACGGCTCGTGGACCACGTCTGCGGCCATAGCAGCACGCCGCAGGACGAAGCGGCTTCGCTCGGTTCCCTGATGCGGCGCATGGGCTGCAACCTCGCCTCCCTGAAGCGCGGCGAGTCACTCGAGGTGCTGCGCGGCCGCCACATCCACGTCTGGCGCGAAACAGACGGCTACAGCGTGCTGGTGCCAGGCGACGATCCCCGCATCGGGGCTGCCCTGCAGCAGATCGCCGCCTCCGAGGCCGGCTGTGAGGCGCACACGGAGCCGCACGTAGAGAAGACGGGGGAAGGCCACGTGTTCTCCGCCCACGGGGACAACGCGTTTCTGTTCGCGCAGTTTTTCCTGGCGCTGGAGCACCGGAACCCTGCGTAGGAGCGGCTTCATGGGAAATGGGGACATGCCTC
>JANNJM010000094.1:0-5782 GCA_031395645.1 Gammaproteobacteria bacterium | reverse complement strand
AAAAGGTACCGGACACTTAGTTATTTAGTTGTTTGCCGCGACCGGCCAAACAACTAAATAACTAAGTGTCCGGTACCTTTTGCGCTAGCGCTGACAGCGTGGGCAGTAGAAGCTCGAGCGCTGGCCCAGCACCATCTGTTTCACGGGCGTGCCGCATTCCATGCACGGCTGGCCGGCGCGGCCGTACACGCGAAGGCGCGGCGCGAAGTGGCCCGGCTGGCCGTCGCCGGCATAAAAATCGCGTAGTGTCGTTCCGCCAACCTTGATCGACTCGGCCAGCACGTCCTTGACGGCGGCGACCAGAGTCTCGAGGCGGGGCAGAGCAACGCGTCCTGCGGCACGGGCGGGGTGAATGCCGGCGCGGTGCAGCGCCTCGCTCGCGTAGATATTGCCGACGCCCACGACGATGTGCGCATTCATCAAGTGCGGCTTGATCCCGATCACGCGTCGGCGGCTACGGCCGTAAAGGTAAGCGCCGGTGAAATCTTCGCTAAGCGGTTCCGGGCCCAGCGGGGCAATAAGCGGGTGCAGCGCCGGGTCGTCTTCGGTCCAGAGCACCGAGCCGAAACGCCGCGGGTCATTGAAGCGGATCGTCACGCCGGCAAGCGTCACGATATCGAAGTGATCGTGGTGACCCGGCGCCCGGTGTTCCCGCAGGACCCGGAAGCATCCCGTCATTCCCAAGTGTAGCAGGGCGGTACCCCTGTCGGTCCGCAGCACAAGCCACTTCGCCCGGCGGTCGAGCGCGGCCACACGGGCACCCGTCAGACGCTGGGCGAATTCAGGGGGGACTGGCCAGCGCAACTTCGGCGCGCGCACCACGACCCGCGCAATTTGCTGGCCCTCAAGCCAGGGCGCGAGGCCTCGGCGGGTGGTTTCAACCTCCGGCAATTCAGGCATCTGGGAGCGCCAGCGAGGCGAATTCCCCACACTGGGACGCAGTCCCGCGACGAGGCGGACCGGGCCGGCCTAGGGTTACGGACCGGGAATGCGGCTCCGGCGCCACAGGCGTGGGTTCGGCGACCTTGAAAACGGCCAAGTCTGTCGGCATATCAATCACTTGGATGCGCCGCTATAGTGATCGGCTAGTGAGACGAACCGGTTCTTCATTCCCGCAGAGGTGAGCATGAATCTTCTCGATCTGTTGCAGCACGGCATACTGGGCTTGAGCGGCTTGGCCAAGATCCTGGTCACCCTCGTTATGCTCCAAGTCTCGCTGATGGCAACCACGCTCTACCTGCATAGGGACCAGGCCCACCGGGCCATCGATCTTCACCCCGCACTTCGCCACTTCTTCCGCTTCTGGATGTGGCTGACCTCCGGCATGGTGACCCGCGAGTGGGTTGCCGTCCATCGCAAGCACCACGCCCTCTGCGAGAAAGTCGGCGACCCCCACAGCCCCGTCGTCTTCGGCCTTAAGAAGGTCCTGCTGGAAGGCGCCGAGCTGTACCGCGTCGATGCCCGGAACCCGGACGTGGTGGCCAAGTACAGCCGGGGTACCCCGGACGACTGGCTGGAACGCAAGTTCTACGTGCCGCACACCACGCTGGGGATCTATAGCCTCCTGACGCTCAACGTACTGCTCTTCGGTGTCATCGGCATCACCATCTTTGCGATCCAGATGGCCACCATGCCGATCTTGTCCGCAGGCATCATTAATGGCCTCGGCCATGCGCGGGGCTATCGCAACTTCGAATCCGACGACGCGGCCACCAACCTCTACCCCATCGCCCTGTTCATTGGCGGTGAGGAGCTGCACAACAACCACCACGCTTTCCCGTCGTCCGCCAAATTCTCCGTGCGTCCCTGGGAGTTCGATATCGGCTGGATGTATATCACCATCTTCAAGGCACTGGGCCTGTGCAAAGTCCGGCGCGTGGCCCCCGAGCCGCAATTTGCCCCAGCCCCGCGGCAGGTCGACATCGAAACGCTGAAAGCAGTGCTGGTGAACCGCATGCACGTGCTGCGGGACTATTCATCCAAGGTGACTCTGCCCGTCTTTCGCCGTGAGGCACAGGTTGATGCAACCGCCCGCGACTCGTCGCCGCGACTCCTGATCCGTCGCCCCCAGTTGCTGGACGATATCGCCCGGGCCCGGCTCACAAGCCTGCTCGCCAATAACCAGGCCCTGCGCACGGTCCACGAGTTCCGCCTGCAGCTGGTGGCCGTCTGGGAGCAGGCCAACGTGAGTAATGAGGCGCTCGTGCGCCAGCTGCGCGAGTGGTGTGCCCGGGCTGAAGCCAGTGGCATCGACGCGCTGCAGGAGTTCTCGGCGCGGCTGCGCGGCTATCTGCCCACGCCGGGTTACGCGGCGTAGTCCTGGCCCGGTAGGAGCGCCTTCAGGCGCGACCCCGCAAAAACTTCAAGTAGCTGAAAAAAAGAAACCCGCCGTTGGCGGGTTTTCTTTTTTCTCTGGTGGGCAAACAGGTATGCGGGGTCGCGGGATTGTGGGATCGCGCCTGAAGGCGCTCCTACTTGATCTTCGCTTCCTTGTACGGGACGTGCTTGCGCACGACCGGGTCGTACTTGCTCACTTCCATCTTGTCCGGATGGGTGCGCTTGTTCTTGGTGGTGGTGTAGTAGTGACCGGTATCGGCGGTCGATACCAGCTTGATCTTGTCGCGGATGCTCTTGGCCATGTTCTGTGGTCCTATCGAAGATTAGTTCGCGCCTGAAGGCGCTCCTACACCGCGTCGCCGGCTGCGCGCAGGTTTTCCAGAACCTTCTCGAGGCCGAGCTTGTCGATGGTGCGCAGCCCATGGGCGGAAACGCGCATCGTCACGAAGCGCTTCTCGCCCTCCAGCCAGAACCGGTGCGTGTGCAGGTTGGGTAGAAACCGTCGGCGCTTCCTGTTGTTGGCGTGGGACACGGTGTTCCCGTAAGTCGGCTTCTTGCCGGTGACCTGACAGACCCGTGACATAACAAACCTCTTGGAAATCAATGAGCTGGGTAGCGACTTATGGTGCTGCCGGGTGGTCCGGCAGCCGCACTTTATACCAGCGCAACCGGGTCTACAGCAACCCCCGACTCGCCATTGACACGCAGATTCCGTCGCCAACGACGAAGTGATCCAGCAGACGTACGTCCATTAGCTCCAGGGCATCCCGGATTCGTCGGGTAATCAGGCGGTCTGCATCGCTCGGCTCGGGGACGCCGGACGGGTGGTTGTGGGCGAGGATCACGGCGGCTGCGTTGCGTTGCAAGGCCTGCCGGACGACCTCCCGGGGGTAGACGGTAGTGCTGTCGATGGTCCCCTGAAACAGTTCCTCGAAGGCCAGCACCCGGTGCCGGTTGTCCAGAAAGATGCAGCAGAACACCTCGTGGGGCCGGTCCCGCAGCCTGGCCAGGAGAAAGTCCTGGCTATCCGCCGGGGAGCTGATGGTCCTGCCGGGAACCAGCTTTTCCCCCATGTAGCGGCAACAGCACTCCCGGGCCGCCGTGAGCACGGCGGACTTCCCGGGGCCAAGGCCGTGGAGCGCCTCGAGCTCCTTGTGGCTGGCGTTCAGCACTCCGCGCATACCGCCGAAACGGGCCAGCAGGTGGCGTGCGAGGTCGACGGCTGACACCCCCACGACCCCCCGGCCCAGCAGGATGGCCAGCAATTCCGCATCAGTCAGGCGGCCAGGACCGGCCTGGATCAGCCGCTCCCGTGGGCGTTCTGCTTCAGGCCAATCCTTGATTCCGGCGGCCTTGATTCCGGCGGCCTGGATTGGGGTGGCCTTGATCACGGGAGTCGGCACGCCGGCCATTCTGGCCATCGGTTGCAGGCAGGCCAAGCCGCAAAACTGCCAGCTTTGAGGACAAAGCACGGCTGCACGGCGGCGGTTGCGCTAAGCTTTTGGTCTTCCACCTGAGGGGTAGCGTTTGGGCGCTTTGAACCAGCAGCGGGTCGTCCTCGGCGTCACCGGCGGCATCGCCGCCTACAAGAGCCCCGACCTCGTTCGGCGCCTGCAGGAGGCCGGTGCCGACGTGCGCGTCGTGATGACGCCGAGCGCCACCCGGCTGGTGGCGCCCACGGTCTTCCAGGCGGTTTCGGGTCACCCCGTGCGGTCCGAACTGTGGGATGACGCCGCCGAGGCAGCCATGGGCCACATTGAGCTGGCGCGTTGGGCAGATCTCGTGCTGATCGCGCCCACCACGGCACACCTCATGTCCCAGCTCGCCAACGGCTCGGCCGGCAGTCTGCTGACCACGCTCTGCCTCGCGACGACCGCGCCCCTGGTCCTCGCGCCGGCCATGAACCAGGCCATGTGGCGGCACGCCGCCACCCAGGCCAACCGCGCGACGCTCGAGTCGCGAGGCGTGCGCTGCATCGGCCCTGCCTCCGGCAGTCAGGCCTGCGGTGACGTCGGCCCCGGCCGCATGGTCGAGCCCGCCGACATCGTGGCCGCCCTCAGTGCACAGCTAGCCGGCAATCTTGTGGACCTGCGCAACGACCAACTCAAGGGACTGCGGGTGCTCGTCACTGCCGGACCCACACGCGAGCCTATCGATCCCGTCCGCTTCGTAAGCAACCGGAGTTCCGGCAAGATGGGCTTCGCCGTGGCAAGTGCCGCTGTGCTGGCCGGCGCCGAGGTGACCCTGGTCGCCGGGCCTGTGCACCTGCCCACACCCGCGGGGGTCCGGCGGGTTGATGTGGAGACAGCCGCCGAAATGTTCGCAGCCACAACCGACAGAATCGGCGACGTGGACATCTACATCGGCGCTGCCGCGATTTCCGACTACCGGCCGGAGCCAGCGGCGCAGAAGATCAAGAAGCGCACAGACCGGCTCACGCTGGAAATGTTGAAGTCACCCGACTTGCTGGCCAGCATCGCATCACGTTCGGGCGCGCCCTTCACCGTGGGCTTCGCCGCGGAGACAGAGCGTCTCGAGGAATATGCCCGCGAGAAACTGGAGCGCAAGCGCCTGGACATGATCATTGCCAACCAGGTGGGTGCCAAGCTGGGCTTCGATGAGGATGACAACAGTGTCCTCATCCTCTGGAGTGACGGGCAGGAGTCTCTGCCCCGTATGCCGAAATGCGACCTCGCCCGCCACATCATCGCCACCGTGGCCGCGCGCTTTACGGCCGTCCGGCGTGGGCGCGTGACGCCGCTGCGCCGTCCCGCCTGAACCATCCCGGTTGAACTGGCCCTGTTGATGAAGAGTGTTCAGCTGCGGATCCTGGATCCGCGCCTTGGTAGTCTCTTCGCGTTGCCGGAGTACGCCACAGCGGGTTCTGCTGGCGTGGATTTGCGCGCCTGCCTCGACGAGACACTCGTCGTACTGCCGGGAACTACCGTGCTGGTGCCTACCGGCATCGCTATCCACATTGCTGATCCCGCCTTGGCCGCAGTTATTTTGCCGCGCTCCGGCCTCGGCCATAAACACGGCATCGTGCTCGGCAATCTGGTTGGCCTGATCGACTCGGACTACCAGGGCCAGCTGCTCGTGTCCTGCTGGAACCGGGGTAGTGAAGCCTTCGAACTGGAACCGGGCGCGCGCCTTGCCCAGATGGTGTTTGTGCCCGTCGTGCAGGTGCGCTTCGAGGTGGTGGATGAGTTTGGCGCCAGCGATCGGGGCGCTGGTGGCTTCGGGCACACGGGCCGCGGGTAAGAGCTCCTTGGGGGAAATGGGGACATGCCTCATTTCCCTCTCGCGCCGCCTCTCGGAAATGACACCTGCCGCTGGCGCCGCCCTCGAAAATCCGTGACACTTGACTCATCAGGCAGGAGGAAACGATGCAACCCAAAGACAAACACTCGCCGGATCGCAGGCTGTTGCTCGGCAGCGCCGGCCC
>JANNJM010000031.1:0-58625 GCA_031395645.1 Gammaproteobacteria bacterium | reverse complement strand
CACCGAGCACTTCATGCGGAGCGAGGGCTATGCACCCCGCCAGATCTGGATGCCGGGCGACGACGCGCCCAAGGTCGTGCCGGGGCGCAATGCGCCGATCTGAGCCTGTAGGAGCGCCTTCAGGCGCGAACGGAAATGTCGCGCCTGAAGGCGCTCCTACAGGCTCAGATCGGCGCATTGCGCCCCGGCACGACCTTGGGCGCGTCGTCGCCCGGCATCCAGATCTGGCGGGGTGCATAGCCCTCGCTCCGCATGAAGTGCTCGGTGTAGACGATCCGGTCCGGATCGATGCGCAGCAGCTGGCCGCGAGGCGGCTTCGCGTTGATCTTGCCCAGCTCGAAGCTTGAGGCCACCCATTTGAAGACCTGCATGCCGTGCTGCCACTCGGGGGTGTCCACGTCCAGCAGCGTGCCCTTGCCGAAAAATTGTGCGCCCATCACGCAGGCCCAGCCGGCCATCGGGTTGGCGACGGCAAAGCTCAGCCGCGGATCCCGCCGCAGGGCATGCACCTTCGGGCTGTTCGGCTGCGGGAAGATGTACAGCTGGAACTTGTCGTTGTAGAACTCGACGGGACTGACGATCGGGGAGCCGTCCTTCCTGACCGTGCCCAGGTAACCGATGTTCGTCAGGGTCAACACACGCTCGATGCGGCTCTCGAGCAATTTCTTCGGCATCACCTGAGTGGGCCAGGGCTCCTGCTCAAGCCACTTGTGGGCAATGCTCATGGGTTGGACTCCGGTTCTTGATTTTGGCTTGCGCCGGTCGCCCTAGCTTACCCCGCCGTCTCAGCGCGCGCTGCGCGGGTCCACAACCATACTTGGCGTCGCCCGTCAGAGCGGGCAGAATCGCTCGCCCCGTTGAAGGTCGCTGCCATGCCGGACTCCACTCCCCCACGCCCCCTCGGTCGGGTCGCTGGCCAGACCCTGGCCTTCGCCGCGCGACTCCGCGACCGCTGGAGCGCGGCGCCAGCAGTTGTCGAGGCAGCGGCGATCCGGGCCAGCAAGGCCCTCGATCTGCGGGGTGTCCGCCATTCGAAGCACCAGACGGCACGCGTGGTGCTGGGCGCTGTCGTCGTGGATACGGCCGCCGAGCTCGCCTTCAGCGGGCTGGCGCTGCAGCTCCACGACCTGGTGGAGCGGGCCGTCGACTGGACACTCGCCGACCCGGGACGCCTCGCCCGCTATTTCCCCGAGCACGTGCGCATGTCGCCCTGGCTCCGCCGCACAACGGGCCTCAACCACTGGCAGGGTTACTCCCGCTACGACGCAATCCTGGACGAGGACGGCCGCCTGCAGTTCATTGAACTGAACACGGGCTGCCCGGGCTCGTTCCAGAACGCGCCGCGCTATCACGAGGCTCTGGGCAGCGCGCTCCGGGAAATCCTTGGTACCGACGCGATGCGGGTGGCCAGCGTCGGGATCGCCGACGGGCTGCTCCCCGAACTGCTCCTCGCCTGCGAAGCAGGCACTGGCGACCGGAGGGACCTGCTCGCGATCCTCAACGACGAGAACGGCCTGCAATTCGAGCTCGCCCTCATGCAGGATGCGCTGCGTGTCCGCGGGCGCGATGCCGTGATCGCGAGCGCCGCCGACCTCACCTACTCAACTGGACGCCTCAGGTTAAACGGCCGGCCGGTCTCGGCCTCGTTCAACAAGTTCCGGCTCAGCACGCCGCAGAGCCCCCATCACTGCTGGAAACCGGGTTTCGAGACGCGCTACGGCGCGTTCCTGGCGGCCCTGTCGGACGGCGCACTCGCGTCAATCAACAACCTGGTTGCCTTGACGGTAGCGGAAGACAAGGGTCTGCTGGCTCTCCTCCACACTGCGGAGTTCCGCGCTGGTCTCGGACCACGGGACCGCGCGTTCATCGACGAGCACGTCGCGTGGACCGCGCGCCTGCTGGCCGATGGGCGTGTGGACGCCACCAGCCCACCGGATCTGGAACGCGACCGCGCGAGCCTCGTCACCAAACCTGCCAACGAGGGCCGCGGCTATCGGGTGGTGATCGGCCACTCCAGCACGCCAGCCGAGTGGGCCGTGGCCACAACACCGGATCCGGCCGTGCCAGCAGTGGTCCAGCGCTTCCATGCCCCCCTGCGGGTGCCAGTACTCGCCTTGAGGGGTGGCACGCTTGCACCCGCTGACTACTTCACGACGATTAGCCTCGCCGTCGTGGACGGCCGCTACTGCGGCTGCCACTTCCGCGCCTCGCCGGGCCATGCTGTCAACGAAGCGCTGGAAGGCGCAACGGTCACGGTCGTCCGGAGCAACTAGTGGTAGTCGCAACATCTCCGGCCATCGCGGTGGTGGTTCCGTTCAAGGATCGCCTCGCGCTGCTACGCGAGGCCGTCGCAAGCCTGCAGGCGCAGACGCTGACGCACTGGGAGGCGTTGCTGGTCGACGACGCATCGCACAGTGCGACGCTCGCCGGCCTGCGCGAATTGATCGCGGACGAGCCGCGCTTCAAGTTACTGGCGACCGCACCGGATCGGCCTGCAGGCGCCTGCAGCGCTCGTAACGCCGGCCTTGGCGCGACCCGGGCGCCACTGGTCGTCTTCCTGGACTCAGACGACCTGCTGCAACCCTGGGCCCTGGACAGTCGCGTCGCCGCCATGACCGCCGCACCGGGCCTGGACTACATCGTGCACGACGGTGAAGTTTTCGACAGCGAACCCGGCGATGTCGGCGTTCCCTGGAACACTCTGGACGCAGGCGATCCCCTCGACCGGTTCCTCGCGGCCGACACCCCGTGGCAAACCAGCGGGCCGACCTGGCGGGCCGCTGCGGTCGCCAGGCTCGGCCCCTGGCCCGAGGGCGCCGCATCCTGGCAGGACTGGGAGTTCCACATCCGCGCGTTGTGCAGCGGCCTGCGCTTCGGCCTGGCCCCGCAGCAGGACTACAGCCACCGGCGGGTCCACGCAGATGCCATGCGCTCGCGCCACGACGATCTGCCGGTGCTCGCCAGCCGAGCTGGCACCTTTGCTCGCGTGGCGGCGGCGCTGCAGGCGGGCGGGTGCGCAACCGACGCCCGCCAGGAGCTGCTCGCCGGCCTGTGCCTGCGGTTCGCACTCAGGTGTGGGCGACTGCACCACGACCTGTCCGCAGCGCTTGAAATCCTCGCCCCGGTATCGGCCGCCGCCCTCACCGATGCGGCCTGGTTCGCAGCCGCGAGGCAGGCTGTGATCGACGCCGCCAACGGTCGCAACCAGGGCGAGCTGGATGCCAGCATCACCAATGCGTTCCCGATACTCAATGGACTCTGCAACTCGCCAGGCCGCAAACTGGCCCGTCACGCGCCGAACCTCAGGACGCAGACCGGTGCAATCGTGACCGCTGCATCTCGCTGAGCCATTTAAGAATACCGAAGCTGAGCGTTCGGCATCGGGTTGTAAAGCTAGCGACTCCACCAGCCGAGTGGAAACGGGCTGTGTAGCAAGTCCCTGCCACTCGCAATGCTTCGGCCTGCCGGCGAAAGTCCCGAAACTACCGGGGATGCTCCCGACGTTTTGGCCTGCTGTGACGTAATCGCGTCAGCTGCGTCACCCGTAGCGGGGTCCATCACGTCCCCGCGGTCCAGCCTGCGTGCCCGGACAACGCGGCGCGTTCGAGCAGATACTGGCCGGCGCGGGCCGGGACGGTACCAGGGCCGGGCCCATGCCACGACGACGGTCCACGATTCTTTGTTACGGGGTATGCCCGGTGCCAGATCCATCGCACACTTCCATGGTAGGAAATGAAAAGGCCTTGCACGACTCGTGCCAGGCCCCGGCCGTGGAAAATCCGTCGGCTGTGGTGGTGCCTGACCGACCAGGCGCACCACGGAGAGGCATCGCCCCCGCGGAACGACCCGCTTTAGGTTCCAGCCCCTGACGCACAGCGTCAGCCCGTTGGTGCTTTTCTGGCGTCAGTCTTTGGGCGGAACCTTGATGACGTTCAGGAGCCGGTTGGCGAGCAGCCAGGAACAAGCAACGCGCCCCGCTATCACTCTCCGGACAGGGCGACAGCGATCATCAGCTCCCAGTTCATTCCGCACTCCGACCCGCGCATGGTCACGCCAAGACGAGTTTCGATGGCGTCTGCAACGGTCGCATTATCAATACCGCGCATATCGAACAACAAGCGGCAGAACTCCCCCATGCTCAGCCGGTCGGTAAACCACCAGCAATAGGACGTCCGTTCCGCGCGCTGCACGTCGAAGCCCGCTGCCGCGAGTTCCTCGAGAGTCTGCGCGGTTACGTAGATACCGTTGTGCCCGGTGCTGTTATAGCTGCCGACGAACTCGTCGAGAAAGCGCG
Organism: Gammaproteobacteria bacterium; assembly: GCA_031395645.1. Taxonomy (GTDB): domain Bacteria; phylum Pseudomonadota; class Gammaproteobacteria; order Steroidobacterales; genus SHZI01. The sequence goes on along the minus strand of JANNJM010000031.1, from coordinate 54,331 downwards.
CCACCGCTGATCCTTCCCAGGCATCGGCGAGGACGAAGCGCCCGCCCGGTTTCAGCGTACGATGCACGTCGCGAAACAAGGGCCTCTTGTCGGCCAGGTGGTGGACGCCTGCCACGCTTAAGGCGACATCGGCAAAACCCGATGGCCATGGAAGCGGCAGCAAGCCGCTGTCAGCGGCAGTCGCGTTATCCTGGAAGCTCGCGCAGGGCTCGTGGCCGTGCCAGTGCACCCCGGCGGGCAGATAGCGCTGCAGATATCCGCCGCCGGCCGGCACGTCGACGACGACATCGCCTGTAGTGACCCCTGCCAGGCCTGCCGGAATCAGGAATTCCTCGCGGCGCGCGTCCGGCCAGTCGCGCATGGCGCGGTGGTAGGCGCCGCCCCGCTCGCGGAAAATTTCCTCGTAGTTCACGGCGCCTGCATCCGCGATGACATCAGCTCGAGAACTGAGGCAGCAACGGTCTCGTCGGCCACACCGGAAGTAGCCAGTCGCTGCACTTTTGCCGAGTGGGCGACGAGAAGCGCCTCCAGGGCCGCGCTAAGCGGCGCTGCGCCAACCAGGGCAAGGTGGCAGCGGTCCAGCGGCAAGCCGTGCCGTTCAATCTCGGCCGCGTTCGTGCCGATCACCAGCGCGTCGCAACCGGCATCGAGGATCAGGGCGGTCACCCGTGCAGGCAGCGATGCCGGACCCATCATGCGCGGCTGGCCCGCCAGCGTCGTAGCCTCCCCGTCCGTGCGGCCGACGCGCAGACCCTGCCGATCGAGGAGCTGCGCGACGGCCGCCAGCTCGTCCGCTCCGGCACCGATCAGCACAATGGATGGCACGCGGCCGTCATTGCCAAGGGGAAAGCGGCGGGCGAGGATCAACTCGGCGCGCGCGTCTGAGGAAAATCCCGGTGTCGAGTTCACTTCGAGCACGGCGCATTCGACTTCGCGCCAGGAGCGGGTGATGTCCGGCGTCATGAAGTCAATGCCGATGGCGTCGAGGTGGATGCTGCGCGCGATCGCCTCGGCCATGTCACGCACTTCCGGGTGAACGTTCGCGGTGCAGTCCGTTAGCGTACCGCCACGGGAAATATTGGCGATGCGCCGCAGAAGAACAATCGCGCCGGCCGTAGGACGATCTTCGGCCCTGAAGCCCTGCGCCGCGAGCAAGCCACGCACCTCGCCATCGAGTGCGAGCTTCGTGGCGGCGATATCGGCTGCCGGCAGGGCTGCACGCCGGTTGTTCTCGATCTCGAGCAACTCGTGAATGGTGTGGTCGCCGTCGCCCAGGAGTTGCGCCGGCGAGCGCCGCACTGCCCAGGCGAACTGACCACCAATGACGACCAGGCGATGGTCCTCGCCCGCCACGTGGCGCTCGACCAGAACGTCGCCCTGCCCGAGTTTCTGCGCGATGGTAAAGGCTGCCAGTAGCGCGGCGTCATCGGTGATGTGTACGGTCACACCGGCACCCTTGCCGCCTGCCGTCGGCTTCACGACGACAGGAAACCCGATCTCTCTGGCAATGCGCTGCGCCGACTCGGCGCTCGCGGCGGTACTGTGACGTACACCGGGAAAGCCGAGCCGCGTGACCAGCTGGTTTGCCAGCACCTTGTTCCGCGCCAGCCGGGAGCCGGTCAGTGCATCGAACTGGCTTGCGGCCTCAAACAACTGCACACCGCGGGACCCCTGGCCATACAGCCAGACGCGTGACCCTGGCGACACCGGCGTGACCGGAATGCCGCGCCGGCTCGCAGCCGCGATCAGCGAGCGCGCCAGCGGATCCGGCAACCGCCCCTGGAGCTGCTTCGCCAGCACCTGCAGCCGGCCGACCGTCTGCCTGGCATGGCTGGGCTTGCCGGCCGCCTCCGCAAAACTGATGGTCGCCAGATCCAGTGCAATGTGCACGGCGAGCAAGGTAGGAGCCGGATCGAGACAGCCGGCAATGACCCGGCAGGCGTCCTCACCCTGGCGCTCGACTAAAATCGGCAGGCCAGTGCCGCCATGCAGTTCGTGCAGGGCCCGCGCGAGCGCGCCAAGCAACGTCTCAAAGCTGTCGTCCGCAAGGGGCAACGGCAGTCTCGCCAGCAACGCCGGCGACAGCAACCGCCGTAACTGCCGCTCCACCACATCGCGCGACGGCAGCACCCGTGGTCGGTCGGCTTCCACGACGACGGAGGGATAAGGGACTAGCAGGTTCGGTCCCTCGAAGACCGTGACATTGGGCGGCACTCTCAAGTCCTTCTGAGGCACAAGAAACTGAATCGCATCGAAGCCGGTGTCACGGACATACGCAATTACACCGCATTTACCCGTGGTCCTGCTTCCAAAAGGGGCCAGGACAGCCAAAGCGCCCGGCGGGGGTCGCGCCGCGGCGCCGGTGCCGTGACCGGTTTGGTTGCCTTACGGGACCGAGGCGTTAATCTAAGCATTCAGTCCGTACCCTTAAAGCCCATGCATCTCGTCCCCGTCATTCTCTGCGGAGGTTCAGGCACCCGCCTGTGGCCCCTGTCCCGGGCGCTGTACCCGAAGCAGCTGCTGGCGCTGACCGGTTCGCGTTCGCTCCTCCAGGACACCGTGGCCCGGCTGAGGGTGTTGCCAGGTCAGGTCCAGGCACCGCTGGTGGTCTGTAGTGAAGCGCACCGGTTCCTCGTTGCCGGGCAGTTGCGTGAAGCGGCCAAAGACGCGGCCAGCGAGCCCGCAATGATCCTCGAGCCCGAAGGCCGAAATACGGCTCCCGCTGCCGCCATTGCAGCGCTGGCCGCGCGCCGGCGGGCCGGCACCGACGTGCTGCTGCTCGTCCTGCCCTCGGATCATGTGCTGCGCGATCCGGCGGCGTTCGCGGCGGCCGTGGCTCTCGCGATGCCGGCAGCGACGGCCGGGCAGCTCGTCGCCTTCGGCGTGGTACCGACGCAGCCTGAGACGGGCTACGGCTACCTCCGCACTGAGGCATCTACTGAAGGCGGCGTGCAGCCCGTCCGCGAGTTCGTTGAGAAACCGGACTATGAGACGGCGCGCCGTTATGTAGCGTCGGGTGCCTTCCTGTGGAACAGCGGCATGTTCCTGTTTTCGGCCGACACGTATCTGCGCGAACTGCAGATCCACGCCCCGGATATTGCCGCGGCGGCCGCTCGTGCCCTCGATGCAGCGAAGCCCGAGGGCGGCTTTCTCGCTCTCCAGCGGGACAGCTTCCAGCAGTGCCGCAAAGAATCGATCGATTACGCGGTGATGGAGAAGACCCGTCACGCGTCGGTAGTGCCGCTCTCGGCGGGCTGGAGCGACGTGGGCTCCTGGGCCTCGCTACTCGACGTCACTGACCGGGATGTCAATGGCAACGCGCTAACGGGCGACGTGGTTGCAGTCGATTGCACCAACTCTTACGTGCGGGCAGAGAGCCGGCTAGTCGCGGTAACAGGGCTCGATGGCTGCATCGTCGTGGAGTCCAAGGACGCCGTCTTGGTTGTGCCGAAAGCCAAAGCCCAGGATGTGAAGAAAATCGTCGAAGAACTCGAGCGACTTGGCCGCCCCGAGACAAAGCTGGGCCGCGAAGTCTTCCGGCCCTGGGGTAGCTACGATAGCCTGGACGGTGCTGCCAGCTTTCAGGTGAAGCGCCTCACGGTACTGCCCGGCGCGGTACTCTCACTGCAGCTGCATCACCGGCGCGCCGAGCACTGGGTGGTGGTGACTGGAACGGCGCGGATTACGCGGGACGAAGAGGTCTTCGACCTGGCCGTGGGCGAGCATACGTTCATTCCGCTGGGCGCAAAGCACCGGGTCGAGAATCCAGGCGCCGACACACTGCGCATCATCGAGGTCCAGATAGGGGATTACCTGGGCGAAGACGATATCGTTCGCTTCGAGGATCGTTACGGCCGCCAGGGTCGAACGGACTGAAACCGATGGCGCCGCTCCACTGCTTCAAGGCCTACGATATCCGGGGCCGGGTCCCCGACGAACTGAACGAGGATGTAGCGACCCGGATCGGCCGCGCCTACGCCCAATATGTCCGGCCGGGCACCGTGGTCGTCGGCCAGGACATGCGGTTGTCGAGTCCGGCGCTGGCCGACGCCTTATCGCGTGGTCTCAGCGCCGGTGGCGCCGACGTCCTGCGCATCGGGATGTGCGGCACCGAGGAGGTGTACTTCGCCACGTCATATCTAAAGGCGGGGGGCGGCATCATGGTCACGGCCAGCCACAACCCGGCCGACTGGAATGGTATGAAGCTGGTCCAGGAAGGCTCCCGCCCGATCAGCGGCGACTCCGGTCTCAACGAAATTCGGGCTTTGGCCGAGGCGGGTAACTTTGCCCGCGTCACGAAGCCCGGGCGAAGTTCCACCGCGGCGCCGTTCGACGCCTACCTGGAACACCTGCTCGGCTACGTAGATCTGGCGACGCTGCGGCCCCTGAAAGTGGTTGTGAACGCCGGCAACGGCGGCGCCGGGCACGTAATCGACGGGCTCGAACAGCGCCTGCCGTTCACATTCGTGAAACTCCAGCACGACGCCGACGGCACCTTTCCCCACGGCGTACCGAATCCCCTGCTAACCGAGAATCGCCGGCTCACCAGCGAGGCCGTGCGGGCCCACGGAGCGGATCTCGGGGTCGCCTGGGATGGCGACTTCGACCGCTGTTTCCTCTTCGACGAACGCGGCGAATTCATCGAGGGCTACTACGTTGTCGGCCTGCTGGCTCAGGCGATGCTCGCGCAACCTCGCCTGGCCGGAAGGCCAGGCTCCCGGATCATCCACGACCCGCGCCTGACCTGGAACACGATCGATGTCGTACGCCAGTCCGGTGGCATTGCCGTGCAGAGCAAGACGGGCCATGCGTTCATCAAGGAGCGCATGCGCGCCGAGGACGCGATCTACGGTGGCGAAATGAGCGCCCACCACTATTTTCGTGATTTCGCTTACTGCGACAGCGGGATGCTCCCCTGGCTATTGGTCGCGGGCATTCTATCCGCAACCGGCAACCCCCTGTCCTCGCTGGTGGCCGAGCGCATTGCCGCCTTTCCGTGCAGCGGCGAGATCAATCGCCAGGTCGCCGATCCCCAGGCGGTGCTGCGGACGGTGCGGGAGCGTTACGCTCCCGTCGCGTTAGCGCTGGATGAAACGGACGGACTCAGCTTTGAGTTTCCGGAGTGGCGCTTCAATCTGCGGCTGTCGAATACCGAGCCGCTGATCCGGCTGAATGTGGAAAGCCGGGGCAATGTTGCGTTGATGGAAGCGAAGACCGCGGAGTTACTTGCGGTGATGGACGAGTCGCGCCGAATCTAGTCGGTGTGTCCGCCAGTCACTGCACAACAAACCAAGTCGGCGTGAACGCCGCATGGCTCCTGTTGAAAATGCCGATCGCCCCGGTCGTGGCGCCGGGGGGCACCGTCACCTGAGCCCGCGTGTCGCTGAGCACCCGGACCACACCGTTTTGGGCTCGGCCGACCCAGGCATGGCCAAGACCACTGAAGCCCCTGCCAGCGATGGTCACGACGGTGCCGGCCGGTCCTGAACGCGGAAAGAACCCGTTGATCGTGGGCTGAACAAGCCCGGACCCGGGAGCCGCGACAGTGAATGCCGTTGCGGTGAACGCTACCTTCGTGGGCGTGAAGAGGCCGATGGCTCCTGTGGTTGCACCAGCGGGTACCGTCACCTGAACCTGGCTATCGCTGATCACCCGCACTGCTGCGTGGTGCGCGCTGCCCACCCAGGCCTCGAACACGCCGGAGAATCCGGACCCATTGATGGTGACCTGGGTACCCACAGACCCCGACGTCGGCGAGCTGCTACTGATGCCGATCGGAGCCGAGGTCTGACCTGGCGGTACAGGCTCTGGCGGCTTCGTCGAGCCAGGAGACGTTGCAACCGCGCCACCCCACAATCGCCTGAGCAGCGCCATCTTGTCCTGACGCACTTTCAGCTGGTCATCAAGGATGCCCCCCGTGTCGCCGCTATTCGGGGTGTAAGACCAATAGAAACTGCTGCGCAGGCCCTTGCTAATGAGGTAGTCGACCAGCGCGTTCTGCCAGATGGCGTCCTGCTGACCTCCGGTCCCGTTGCCATACCGACCGCCCCATTCACCGACCACGACGGGATGGACCTGCGAGAACTGGCCAAACAGCTGTTCCCAGTGCGCTGCCAGGTTCGCCGGAAACGTGGCCGCTTTGAACGAGGACTTTACGTACACATCCGGACCATAGGTGTGGGGCGACAAGACCAGCTTGTCGACGGGAATTGCAAGTGGCTGAGATGACTGGGGCTGGAGGTTTTCACCCCAGTTGATCGGAATGCTGGAGCCCGAACTACCGGCATCACTACCCGCAACTCCCTGGACAAATACCAGGAGCCTTGGGTTCGCGCGGAGCACGGCAGCTGCGGATGCTTCCGCCGCGGTCTTCCACGAGTACGTGGAGTTGCCGGTATTCGGATCGCCGCTCCAGCGAACATTGCCGTGGGGTTCGTTCTGGAGGTCAATCCCGATGAGGTAGGGCAAGTGGGCGTAACGTTTCGCCACGAATACCAGATCCCGTACCCAGTCCGCCTGCGTATAGGCCCGCTGGTTGTAGACCAGACCGAAGTCGGCCGGGTTAGTAACGAACCACGTGGGGTATTGGCGCTGGGCCGACACGCTGTGAAAATCCAGGAGAATATAGAGGCCCTGCCGATTGGCCTCTGCCATCCACAGGTCAAGGGCCTGCAACGATGTCTTGCCCAGCAGGTCCCGGTTCTTGCCCGGGTCTACGTAGCTCAACCGGTCGATGGGCGTTTTAGTGTAGAGCGTGTCTGGCGCGAAGGGCAGGCGGACGGCGTTGAAGCCCAGTCTCTTGATTTGCTCGATCTGTTCCTTCCAACCCATGGTCCACAGGTACTGGGGCTGAAGGATCGTGCTGTTGAAACCGAAATGGCTGATGCCGCGGAGCTGAATTTCCTGGCCGTCCTCTGCGTAGATTCGTCCGAGCTGGGCAAAGTAGCCTGCAGAAGCCGCGATTTCACTAAACAGGATGAAAAGAAGCATCGAACTGGCGCGTAGGCGGAGCAGCCGGCATCTGGACCGTATCTTCAATGGTGGACTCCTTTGGATTCCGCGCAAAACCGCGCCCGGTAGCGACAGCACAGACCCGACTTCTATCTTGCGAGGGACAAAATGTTACGGATGGCTACCTGAACGAAAGCTTATGTATTTTCGTAGCAGGCAAGCAACACGGGGTGGCAAGCAGGACGCTGTATTTCCCGGGCGAGCGCGCACTCGTTGCACATGCCACACAGAATGAAGTGGCGCAGGTCCAGACCGGGAAGGCCGCTACTGAAAAATGGTCCTGCCGCTGCGGTCGATCTAGCTGAAATCACCGGGACCGAGCCGGGCGTTCCAGCCGCGTCGATCCACGACGATCGGAACACCAGCCGCGGACCGCGCCGGAAACCGCACGGGCACACTCTGCCAGATCACCACCGTGTCCCGGATGTCGGGTCCATAGCCCAGTTCTTCCTCGGCATATGGCAGCGTGGACGCGGACCAGCGCTGGAAGCGCGCTGAGCGGTCAATGACCTCGCCGTGCACCGGGTTGTAGTACACGAGGAACACGTGCTGCAGGCCAGACTGCAACTGCGCCTCGAGATTGCGTAACAGTGCCGCCAGGAGACTCGCGTTGAAGGCGTGATAGATGAAGCAGACAGCTCGGGGACCGGGGACGGCCGAGGTGGTTGCATCCCCGGTTTCTATGCTGATTGCTGGCCTGTTGGGGAACTTGCTCTTGAGGATCGCCGCATTGGCACGGGCCACTGCCCCGAGTTGCGGTGAAATCTCGACGCCCAATAGCCCCCGGAATGGCAACTCGGCGGCCACGAGCAACGGACGGCCCTTGCCGCAACCGATATCGACGAAGTTGTATTCATGCAGGTCGGGAAGCAGTTCCAGGCTGCGCCGGACAATGCTCGGTTGTGAGCCGCCATAGGGGCTGATCGCTGCGGCCATGGCGGCGTCAGTTGCGCACTTGTCGGCGGGAACGAAGCCGCTGGTGTCGACACCGTGGGTCGTGTCGAAGGGATGGGTGCGAGACCAGCCAGCATAGAGTCGCCGCGTCAGCGGCAGGCGGCCAAGCACCGCCTTGACGAAAGGGCTCCAGAGCAGCGCATAGGCCAAAGCGCGCGGCGAACCCACTCGAGAATCTGCGTCCATCTCTATCTGATGTGATGTTGTTTGGGGCTTAAGTATAAAGGCCAGTTATGCCAGAACTTTGCTGCTATGGTGGCATCGCGATCTTGAGATTGCTCCGGCGTTTCTCTGTTATGCCGTACCAAGTTGCAGCGGGCTACCAGCTCACCGGGACAGGAGTCCGGCGGTCGATCTCGGAGCTTTCTCCCCACCACCTGGAGCAGGGCTCCCCGCTGGTGCTCCCGGGCTTGTGCCACGAATGGCCAGCCAACGACAAGTGGTCTGTTGCCTGGCTCAAACAGCAGTTTGCAGTGCGTGAGGTCGCCGTCGGATCGGGTCGTCGGGTTTTCGGAGAATTTCTCGACGAAGTAGACAAGGGCAGCCCTGAGAAACCTTCGCCTTACCTGCGCGAACACTTTATTGCCGAGTGGTTTCCCGAGCTGCTGCCCGACATCACGCCTCTTCCCGGCGATAACTGGAACAGGCTCAATTGCAGGCTATTGCACGGCATTCCGCAGTATCGGCACGGTGCCCCTGACTTGCTGATCGCCGGTGCAGGGACACGCTTTCCCGTTCTGCACTATGACTTGCACTACCTGCACGCGTTCATTACCCAGGTGCGGGGCGACAAAATCGTGTGGCTCTACCCTCCGGACCAGGGGCGCTTCCTCTATCCACGCGAAGATCTGCGCAACGTCTCGCAGATTACTTCGTTTGACCCCGTGGACCCACGGCAGTATCCCGACTATCGGGATGCCAGTTGCCTGGAAGTCCGGCTAGCCGAGGGCGACACCATCTTCATCCCAAGCGGTTGGTGGCATCGGACACAAGTCTTGTCCACATCGGTCGCCGTCACCTGGAATGTTGTAAATCGCAGTAACTGGGAGGCTTTCATCGGTGACTGCTACTTTGGCAGAGATGCCGGACGAACCACGAAGCGCCGGGCACGGCAGCTCCGCCTCGCCGCCGTCGGCGCGTGGCTGGCGCTGCGCGACAGGCGCTTGAACTGAACCACTCCCCCGATATGTAAACTGGCGAGATCGCCCGCAATCGCGGCTTGGTTATAATTTTCTCATGACAACGTTGAATCATTGCGACGCCTCTATCGTCACAGGATTGCAGGGCCGGAAGCCAGCAACTGCGCGTACGGCCCGGGGGCTGCTCGCCGCCGTCCTCGCGGTGTCGGCTCCCGCCAAAGCGCAGGTCGAGTTCGTGCCGTTCGTCACGACGCAGTACGAGCGCGGCCTCAACAAGGCGACGGACCTCGGAGATCGGTTTCGCAGCGACTTGTTCCGCCTCACCGTCGGTCTTGATTCCAAGTACCTGTTTAGTCGTCAGCAGCTGTTTCTCGATGCCGCCTATGGCAATGTTTCTTACAACGGGTTGCCGGAATCTGGCGATAAGGAATATGCATTTCGCACCGGCGCGCAGTGGCTGCTTGGCCGGTACCTGGACGGCACGGTCGAGGCGCTGAGCCAGAAGCAGATCCCCTCGTTCATCGATAGCCGCGTGGAAGGAAACTCCATTCTGGAGGAACGCAGACTGACAGCAGCGATTAACGCGCAACTTGCCCAGCGCTGGCGAGCAGAGACCACTGCGGTGTCCCGCAATCTCGACACGCCAATCATTGAAGTCCCAGATTTTGGACTTCGCGAGACTATTACCCGTGCGGGGCTGCGCTACCAGGCCTCGTCACAGCTCAGTCTCGGGGCCGAGTACGAAAGCAGCGATGGAAGGTTCAGGAACTCCGACGTTCCGGCGCTTGCTCCGTATACGCAACGTACACCGGCCGTGGTACTCAAGTACGACGCAAGTGGTTTAAACAACTTTCAGGTTAGGTTTGGGAAGACCGAACGCGAACTGGAAAATGAACCGGAAGCCTTCGAGGAGTACACCGGTGATATCAGCGTCGAGCGGATCCTGACCGGCAAGACATCAGTCAATTTCCAGGTGCGGCGCCGAATCGATAACTACTTTGGCATAGACGCCGGGGCGTTCGCCCTGATCGACACCTGGAACGCGGGGATCAACTGGAAGGCGACCGGCAAGTCCACTCTTTATCTTGATATCGGTCAGTCGCGGACCGATTTCCTCAGCGACGGTATTGGCGAATTGGCAGTTACCGAAGGGCGCACAGACCGCTCACGTTCCATTTACCTGAATCTCGAAAACGAATCACTGGCATGGCTGACGACAAGCGTGTACGTGAAATACGATGACGTAGATTCCAACAAGCTTCCCACGGGAAATCCCCCCACTAGCTTTAGCTTCGAAGGGTTTCTGGTTGGATTGAAGCTCGAAGCGCGCTTCTTTGAAGAACGGCCCTAGGGACTCCCGGTTGGGTTTACTCGACGAAGGCCGTTAGGCGCTTTACGTAACTCGCCTGGTGGCGGCCGCTATACTACTGGCTGCCTTCCCGTGCGGCGAGGAAAACCCTGGCGACGATGCCGGCCGTCCTGAACCTAGACAACTACGATTTGCCGGCTTTCCTGCGCGTGGTCGCCGCCTTCGGTATCGAGGGGTTTGGCTATGTCGTGACGCCAAACGTCGATCACGTCATTCGGTTTCACGATGACGAAGTCTTCCGCGCGACCTATGACCGCGCGACCTACATACTGCTGGACAGCCGGGTACTTGCAATACTTCTAAAGTTGTCCAGGGGCCTGATTGCGCCGGTCTGCACAGGTAGCGATCTCACGGCCCACCTTTTTCGCACCGTAATTGCACCTACTGACCGCGTGGTAATCATCGGTGGGACTGATCTTCAGGCACAGACGCTTGTCAGGAATTTCGGTTTGCGCGACGTCCATCACTTAAATCCCCCGATGGACTTCATTCGGGACCCGGCGGCAACCGAGTCTTGCCTTGAGTTTATCGAGGGATGCAGTCCGTTTCGGTTCTGCCTGCTCGCCGTTGGCTCTCCCCAGCAGGAAATCGTTGCACAGCAACTGAAACTGCGTGGCCGAGCCCGCGGCCTGGCCCTGTGTATAGGCGCATCCATCAACTTCCTGACAGGGGAGGAACAGCGGGCGCCGGCATGGATGCAACGCGTATCGCTCGAGTGGCTCTACCGCCTTCTGCGCGACCCCGTCCGACTCTCGAACCGCTACCTGATCCGCGGCCCGAGAGTATTTGCCCTGCTGCGGAAAATGACTATCGCAGTGCGGGAACCGGGCGTTTGAACAGGTTTCCGGCTCCTGTTCTGGCGGCCGGCGTCCCGGGCGGTCCACTGTTTGTGGCAGCGATGATCTGGATACTCGTGATCTTCAACATCGTTCCGGAGGGTTTCGACTACGGCGGTCTGAAGTACATGCCCACCCAGGGCAGTGCAGTGAGCCGCCTGATCTGGATTGTTCTGCTCAGTGTCAGCTTTCTGATAATTCTGTGGCGTACTTCGTTGTCGCTGCTGCTGCTCCGGGCGCTAAACCCGTTCTTTCTTGCCTTTCTCTTGCTCGCAATTGCGAGCACGGCCTGGTCCGTCGACCCGGGTGTAACCATTCGCCGTCTAGTGCGGCTGCTCGCAATGTTCGGCTGTGCCTGCAGCCTTATCCTCGTGGGCTGGCACAATCGGCGCTTCCAGAACGTAGTTCGCCCGGTGCTTACCCTGATGCTGGCGGGTTCACTGGTCTTTGGCCTGGTCGCGCCCAATCTGGCAATTCCTGCTGCGACTCAGGCGGAGCTGGTCGGCGCATGGCGCGGACTTTCAACGCAGAAGAACGGCTTCGGATCGCTCGCAAGCCTGGGCACCATATTCTGGCTGCATGCGTTGCTCACGCGGGAGGTGCGCCCGGTAATAGCGATTGCCGGCGCTGGCGTCGCCGCGAGCTGCCTGTACCTCTCCCGCAGCTCAACATCGCTGCTGGCGACTGCCTGTGCGGCGCTGCTTCTCGTGCTGGTCATTTACTCGCCGAGGGGCCTGCAGCGCTCGATGCCCGTGATCATCGGCCTGTTCGCCGCGGCCTTACTCACGTATTCGCTGGCAGTTCTTCAGCTCGTACCGGGGCTCCAGTTGCTGCTGGAGCCCATCGCAGCCATTACAGGGAAGGATCTGACTTTCACCGGGCGTACTGAGCTTTGGGCACTCATGCGGGAGCGCATCAGCCACCACCCGTACCTCGGGGGCGGATTTGGGGCCTACTGGGTCGGTGAGCTGCCTTCGTCGCCGTCTTATGAATTCATTGCGCGACTGAACTTCTATCCTGGCCAGGCGCACAACGGTTATCTCGATGTGATCAACGACCTGGGATTGCTGGGTGGGGTACTGCTGGTCGGCTACCTCATTGCCTTCCTCTGGCAGTCGCTCCGGCTGAGGGAGCTGGACCGCAATCAAGGCACGCTTTATCTGGCATTGATATTCCAGCAGCTAGTCTCCAATCTGTCGGAGTCTCGCTGGTGGAATGTACTGTCTGTGGAATTCGTCATTCTGACGCTGGCCACCGCCGCTCTGGCCAGAGATCTGCTCGAAAGTCGTGTGCGGGCCATTGTCGCGGCGGGTAAGCGCGGCAACCAGTCCTGACCTCAGAAGTGGTTGACTACGGCGCCGAGGACCTCTGCCTGCGTCAAGGCGAGTCGGCGCAACATCGAGCGGGCGCCTTCATAGGTGGTCTGATTCGCCCGGCAGACGACCAGCGCCCGGCCAGCCACCCGGGCTACCGCCAGAGCATCTGCACATTCCGATACCGGCGGCGTATCAAAGATGACGAAGCGGTAGTGACTTGCCCAGGACGCGATCAGGTCTTCAAAACGCACGTCCGACAGCAAGTCGAGCGGATTCTGAGGAAGGATTCCGGCCGACAACAACGACAATTCGGCTAGACCTTCTACCGGCTGAACGGCCGGCTGGGAACCGGCAGCGATCGCCTTGGCGAGGCCACCGGCGCGGTCGGCTCCCTGAAACAGGAAGTGCTGGGTCGGCCTGCGCATATCGGCATCCACCAGTAGCGTGCTGTCCCGCAACTGCGCGAAAGACACCGCGAGTTCTGCGGCGAGGCGGGAACGGCCCTCGCCAGGGAATGCGCTGACGACAGCGATCATGCAGCACTGACTCTGGGCATGGGACTGCGTCAGCAGCAATTCGGTGCGCAAAGCGAGAATGCGTTCGGACCGGGGACTGAACCGGTCCTTTAACCCGGCTACGCCCATAACGGGCCGCACAGTATCGCCGGTGGGCTGGTCCTCTACGAGAGAATCCCGCCGACCGCGCCACGAAATTGGTTCCTTGGGGAAGCCCGGATCAAAATCCACCGCGACATCTGGGCGAGCATCGTGCTGATTGCCTGATTTGCCTAATTCGTCCCTGGCCCACGAGATGTCTTCGGGGGAGACCAGTCCCAGGCGCACGCCGGCTGTCGGAAAATCAATCTCGGTGATTCTCATCACATCTGCAATGAGCTGAACCTCGTGGGCAGCCAGCCCACAATGCGCTATGAGGATCGTCCGGATGCTGGCGTGCCGGTGTGCGAATTCACCAGTGTCTGTACCACTAGTTGAGATTGGCGGGCTCATTGTGCCGCTCCCGGCATGGGTGCGGAGTCGAACTCCACGAGCACGGGAATGCCGAGATCCCGCTCCACGTCATCGGCACAGCGCACACGGCGATTCAGGATGAGCTCATAGAGCAGTGGAGCTATCAGCCCAAGTGCAACGCAAAGCGCGCTGGCCGCCGCCAGCCACTTGAGCTTGTTCGGCCGCGTGGACTTAAGTGGAACTGACGCGGCGCTCAGCAGGCTCACGTTGCTGTAGTTCCCCCCGGCGGCGGCCCTGATCTGGTCGTAGCCATCCAGGGCCCGCTTGTAGACGGCCCGGGCGGAGTCGAGCTCGAGCATCAACTTCGCACCCTCAGCCTGATTGTTACGCACGAGAATCAACTGGTCTCGTTGGTCGGTCGTTGCGGCGGAAAGCTTTGCCTCAAGCTGTCGCGCACCGGCCAGGTCGGCCGCCGCACCCGAAGTCATGGCTCGCCTTGTGGCCGCGATCTGCGACTGCAACTCGAGCACCCTGGGATGCCGGGGTCCGAGGGTCGTCTGCACCTGCGCCAGCTCGGACCTTTGCGCGGCCAGGCTGGTCTTGAGCGACTCGATGATCGGTGACGTGGGAATCGTGCTGCCCGAGGAGCTTCCGCCTGCCTCCCGGACCTCGGCGGCTCGTCGCTCGTTCTGCGCTATCTGATAAGTATGCTCCAGGCTTGCCATGAGCTGAAGGTCGACATCGTTGATGTCGTTTAGCTCGACCAGGCCGGTCTGCTTGCGAAAATCAGCAATGCGTTCCTGAGCCTTAGTGACGTTGTTCCGAAGTTCATCCATCTGGCCCGCATAGCGTTTGGCCTGCGCTGTCGCCGGGGCGTTGGCGCGCTCAACTTGCTGATCGAGGTAGGTCTCGGCGACACGATTGGCGATCGCTGCCGCCCCCGAGGCCTTTCTCGATTCGGCCGTGATGTAGATGAGCTGACCACCCGCGTAGCTGGCGCGGATTTCGAGCTTTGACCGAAGGGACTCCACTACCCACTCGCGCAAATTCGATCCGTCACCAGTATAGCCACTCGTATACCAGCCATCCTTGGTCAGACCAAGTGCATCGATGACCGGCAACAGGACTTGCGCGCTTTGCATGATCTCGATCTGGGTGGCTGCATAGTTTGCGAGCAGGTTGATAGGAAATTCCCTGCCACCGAGTGGATCATTAACTTCATAGTTGAGCACGAGCGTGGCTGTGGAAGTGTAGGTCTTTGGCAGCAGCCAGATCGCCAGCGTGGCAACGGCCAGCGTCAGCACTACGATAGTCAACGCCTGCTTGCGATAAGCACGAACGATTGCCCAAAGCTGCGCCAGTGACATGCCTGGCCCTACGATATGATCCAGAGCCACGAGCGCTGGCTGCTCCCTGGCAGCCAGAACTGCCCGGGATGACACGACGGGATAAGAAGGCCGCATCAAAATATGCGCTCTTTCACCCGGACCACATCGTTGGGCAGGATCCGGTCGGCCAGTCTCCCCGTTCTGGTCGAGTAAGTACCCGAAGAATTCTGGCGCTGGATTTCTACACGACGGTCGCTGCCCCGGGGGGTCAGTCCGCCCGCCCTGGCGATAGCCTCGAGAACTGTCATGCCCGCTTCGAGGCGGTAGTTGTTTGGCGCGTTTACTTCACCATAGACAAAAAACTGTTCCGCGCGCGGCACGTGAATGCTGTCGCCGCGCCGGAGCACGACAACGGACTGGGATCCCGGATCGGTCAGGAGGCGCTTGGTGTCTACCGGGAATCGTTCCGTGCTGCCATCGGGCGCGGTCCGCAGGACATAGATCGTGTCGGAACCGGTCTCCTTGACGCCGCCGGCCTCTGCCAGCAGATCGAAAATCGTCGTACCAGAATCGATGCTATAGCGCCCCGGTGTCCCGACTTCACCGAGCACAGACACGCGCTGACTGCGGGACTCCGTGACCGTCAGCGTGACAATCGGCTTGCGAAGGAAACCGCCGGTCCGCAGTGCCTTTGCGACCTGGTTGGCAGCCTCAGCCGGCGACAAGCCACTGACCTTGACAGGACCGACGAGCGGCACAGGAATTGTGCCGTCTTCACTTACGACCACCGTCGAATCCATATCGGGCTGGCCATACACCCGAATGCTGAGGCCGTCGCCGGGACCAAGCTGGGTAAGGCGGGCATCCACGACCTCAGGGGCCTGCGCATTTGGCGCTGCCGACGCGGCCAGCGGGCTCGCCAAGGCGCCGAGGACGATCGCCAACCATCCCACCCACGAGCCGGCTCGGGGGCCGAAACCGGCCGACAAACCACTACACTTCTTAGCTCCCCACCCGGCGGTACTGGGTGGCATTGCAAGCGCGAGGATCATAAAGGCTCTCAACGGGGCAACCGAAGGCTAATTCTACTATCCGTGCCGATCGAAGACCGAGACTTTGTTGCACTGCGTGAGAAGTTCATCACGCTGGTCAGCTGATGGCCGGGAGAAGATAACCCGCAAAGTTAAATCGCCAGGGTAATTTGCAGCATGACGTTGTGACACCCGGCCGGCCGCACCGTGTTTGAGCACATTGGAAGCATGACCAGCACGTTCCGCAACATTGTTAAGTTGATCGAGCAGCAGGCCAGTGCGAGCCCAGAGGCGCCAGCGCTTCGATTCGACGGCCGCGACTTCACCCGGGCAGAATTGAATGCTCGCGCAAACCAGCTTGCCCACTGGTTAATCGGACGAGGGTTTCTGCCTGGCTCGACCGCGGCGCTGCTGTTTTCGCCGGGACTCGATATCGCCATCGTGTTACTGGCGATTCAGAAGGCAGGGGGCACCTATGTTCCAGTTGACCCCGCGCTCCCGCCACAGCGCCAGTCGCACATGGTCGAGGAAGCCGGCGCTACAGTAGTCATCGGCGGTTTCCGCGGCGATTCGGCCGGCGATCACGAAGCCCGCATGTGGTCGCGTCCGGGTGGCCACTGGTTCACTGACGTGACTGCAGAAGCACAGTCCATCGCCGGTCAGCCCGCGACAAACCCCGACATCCCAGTGAGTGCGGATGACCTGCTGTGCATTCTGTACACCTCCGGGTCAACTGGGACGCCCAAAGGAGTCGAGCTGACCAACGCGAACGTCTTGAACTGCCTTGAGTGGCTTCAGGCGCAATACCAGCTGACACCCGCCGACGTCGTCCTGCATAAGACCCCTTACAGCTTCGACGTTTCCATGTACGAACTTTTCTGGCCGTTGATGGCTGGCGCGTCCGTATGCATTGCCAGGCCGGAGGATCATAAGGATCCGGCGCAACTGGTCGAGTTGATCCGTAGCGAGGCCATCACGTGCGCGCACTTCGTCCCGTCCATGCTTGCGGCACTCATTGAGGAACCGGGGTTTGCTGGGTGCGGAAGCCTTAAGCAGCTCTTTGTCGCGGGCGAAGCGCTGCCCTACCCCCTCACCCGCCGGTGCTTCGCCAAACTTCCCGACTGCAGGCTACACAATCTTTACGGTCCAACTGAGGCCGGTGTCGTCAGCCACTGGACGTGCTGGCCAGAAGACACCCGCGAACTGGTCCCCATTGGCTTCCCCGTGGCCAATACCACCCTGCACGTGCTTGCTGACGACGGCGCACCGCTGGCGCCGGGCGACGAAGGGGAACTCTATATCGGGGGAGTGCAGGTAGCGGCAGGCTACCGACGTCAGCCAGAACTGACGGCCAACGCCTTCGTCAACCACCCGAGACTCGGTCGCCTGTACCGCACCGGGGACCGGGTCCGACAGCTCAAGGATGGGGCACTGGTTTTCGTCGGCCGCCGGGACTTCCAGGTGAAGATCCGTGGCCTCCGCGTAGAGCTGGGTGAGATCGAGGCCCAGATAAACAGTCACCCGGGAATCGTGGAGTCCGTGGCAGGGGTGCACGAGCCTTCGCCGGGGGATCAGCGCCTGGTGGCCTGGTTTCAGTGCCGGAACTCCGGGCCCACCGCCGCCGAACTCCGTGCCTACCTCGGCGAACGGCTTCCCGAACCGCTGCTCCCGCAATATCTGCTGCGAATTTCTAGTCTCCCGCACTTGTCGAACGGCAAGATCGATAGGGGCTCTCTGCCGCCGCCGGGGCAGCAGCTCGTGCGGGAATCCGCCAGGCCTTACGTCGCTCCCGTGTCGGGGCTGGAGAAGTGGCTGCAGGGAATCTGGGCAGAAGTGCTCGGCAGCACCGGAATTGGCGTCGACGACCGCTTCTTCGAATCTGGTGGTACCTCCCTGCACGCGCTTGCCGTGATGGAGCGGGTGCGCGAAGACTTGGGCGTGCGGCTACCCCTCACGAAGTTCTACTCCCAACCAACCATTGCGAGCTTTGCCAGCATGCTCGAACGAGACCATGCCGCAGCGGCAACTCGTATCACAGAGGGTCGACCAGCATCCCCGCGCGGGTCACGCCAGGCGCCGCGCAACCGATCAGAAATTCCTCCGAAGTCCGGACGGCATGACGACGACCCGGTGGCCATCATCGGCCTGGCCTGTCGCGTGCCAGGCGCCAACAGTCTTGAGGATTTCTGGCAACTCCTCGCCGCTGGCCGGGAGGGTATCCATGACCTGGACGATGCTGCACTCGACGCCGCTGGCATACCAGCTGACATACGTGAAGATCCAGCCTACGTCCGGCGTACTGGCAGCATCGCCGACGCAGCGGCTTTCGATGCCACGTTCTTTGGCTACACGCCCCGCGAAGCGGCCCTCACCGATCCGCAGCAACGGGTGCTTCTCGAGTCAGCGTGGCATGCACTGGAAGATGCTGGCGTGGTCCCGGGGCCAGACACGGTCATCGGCGCCTACGTCGGCATTGCGCACAATAACTACTTCGATCAAAACCTGGCTAGCTACGACGAGCTCCGGGTTGGCGATCACGGGTTTCAGGTACTGCTGGGCTCCGACAAGGACTACGCCGCCACGCGTATCGCCTACAAGCTGGATCTGCGTGGTCCGGCACTTACGGTCCAGACCGCCTGTTCCACGTCCGGCGTCGCTCTCCATCTCGCCTGCCAGGCGATCCATACAGGCGACTGCGACGTGGCCATCGTCGGCGGTGCGCGCATTAATGTACCCCTGACCGCCGGGTATCTCTATGTCGAAGGAGGGCCCCTCGCCCGGGATGGGCGGGTCCGGCCGTTCGACGCCAGGGCTTCGGGCATGGTGCTGAGCTCAGGCGTTGCCTCCCTTGTCCTGAAGCGCCTCTCCACCGCAATCACCGACGGTAACCGCGTCTACGCACTCGTTCGTGGCACCGCGATCAACAATGATGGCA
The DNA here is from genome assembly GCA_031395645.1 of Gammaproteobacteria bacterium. GTDB lineage: Bacteria > Pseudomonadota > Gammaproteobacteria > Steroidobacterales > SHZI01. The sequence continues at coordinate 35,444 of JANNJM010000031.1, read as the reverse complement.
ACGACAAGGTCGGCTTCACGGCACCGTCCGAACGGGGCCAGGTCAGCGTAATTCAGGCTGCGCTTGCGGCAGCAGGTGTCAGCGCAGCCAGTGTCGGCTATGTCGAGGCACACGGCACCGGGACCCCCACCGGAGATCCCATCGAGGTGGCAGCGCTTGGCACGGCCTATGCGGAAGCAGAGCGCGTGGCTCTGGGTAGCGTCAAAGGCAACATCGGCCATCTCGATGCCGGTGCCGGCGCCATCAGTGTCGTAAAAGTAGCGATGGCACTCCATCGGCAGCAGCTCCTCCCCTCGATCCACTGCGACGAGTTGAACCCCGAGTGCGGACTCACCGACACGCCGTTCTTCATCAACACGGTAAAACGCCCGTGGCCCTCGCTCGGCCCCCGACGCGCGGCCGTGTCTTCCTTCGGTTTTGGGGGCACGAATTTCCACGGGGTGTTCGAAGAGGGTCCCGTCCAACAGTCGTCCGCGCCGCGGCGGAATTGGTCGTTGTTGCGGCTTTCCGCCCGGACCGACGCGGACTTGCGCAGTCAGGCCCGTAGCCTGGGAACGTTTCTCAAGGACACGCCCGACATCAGCCTGGCGGACGTCGCCTGGACACTGGATGTTGGTCGGGGGCGGCTGCCGATGCGCACCTTTGTCGTGGCACGCAGAGCTCTTGAAGCCTCCAGTCGCCTGCTAAGCGACTCGCCCCTGATTGCCGGGAGCCCGGGTGGCACCCCACCGGGCGTCGTTTACCTTTTTCCGGGCCAGGGCGCCCAGCACGCCAACATGGGTCTGGAGCTCTACGAGCAGGAACCGGTGTTCCGCGCGGCCATTGAGCGCTGCGCGGCCATCCTCAAGACCACTCTGGGGATGGATCTCCGGCTGTTGCTGTATCCGACGGGCGCGGACGCGGCGCAGGCCGGTGAGGCGCTACGGGCAACCGGCCTTGCCCAGCCCGCAATCTTCACGATCAGTTACGCCACGGCGTGTCTCTGGGCTTCCTGGGGTCTGACGCCCAAAGCGATGATTGGCCACAGTCTTGGCGAATTCGTCGCGGCAACCCTCGCCGGTGTTTTCGAACTTGAGCACGCGCTGCTGATTGTCAGCGAACGGAGCCGCCTGATGCAGTCCATGCCCGGCGGCGGCATGCTGGCGGTCCAGCTTTGTGAGGAAGAAGCGGGCCCCTATCTTGGGAATGGCGTCGCACTGGCGGCAGTCAATTCCCCCAACCTCGTGGTCTTGTCGGGGCCCCATCCGGCGCTCCGCAGCGTGGAGGAGAGCATGCAGGAGCAGTCCATCGGGACCACTCGGCTGCAGACCTCCCATGCTTTTCATTCGTCAATGATGGATTCGGTGCTCGATCCCCTGGCAGACTTTATCGGCCGGTTCCCATTGGCGGAACCACAAATCCCGATCGTCTCCACCGTAACGGGCAACTGGCTGACCACGAACGAAGTCCGGCAACCAGGCTACTGGGCGCGGCAACTCCGCGGGACGGTACGCTTCGCCGCCGCGGTGGACACTGTACTCGACGAAGCAGGTAGCGTCGTCTTCCTGGAAGTGGGCCCGGGTCACAATCTGACGACGGCAACCCGGCAGACGGTGCGGCCGGACCGTGGCGCTCTGGCCATTGCATCACTGCCCCACGCCGGCCGGGAGAGTGCTTCGCCACTCGAGCACTTGCTCGGCGCAGCCGGAAAACTCTATATGGCGGGCGTTGAACTGGACCCCGAGAAGTTCTATGCCGGCGAGTCCCGACTGACGACGAGTCTTCCCGGGTATCCCTTCGCGCGGGTAACTCACTGGATCGCTCCGCTGTCGTCACCCTCCCGGGTGAAGCCAATGGCGCCCATGGCCGAACTCGCGCATAGCCCGCAGAAAGGGGATCAACCGGGCAGCCTGCCGGGGCAGGACGCCACTAGCACTCTTTTGCGCCAGATCATCCAGGAACGGAGTGGGATCGCGCTCGACCAGGCAGACTGGAAAAGGACCTTCCTTGACCTGGGCTTCGACTCGCTGCTGCTGACTGTCCTCGCGACCCGCATTCGCCAGGGATTTAACGTCAACATGCAGTTTCGTCAGATGCTGCAGGATCTCGACACGCCTGCCGCACTTGCCGCGTACCTGGCTGCCAATTCGGCGGGACCCGTACCAGCCGCTGCGCCGCCAGGACCAGCGGCAGCCGACTGGACCGTCTTGCCCCCGAGCACGCCAGTCCCGAGCAACTTTGGTGCGAGCGTGCGCATTAGCAGGGGCCGAAACGACCAGCTGGCGACCGGTCAGACGGAGGCGGTCTCGCGGCTCGTTCAGCGCACGAACGCGAGAACACCCGGTTCCAAGACCTCTGCGCAAAGCCACAGAAAGTACCTGGCCGATCCGCGCACCGTATCCGGGTTTCGGCTACCGTGGAAGGAATTGGTGTACCCGATTGTTTCAGTGCGTTCGAGCGGACCCTTCCTGTGGGACGTCGATGGTAATCAATACATTGACACCATTAACGGCTTTGGCGCTACGCTCTTCGGACATAGTCCTGAATTCGTGAATGCGGCCGTCCGAAATCAGCTGGAGCGTGGCTACGAGGTTGGCCCAATTCAGGATTTCATCGGTGAAGCGGCAGAACGCTTTACGCGGCTGACAAAACTCGATCGGGTCGCGTTCTGCAATACCGGGTCGGAGGCGGTGATAGCCGCTGTCCGCTGCGCACGGACAGTCACGGGCCATGATCTTGTGGCGACCTTCACCGGTGACTATCACGGCATTCAGGACGAGGTTCTGGTTCGCGCCGGTGCCGATGGCCGGTCTCTCCCGGCCGCGAGCGGGGTTCCAGCCTCCCACGTTGCCAACACGCTGGTGCTGCCCTATGGCGAACAGGCGTCACTAGAGATCTTGCGCGGCAGGGCACATGAACTCGCCGCGATTATGGTTGAACCAGTCCAGGGACGGAGGCCAGCTTTGCAGCCTCGGGAGTTCCTGCACAGCTGTCGAAAGCTGGCCACGCAAGCCGGCTGCGCCTTTATCCTGGACGAAGTTATAACCGGGTTTCGCTGCGCTCCTGGCGGGGCCCAGGAGTACTTTGGGGTGCGAGCGGACCTGGCCACCTACGGCAAGACTTTTGGCGGTGGTCTGCCGGTGGGCGCTGTGGCCGGGATTCCGAAGTTTATGGACGCCCTTGACGGCGGTGCGTGGCAGTTTGGCGACGACTCGGCTCCGGAGAGCGGCGTGACGTACTTTGCGGGAACGTTTGTGCGTCACCCGCTGGTCATGGCAGCTGTCCTTGCAACACTCAAGGAACTCGAAGCGCAGCCTGATCTCCAGCGCAGACTCAATGCACGGGTAGCGCGCTTCGTGGAGAAACTCCGGGACGTCCTGCGGAGCCTGCGCGCACCGATTCGCGTAGCCACTTTCAGCTCACTCTATCGCCTCGAGTTCACCCAGGAAGAACCGTTTGGAGAACTGCTTTACGCGTATATCCGGGAGCGGGGTATTCACGCCTACGATGGTCGCCTCGGGGTTATGACCGTCACGCACACAGACGACATTCTTGAGCAGATGCTGGGCGTGTATCGGGATTCTGTGGCGGCGATGATGCGCGATCGATTGCTCGGCCGGATCGGCGAACCCGTGGTCATGGGTACCGACGCCGCCGATCTGGGAGAGCGGTGGTATCTGCCACCATTCGACGGTGCCCGACTTTGCGCCGACAGGTGGGGCAATCCCCAGTGGTATCGGCAAGCCCCGGCCTCGGCCGGCACCTCCGGGCAAGGTGATGCATGAGCTCAACTAAGCCAGATTCCCTGCGGGGCGAAGGACAGCCGGACGATGCGCCGGCTCCGGGCCCGGCGTTGATAGCCCGGATCCCACTGACGGAATCGCAGCGCGAAGTCTGGCTGGCAACCCAGATGCAACCCGAGGCCAACCTGGCCTACAACGAAGGTCTGGCCCTGGCGCTCACCGGCGAATTGCGCGTGGACTGTCTCCGCCAGGCCTTACAGCTGCTTCTCAAAAGACACGACATTCTCCGCGCTACGATCAGCGCTAACGGACGCTGGCTGAGTGTTCGAACTGAGCTCCCCATTGAACTGCCAGTCACGGAGTGCGTCGGGCCGAAGGGCAGAGAGACGCAGGCGTTTGCGGAAACCGGCGAGATGAGCCGTCCGTTTGACCTGCAACGCGGACCCCTCATCCGGTTCCAGCTGCTGGTCGTGTCACCGACAAAACATGTACTGTTGATTACCGCCCACCACATTATTGTCGATGGCTGGAGTGTGGCCGTCCTGCTCACGGAACTTGGCACGCTTTATACCGCCATTGCCGGTGACGAGCCGCCGGAGCTGCCACCGGCACCCCACTACGGCGACTACGTCGACACAGAACGGGCATTCATCAATTCTTCAACAGGCGCTGCGCACGCAAACTATTGGCTGGAATTATTGCGTGATGCCCCGCTGCCGCCCGAGCTGCCACTGGACCGGCCGCGACCCGTCCAGCGCACGTACAGTGCTGACCGCATCGATCATCGCCTTGACGCCAGGCTGGTCGAGGCCGTCCGGCGCCTCGGTACTGGCGCTGGCACAAGCCTCGTGGCCACGACTCTGGCCGTCTTTGCAGTGCTACTCCGGCGAGTCACGGGCGCGGACGACCTCGTCATTGGCCTCGCGGCTTCCGGTCAGTCCTTCCATGGACAGGAGCAGTTGGTAGGGCACTGCGTTAACTTCTTGCCACTGCGGTTCCGGCCAGCAGAAACGCAGTCTTTCGGTCAATTTCTGCGCGCCGCTCAGTTGACGCTCCTGGATGCCTTCGAGCATCAGGGCGCGACGTTCGGCTCCCTGTTGCCACAGCTCAGGATCAAACGCGATCCGCAGCGGCCGCCGCTGGTGTCCGTAGTTTTCAATCTCGATGTGCGGGACGACGAACTCAACTATGCAGGACTGCAGGTCGGCTACACCACGCTGGTACGCCGATCTGAGACGTTTGAGCTGTACTTCAACCTGGTGAGTAGCGGTGGCAAACTTCTAGTCGAGTGCTCCTACAACTCGGATCTCTTCAGTGCAGAGATGATCCGCGCCCGCCTGGATGAGTTTGAGACGTTACTCGGCTCGGTCTGTGCGGAACCCGATTGCAACCTGGATTCACTGATCATCATTAGCCAGGAGCGACGCGACCAGATTGTCCGGCTATGGAACAATACCGACAGAAAATTTTCTGCGGACTCGGTACTTCCGGAATTGCTGGCCGCCGCTGCCGACCGTTGGCCAGACCTTCCGGCGCTGGTGGCTGAGACGGGCGTTCTGACTTACCGGCAGCTGGATCAGCGGGCCGAAGTCCTGGCTGGCAATTTGCGGGCGCGTGGCGTCGGGCCGGAAACAATTGTGGGCGTCTGTGCGTACCGGTCGGCGGAGATGGTGATTGCCCTCATTGGCATCATGAAGGCCGGTGGCGCCTACCTGCCCCTTGATCCGGAATATCCCGGGGAGCGCCTCCGATACATGGTGCTGGAGACCGGTTGCCGGTTAGTACTGGCAAGCTCCGGGCTGGAGGACGCAGCCGCCAGCTGGCGTGATGGCAGCGGCTGTGAAGTTCTGGCAATTCGGAACCTGGCGACAGCGACGGCACACCAGCCGGAACCGCCCCCTTCCGCAAGCCCGGATTCGCTCCTCTATGTGCTGTTCACGTCTGGCTCGACCGGCAGACCGAAGGGCACGATGCTCACACACCGTGGCGTCATCAATCGGCTCGTCTGGGGTCAGGAGCAATATCCCATCGGGCCCGGGGATCGACTGCTCCAGAAAACGCCCTTCAGTTTCGACGTATCGGTACCCGAGTTTTTCTGGCCGTTGATGAACGGCGCGACGCTTGTCATGGCGCGGCCGGACGGACATAAGGATCCCGCTTACCTGGTCGACGCTATACAGCGAGAGCGGATCACGTCGTGCCATTTTGTCCCATCAATGCTGGGCCCGTTCCTGGACCATCCGCAGGCTGCCAGCTGCGTGTCACTGAGGCACGTGTTCGCCTCTGGAGAAGCATTGCCGTATGCCCACGTGCGTCGCTTCTACGACACGCTTCCGCAGGCAAAACTTCACAACCTTTACGGGCCGACAGAGGCCAGTGTTGAGGTCAGCTACTGGGACTGCCCCAGGGAGCCGGATCCCCGTCGGTTGGTGCCAATTGGCCGGCCGGTAGCCAATACCCAGCTCCGCGTACTCGACCGCCGGGGCGAGGCGCTGCCGGTTGGCGTCGTCGGCGAGCTGTATCTCGGTGGCACGCAACTGGCGCGCGGCTACCTCAATCAGCCAGAGCTGACCGCCGAGCGGTTCATTCAGCACCCCGAGTTCGGACGACTCTATCGCACTGGAGACCTGGCCCGCTGGCTTCCGGACGGGGTCGTGGATTTCCTGGGTCGCGCGGATGGCCAGGTAAAGCTGCGTGGATTCCGGATTGAACTCGGCGAGATTGAAGCCCAGCTCAAGGCACAGCCCGAAGTGACAGAGGCCGTGGCGGCGGTGCGCGAGCGGGGCCCTGACGATCCGCGGCTGGTTGCGTGGGTAGCTATGAGGCCGGGCGCGCAGTACCGGCCCGACCAGCTCAGCACGGCGCTCGGTGCGCAGCTTCCGGACTACATGATTCCCCAGGCCTTCATGGCCGTTGTTGATTTTCCCAGGCTGACCAGCGGCAAAATCAACCGCGCACTGCTACCTGACCCCTTTGCTGGCCTTACAGTCGCACGGTCCGATCATCAGTTGCCAGAACCCGGCATTGAGAGTCAACTGGCGGCGTTGTGGCAGGAGATCCTCGGCGGGGCGCAGGCAGGCCGCGCGGACCTTTTTCTCGATCTGGGTGGGCATTCCCTGCTGGCTGTGCGGCTCGCCGGACGGATCGAAAAGCAGTTCGGCATTCGTCTGCCACTGCGTGTGGTCATGATGGAATCGTTGGCTGGCCTGGCGCGGCAACTTCCTGGCGGCAACCAGGCGAGCATCGGGACACCCGCGAGCGGTATCGTCGGCGTCGGGTCGCAAGTGCGGCAGGAGGCGTGCTTTTTTGGAAGTGCGCACCGACAGCTGTTTGGAGTGGTGAGTCTGCCCGCCGGGCGACCCAAGCGCACCGCAGTTCTCATTTGTGCCAGCTGGGGTCCCGAGTACATGCGCGCCTACCGTGCACTGCATTTGTTTGCCGAACGCCTCGCGCAAAACGGCCATGCGTCCATGCGCTTTGACTACGTGGGGACTGGTGATTCCGCGGGGTATTCAGTGGAAGCCGGCCTCGACGCCTGGCTGGACAACGTGATCTCTGCCGCGGCCGAGCTGCGGCAGCAAAGCGGTGCCGATCGGCTCTGCATCGTTGGCCTCCGTCTGGGCGCACTCCTGGCCGCACGGGCTGTGGCGGCAGGGCTTGAAGTGGCCTGTGTAGTCCTTTGGGATCCGCCAGCTGACGGAAAGACATGGCTGACGACCCTGCGTGGGTTCGACAAGCAGTACCACGAGCATCTGAACAGCCAACGGGCGCGGCACGTACGCCTGCCGCCTTCGCCCGCTAATCAATTGCTGGGGGTGCCCATCTCGGAGGACTTCCAGCGTGCCATTGAAGGACTGAGCCTGCAGCAGCAGCCGGACAGTACCGAGCGACTGCTGGTTCTCTCGGCGGACGTTCATTCCCCGGAGGTGTCGGGCGAAGTTTTGCAGCTGCCCGCGCCAAGCCACTGGTCACAGTTGTCGTGGATCGATACGCCCTGGAATCCAGCGGCGGGCATCCAGCTGGTCGCCCGGAAACTCTCGGAGCTGCTGCCATGAAGGAATCGGTACTCCGCTTCGGCGCACGGGGTGAGCTGATTGGCATTCTCTCCGTGCCTGACAAGCCAGCACCAGGGGCGAGACCGGTACTCTTGCCAAATACGGGACTTGAGCATCGTGTCGGCCCGAACCGTCTGCATGTACATCTTTGCCGGGCCCTTAGCGAGGCCGGCTTTCCAACACTGCGCCTGGATCTGGCCGGCATGGGTGATTCGGGGGCGCCCGACGCATCAGGCGCCGATCCGACCAGTAACCTCAAGTCTGCGATGGACGCGCTGGAGGCCAGGGGCATGGGTCCGCAATTCATGGTGGTCGGCTTGTGTTCGGGAGCCCACGATGCGCACATGCTGATCCGCGCCGACCAGCGGGTCGTGGGCGGGGCTTTCATCGATGGCTATGTGTACCCGACGGTCCGGTATTTTCTGACCTACTTCATACAGCGGGCGCTCGATCCAGTGCGGGTTATCCGCCGAATGTTCCGCGCCGCCAGGATATCGGACAGCGCAGACCAGGCACACTCTTCCAAAGGCGAACTCGATTACTTTCGGCAGCCACCGCTTGCGGAGATGCGGCGTGATCTGGCGAACTTTGTCAACCGCGGCCTCTCGCTAAGCTATATCTATACGGGACAGATCCAGTACAAGTACAACTATGCCGATCAGCTCAAGGATGCGTTGCCGGAACTTCGTGGTTACGCCCGGGCGGAGGTGAGTTATATGGCCATGGCAGATCACACATTCTCCAGGACTTCCATGCGCTCCGAGTTGGTCGGCGTGGTACTCCGGTGGGCAATCGATTGTGCAGGCACCCAGGCAACTTCCGCGTCAACGCCAGCGAGGTCCGGCTAGGCGACGTGGGCAACAATCCTGAGAAGGCGATGGTTACCGTGCTGAATCTCGGAATTATGAAGCAATCGAAATCCTGCTTCCCTGAGCAGGTGCGGATAGTTGTGGGAAAACGAGTGCTCGCTGCCATAGGGCATTGAGAGCAGGTCCCGCTCGAGATCGTGCGACATCCCAACTGGCTCGCAGAGACTGATTAGCGCCGGACCGAGGCTGCCCGCAATGTGTGCAAAGAGCTGACGCACCGACGCGAGGGGTAAGTATTCGAGAACTCCGTTGTTGCTGAAGAAAACCCAGCCCGGCCGGGCGTTGGCAGCAATCCATCTGGTGGCGTCCGCCGCGACCCACGCGATGCGCGGGTCGGTGAACCGCACCACGTTCCGGCGAATTTGCTCCGGGCTAAGATCAATGCCGTAGAATTTTTCGATGCGCGTCAGCCGCCGGGACAGGTAGTCGAGAGCCTTCCCGCTTCCGCAGCCGAGCTCACACAGCGTGGCGTAGGCGCCATCGGCAAGGGCTCGTTCGAGCTCGGTCAACACGACAACGTTGTGACCCAGGAACCAGTCATCGAAATACTGTTCCTGGGTGGCGTGGAAATCGGCCGCGGCGGCGCTGCTCCAGAACCGTTGCTGCTGCACGTAAGTAAAGGCCTCAAGAGTGCCGTTCTGCGCCGCCTGCTGCCGGAGGGCGCACAGCATAAGCCGGTCGAGGAGCCCCAATGAATCTGGCCCGTTGCCAGCGGCAAGCGACCGTGCCGCTGCCGGTCGTAGCACGCACGCCAGTCGTCCAATGGCACGGCGAAACGCGAGCCTGACGGGATTGGCCGGCTCCACCAAAGGCAGTGCGACTCTGGGCGACATCAGCACTCTGACAGGGCCTAGTAAGCCTTTTCATCCCGCCAGACCTTGACCACGGTCAGCAGGAGAATCTGGAAATCGAGAAGCAACGTCCAGCTGCGCAGATAGTCCAGATCAAAGCTCACCCGACGCTCCATCTCCTCGAGTTTCTCTGTTTCCCCGCGGCAGCCGCTGACCTGGGCCAGACCTGTGATGCCGGGTAGCGCCTTGTGGCGCACCATGTAGCCCTTGATCAGCCTACGGTACTGCTCATTGTGTGCCACGGCATGCGGACGCGGTCCCACGAGGCTCATTTTTCCCTGTAAGACATTGAAGAGTTGCGGCAACTCGTCCATGGACGTGCGGCGGAGAAATCGTCCGATTGGTGTGATGCGCGGATCCCCCCTGGTTGCCTGGGCAATGGTTTCCCCGTTCTCCACTACCCGCATCGTACGAAGCTTGTAGACGTGGATTTCATCGCCGTCCAGCCCATAGCGGCGCTGCTTGAAGATCACAGGTCCCGGCGATGACATCTTGATGGCGACGGCAGCCAGCGCGACTACCGGCGCCAAAGCCATGATCATGAGAATGGAGAGCACGATATCGGTTGCCCGTTTTGCAATCATCTGATAGCCGTGAAACGGGGTTTCGCGCATGGCGACGACAGGGACACCGTCAATATCTGTGGCGCGCGACTGAACCAGGTCAAAAACAAAAATGTCGGGAACGTAGTAAATAGAAACGGTCGTGTCGTGCAGCGCCTCCATCATGTACATGACGCGCTTCAAGTGGCGAATTGGGAGTGCCACGAGCACAAGATCAACCCCTCGGGTAGCCACAAACTCCGGCAAGTCCGCGAGGCTGCCCAGCAGTTTTACGTCATCGCCCAAATCCAGACGCTCGGAACTGCGATCGTCGAAGTAGCCGAGGAAAGTGATGAACGACTCCCGGTTGGACGCAAGTCGCGCGGCCAGCGACGCACTGTTCTTGTTGAAGCCGGCGATAACCGCGGTTCGTGGACTCACGGTGCGCGATAATACGAGTCTCATGACTCGCAGCACGACAACTTCTGCCGCAATGACAGCGAGCGGAGTGCCCACGGCCCAGAACAGGAAGACGCGGCCGGGGACGGCATCGAGCACGTCGCTTAAAACGTAGACGCCACCCGCGATCGCCAGAATCCACAGCCAATGCACGATCAGGCTCGTCGCCATGGGCAAACGCGTCCAGCTTGAATTCGTGTTTAGAGGACGCGGCATCTTTACGAAAAAGACGCAGGCAACCCCCAGGACAACGACAGCAGTACTCAGTCCAGGGTTGTCCAGACCACCCAGCAGTTGCAGCCCGAGCCACAGCACCGCCATTGCCACGAACCACGGAATTCCCGCCTGGAGAACCCCTGCCAGAACGATCCATAGGACACGGCGATTGAACGTTACAATATTAGCCATGAATCTCGAATATCACCCTGTTTGTGCTTGTTTTTGTGGGCTCACTCGGGCGACCACGATCTTAGCTCTGGGTCATCGCGAAGTGTAGGATTACAGAGAAAAGCGAAATGAGGTGCCCGTCTGGTTTTTGTTGGCCCGGGTCCCGATATTCTTCTGCCTTTCTGGTCAGGGCCGACAACTGGGACAGCGGGCCGCCTCTTGATCCTTGTATGGCAAGGACTTGCGAGTGCTCCGCTGCCGAACTAGGAACGACCATAAGCACCCTCGCTGGACTATGGCCGTGACCCGTCAGCCGGGTAATCTGCCGCTAGGAAACATAATCATTAATGAACATCAGCATTTGCATCGCGACTTATCGCCGGGTGGATCGCCTGACGGCACTCCTGGCCGACTTGGCGGGCCAGTCCGTCCCGCCCGCGGAAATTGTTGTGGTCGACAATGATGCCGCCGGTAGCGCCCGTGAAGCCGTTGACCGCTACCGGAGTGATAAGGCTCCGTGCCATGTCATCTACGAGATTCAGCCACAGAAGAATATTTCCTTGACCCGGAACCGGACCGTAGAGCTGGCCAGCGGGGAATGGCTTGCCTTTGTGGACGATGACGAACGGGCACCGGAAACCTGGCTGGAGTGCTTGATGGCAACTGCCAGTCGTTGTGCCGCGGATGGTGTGCTGGCTCCGGTGATCCCGGTGGTGCCAGACACTGCTCCGATTTGGATCCGCCGCGGTGCCTTCTACGATTTTCCACGCCTGCCCACCGGTGAGGTGGTGCCCGTCAATCGACTGCGCTTCGGCAACGTCCTGTTACGGGGCTCACTGCTACACCGCGGGACGGTTCGGTTCGATCCTGCCTTCGGCCTCACCGGAGGCGAAGACAATGACCTGCTCGCCCGACTCGTACAGCGCGGGGCCCGAATCGTGTGGTGCGACGAAGCCGTCGTCCACGAACCGGTGGAACGCGCGCGGTTGTCCCTGCGCTGGCTTCTGCTCCGTGGCCTGAGCGGCGGCCAGGACTTTGCCCGCAATACCCTGACTGGTCGGTACGGGCCGATAGACCGGGTCGGCCGGCTCCGCCTGCTCGGGCAATCACTGGTCCAGATGCTGCTGGGCGCGATTCTCTCCGCAGCGACATTGCCCGCGGGCCGGCATCACGCCGCAAAGTGGCTGGTCAAGACCGCCGCCAATCTCGGCAAAGTAACCGCTTTTGCCGGTCTGGCCTACCGCGAATACGCCTGAACAATGGTTATCTCACTCGTCAATCTTGCGCTATTCGCCGTGGCCATCCCGGCTGTTACGGCCTCTGGCTATCTCCTGGTTCTGACGCTTCTTTCCCGAAGGGTGCCGGTTGTACGACCTGAAAACCCTCGGCAGTGCTTCGACATCATAGTACCGGCGCATAACGAGTCGGCGGTCATCCTTCGGACGATAACGAGTCTTAAGGCGCTCGCCTGGCCGGCGGAACAGTTCCGGATTGTCGTAGTTGCAGACAATTGCAGTGACGACACAGCGACCATCGCCCGTACTGCAGGGGCGATCGTGCTGGAGCGCCAGGATACGAATCAGAGGGGCAAGGGCTATGCGCTGCAATTCGCTTTCCGGTGGAGCCGTGCGGAAGACCGTGCGGATGCTGTCGTAATCGTGGATGCCGACACCGAAGTATCGACGAACCTTATCGAAGCGATTGCGGCGCGCATTGAACGGGGTGAGCGTGCCGTACAGGTGCACTACGGCGTGCTAAATCCAAACGATTCCTGGCGCACCCGGCTTTTGACCATTGCTACCACTGCGTTTCACGTCGTGCGTTCCCGGGCACGGGAGCGCCTCGGCGTGTCGTGTGGCATCCGCGGCAACGGGTGGTGCGTGACGCATCAACTGCTGGACGAAGTGCCCTACAACGCCTTCTCACTCGCCGAGGACATCGAGTACGGCATCGCCCTTGGCCTGGCCGGCGTACGGGTCGCATATGCCGACGAGGCCCATGTAGACGGAGAAATGGTCTCCGGGGAGCGGGCCTCCCGCCAACAACGGCAGCGGTGGGAACATGGCCGCTTCCAGCTCATCAGGGAGAAGACGGGCCAGCTCCTCGCGACTGCGCTGCGTAGACCAAGCGCCCTCTGCCTTGATCTCGCCTGCGACCTCTTGGTCTTGCCACTATCCTATGTGGTCATCAACGTAGTGGCGCTCTTTAGCCTGAGCTTGCTTGCTGGCTTCTGGCACGGGAACGCGCTGGCCTGGCGGTGGGTCGCACTCAGCTGCACCGGTGCATTGCTGCTCTACGTCTTGAGGGGCTGGCAGCTCAGTGGCATCGGCCCCCGCGGCCTCCTGGATCTCGCTCGTGCTCCGTTCTTTCTTCTCTGGAAAATTGTACTGATGATGCGTCCCCACAATTCCAAGGAGTGGATTCGCACCGACAGGGAGCAATCTTGACGGACCTGGCGCCCCCGCGCGCTTTCGCCCGCATGTTCAGCAGTGCAATCCTGATACAGGCGCTGCTCTCGGCTGCCAATTTGCTGGTCTCGTTAATCCTGATCCGACGAGCCACTGACGCGGACTACGGCTACTTCGTGCTCATCACCAACTTTCTGCTCCTCCTCACATCGTTGCAGGGTGCCTTTTTACAGCCCCCCATGGTCATGCGCATGAGTCGGACCGACGCGCTCGGCAGGGGAAGACTCATCGGCGGCCTGGCACATGCCCAGGGAAGGCTGCTGATCGGCTTGACCACGGCATCGATGCTGGTCGTCGCGCTGGTGCTGCTCACTGGTGCCACGACTCCGCTCTTCGCACTTTTGCTGGGTGTTGCGCTGCTAGCGGCAATCGCCGCGCTCTTCCGCGAATTCTTCCGGATATCACTACTCGCCTACCGGCGACCCGATGACGTCCTGCGAGCCGACCTCGTCTTTGCCTCCCTGTTCATCACCGGCGTCTACGCCAGCACCTTCACGTCGCTGCCAGCCGTTGGTACCACGCTGAGCCTCGGCATTGCTGCGGTTGCCGGTGGCTGGCTGCTGTCCCATGCCCTCCAGCGCCACGAACCCTGGGTACGTACGAGCAGCCCGGGCTTACTGCGCTCGATTGCCCCTATCGGCGCGTGGTCGGCTGCCGGCGCCGTGACGCACTGGGCCTTTAGCCAGGGCTACAACTACGTGGCTGTTGGCACCCTGGATGTCACCGCGGTTGCAGCCCTGGCAGCAACTCGCCTTACGATGATGCCGGTAAACCTCATGTCTGCGGGCATCGCCTCGCTGATGATGGCGACGGCATCGAAGTGGCTAAACGAGCATGGACCGGCGACAGTTTTTCGCCGCCTGTGCCGGGTAGCAGGTGGCCTGTGCCTGGCGGCTCTGGCGTACATGCTGCTCTTGTGGCTTCTGCGGGACTGGATCTTCCTTGTGGTTATGGCAAAGGAGTTTCCGCAGCGGGACGCGCTCTTGTTGTGTTGGTCGGCCGTATTCCTGGTGGCGGTGTTCCGGGACCAGCTCCTCTACCTGCCCGGAGCTAGTGGCAGATTCCGCCCGATGGCATTCATCACGCTCGTTTCAGCATTGCTGTCACTGGCGATCACGTATGTCGCGCTCGGCCGTTTCGGCGTCATCGGCGCCCCTATCGGGGTACTGATTGGCGAAGTGGCCAACTTGCTGGGCATCCTGGCGCTCTCCGCCCGCGAAATTCGCCATGAACGCGCCGCTACCGGACGACCAGCATGACGAGTCGACCTATTCCGTCTCTCGACGGCCTCAGGGCGTTCAGTGTGTTGCTGGTAATTCTTTCCCACATAGGAGTCGCGGATGTCGCGCCCGGCGGGTTCGGTGTCACGGTGTTTTTCTTTCTCAGCGGGTTTCTGATCACCACGTTGATGCGCTCGGAGTACGAGGCAACCGGGTCGGTCAATCTTCGACATTTCTGGCTTCGGCGGGCACTCCGGATCCTGCCCCCTTTCTATCTGGTGCTGGTTGTTTGCACCGTCGCATCCTGGTTGGTTGACCCTCCAGGAACACTATCGCCAGCGGCGGTCGTTGCTCAGGTTCTGCACTATACGAACTACTGGATTGTGTGGAACGGCTACAGCGGGCAGGCGCCGGGGACGGGCGTGTACTGGTCGCTGGCGGTAGAGGAACACTTCTACCTGCTTTTCCCGTGGCTGTACGTCGCACTGCGACGGCTACGATTGTCGGGCTGGAACCAGGCCCTTTTGCTGTGGGGAATCTGTGGTGTCGTGCTCGTGTGGCGCTGTGTGCTGGTCGGCAGCTTTGACGTACCGGAGGACCGTACTTACCTCGCGACTGACACTCGCGTAGACGCCATCCTGTTTGGCTGCGCGCTGGCGGTCTGGCGCAATCCGGTCGTGGACGCCAACTACTATCCGGCGCGCCTCCTGAAGTTCGCGTTGTTACCTGCGGCGATCGCCATTCTCCTGGGTACGCTCGTCTATCGTGACCCTGGCTTCCGGGAGACCTTCAGGTACTCGTTGCAGGGAATAGCCCTTACCGTGGTCTTCGTGGCCTGCATACGCTTTCACGACGAGTTCCCGTTCCGGCTACTGAATCTGCGCCCGGTGGTCTTCATTGGCGTGCTGTCCTATTCGCTTTACCTCGTTCACTACCCACTGATCTTCGCTGTGGAACGACTGCTTCCCGACTGGCCAGGTATAGCGCAGGCCTGCCTGGCGGGAGCACTGTCCTTTGGAACCTCCTGGACGATCTACAGGTTTGTGGAAAAGCCCTGCGGCCGCCTTCGCAAGAAGCTATCTGGAACTTCGAATTCCGTCGCCGCATGACGACGGCACGACGCCTACCAGCCGCGAACCTGTATGAACGTCGCCACGTGGGCTGCGGCCAGGGAGTAGCCGACGTCGTTCGGATGCTGGTCGTCGTTGCGCAGCGAGGTGGGCGGGACGTCGTTGGCGTAGTCGAGCACGTCTGCTGGATTCGACGCGTCGTAGCCCTGGACAAGGATGCTGCGGACATCAATGAAGTTGTCCGGATAGGTAGCTGCGAGGTCGGCGTTCAACTGGATCACCTCATTGTAGGAGGCTGTGCCAGCAGGTTCAGAGCCCGCATTCAGAATCCCCAGGACAACAAAGTTACTGGTCAACAGGAACCCAACGGCACTGGCAATGTCTGCCTTTACCTGGTCGGGGTTGAAGAAGTTATTGCCTCCAATCCAGAACACATTGATCACAGTCCGGCTGTCGAAGGCGTCGGGATTGAAAGGACTCAGCGCCGGCACAGTCACTGAAGTGCCCGGAAGATCACGGATGAACAGAAGCCCGGATACAAAGCTCAGGGTGCCGTGCACGCCAGACAAAGTACCCGGGAGCGGCCCAGGCCCTTCCGCCGTCACCGGAATTGTCGATTGGTCCTCAATCGTCACGGGCCCTGAATCAGGGATCGCGTCGTTCTGCAAAGTCAGGCGCGCAGGGACACCACCCTGACGAGCGACGATCTGGTCACTAGTCTGGCCTGACACCCCGGCGTTGAAGACCGACCGGCCCGTCAGCGCTGCCAACTGCTCCGGAAAGCTGTTGCCATTGGAGGCCCCAATGCCCGATGTCCAGCTGTCGCCCCAGACAATGATCTCGGCGCCGCCGGGGTAGCCACCTGGACCGGGGCTGGGGCCAGGCGCCGTCGACCCGGCTCCACCGCCGCCGCAGGCAGCCAGAAAAACGACCAACGTGCTCGTGGCGGTTGCACCCACTGTGGAAGAGCGGGGGTGGCGAACCAAGGGATTGTGAAAACGGACGTTGATGCCGGGCCACATGGCAGCTAGTTTCGCCCAGCCCTCCGGCTGAGATCTGTGCTGGGATCAACAGAATCCGGCGGCGCCAGCACTCCGAGGTGCGCCGCGTCGTCGCGCATGCGGATGAATCGGGCCGGGATTCCGCCAACTATCGAGTAGGGGGCGACGCTTGTCGTCACGACAGCT
This sequence comes from Gammaproteobacteria bacterium, assembly GCA_031395645.1. Lineage (GTDB taxonomy): Bacteria > Pseudomonadota > Gammaproteobacteria > Steroidobacterales > SHZI01. The sequence goes on along the minus strand of JANNJM010000031.1, from coordinate 18,614 downwards.
CCGGCGGCAATGACAGCGCCCTTACCGATTCGGACGCCTTTCAAAACAATGACGCGGCAGCCAATCCACACTTCGTCCTCGATCACTACCGGCCGATCGCTCTTACCCTGGCCTGGGACCTCGTGCAAGTCCGAATCCATGATGACAACGTCCCAGGCGATCTTGCAGTCACGACCAATCTCTACGCGCTGCTCGGCAACCACCAAGGTGTGGTGATTCAGGTACGTGCCATTGCCAATGCGGATGATCGCTCCGGGTCCAAGTTCAAAGCGCACCCCTTCGTAGAACTGACAGTTCTCCGCCTCGAGTCTTCCACCACGGTTTAGTACCTTCGGACCAGGACCCCTGCCAGTGACAACGAGAATTCCGTGGGCCGCGAATCGCCGCGCTAGCCAGAATCCCCGAAGGTGGGCCCAAAGACCAAACTTCCGCAAGCGTCGAAGAACGCGGAACAACACTTGCCTAGTCCTTCCAAATTATCCGGGTCTCAAGTCTGGCGCAGGATTTGGGACAAAGATTCCTCAGGGATGCTGTCCGGAAGGGCCCGGCGCGAAGCTGAGCCGCGCACGCAAAATGGCTAAATCAGCTGTTGTCACCGCACTGCTGTCGTTTAAGTCGGCAGCGGCCGCTGTTGGGCTTGAGGAGGCGCTCAGGTTAAGGACGGAACGGAGAATGGCAAAATCTGCCGAAGTAACGAGCCCGCTGTCGTTCAGATCCGCGTCGCAGCTGTTGCCGTAGCCATCGCCGTTAGCGTCGCGCTGGTTTGCGTTCGGCACCAGTGTGCAATTATCGACGACATCGGCAACAGTATCTCCATCACTGTCAATTACGGTGAGAAAAGGCTGCAGGACCGCCATCTGAGGTTTGTCGGTGGTGCCATCGGGTTCGATCGAGAGCGCGTTGTTGCCCCACCACGGTCCGGCTACCCACCAGGTCCAGCCAACCCATACATCGGCGTTCGCCTGCATGTAGTCGAGCATATCCGCCATCGCGAGGTTACAGGTGGTATTGAATGGTGTGCCCATTTCCCCGAGCAAAGCGCGAAAGCCATTGCTGCGCATCCACGCCGTGATGGTTTGCAAGCGTTCGGAACCAATAGTCGGGCTGACGCAGACCTGACTCGTCCCCGATGAGTCGCTGTCGAGGTACATGTGCACCTCGAACACCATGTTGTTGCCCGGATCGACGACGTCCTTCATTACGGTGGCATTGGGCGTGCCGTACCAGGTCGCGAACCAGCTGAATGCGCCGGACCAGGCGTTGCCGGGCACTGTCACCACGTTCGTTGCTCCGGTACTCCTGATGGCCGCCAGCGCTGCATTGGCGGCCGTCAACCACTGCGCGGTAGGCATGGTGTTTGGCTCATTCATCAGGCCGAAAACCACCCGCGCGTTCCCCTTGAACTGGTTGGCCAATCGGGTCCAGAAGTCAGCAAATGCTGTGTATGGAACAGCACTTGAGCCGACCAGATAGCCGCGGTAGCGCGCGTAGTTGTGCGGGTCGAGAACCACCGTGGCGCCAGTTGACGTGACCTGGTCTACGAAGTTCGTCACGCGCGCCAACTCGGCGACATCGAAGCTTTGAAAAAGCGTCGGCTGCAGTCGCTCCCACAGGAACGGCAGGCGCGCCGTGTCCATGCCCTTTGCCCTGAAGTAATTGAAGCTCGCTGGTGCGGGGTAGATGTAGTTCGTGCCCACAGTGCCGGGCAGAGTGCCAGGCGAGAACTCGGCTCCGGCGAGGCTCACTCCCCGAATGTGGAGGGTAGCCGCGGACAGTAGTTGTGGCAGCGCGAGCAGCGGAGAAGCGGCGCTCTGCGCACGTGCATCTGAAATACCTACGCCCATGGCTATCACTACCGTGCACAGCAGGGCCATTCTTTCCGCAAATCGACTTCGTTTCTGCACTGCTTTCGCACCTGTCCGTGAATCGCCTGCCAAGCCTCACCAGCCAAAAGCCTACGCCAGCGTGTGGTCAATCCGGCGCGCAGGAGAATAGTTTACGTCAGTGCGGTGTTTCCTGGTCAATGCGCCCCGCTTTCTGAATGACATCCCGCAATTCGTGGCGTGCGCGATACATGCACCATCCGAGGATAGCGGCTGTTGTCCAATTGGCAATAATTGACAGATCAACTACCACTGCCAGAAGCAGGGCCAGCACGAGAAAGAATAAAAGGCGGATGAGTTGCGAAGGGCCTCCCGGCCAGTTCTTTGCTCCACTCCGATAGAAGAAGTAGGGCACCCAGCGTGCAAGAATGTGCGCGCCCACTGCAGCTACGCCGATTTCCATGCACGGAACTACCGCCAGGAATGCCGCGGAACGTGCGAACTGCAGGCCTGTAAACATCCAGATTCGAGTGGCCTTGTCGTAGCGGTTATAGAGCCAGAACCAGCCGTAAGTTCCCAGCAGCAGGACCAGCCACTGAATCAGTTGTATCGGGTTGTAGGAGGCGGGCTGGTTGATCAGTCCGATCGCACAGACTGCGCTCAATAGTGACCAACCCCAAGGTTGCCACGTCGGTGTGGCAACAGGTGAACTCCAGAACTGCTCGCTAAGCTTTGGGCTCATCTCGAACTTGTGCGCGACCCGGTCATTGTCCACATAGCCGAGCTCGTACACAGTCCAAAAGGAAATCAGCAGAAATATGAGTCCAGCTACGTGAGCAAAAGGATTGGCCGCAAGGGCCACGGAACTCAACACCCAGAAGGAGAAGTCTTCCTGCAATATTCCCCGAACAATATACCGTTCGCCAGGCCGCTTTACATGTGTGATGTACTGCCCAGGAAGGTAGACACTCGATAGAGCCCTCAAATACCTGGCCCCGGGCCACTCGACCCGCAAGGGGCGCGTGCAGAGCTCAAGAATCGGCAGGTCGTCGCGGGAGTCAGTCAGGACCAGCGAACTGCGCACCCTCCCCTCTCCCAGAGTATTTATTGCCATCGCGAGCTTGCCGGCTTGTCGATCCGCAAAAGTTGAAAGTCGTGCTGCGATCAAAGGAAATGAGGCGAAGCCCATTGCAGCTAACAATGGCTGGACGATTGGCATGAAGCCAACCGTGAGGATCGTTGGGGGATCGGGACGATTCATTAAAACGGCAGCAAGCACATTATTCCGGTGCCGGACGCCAAGTCGCAGCGCCTGTTTGCGCCAGACCCGCATTGTCCACGGAAAGAGCAGGATGATCGTTCGCAACCGCCAGATATCACGCGTTGCTTCGCCGCCAAAAAAGCGCCAGGGCCTGAATGCATCGAGCACCCTCAAGGCGATCAGTGCCAGCAAGCCCGGTCGCGCGCAGCTCAGGAAGTCTTCGGTAGAATTCCTGAGGTACAGGGTTTCATCAAGGTCGACCAATACCCCGCCGCCAAACGACGCAATGATGTTGCAGGCGTCGGTAGGCGTTGTGTCGAAGGGCGACGTGTTGTCAGCACTGGTCATTGATTGGTCACTGGAACGATTCCGCGAAACTAAGCAGGTGGAAGCAGGAGACAACAGCGGCAACGATGAGCGGCGACTTGGGGCGTAGGGCTATTCGGCGCGCCGCAACTGCTCCACGATCGCCGGATTCTCCAGCGTCGAGATATCCTGAGTGATGGGCTCACCGCGTGCGATCGCGCGCAATAGCCGTCGCATAATTTTTCCAGACCGCGTTTTTGGCAGGTTGTCGGCGAAGCGGATGTCATCCGGCTTGGCAATCGCGCCCAGCTCCTTGCCGACAAACTCACGTAACTCGGCGGCCAGCTTCTCTGCGTCCTTGCCCGTCGGTCGCTGACCCTTCAAAACGACGTAAGCAAAAATCGACTCGCCCTTGATCTCGTGGCTGCGGCTCACGACCGCCGCTTCTGCAACGCGTGGGTGCGCCACGAAGGCGCTCTCCACTTCCATCGTTCCCAGTCGATGGCCGGACACTTTTAGTACGTCATCGGCGCGACCCATCAGCCAGAAGTAGCCGTCGGCGTCCTGGTGGGCGGTATCTCCGGCGACGTAGTAGCGGTTGTTGAACTTCGCCCAGTAGGTTGAGAGGTAGCGCTCGTTGTCGCCCCAGATCGTGCGGAGCATGGAAGGCCACGGCTTGCGCACCACCAGCCAGCCGCCCTGCCCCGGATTTGTCACTAGGTCGCCATCTTCATCCACGATCGCCATGTCGATGCCGGGAATCGCCGTGGTGCAGGAGCCTGGCTTGGTTGCGGTCACGCCGGGCAGCGGGCTGGCCATCGCGGCACCAGTTTCCGTCTGCCACCAGGTGTCCACGATCGGACAGCGCTCCTTGCCGATCACGGTGTGGTACCAGATCCACGCCTCGGGGTTGATCGGCTCGCCGACCGTGCCCAGCAGCCGCAATTTCGACAGGTCGTACCGGTTCGGGAAGTCGTCGCCCAGTTTCATCAGCGCGCGGATCGCGGTGGGCGCCGTGTAGAAGATGGTGACGCCGAGTCGCTCGCAAATGCTCCAGAAGCGGCCGCCATCCGGATACACCGGCGCGCCCTCGTACATGACGATCGTCGCCCCGGCGGCCAGCGGCCCGTAGCAGACGTAGGTGTGGCCTGTGACCCAGCCCACGTCGGCCGTACACCAGAAGACGTCGTCCTCACGGAAATCGAAGATCCACTTGGCAGTGAGCTTGGCGTTGAGCAGATAGCCCGCTGTCGAATGCTGGATGCCCTTCGGCTTGCCCGTAGAACCCGAGGTGTAGAGCAGGTACAGCGGGTGTTCCGCGTTCACCCAGGTCGGTGCGCACTCGTTCGCCTGCTCCCGAACCGCTTCGGACCACCAGAGGTCCCGGCCCTCCGTCATTGCCACAGACGCACCGGTGCGCTTCAGCACCACCACGTTCCGGATGGTGTCGCAGCCGACTTCCAGGGCTTCGTCCACCGCCTGCTTGAGTTCCACGACCTTGCCCGAGCGCCACCCGCCGTCCGCCGTAATCACCATCTTCGCGCCGGCATCCGCAATCCGGTCGCGCAGTGAGTGGGCGGAGAAGCCGCCAAACACGACCGAGTGCGTGGCGCCGATTCGCGCGCAGGCCTGCATCGCGATAATCGCTTCCGGCACCATCGGCAGGTAGATGACGACACGGTCGCCCGGCAGAATGCCGAGCGCCTTCAGTGCGTTGGCAAACTGGCAGACTTCAGCAGTGAGCTGCCTGTAGGTGAGTGTGCGGCCATCGCCGTGTTCGCCCTCGAAGACGATCGCTGGCTTTTCGCCACGGACCGCGAGATGCACGTCGAGGCAATTGAACGAGGCGTTGAGCTCGCCGTCGGTGAACCAGCGGAAATTAGGTGCCTGGGAATCATCCAGGATGTTCGTGAACGGGACGTGCCAGTGCAGCTCCTCGCGCGCGAGCCGGCCCCAATAGGCCACGTGGTCCCTGGAGGCCTCGGCGTTCAGCGCGGCAAAATCGGCGGGCTGGATGCGGGCCTGGGCGGTGAAAGCCGGCGACGGCGGAAACCGGCGCGATTCATGCAGGATTGATTCGATATTCGTCATGAATGGCTCCACCGGAGCGCCGACGCGCTAGGGCTTGACGGCGAGAATGCGCTGGCTGATCGGGTCATCCTCGAAATCGCGCAGGAATATTTCAAGTGAGTCAGCCGCCAGGTCCTCATTCCCGCCGTCGAACAGCTCCAGAATCTTGGTGAGTCGCCGGTCACGCGGTTGTATGACACTCGAGACCTGTGAGGCCGCCGGCGCTGCTGCGAGTCTGTCGGCCAGCGGACCGGTATCGGCAGCGGACTTCCCGGAAGCATCTTCCGTAGCAGCAGCAACCTGGTTCGCCAGAACCAGCTCCTTACGAATCAGGGCGATCGCCGCGTCCAGGTCCTGCACCTGAGGTCCCTCGGGTTCGAACATGGGCGGAGGTGGAAGCTCTTCCACCTCCAACTCCAGAACCTCCGCATCCTGTCCGGCAGAGGCCTGGGCCGCGGCTTCAGCCGCTGCCTTTCTGGCCTCATTGCTTTGGCGCGCGCGCCTTGCTAACAACCCGCTGGTCGCGGTCCCATCATCCTGGCCGGATGGCGCATCTCCCAGCATGCTCACGCCGATGCCCACGGCCACGAGCACGGTCGCTGCGAGGGCGGCAGGAATGAGCCAGCGCGGCCGGCGGGCAGGCTCTGCCTCGTCATCGACGTCGACGGGCGTGCGGACTCTCTTGCGCCGGTCTTCCGCCCCGGCCGCGGGCTTGGCGGCCTCCGTCGGGGAGAGCGGCTTGCTGGGCGCGGGTGCTGGGGCGGATTTTGCGACCGTCGGCCGCGCCGCCGCCTTCGCTGCCGCGAGCACTTTCTCGTCCACTACGGCTGGCGGATCGACGAGTTCGAGAGTGCCGTACTCCGTCGAAACGGAGGACTGGCGGGCGAGGAATGCCTCCAGGTCCACCTCCTCCCGGGGACTCTTACCGGTGCTCATGACAGTGCTCCCCCGGATGTGGCAGGCGCCAGATCGCCAAGCGCACTGCGCAGCTTCTTCAGCGCGTACCGCAGGCGGCTCTTGACGGTTTCCGCGTTGGCGCCGGTGACCGTGGCGATTTCAGCCAGCCCCATCCCGCCTTCCTCATGCAGCAGAAAAGCCTCCCGCTGTTCGATGGGCAGGGCGTCCAGTGCAGAACGCAGCCGGTCGGCACGCTGCGCGCCCGAACTGGCGGCCTCGGGTCCCGGAGTACCGTCGGCCGGCCCGTGCTCCCAGTCGACGATGGACCAGCGCGCCGACGCAAAGGCGGGGTCCTGCGCCTCGGCAACCGGGTCCGCCAGATCGTCGGGCTGCAGCGGCTGGGTGCCAGGCGGCGTGTCTTTGGTCAGGTCACGGCCGGCCTTGCGGAAGTGATCGACCAGGCAGTTGTGGGCGATCTGGTAGAGGAAAGTCGTGAAGCGGGCCCTTGGCTGATAGCGCTCACGAGCCTTGATGATACGCATCCAGACCTCCTGGAAGAGTTCGTCGGAGGTCTCGGCACTGCCGCACTGACGGAGGAAGTACCGGTAAAGGGGCCCCTTGTGCCGCGTGTAGAGCACCTCGAATGCACCCACATCGCCCGTCGCATACCGGGTCATTAACTGTGTGTCGTCGGTTGCTGCCGCCATGGCGGGAAGCATATGCCAGCCGGCCCTGCGGGAGAACGGTTCCGTTGTGACTAAGGTCGCACCTTCAGGCGTCTTAAGCCCCCAGGGGACGGCGTTTAAGCGTTTGCCCTCTTAATAAGACTGGACGCCAGTCGCTGGTGCAGCGGACTGGTACGGGGAATGTGCGCCATCAGGAACTCCATCTGGTCAGCGAGCACCCGACGGCCTTTCAGATATATGTACTCGGCATAGGTGGGGGTGAACGGCACCGCGACGAGCTGCATGCGGGCCTGCTCCGGCGTGTGGCCGCCCTTGTGATTGTTGCAACGCCGGCATGCCGTTACGACGTTGTTCCAGGTGTCTCCGCCACCCCTCGAGAGCGGCCGCACGTGATCGCGGGTGAGTTCCCGCACGGGAAACTGGTGGCCGCAATACAGGCAGAGATTCGAATCGCGCCGGAACAGCGTCTTGTTGTTCAGTGGCGGAACGTAGCAGTCCATCAGTTCGGCCACGTCGGGCGATCGCCCGACAGTTGCCACGATTGAACTGACCTCGATGCAGCTCTGCTCGTGGCTCAGCGCATTAAACCCGCCGTGAATGCGAAACAGCGGGGATCCGCAGCTGTAGGCAACCTGGCCGAGGTAGTAGAGGCGCACAGCGTCCCTGAAGTCGATCCACTCAAGGGGCATGCCAGCTACATCGGTCCGAAGGACCTGCTGCGAGAAATCGCTGACGTCTTCATGGAGGTACAACATGTTGAGAGTCGACCCTGCCTCGGCCGTATATTGCGGGTTCCGGGTCAAAAATCAAATTCCTGGGTCACGCTCCTGTGGCATGATTCGGCGCGTTACGAGGGCGGCCAGCCGGTCGTCCAGCCGTTTTGGGAGTGATTCTTCTCATGCCAGTCACCATTGGCGTGATTCGCGAAACTGCGCCGGGTGAGGCGCGAGTAGCCATCGTGCCTGAAGTGGCCAAGAAACTTGCCAACGCGAAGGCGCGGGTGCTGATCGAGGCCGGGGCCGCCGGGCGCGCCAATATCCCGGATGCGGAGCTCGCGGGCCCTGCGACCATCGTCGCTGGGCCAGGGGCGGTGCTGGCAGAAGCTGGCGTCCTGCTCCGGGTGCAACCCCCGTCGCTGGCGGAAGCCGCTGCACTGAAGCCCGGATCGGTGGTGATCGGCTACCTCCAGCCCTATCTGCAACATGACCTCATCCGGGTGTTTTGCGAGCGCCGGATCACGAGCTTTGCGATGGAACTGGTGCCGCGCATTTCGCGGGCCCAGTCCATGGATGCACTCTCGTCCCAGGCTGCTGTCGCCGGCTACAAGGCCGTGTTACTGGGCGCCGCCGCGCTGGACAAATTCCTGCCCATGCTGACGACCGCCGCCGGCACGATTCGCCCGTCGGTCGCGCTGATCGTAGGCGCCGGCGTCGCAGGCCTGCAGGCCATCGCGACCGCGCGCCGACTGGGCGCCATCGTCGAGGCGTTTGATGTGCGCGCGGCGACGAAGGAACAGGTGGAATCGCTCGGCGCGAAGTTTGTGGATACCGGAGTAACGGCCGACGGGGCCGGCGGCTATGCCCGCGAACTAACTGCTGAGGAACGTCAGAAGCAGCAGTCAGTGGTGAACGACCGGGTGGCGAAAGCGGATCTGGTGATCACGACGGCCGCGGTGCCCGGCCGGCCTGCGCCGCGCCTCATTGACCGGGCCACGGTGGAGCGCATGAAACCGGGAGCGGTGATTGTGGACCTGGGCGCCGACAGCGGCGGCAACTGCGAACTGACCCGGCCCGGCGAGACGATCGTACACCAGGGCATCACGATCATCGGGCTGGTCAATCTGGCCGCGACAGTGCCGCGTCACGCCAGCGAGATGTACGCCCGTAATCTGTTCAACTTCCTGTCGCCTGCCATTAACAAGGACGGCGAGCTGGCCATCGACTGGAGCGACGAAGTTTTCAGCGGCGCCGTGCTGACCCACGACGGCACCATCCGTCACGAACCCACACGCAAGGCCATCACCTGATGGGAGCCAGACAATGATCGACGGGTTCATCGCTCTGTACATCTTCATGCTTGCCGCATTCACGGGCTACGAGGTGATCGGCCGTGTGCCGACCATTCTCCATACCCCGCTGATGTCAGGCTCCAACTTCGTCCACGGCATCGTCCTCGTCGGGGCCATGGTCGCGCTGGGCCGCGCGACCACCACGCTGGAACTGGTCATTGGCTTTCTCGGTGTCGCGCTGGCCGCGGGCAACGCGGTGGGCGGCTACGTTGTGACCGAACGGATGCTCGAGATGTTCAAGGCCAGCAAGCCAGCGGGCGGCCAGCAGGCGGGCCAAAATGGCGGGAAGCAACACTGATGGGCGGCGATCTGGCAACGACCCTGGTCTCGGTCAGCTACCTGCTTGCCGCGTTCCTGTTCATTACCGGGCTGAAGCGCATGAGCTCCCCGGTCACGGCCCGGGGTGGCATCGTCTGGGCCGGCGCGGGCATGGTGGTAGCAACGATTGCCACGTTCTTTACGCCGGGTCTGGGCAATTTCGCATGGATCCTGGGCGCCATCGTGCTCGGTGGCGGCGTGGCGTGGATCACCGGCAAGCGCGTCGCCATGACAGACATGCCCCAGATGATCGCGCTCTACAACGGCATGGGCGGTGGCGCGGCGGCCGCTATTGCGGCCGTGGAGCTGTTCAAGGGCGAGGCGCACTCGATCGTCGTGCTGGCCCTGGCTGTGCTTGGCGGGCTGATCGGTGCCGTGTCCTTCTCCGGGAGCCTGATCGCCTTCGGCAAGCTGCAGGACCTGATCAAGCGCTCGTTCCGCTTTCGCGGCCAGAATTTCGTCAACCTTGCCGTCCTGCTGGCCTCCGTTCTGGTTGGCGCGTCGCTCGTGTTTGCCACAGCAGGGCCCGCACCAGGAATCGTCACCCTGTTTTTCGGGCTCGCACTGATTCTCGGCGTGACCATGACGCTCCCGATTGGCGGCGCCGACATGCCCGTGGTGATCTCGCTCTACAACGCGCTTACCGGTCTGGCGGTCGCCTTCGAGGGCTTCGTGCTCAACAACGCTGCCATGATCATTGCCGGCATGGTGGTCGGCTCCGCCGGCACGCTGCTTACCCAGCTGATGGCGAGGGCCATGAACCGGTCGCTGGGCAACGTCCTGTTTTCCGGATTCGGTGACACGGGTGGTACCCAGGGCTCCGTGACGGGCACGATGAAGGGCATCGATGCCGCCGACGTCGGCGTGATGATGGCCTTCGCGCAGAAAGTGATTATTGTGCCGGGCTACGGCATGGCGGTGGCCCAGGCCCAGCACAAGGTCTGGGAACTGGCAAAGCTTCTGCAAGAACGCGGCGTCACGGTGAAGTTCGCAATTCACCCGGTTGCCGGTCGCATGCCTGGCCACATGAACGTGCTGCTTGCCGAGGCTGGCGTTCCCTACGACGTGATCTACGACGAATCCGAGATCAACGCAGAGTTCGACAACACCGACGTCGCACTGATCATCGGCGCCAACGACGTGGTAAACCCTGCTGCCCGCACGGACAAGTCGAGTCCGATATACGGGATGCCGATCCTGAACGCTGACAAGGCGAAAAACGTCATTGTCATCAAGCGTGGCAAGGGCGCCGGTTTTTCCGGCATCGAGAACGGCCTGTTTTTCCTCGACAATACCCACATGCTCTACGGCGATGGACAGGCCGCGGCGTCGGCCCTGATCCAGGCCATCAAGGCACTGTAGGAGCGCCTTCAGGCGCGATACTGAAAGTGGTCGCGCCTGAAGGCGCTCCTACAGGCCGCTGCTAGGGCGAGGAGCTTGGCCTCGGCCGGGCTGCCGGCCGAGGCAACCGGCGCTGCTCCAGCAGTCTCTGGCGCTGCTGCGGCGTCAGTTGCCGCCAGCGTTGCTGCAGTTTCTGCCGCTGTTCCGGTGACATGTCGCGGAACCGTCGGAAGTTCTTGCGAACCTTGGCCTGCTCCTCGGGGGCCAGCTGCTGGTACTGCTGGAACTGCTCCCGTACGAGGCGGCGCTGGTCCGGTGTCAAATCCTGCCACCGTCGGAAGCGCTGCCGGGCGGTAGCCCGATTCTCCGGCGCCATGCTGCCCCACCGGGCGGAGCCTGCGGCGAGACGGGACTGCCGTTCGGCCGGCAGCGCTGACCAGCCGGACTCGAAACGGCCGAGCAGCTTCTGCTGTTCTCCGGTCAGCTGCTCCCAGGCAACGCCGTTCACCGCGGGGCTTTCATCGGCATTGGCCACCGCTGGGCTGGTTGCCACCAGTACGACCGCCAACAGCGCGGCGAATGGCCTTAGGCAGCGATTGATACGTGCTCTGACTTTGTCACTCATGGTTTGGCCTCCTCTGCCGCGACTGGGCCGGTGATCAACCGGGCGGTGTCTTCCGGTCGCTCCGGCAGGCTGTCGAAAAAACTGTTCCAGTCGTTACTTGCAGTATCGTCATCACCCAGGAACTCAAGGAAAGCGAGCAGGTCACTGGAAGGCTCGGTCCCCTCGCCCTGGTCAGCAACCGCTGCTTTTCCCGGTCCAAGCGCCAGACCCAGCAGGGCAAGCCACAGGCTGGCGACAGGGCGCATTGCCTCAGCTCGCCGACTCGAGTTCGGCGCGCAGCTCATCGTCACTCCGATCGGCATCGAGCCAGGCGTAGAACTCCAGATCCTCCAGCATCTCGAGGCTGTCGGCGGCCAGCAGCAGATCCATGTCGTCTGCGGTCAGTCCGGCGGCAGGGCCCGGCACCGGCAGGTCGCGGTCGACGCTCGGGTTCAGCCACAAGCCAACAGCCAAAGCGCCGACGGCCGCCGCCGACACGGCCGGAACCAGCCAGTGCGACGCGCGGCGACGGTTCGGTAGTTGCTCCAGTGCGGCCTGGCGGACGCGGTTCAGCCGGGATGCGGTGGCGCCGTCGATGTCCTCAGCGCTTCGGCGCAGCAGTTCGCTGGCGGTCCTCGCGAAGTCGTCGTTGGGATCGGGGTTGGTCATGGCCAGTGGTCTCCCAATGCGGTGCGCAGGGTGTGCACAGCCCGCGAATAGTGTGTCTTCACGCTGCCCTCCCCACAGCCCATGGCTGCCGCCGTCTCCGCCACGTCGAGACCCTCCAGGCTACGCAGCAGGAAGGCCTCGCGTTGCCGGGCGGGCAGTTTGCCAACGGCTGCCTCGAGGGCGGTCATGGCATCGGTCCGGCCGAGTATCTCTTCTGGAGCCATGGGGCGCTCGTCACGCAGTTCCGCGATGGGGTCGCTTTCTTCATCTTCATTCGCAGGCGCGAACCAGGCAATTACCCGCCGGCGCACGGCCTGGCGGCGCTGCTGGTCTGTGATCCGATTGGTCAGAATACGGAAGAACAGTGGCCGCCATTCGTCGCTGGGGCGGCTGCCGTAGCTCCGAACCAGCTTCAGCATCGCGTCCTGCACGATATCCAGGGCCTCCTCCCGGTCGCCGACCGACAAAGTCGCAATGCGCAGAGCGCGGCGCTCGACCTCGGCGAGGAAACGTTCCATGGCCCGACCGTCGTCCAGCGCCGCCTCCTCCCTGCGCGGTAGCCACTCGTCTGCACGGTTTGGGCCGAGGGCCACGGCCGTGTCCGGATTTAGCATACTGCCGCAATCTCCATGGGCTTTGCCGGTTACAACGGCCGGCACCGCTAAGGGTTGACAAACCGTCCCGAATGGGAGCCGCCGTTGTCGCTGCGGGTGAACTTATGCACATTTACGGCGAAATGAGGGTATTTAGCGCTTGCTTCGCGGTAGTCACTCGAAACTATGGCCTTAAGTCTATGAAAATAAACGCATATACGGATAGGTCAAGAAATGATCAGATTGTCATAATGGTTGACGAACTTGGCCATCGGGGGCCTTTACCCCACTTCATCCACAGACTTATCCACAGGATCTGTGGATAAACCCAATGCCCGCCTCCCCAATCCTGGAAGTCGCCGTCCCAGCTCCACTAATGGGCCTCTTCGACTACCTCGCCCCGCAAGAGACCGGGGTAGGGCTCCGTCCTGGAATGCGGATCCGGGTGCCTTTCGGCCGCGGCACGCGCATCGGCCTGTTGGTAGGCATCAAGGCGGACAGTGCGCTGCCGCCGGAAAGGCTCCGCCAGGCACTTGAGGTCCTCGATACCGAGCCGCTGTTGCCCGATGACCTGCAACGAATGTTGCGCTGGGCCTCGGCGTACTACCAGCACCCGCCGGGCGAGGTATTTGCCACGGCGGTGCCAAAGGCCCTGCGGGAAGGCAAGGGAACCGCAGAGGGTGAGCCGGCCTTCGAACTCACACCAGCCGGCCTGTCGGCAGACCTCACACTGCTCAGCCGGGCAACAACGCAGCAGCGCGCCCTGGGAATCCTGCGCGCCGCTGCCGCGCCGCTGCCTGCGGCTGGGCTGGAAATTCTTGGCGCCGGCTGGCGACGCGCCGTCAATGCGCTGGAGGCCCGGGGCTGGGTTGAGGAAAGCCGCGGCGCACCGAAACTGACCCCAGTATTCGCTGCAGCGGACGAGCCGCCTGCGCTGACCGGCGATCAGTCCAGGGCGGTCGCGGCAATCACCTCGGCAAGCGGCTTCCAGTGCTTTCTCCTCGACGGCGTGACTGGCAGCGGCAAAACCGAGGTCTACCTGCGCTGCATCCGGGAACGACTGGACGCTGGCCTGCAATGCCTCGTGCTCGTGCCTGAAATCGGGCTGACACCGCAGCTGCTGGACCGGTTTCGCCGGCGCTTGCCAGTGCCGATGGCGGTGCTGCACTCCGGTCTCGCGGAAGGCGAACGTCTCCGCGCCTGGACCGCGGCCCGCGACGGCTCGGCCCAGGTCGTGATCGGCACCCGGTCTGCCATCTTTACGCCACTCCAGCGACCGGGATTACTGATCGTCGATGAGGAGCACGATGCCAGCTACAAGCAGCAGGACGGGTTCCGGTATTCCGCGCGTGACCTGGCGGTATGGCGCGCCCGGGAACTCGGCATCCCGCTGGTGCTCGGCTCCGCCACGCCGGCACTTGAGTCTGTCGAGAACGCGCGCAGCGGCCGCTATACGCGGTTGGTCCTTGCCGAGCGGGCCGGCGCCGCCGGCCATCCGACCGTTCACCTTATCGACGTGCGGACCCATCTGCCGAGAGACGGACTGACGCAGCCCCTGCTGGCTGCCATCCGCCGACACCTCGACGCCGACGGCCAGGCACTGATATTCCTGAACCGGCGCGGCTACGCACCGACGCTGGTGTGCGTGGGCTGTGGCGGGGTTGTTGGCTGCGACCGGTGCGACGCGCGCATGGTGCTGCATCAGCAGCGGGCAAGAATCACGTGCCACCACTGCGGGTCTGACCGACCGGTCCCTGCGGCCTGCCCACAATGCCAGGGTGAACTCCGGCCCGTCGGGCAGGGCACGGAGCGCCTCGAACAGGCGCTGAAGAGGGAGTTTCCTGACCACGCACTGGAACGCATCGACCGCGACACCACTCGCCGGCGTGGCGAGATCGAGCGTCGCCTCGAACGCGTCCACAGCCTTAAAGCCCGACTCCTGCTGGGCACGCAGATGCTGACCAAGGGACATGACTTTCCCGGCGTCACTCTGGTCGGCATCGTCGACGTGGACCAGGGACTCTTCGGAACTGACTTTCGGACCGCGGAGCGCCTGGCACAAACCTTTATTCAGGTGGCGGGCCGGGCCGGGCGCGCCGACCGTCCGGGTGAGGTTTACCTGCAGACCCTTTTCCCGGATCACCCGCTATTGCGCGTTCTTCTGGGACAGGGCTATGGCGCGTTCGCCACCCTCGCGCTGGAGGAGCGGCAGAGAGCCGGCTGGCCACCGTGGTCGTCCGTCGCGCTATTACGGGCCGAGGCCACCGAACGCCAGAAAGTGTTCACCTTCCTGGAGGCCGCGGCGGTGCGCGCCCGTGGCGCAGCGCCCGCGGGCCTCCGCGCGCTCGGCCCGGCGCCCGCGCCGATGGAACGCCGCGCCGGACGCTTCCGGGGTCAATTGCTGCTGCAGGCGGATCTGCGCCGTGACTTGCAGCGCTTCCTGCCAGAGTTTCGCGCCGGGCTTGCCACCCTGCCATCCCAGCGCCAGGTGCGCTGGAGCCTGGACGTGGATCCCGCCGAATTGTTCTAGAATCTCGCGCGTTCCCTTAGTGGCCCATTGCGCATCACGATGCAGATCTCCTCCCAAATTGCGCAGGCCGTGCGCGTGGCCCTCGGTTGGCCAGTCGAGCGTACTGCGCAGATCGAAGACGCGCTGACAGCGCCCCCGAATCCCGCACTCGGCGACGTAGCCTTGCCCTGTTTCCACCTGGCGAAAGAACTCCGCACCGCTCCGAACCTGATTGCGAAAGAACTTGCCTCGAAGGTCGTCCCGGATCCGATCATCGCGAGCGCACGGGGCGAGGGAGCCTATCTCAACCTGTTTCTCAACCGTGCCAACGCGACGGAGCAGGTACTCGGCGAGATTCGGGACGCGCCGGAGTGCTTTGGCCGCCGCGATCTCGGCAAGGGGCAAACGCTGGTCCTCGACTTCTCGGCGCCCAACATCGCTAAGCCGTTCCATTTCGGGCACTTGCGCTCCACCAACCTGGGTGCGGATCTGGCGCGGATTTTCACGTTCCAGGGGTGGCGGGTGATCCGGAAAAACTATATTGGGGACTGGGGCACCCAGTTTGGCTTCGTGATCTGGGCCTGGCAGCAGTGGGGCGACGAGGCCGCACTGGAATCCCGAGCCATCGACTATCTGGTGGAACTCTACATCCGCGCCAACCAGGCAAGCGGGCAGGATGCCGGCATACGGGAGCAGGCACGCAAGCTCTTCCTGCGGCTCGAACAGGGCGACCCGGAGATCGTCCGGATCTGGGAACGTTTCCGGGCGCTTTCACTCGAGGGATTCCTCAAGACGTACGACCGGCTTGGCATTGAGTTCGACTCCTACGATGGTGAGTCGTCACTGAACCAGAAGGTGCAGCCGGTCATTGCCCGGTTCCTGCAGGCCGGCGTGGCCCGGGAATCCGATGGCGCCATTGTCGTGGACGTGTCGGACGTCATGGGTCGGGACATCGCGCCCTGCATGCTGCAAAAGTCCGACGGGGCCTCCACCTATGCCGCGCGTGACTGTGCGGAGGCGATCGACCGGTGGGAGCGCTTTAAGTTCGGTGCCAACGTCTACGTGGTCGCCCGGCAGGAGGATCATTTCGCCCAGGTGTTCGCCGCACTCGGCAAGCTCGCCGTCGCGGAACAGTGGCCTGAGAACTGGCCCGCGCTGTGCGAGAACGTCAGCTTCGGCTACGTACGCGGCATGTCCACGCGCAAGGGCGAGGCGGTGTGGCTGGAAGCGGTGCTTGACGAAGCTCGCGACCGGGCCGCACGTTACAGGGACCAGCGAACTGCCGCGAACGCGCGCGCTGTGCCGGACGTGCCGGCTTCCGAGTTGGCCAACATCAGCGAGGCGGTGGGCCAGGCGGCTCTGCTCTACTTTGATGTCTCGTCACGGCGACTGACCGACGTGACCTTCGACTGGGACACCGTCCTGCAGTTCGAGGGCAACACGGGTCCCTACCTGCAGTACACCCACGCGCGCATGAGCGGTATTTTCCGGAAAGCGGCGGCGGAGCGCTTCGCCACGACGACCGGACCGGGAGAACTGTCGCTGCTTCAGGCTGACGAGGAGTGGGCCCTTGTACAAAAGCTTCGAGGATTCAGCATCTCAGTGCAACGCGCGACCCTGCAACGGGAACCCTTCGAGGTCGCGCACTACCTGCACGAGCTTGCGAGCGTGTTCAATGCGTTCTACAACCAGCACGCTGTGCTGGACGAGGCCGATGCTGCCCGCAGCCGTGCCCGCCTTGAGTTAGTCGGTAGTACGCGTGCGGTGCTGGCCACTGGTCTCCGTCTGCTTGGGATCCGCCCGCTGGAGTACATGTAGTGGCGAAGTCCTCCGCCCGCAGACGCGGGCGGGCGCAGCGCTCGCGAAAACGCGGCCGTGGCACTGCCAATGCCCGTCGAACCTTACTGGTGGGCACCCTGCTGCTTGTCTGCGCCGGACTATTGGCGTGGTATTTCCGGGACGCCCTGAACACAACACCCGGCAAGGCGGCACCGGTGTCCAGCACCAGGTCCGAGCAGGCCGACAAGGGCGCGGCGCAGGAGCCACCAGCCGCCGAGGCCACCAACCGCTTCGAGTTCTACGAGATGTTGCCGGATGCCGAGGTTGAAGTTGCCGAGCAGACCAACCCGGCGCGCCCGGCAGCGCCGCCGCCCGTCTCCCGGCCCGGGACCTACGTCATCCAGGCGGGTGCTTTTCCGAATTTCGCTGCTGCCGACAAGGTGAAAGCCCGACTGGCGCTCCTGGGCGTGGTGTCTGTAATCCAGACCGCGCAAGCCAACGGCAGCGTTTTCCATCGGGTGCGGATCGGGCCAATCGAAAACCTGAACGAAATTAACCGGCTCCGGGCCAGACTGGCCCAGAACGGCATTGAGTACCAGGTGATACCTGTTGGCGAATAGGCTGCACCTCGCCAGTCTGCCGACGGCCCTGGAAGCGGCCGGGCAACTCGGCGCTGCCATCGGCGTACCGGCACTGATGACGAAGCGCGACGACGTTGCCGGCCTGGTTTACGGAGGCAACAAGGTCCGCAAACTGGAATACCTGCTCGGAGATGCCCTGCGACGGGGCTGCGACGCCGTTGTCACGTTCGGGGCCGCCGGCTCCAATCACGCCCTGGCTACTGCCATCTACGCGAAACAGGCCGGCCTCGCTTGTTACGCGGTACTCACAGACCAGGTCCAGACGCCCTGGGTGGGCAACACGCTTCGCTGGCACGCCCTGCTGGGGACGCACGTTGAGCACGCGCCGAGCTACGTGGAGACGCAGGCAGAGGCCACGCGACTCCGGGCCATGCATCCTGCTGGTCCTGATCGCCTGTACGAAGTGCCCTGGGGCGGCTCATCGGCACTCGGCTGCCTGGGCTTTGTGGACGCGGCCGCCGAGCTTTCGACACAGCTCGCCGCCGCGGCAGTGAACGGCAAGGTGCGGGTGTACCTGCCCTGCGGCACGATGGGCAGCATCGCGGGACTGCTCGTCGGTCTGCGCCTGGCCCGCGTAAAGGCTACGGTCGTGAGCGTGAAGGTGGTGCCGCAAAACGTGGTGGATGCCGCGGCAGTGCTCCGGCTGGCAACGGCAGTGGAGGCGTTGTTACCTCCCGGGCGGGCGGGCCACGCGGACGAAGTGGACACACATCTAGAGTTCCGCGGGGAGTTTGCCGGAGACGGTTACGCACTGCCAACGGCGGAGAGCCTCGAAGCCGTGGCCCTTGCACGGGATCTCGAAGGATTCAAGCTGGACACCACGTACTCGGGCAAGGCCCTCGCGTGTCTCATTGCCGACGCCCGGAGCGGCCGGATGGCGGGCTGCACCCCGGTTTTCTGGCAAACCTGGAACTCCCGGCCCTACCCGGCAGGGCACGAAAACGTGAACGCCGGATCTCTATGCGAGTGGGGTGCAGGTCCGCCGCGAGGGAGAGGGCGCGCCGACGGGTGTCGGGGAGAGTTTTAGGGAGCCGAAGAGTGGTAGGCAA